>JAJRZS010000079.1 GCA_024275135.1 Planctomycetota bacterium | reverse complement strand
TTGCGTGAGAGTCCCTGGAGCAGCCGCAGCGGGTCCTGTTTCAAACCAACATCGAACAGGATTTCGATGTTGTCGAGTAGGATCATCTCGCATTCGCTCTTGCTTACGAGGTCCCGAAGAAGACGCGGCAGCGTGCAGGCCCGCTGGCGCTCTGTCAAATCCAGCATTCGGCGCGATAGCTCGAGATTGACATTCACCAGAGGCGCAGGAGAATGCTCCTGGACATCCATGAGAGCGAACGTTTTTCCAGCACCTTGGGGAGCAACAAGCAAAACCAGCTGTTCATAAAGATCTGCAGCATGCTTTATCGCCTTTTTTGCTTGACTCGCTAGTGATTCACCCATGGCCGCATTCCCGGAGCATTCCGATTCTCGGGTTACATCCTTTCCTGGAAACAAGCTTTTGGGTTGCAGGCAAACTCGACGTCAGCTGTTAGAGGGGGAAGCTGAAATTGGGCCATGAAAAAACTTCAGCAAAACCATGGTAACTTTACTTGCCCTAGAACAAATGTCAATAAGGTTTGAATGGCCACCCTTGTGCACTTGGGAGATCTTTGCACAAATTATGAGAGAATTTACCAACACGAGAAAAATGGTGGAGGCGGCGGGAATCGAACCCGCGTCCTGAGAAGGCCAAACAGGAGCTTCTACGTGCGTAGTCCGTTCTTGAATCTCACCGCAAAACCTGCCAACGGACAGGCGGGCCTTGCAGCCAGCTCCTTGAATTTCGCGTCCATCTCCCGAGCCAGGATCAGGTTGCTAGCCCGCGATCAATCATCCGACAAGCCCAGCGGGCGAAGACCTGTCGAATGTCACTGACTAAGCAGCGAGTTGGTAATTGTTGTTGGCAGTTAAGCCTTTGCGAAGGGTTTTACGAGGCCATCTCCGCAACCTCGGCACGCCACTCAAGCAAGGAAACTTCCAGTCGAAACCGATCGCCCCCACGGTGGTACCCCCATTCTAGCACAAAGCACAAAGCACAAAGCACAAAGCGCCCGGCCGTTTTCAGCCACGCTTGCCATGCCGGCGCATCTCCCGCTGCGCCTCGCGTTCTTTGATGACCTGCCGCTTATCATGCAGTTTGCGCCCTTTGCCAAGGACGATTTCCACCTTGGCATAGCGCCCATGAAAATACATGCGCAAAGGCACGATGGTGAGCCCCTTTTCTTTCACCCTCTGCAACCATTTCCGCGCCTCCGCCTTATGCACCAGCAACCGCCGCGATCGCAAGGGCTCGTGGTTATGCAAATTGCCATGGGCATATTCCCCGAAATGTGCCCGCTCCAGCCACAAACCATCAGCCCGAGCGCGCACAAAACTCTCGTTTAAGCTCACCCGCCCCGCGCGCAGGGCCTTGACTTCGGTGCCCAAAAGGGCAATTCCAGCCTCCAAGCTGTCCAAGATCTCGTATTCGCGCTTGGCCTTGCGGTTGAGCACGGATTCGAACTCGGTTTTTTTCTTTTTTGCGGCCATCTTGGTGCTTGCTTCCTGCGGGGGTGGCGATATCTTAGGCGCGCCGTAGGAACCATCTCGCCGAGGTGGCGGAATTGGCAGACGCGCAGGCTTCAGGTGCCTGTGTCCTTTACGGACGTGGGGGTTCGAATCCCCCTCTCGGCACCACCTATAATAGGTGGGTTCTCACACAGACAGACAGGGTAGTAGCTCCAATTGGTTAGAGCGTCGCATTCCAAATGCGAATGTTGAGGGTTCGAGTCCTTCCTACCCTGCCAACCTGTCCATGGCTTTCCCCGGCATCCCCAATCCCCAGGATGTGGGCCTTTCCGTCCCCCCTGCCGCATCCGTCCAGCTCCTGCGCCAAGCGTTGGAGCCTTTGCTGCAGCCTGCCGACGCCGCCCTCCGCGGCATCCTCGAATATGCCACCTTGCTGTTGGCCGCCAACACTCGCACCAACCTCACCGGCGCCAAAGATTGGAACACTTTAGTGGAAGCCCATTTGGTGGATTGCATTTATGCCGCTCAGCATCTGCCCCCAGTGGCGCGTTTCTTAGATTGGGGCTCCGGCGGAGGGTTGCCCGGCATGGTATGGGCCGCCATCTTCCCTGAAAAGGAATGGGCCTTGGCCGAGCGCAACCAAAAAAAAGCGGCCTTTTTGCAGGCGGCAAGAGCGGAATTGGGCTGGATGCATGTGCAGGTGTTCGCCCAACAAGGAGAAGAAGTCTTACCCCAACTCGACCCGCATGTGGATTGGTTGGTGGCGCGCGCCGTCGAGCCCCTGCCCAAGTTTCTCCAGCGTCTGGCGCGGCCTACGGTACCGGCGCGTCATCTTTTCCTTATGGCCGGGCCAAGTTGGCAACGGGATTGGGAACAACATCCGCAACTGCAAGAGCACTGGGCTTTGCTGGCCCAAGATTCCTATGAATTGGCGCCCGACCGTGGCCGACGCTGGGCCCTCCAGTTTCAAAAGCGCCCCTAAACCCGATGCCGGCCAAGCGTTATTCCTTGCCCTTTCCGCGTCGCAACCTCGATCGACGCGCGGTCTCCATCGTGCGCCGTTTGCAAGACCGGGGCTTTGAAAGTTATTTGGTAGGCGGTTGCGTACGGGATTTGCTGTTGGGTTCCCAACCCAAAGATTTCGACATCGCCACGGCCGCCCGCCCGCAGCAGGTGCGCCGTTTGTTCCATCGCTCGCGCTTGATTGGCCGACGCTTCCGCATCGTGCATGTGCACCAAGGGCGCGATTTTTTCGAAGTGGCCACCTTCCGCGCCGCGCCCCCACCCAGCGAAGACGACGACGTCCAAATCATTCAACGCGACAATGTTTATGGCACCGCGCGCGAAGATGCCAATCGTCGGGATTTTCGGGTGAACGGATTGTTTTTGGATCCAGTGGTCGGCGCAATTGTCGACTGGGTTGGCGGTATGGACGATATCCAAGCCGGTGTTTTGCATTCCATTGGCGATCCCATGGTGCGCTTCGCCGAAGATCCGGTGCGCATTTTGCGGCTTGTCAAATTCATGCGTCGGCTGGGATTGGAGCCGGGGGAAAAAGAGATTCGGGCGGCCAAAGAACATGCGCCGTTGCTGGCCCAATCGGCTCCGGCGCGCCTGGCCGAAGAGATGTTCCGTTTGCTTGCCACCGGACAAGCCGCCGGGGTGTGGGAGGATTTGCAGGCCTTGGCGGTGGTGGACTGGGTGATGCCGGAACTGGTGCCCTGGCTGGACCAACAGGCCAATCACGCCGACATTCTGGGGCGCCGTTTTCAGGCCCTGGATTGGCAGCTCGAAGCCGGTTGGGAAACCGATTATGCCTACACTTTGGCGGTGGTTTTTGGCCCACGAGTAGAGCAAGAATTCCACCCGCAAACCCGGCGTTTGGCGGTGTCGGAATTTCCACAAATTGCCGCCGCGGTGTTGACCGAATTCCAACAACGCGCGCGCATCCCCCGCCATGCGGTGGTGGCGGCCAATCGCATCCTCACCGCCCAATTGCGGTTGGATCCCCCACCTTTTTTGCAAAAAGCAGGCAAGCCGCGGTGGAATTTCAAGCATATGGCGTCCCAGCCCTGGTTCCCGATGGCTCTGCGCTACTTGGAGCTGCGCCTGCACGCCGAGGGCCGCCCTCTGGATTTGGCCCAGGATTGGCGGCAGAAAGCCCTTTCCTTCGCGCCCGAAGGCCGTTAAACTTTGCGCCCTTCGGTTGGGCGTTTAGCTCAGTTGGCTAGAGCACCAGCTCGACAAGCTGGGGGTCACAGGTTCAAGCCCTGTAACGCCCACCATCCGATTTCCCTATTCCTGGTTAACCGTCCCGCCCTGGCAGCGTACATTATGCACATGCTGCTGGCCCTCCTCCTCCCCCTCGGCCTGGCCTTCGCCCAACAAGCGGATACCGGACTGTCGGACATGCAGGGCCCGCGCTGGACTCCCGAAGCCCGCGTCTACCGCATTGCCGCCCCCAGCGTGGTCAGCGTGGATGTCTACAGCAAACTCATTAGCACCGAGGTCCCCAATCCCACCGATTGGCTAGGGCAAATGGGCACGCCGCTGAGTCAAGGCACCGGTGTGGTGATCGATCCCCGCGGCTTTGTCATCACCAACGCGCATGTGGTGCAGCCCGATTCCAGCATGACTGCTAAGGATCGGCTGATTACCCTCTCCTTCCCCGCCGATTTGGGGGGCAAACGAGTCAGCGCCCGCGTGCTGAATATGGATATGGAATGGGATTTAGCCTTGTTGAAAATCGACGACTTGGGCAACTATCCAGCCATCGAGTTGGCGGCACCGGAGGATTTAATCATTGGCGAAAAGGTTATTGCCATCGGCACCGCCTACGGCAACTCGCATTCCATTACCTCAGGCATTTTGTCCGGTGTGCAGCGCGAAGTGAATGTGGCTTCGCAAAATGGGCGTCATGTTTTAACCGGGCTATTGCAAACCGATGCTGCTATCAACCCTGGCAATTCTGGCGGCCCCTTATTGAATGTGGAAGGCCGTTTGATTGGCATCAACAGCGCCACCCTCACCTTTGCCGACGGCATTGGCTACGCAATTCCGGTTAGCCGGGTTTCCGACATCATCCGCTCCCGCCTTTACCAACCTCGGGTTTGGTTGGGCATGAACGTAAGTGGAGCTGGCGGGCTAACCGTCGGCGCTGTGCATCCGCGTGGACCCGCAGCCCGAGCTGGACTGCAACCAGGCGATCGCATCGTCGCCATCAACAGCGAGTCAGTGTTGAATGCCGAAGAATTTCGCGACATCCTGGTGTTGTTAGACCCCGGCCAAGTGGTGAGTTTGGATTTTGAGCGCGACGACTTGCGCAAGATTGTGGAATTGGAGCTGCAAGCCTCGCGCCAGCGCGACACCTTCGGACTATTGGGATTTGCTTGCGACCCCAAGCCGTTGATGCGCACAATGATGGATAGTCATGGCTATCCAATTCCCTATCGAGTGTTGCGGCTGTCGGGGGTGTTTCAAAATACCGGGGCCTCTCGGCTAGGGCTGAAAGCAGGCGATTTACTCATCTCCGTGCATTTGTTAAACCAGGTCGACGGCGATGGTTGGGTGCCGGTCAGCAGCGAACAACAACTCATCAACTTCGTGCGCGGCCCCGATTTCGATTTTTACGGTCTCAACATCTGGTGGATTGACGAACAACAAAAATCGCACAAAGGACGCCTGGTGTTCGATGATCCGGAAATCGTCAAGCGTTTGCAGATAGAAGCTACGGCTGCGGGAAGCCCAGGGTTAAAGCCAAGCCTTGTTCCAGAGTGAACTGGGGTTGAAAGCCGAGTTCCTGTTGGGCGCGGGCGATACTGGCGCAGGAATGGCGCACATCGCCTTGACGCGCAGGAAGAAAGTGCGGCTCCCCAGTTTCTTTGCCGGCAACCCGACAGAGGGTGGCCCATAAATCGAGGATGGACACACTCCGGCCGCAACCAATGTTGAGGATGCGCGCAGGCGTGGACAAAGGCACCGAGGCGGCGGCCAGGTTGGCGCGCACCACATCCTTAACAAACACAAAATCTCGGGTTTGCAAACCGTCGCCGTAAAAGGTAGGGTTTTTCCCTTCGTGGAGCCAGCGCGCAAATAGAGAAATCACCCCGCTGTAGGGAGAGGAGGGATCTTGGCGCGGACCAAACACATTGAAATAACGCAACGACACCGATTCCAAGCCAAAATCCTTGGCCGCTGCCGCCAGCGCCACTTCGCCTTGGAGCTTGTGTTCGGCATACGGGGATTGGGGCGCAGGCTGCATGTTTTCTGCTTTGGGTAATTTCGGGGCGTCCCCATAAATGGCCGAGCTGCTGGAAAAAACCAGACGACGAATGCCATGGTGTTGGGCGGCCGCAATCAGGCTGAGCGTGGTTTGGTAGTTGGCTTGTTCCGCCAGCTCGGGAAACTCAAAACTCCAGGGCACACTGGGGCGAGCTCCTAGGTGAAAAATGCGCTCGACATCGGCGGCGGCGGCGCGTGCTGTGGATTCCTCGGCTGCATCCCCCTCCATCACTTGGCAATCCAAGCCATCCAAATTGTGCGCATGCCCGGTAGAAAAATCATCCAACACCCGCACCTGACGCCCTTCTGCCAATAAGCCCTCTACCACATGGGAGCCAATAAATCCTCCGCCGCCAACCACCAAATCCAAGCCGATCATGCGTTTTGCTCTTTGGGGTTATGGGGTAGAGCTTGTTGTTGCTGCAACCAATCGCGATACATGCCAAGCCCCTGGTCGAGCGAGGTGCTTGGCTGGTAGCCCAACATGGCTTGGGCTTTGCGCACATCGGCGCAAGTAAGGGTGACGTCGCCAGGTTGTTCGGGCAGCCTTTGGATTTTGGCATCCTTGCCCACCGCACGGGCGACGGCAGCAATCATTTCCGACAAAGAAACCGGGGAGGAATTGCCCAGATTGTAAATTTCGAAGCCAGTGCAAAACTTCATCGCCTGTTGCAAACCCTGGACGATGTCGCCAATGAAGGTGTAATCCCTTGCCGTGGTTCCATCGCCAAACATGGGCACGGTTTTTTCGTCCTGAATGAGCTGGAAAAATTTGGCGATAGCCATCTCGGGACGTTGGCGCGGCCCGTAAACGGTGAAAAAACGCAGCAAGCTCATGGGAATTCCATAGAGCTGGTGAAAGGAATAGGCCAAAACTTCGCCTGCTTTCTTGCTGGCGGCGTAGGGCGAAACCGGCAAGGAGGTTTCGGCATCTTCGGCGAAAGGAGCCACCGTATTGTTGCCATACACGCTGGAAGAGGAAGCCATCACCAAGCGGGTTTGCGGGGATTCGCATAACAGATGGAGTAGATTCAAAGTGCCTTGCACATTTACTTGAAAATAGGCATCGGGATCGACGATGGAGGGCCGCACACCGGCTTTGGCGGCAAGATGCACCACTACATCGAAATCACCATGGACGAAAATCTTTTGCAATAAAGGGCGATCCAAGATGTCGCCCTCATAGAAGTGAAAGTTGTTGTGGCCTAAGGCTTGTTGCAAATTGCGGCGCTTTATATCTGGGTTGTAATAGGGATCGAAATTGTCGATACCCACAACCTCCACCCCCTGCGCCAAAAGGGCGTCGACCAAACTACTGCCAATGAACCCCGCAGCTCCAGTTAGCAAAACCCGTTGCACCGTTTGCGGTTGATGATTTGCGGGGTGATTCATTCCACAGTTACCGATTTTGCAAGATTGCGGGGTTGATCGATATCTTTGCCCAAGGCCAAGGCTACTTCATAGGACAAGAGTTGCAAGGGCACCACCGTGACCAAGGGGGCAAGGAGCTCGGGCACTGCGGGCACCGACAACACATAATCTGCCGCCGCCGCGACCTTGTCGTCCCCCATTGCCGCTACCGCCACCACCTTGCCGTCGCGGGCGCGCACTTCCTGGATGTTGGACAACATCTTTTCATAGGTGGTGCCCGGGGTGGCGATGGCAATGACTGGGAAATCGGCGTCAATCAAGGCGATGGGGCCATGCTTCATTTCCCCTGCCGGATAGCCCTCGGCGTGGATGTAAGAAATTTCTTTCAGCTTCAACGCCCCTTCCAAAGCAACCGGATGTTGGAAGCTGCGGCCGAGAAACAAACAAGAGCGCACCCCCGACAAATATTGGGCGGCTTGTTGAATGGTGGCCAAGGTTTCTTCGCGGAAACAATATTCCAACTTATGCCGCAGGGCACGCAAATCCTGGAGGAATTGCCGCCCCTGCTCGGCATTCAACACACCGCGCGCGCGGCCAAAGCGAATGGCGAGTAAATACAAAGCGGTGACTTGCCCGAAGAAGGCTTTGGTTGAGGCCACGCCCACTTCGGGACCACAGTGGGTGAGGATGAGGTGGTCGGCTTCGCGAGCCAAGGTGCTCCCTTGCACGTTGCAAATGCCCAGCACGCGACCACCGCGTTTCTGCACTTCCCGCATCGCCCGTAAGGTGTCGGCAGTTTCTCCCGACTGCGAAACCACTACGGTGAGGGCTTGGCCCTCGGGCAGGCGCGGGCTGTACAAAAATTCACTGGCGTTTAAGGTTTCTCCAGGCAAGGAGGCCAGTTCGCCAATCATCTTTTGACCGAGTTGGGCGGCATGAAAGGAAGTGCCCATGGCCATAAAGCGCAGGCGCTCAAAGCTTTGCAAGGTGCGGTCGTCCAAACCAAATTCAGGTTCGAAATCGACGTCGCCTGCCAAATCATGGAAGCGATCAAAGGCCGTGCGCGCCAACACATCGGGCTGCTCGTGGATTTCTTTGAGCATAAAGTGGGGATAGCCGCCACGCTCGGCTTGTTCCGGCGTCCAATCGCAATGCATCAAATCGCGTTCGAGGACTTGGCCATGGACATCGTAAAGCGCATGGCTATGCGGGGTCAGCACCGCAGTTTCGCGGTTATCCAGCACCAAAAAATCGCGAGTCAAATGCAATAGAGCCGGCATGTCACTGGCGGCATAACGTCCATGTTCGCCGATGCCAACCACCAAGGGAGAATCCAAGCGGGCGACGATGAGGGTGTTGGGATCATCCGCCGCCATCACCACCAGCCCGTAGGCGCCTTCCACTTTATGCAACGCCGAGCGCACCGCCTGATGCAAATCGGCGCTGGATTTGCGGTAGTGGGCAATCAGGTTGGCTAAGACCTCGGTATCGGTATCGGTGTGGAATTCATGGCCGAGTTCGGCAAGCTCGGCGCGCAAATCCAAATAGTTTTCGATGATGCCATTGTGCACCACCACCACTTGTTGCTGATCATCCACATGCGGATGAGCATTGCGGTCGGCGGGAGCGCCATGGGTGGCCCAACGCGTATGGGCGATGGCGGTTGCGGATTCTGGTAGCTGGTTTTTATCGAGCTCTTCTTCCAGATTGGCAATCTTGCCCATTTTGCGGCGCACATCCAAACCCTGCTCTGTACATACCGCCATGCCGGCGGAGTCGTAGCCACGGTATTCCAAGGTTTTAAGGCCTTGCAAAACCACGGCGCGGACATCCGTGCCGGTGGTGACGGCGGCAACGATGCCACACATTAAGAAGCCTCCTCAGAAACGCGTTGGCGGAAATAATCCAAGGAACGTTCCAACCCTTCCTTCAAAGCGATTTTCGGTTCCCAATCCAGCAAGCGTTTGGCTTTGCTGATATCTGGCCGGCGCACTTTCGGATCGTTTTCCGGCAGCGGGCCTAAAGAAATAGGCACTTCCGTTCCCACCACTTCCTTCACCGTCTCGGCAAATTCCAGAATGCTCATCTCCACAGGATTGCCGATGTTGGTGGGCAGAATCTCGTCACTCTCCATCAACCGCTGAATCCCTTCCAGCAAATCATCCACAAAGCAAAAGCTGCGCGTTTGGGAACCATCCCCATGGATGGTGAGTGCTTCGCCGCGCAAGGCCGAACCCATCAATGATGGCACCACCCGACCATCATGCAAGCGCATGCGCGGGCCATAGGTGTTGAAGATGCGCACAATCCGTGTTTGCACCTGATGGGTGCGGTGGTAGGCCATGATGAGGGCTTCGCTAAAGCGTTTGGCTTCGTCATAGCAGGAACGAGGACCAATGGGATTGACGTTGCCCCAATAATCTTCCACCTGCGGGTGCACCAAAGGATCACCATAGCATTCCGAAGTGGAGGCTTGAAGAAAGCGTGCCCCTGTTTTCTTTGCCAACTCCAAACAGTTTTTGGTGCCCTCACTGCCGACGGCCAAGGTTTCCAAAGGAATCTGCATGTAATCGATGGGCGAGGCCGGCGAAGCCATGTTGAAGAGGCGATCCAAGGGCCCGTCCCAAGGAATGGGCTGGGTGATGTCATGCTCCAGCAATTGGAAATCCGGGTTGTTCGCCAAATGCTCTACATTGCGTCGATCGCCGGTGACGAAATTGTCGACCGCCACCACCTGGAAGCCGCGGGCGAGGAGTTTGTCGCAAAGATGGGAACCCAGAAATCCGGCTCCACCGGTGACGAGGGCTTGTGGCATGATTAAGTATCCAAAAAGCGTTCGAGGAAGCTGGTGTCGACTTGCCCGGCTTGGAACTCGGGGCTATCCAGTATGCGTTGGTGCAAGGAAACAGTGTTGGCTAAGCCTGGCCCGCAAACGCGCACTTCATGGAGGGCACGGCGGGCAATGCGCAGAGCATGGTTGCGATCATGACCATGCACAATGAGCTTGGCCACCATGGAATCGTAATGGCGAGGGATGGTGTAGCCGGCGGCAATATGCGAGTCGATGCGCACGCCGGGGCCACCAGGCAAAAACAACTCTTCAATCCGGCCGGGGCTGGGCGCAAACCCGCGCTCGGGGTTTTCGGCATTAATGCGAAACTCGATAGCATGCCCGTGAAGGCGCACATCGTCTTGGCAGAAATCCAAGTTTTCACCTGCAGCGATGCGAATTTGCCATTGCACCAAATCCAAACCGGTAACCATTTCGGTGACACAATGTTCCACTTGGATGCGGGCATTCAGTTCGATGAAGTAAAAATTGCCCTCGGCATCCAGCAAAAATTCCACCGTGCCGGCGTTGACATAACCGGCAGCTTTGGCGAAGGCTACGGCCGCTTCCCCCATGCGTCGGCGAATGTCGGTATTGGTGGCTGGTGACGGTGATTCTTCAATCAGTTTTTGGTGGCGACGCTGGATGGAACAATCGCGTTCGCCTAAATAAACCACCTCACCATCGGCGCCGGCCAGAATCTGCACTTCGACATGGCGCGGCTGCACCACAAACTTTTCCACATAGACTTTGTCGTCGTGGAAGGCGGCAGCGGCCTCTTGTTGGGCTTGCAAAAAACATGGCCCAAAAACCTCGGCAGTTGCGGCCATGCGCATACCCTTGCCTCCGCCGCCGGCTGCCGCTTTAATCATGACGGGGAAGCCAATTTCTTCGGCGATTTTCGCGCCTTCGGTCACATCCTCCACCGCCCCGTCGGAGCCAGGCACCACTGGCACACCGGCGGCTTTGGCTGTGGATTTGGCCTTGGATTTGTCGCCGCAAGAATCGATGACTTCGGCCGAGGGGCCAATGAAGGTTAAATCGCAAGAGCGGCAAACTTCGGCAAAGTGTGCGTTTTCCGCCAAGAAGCCATAACCGGGATGGATGGCTTCCACATTGGTGATTTCGGCTGCGGCGATAATGGCCGGGATGTTGAGGTAGGATTGCGCGCTGGCGGCAGGGCCAATGCAAACGGCGTCATCCGCCATCTCCAAATAGGGGGCGCCGCGATCGGCTTCGCTGTAGACAGCCACCACCTCGATTCCCAAATCATGGGCCGCGCGAATCACACGCAGAGCAATCTCACCACGATTGGCTACCAGAATGCGTTGGAACATTGCTGGCTAGGACGTGCGGATACGAAACAGGGGTTGGTCGTATTCCACCGCCTCGCCATCCTTCACTAAGACCTCTAGGATGGTGCCGGAGAACTCGGCCTTGATTTCGTTGAACACTTTCATCGCTTCCAAAATGCACAACACAGAATCTTTGGCCACGGCATCGCCGGCCGAAACATAAGGCTCGGAATCCGGATCGGGTTTGCTGTAGAAGGTGCCCACCATGGGTGAGCGGAACAACTCCCCTTCCACCTCCGGCGCCGCGGCAACCGGGGTTTCGCCAGTGGCTGGCGGCGCGGGTGCCGCCGGGGTGCCGGCTTGTGGGCTGGCATAGACCACCTGTGGCGGCCCCGCCGGCACCTGGCGGGAGAGGCGGATTTCGGTCTCGCCCTGGATGACATGGAGCTCGGTGAGCTCGCCATCTTGCATCAGGGCCAGCAGGTCTTCGACTATCTTCAGATCCACAACGCTTTCCTTACGGGGACGGCCCGGGGGGGCTAATTGGTCCAGGGCCCCTATTGTGCCCGCCACGGACCTGATTTTCCGCCGCTTTTCTCCAGCAAACGGACTTTTTCCAGAACAATGCCCTTATCCAAAGCTTTGGTCATGTCGTAAAGAGTGAGGGCGGCCACACAGGCACCCACCATGGCCTCCATTTCGACCCCGGTTTTTCCTTCCAACGACGCCCGACAGCGGACGCGAAGGGCACATTCCGGTGTTTGGCAGGCGTCGATGGTGATTTGAACCCAATCCAGCAGCAATCCATGGCACATAGGAATCAATTCGGAGGTGCGTTTGGCGGCCAAGATACCCGCCACCCGCGCCGGCTCCACAATCCCGCCCTTGGGTACTTCCCCCGCCAAAACTTGGTGGAAGGCTTTTTCTGGGTACCGAACCAAGGCCTCCGCCTCTGCGAAGCGGCGGGTTTGGGACTTCGCCCCCACATCTACCATGCGGGAGCCCCCATCTTCCTCGAGATGGGAAAGCGGAAGGTTCTTACTCATGAGCGAGGGAATTGTGCGTAGTGTGGAAGTGGGGTTGCGCTATACGCTATCCTAATCGCCGAGATTCCTCGCATGAAAATCCTCGCCCTTTTGCTTCTGGCCCTTCCGCAAGGAGGGGCCTCTTCCCTGGATGAGCTTGCCCAACAAGCCTCCGCGCTGTCGCCAGCAGGCGTCCTCGAATTCGCCGATCAAGCCGCGGTTTCCCTATCGACTGCGGATTTTCATTCCGCTGCCGAGCGTATGGAGCAGGCCGATGGTCGCGCCTTGCTGCTTTACGGCCGTCTTCAAGCCTGGGCCGAGGATCCCCAACATGTCGAGCGCCTGGTGCAATTGCTCGAATACAATCAGCCCGAACTCAGCTTGGCCGCTTTGCAAACCATGCGGCTACCGGCTTTCGATGGTTTGGAAGAACCTCCCTCGGCTTTGGCCACCTGGTTGGCCGACCAAGTGGCGGAGGATGCGCCGCGTTTATGGGCAGAGGCCCAATTCACACTGTTCAAAATGGGTGGCGGGGCGCAACGGCGGGCAGCATTGCGCAATTTGCGTGGCGTTTTGTGGAGCCAAAACCAGGCCCTGCGCAATCAAGCCGTTTTGGCTTTAGGGCGTTGTGGCATTCCCTTGGGCAATGAGGAAGTGAGCATTTTGGAAGAGTTGGCGGACGGTATCGGCGCGGATGCGGTACTCGCCCAAACTTTGCTCGAACAAGTGGCCCAACAAGCTCGCTTTCGTAGCAAAATCGAAGCTTTGCAAAAATTGCAGGCTTCCGAGCAAGGGCAAATCCCGCGGCCAGCGCAACAAGAAGAAGAGTTGGATTTGTTGCGTGAAATTATGTTCCGCATTCACACCCAACATATGGAGGGCGAGAAATATACCGACGAAGAATTGGTGAACGCTGCGGCGGATGGCCTGCTGCGTTTGCTCGACCCGCATTCGACGTTTTTCAGCAGCGAAGAATACGGCCAATTCATGTTCGACATGAAGCAGGCCTATGGTGGCATCGGCGCCTATGTCAACACGGTTGACAATGTGTTCACCATTTTGCGACCCATTTACAGTGGACCGGCTTACGCCGCCGGATTGTTGTCCGGGGATAAGATTTTGTCGGTGGATGGATGGTCGACGGCCGATCAACCCAATGACGAAATCATCAAACGCTTAAAAGGAGAACCCGGCACCAAGGTGTTGCTGGAGGTTTATCGCATGGGATGGTCCGAGCCCCATAAGATTGAAGTCACTCGCGACAACATTCAATTGCCCACCATGCAATCCGAGATGTTGCCTGGTGGCATCCTTTACCTGGAGTTGCTGGACTTTTCAGAACATGCCGCCCAAGAAATTGTTGGTGCCATTGGCGATGCTTTGGATGCTGGCAACCTAAACGGGGTGGTTTTGGATTTACGCAGCAATCCTGGGGGGTATCTGCGAGAAGCGGTGCAAATTTGCGATGTCTTTTTGCCCAAAAACAAAATTGTTGTCACCACCAAGTCCAGAGCCGGTGCCGACACCGTGTATCGCACCCGAATGCGGGCCTTGGTTCCGGATTCCGTGCCGCTAGCCATTCTCATCAACGAGTTCTCCGCCTCCGCTTCGGAAATTGTTTCCGGCGCCCTCTCCATTCAAGGGCGCGCCATCACCGTCGGCCAACGCACCTACGGCAAGGGATCGGTGCAAAATGTGTTGGAACTCGACACCCAAAAGGATGAACCCTTCGAAGACATTTCTCCCAAGCCGGGAGTTCCGCGCAATGGAATTCACGACGATTGGGAAGCCTACGAAGACGTCAATGGCAATGGAAAATACGACTACGGCGGACGCATCCAACTGACCATCGCCTATTACTATTTGCCCGACGGCTCCACCATCCATACCCAACGCGATCATGATGGTCGCATCATCGATCCGGGTGGGGTCGAGCCCGATCGCAAGGTGGAATTCCCCGAGATTCCTTTTGTGACCGCACGCGAGTTGAATCGGCTTTTGGAGGACGATCCCTTCCGTCCCTACGCCAAAAAAATCTACGAGGAAGACCATCAACTGGCCGTGAAATTGGCCATCAACGACAATCGCGATGTCAGCCGCTACCCGGGATGGGACGAGTTCTATCAGAGCTTAGACACCGAACTCGACCCGCAAGAAGTGCGGCGTTGGGTACGGCGTCAATTGCGCGCGGTTGTTTCCGACGCTCGCGGCAAAGTCTTCCCCGGCAACGGTTTCCTCGGTGATTATGTGGAGGATCCGCAACTGCGGGAAGCCATTCGGGCCATTTTGGAAAAATCCACTCTCAGCTTGGAAGACATTCCCGAGTACAAGGATTTGATTGTCAAGCGTTAATCAACGGTGGTTTTCGCACCGCAATCAAGGCATTGCGTCCGGCCCCCAGCCCTTGGCGACGGTGGCTGAAGAAGCGGGTGTCGCATCCAGTGTCGATCTTGGCGCGGCGTAGGTGCTTGAGCGAAATGCCTACTTGCAGCAGAACATGCTGCGCCCACAACCCCATGTCGACTTGCCACCGATCGCCTTGTCCTCGGTATTTGGCAAAACTGGGTACCTGCTCGGCTACTTCAGGACCAACCTCATAAGATTCCGCAGCAATGCAGGGAAAAATCCCGACATGGAGCTGAGCCGGAGCAAAGCCCAGGTTTTGCAATTGCCGTAAAACCTGTGGAATCACCCCCGCTTCCATGCCACGCCATCCAGCATGCGCCACAGCCACCACACCCGGTGCGGCAAAGAGCAGAGCGCAGCAATCGGCCACCGCCAAAAACAAAGGCACCTGGTAGTCGGTCGTGACCAGAGCATCGCAATTCGGCAAGACCGATTGAGGATCCATGGCGCCGCGGCCCCGGTCTTTGTTGGTTACCACGCGCACTTGGGTCCCATGGACTTGACTGCCCACCACCAAATCGGCGGCGGGAATCTGCAAAAAATCACACCAAGTTTTACGTGCGGCTAAAGCCGCCTGCGCATCCCGTCCTCCACTTAAGGAAAGATTGCCCTGTCCGTTTTCGCTGCGGCCAGCAAACACATAGTGCACGTCGGCTAGGGGCGGCCAGGACTCAAATTGAAAACCACGCAAATGGTTTTGGAGGATGCATTTCATCAACTAGGAAGATGGTTTTTGCGCTGCGGATAAGCTTTCTTCGGGATCGGTCTTCATCACGGGGCGCAAAAATTCCGCATAAAGCACTCGTCCCACCGCCACCATCGGTACGGCGATGACAAGCCCGAAAATTCCCATCAAAGCACCGCCACACAAAACGGTAAGGATGACCACGAAATCCGAAAGGCCAAGGCCGCGGCCAACCATGCGCGGAATGAGGATGTAGCCTTCTAACAATTCCAAAGCCGTGTAAAGCACCGTGGCGGTAACCAAACCGGCGAATCCCCCGCCGGTGATGCCACCATCGGCAAAGCCCACCAAGGCCAAGAGAAAATAGCCAATCAAAGGGCCGAGGACCGGCAGCAAAGAAAGAGCGCCTAAGGCCAAACCCAATGAGTAGGAGCCGGGAAAGCCCAAGAGCAGCAGGATGCCAAAACCCAGAATCCCCTTCACCGTGGCCACTTTGGTACGCGAAACCAAATACAAACTCAAAATCTTTTCGATGCGGGGCAAAATGCGGTCGAAGCTGGGATACCAGGCCGGTGGTAGTTCTGCTCGAATCCTGGCCAGCCAAGGCCCCCCTTCCAGCAAGAAGTAAAGGAAGATGGGGAGCAACAAAAAACCAGAAACAATGCCAAAAATGCCGCCGAAGAATTGCACCAAAGCTTCGCCAGCGTGGTTGAGTTGATCGCGCACCACGGCGACCGCATGCTCCGGATCTAGTTGAGACGGATCAAGGCGTTCTTGCAACCAAGTGGGAAGCCCATCGCGCAGGGCTAGAAAATGGTTTTGCAGTTGTTGGCTGAGCCCACCTAAATCATCGACCGGCACTTTGGCCAACAGGTTTTGAAAATCAAAAAGGGCCGGAATCATCAAAAAAGGGGGCACCAAAACCAACAGCCCTACGCAAGCCAAGGCCGATACCGAGGAGCCCAAGCGGATACGCCAACGACGATGCAAGGGGTAAAACACCAGCATCAATAAGTAAGCGCCAAGCAGTGGGGCCGTAACCGGTCTTAGCAGCCAGACCAACCAAGACACCCCGGCGACAATGGCGAGGCGTACGGCAGTGTGGATGCTCATGTTCCGCTAACCGACTCCCCTTCGCGGAAGGCTTGCTCGAAGTCGAAACCGTTGGCGAAATCTTGGGGACGGTCGCGTTCCGTCTTGTTCAGTAATCCAGCGGCACACATTTGAAACACCAGGTTACCGAAATCCTCGGTGCAATGAACCCCCCAAGAATGGAAAGCATAGGGAGCCAGCGGGCCGAACTCCTCCTGCGCATAGCGGCGTAAACCGGCAAGGAGCTCCTGCGGCGAAACATGGCGGCCTTCGCTGGGATTTTTTCCAAGGCCTTCGAGGAAAATCACGAAATCGAGGGCTTCAAGGACGAAAAAATAGGCGGCCTCCGCGTACCGCCTCCCATTTTGGATGCGGATTTCGCGAATGAGTGGCTGCAGTTTGCGGTCGTCCATCATGAATCCCCCGGCTATTCATCGGACCGCCTAGGCAAAGTTTGCCCACCACTTGCAAAGGATTTCTGTGAAGCTCCCAAAATAGGAAGCTGCAAAGCGGAAAAGCCCAGGAGTAAAGGCTATGCGGCGGTTAGGGATTCTGTAAAAAATCCTGAAAAACCAGCTCCGGGGTTACCTGCCCCGACAGCCGCCCCAAGGCAACATCCAAGCGGCGGCTCCAGTGGTCTTGAAAGGCCAAATTTCCTAATTCTGGGTCTTTTTGCCCGGAACATAGCCAAGCCCACACCGCCCCCAACAGCAGAAGGGAGAGCCGTCGTTTTTCGCTCATCTTGGCGGCGGCGGGAACCTGGCACCAGTCAGTGGCCGAGCCCTCCCCCTGCAGCCAAGCCTGGACCGCGGGGAAGGCATCAAGCAAGATTTGGCGCTCCTCCTTGGGCATCTCCAAAACGCGTTCGCCCGAACCACAGGCCCACTTCAAAACCTGCCAGTCCGCAGCAGCGATGCCTGCTGCAGAAGCCTGGCGCATTAATTCTTCCTCGGCTTTGCGTGCCACCCGCCAAATCCGACAACGCGAGCGCAAGGCTGGGCTGAGGTCGTAAAGTTCACAAGCAGTAAAGAAAAGAATGGTGCCAGGAGGTGGTTCTTCGGTGGTTTTCAGCAACGCACCTTGCGCGTCGGTGGTCATTCGATCCGCATCCAACAAAACCACGGCGCGGAAATCCCCAACCTTGGGACGATAGCGCAAGGCCGTTTCTAAACATGGAACTCCGTCTTTGCGATAAGCCACATGCTCCACCTTCAAACCAGGCACGCCGAGCTCCACAGGATCAAACAGGGAAAAATCCGCATGTTCGGCCAAAGGGCCATGCGCCCCCAACAAAACCTTGGCGCAATCGAACGCCACTTCTTTTAGGCGACTCCGCGACGCACCCACAAACAAATAAGCATCAGCCAGGGAGCCTGCGGCTAGTTCGGTGGCAAAGCGTTCTTTCATGGCCTTCGCTCCTCCACGACTTGTCGCACGGCAGTGGCCACTTCCTCTACATCTTTGCCGTCAACGGGGAGTACGACCGTGTTGTGAGGATAGGCTTCCGCATAGGCCAAATAGCCCGCGCGAACTTGTTGTTGAAAGCCGATTCCGCGCTGTTCGAAACCGTCTAAATGTTCAGCCTGGCCCAAGCGTTGGAAACTTTGTTCTGGCTCTAGGTCGAAAATCAAGACTGCATCGGGCTGTAATGAGGCGGGCACCACCAAGGCATCCAAATCCAAAATCCATTGGCGCAAAGTTTTCTGTTGCCCTTGGTAGGCCAAGGTGGATGGGCTAAACCGCTCGCATACCACATCACGGCCAGCGGCCAGGGCCGGTTGAATTTGTTCGCTCAGCAAAGCTTGGCGGGCGGCGAAAAACAAAAGAGCCTCGCTCTTCGGATGCCATTCTTCCCGCTCTGGGGCCAACAACAGAGCGCGCAGCCGCTCTCCAAGGGCGGTGGTGCCTGGCTCGCGCACATGCAAAGGGTGTCGTCCCTGCGCTTGCAGATACTCCACCAAACACCGAGCCTGGGTGGTCTTGCCGGTACCATCCATGCCCTCGAGGACCCAAAAGCCGCCACGCATGCCCTTATCCTAAGCGTTCCCCCCTAGCAATTAAGGGGGCCTAGCGGATAGTCTCTGCCCCATGCCGCGTCGCACCGTCTTCCTCGTCATCATCCTCGGGATGCTCTGGACCTCCTGCGCAGCCCCCACTCCACGCCGAGCGGTACCTTTGGGCCTGGAGCCGCCGGTCCTTTCTCCGCCCGGTGAGCTTTCCGCCACCCAACGCCTGGCTTGGTGGCAAGATCAGTTGCCGCGCTTGTCCACCGAAGACCGCAGTGAGGCCCGCCTTTTGATGGGCGAGTTGGAATTGGAACTTCATCATCCTGACGCGGCTCGCTTGGCCTTCTACGAAGCCAAGGGCGGTCCCTTGTCGGCCTCGGAGTTGGCGCGAGCCGAACGGGGGATAGGCCTCAGTTATTTTTTAGAGGGCAATGTGCCCGCGGGCGTCGCCCATTTGGAAAAGGCGCTACCGAATTTAGAACAACCCGCAGCCGCCGAAACTTCCTATCTCTTAGCTGCTGCGCATGGAGAGGCCGTGCAGGCCAGTGAGGCGGTGGGCCAGCGCATGGCCACTTATCTACAAAGCGCCCACTTGGACCAACCCAGTGCCAAGGAGCAGGAATTGGATTTATCCGCCATCCATATCGATTTGCATCGTGCGGATTGGGGAGCCGCACCCATGCGCTCGAACTGGGATCGGATGACCACCCCCTACCGCATCACCGTCCACCACACGGCGGAACCCTTGTTCGGCACTTCCGTCGGGGCCACTGCTGCTGATGTGCGGCACCACCAACAACAACATATGAACGCCCGAGGTTTTGCCGACATTGGCTATCACTTCCTCATCGATCGCGCGGGCCGCGTGGTTGAAGGGCGTCCTCTTTATGCCCAGGGCGCCCATGCCAAAGGGAAAAACAACATTGGCAACATCGGCATTTGTTTGTTGGGCAATTTCGTACCCCAACCCGATCGCGGGCCGGAATATCGTCGCGCGCAAGTCCCCACTCCGCTGCAAATGCAGGCTTTGGACCGCTTGGTTGCCGAGTTGCGTGCGGTCTATCACATTTCCGCCAAGGAAGTATGGGGACACCAAGAAGTCAAAGCCGAAACCGAATGTCCAGGCCCCCAGTTGTTGGCTTGGGCTCGTCGCTACCGTGCCAGTACGCCCTCGCAATAAGGGCTTAAAGCAGGGCCGACAACAAAGCCAAGCCACCCAACAACCAACAATATGGCGCAAACATATGCAGCCTGCCGCGCCGGGTAATCCACACCAACAAACCTAAGGCCAACCAGCCCACGACAAAACTGACGCCGACGGCGCAGGCCAAAGAGGAAAAGGGCAAGGCTTCGGTTTCTTGCAGCTCGGGAAGCTTCAACACCGCGGCCCCAGCAACGGCGGGGATGGACATCAAAAAGCTAAAAGCTGCCGCAGCTTCTCCCGACAACCCAAGCGCCATGCCGGCGACGATGGTGCTGCCACTGCGGGAAATGCCGGGCATGATGGCGCAAGCTTGAACCACGCCGATGAGCAAGGCAGTTTTGGCGGTGAGGTTTTCGACTTCCAGCCCCTGATTTCCCATCCCCTTCGAGCGCCAGAGAATAAGGCCCGTCACCAAGAGGGAAACCGCCGCGGGATAAGGGCTACCAAACAATGGATCCAAATGGGCACTCAGCAACAGCCCAGCCCCAACTGCGGGCAAAGTGGCAAGAACCAACAAGCCAAGAAGTCGTCGTTGTGCGGCAACCTCATGACCACGTCCAAACAGCCCCAACAACAAACGACCAATGCGCTGCCGATAATACAGAAGCACCGCAAGCAAGGTGCCCACATGCAAAAGCACCTCCAAGCTGGCATTGGCGGAAAGTTGTTCTCCTCCTGGCAGGAATTCCTTTCCGAACACCAAGTGGGCGGAGGAGGAAACCGGCAAATACTCGGTCAAGCCCTGCAGCAGAGCCAGAACCAAGACGAGAAGAAAAGGGCTCAAGGCCTTAGAGTCTGTTGGCTACGGAAACAGAATCTTTCCAATCCAAACCAAAGGCTTGCGCCACCGGCTCGTTGGTGAGCTGGCCAGCCAAAACATTGGCGGCGGTGGCTAGGCGCGAGCTTTCCAACACGGCGGCTTTGGGCCCCAATTGGGCCAGTTGCAACACATAAGGCAAAGTGGCATTGGTCAGACCAAAGGTGCTGGTCCGGGGAACGGCGCCCGGCATGTTGGCCACACAGTAATGCACCACGCCTTGCACCACATAGGTGGGCTCTTCATGCGTGGTAGGGTGACAAGTTTCGATACAGCCACCCTGGTCGACAGCGACGTCGATGATGACCGAACGCTCCGCCATCAAACTCAAATCTTCTTCCAGCACCAATTTCGGCGCTCGGGCTCCGGGAATCAAAACGGCACCGATCAACAAATCCGTATGCGGCAAGCGTTCGCGAATCGCTTGGCGGGTGGAAAACACGGTGGTGACATTGGCGGGCATGACCTCTTCCAAATATCGCATGCGCTCGAGATCAAGATCGAGAATGGTGACTTGCGCGCCCAAGCCGGAAGCCATCCACGCGGCATGCGTGCCGACGACACCCCCACCCAAAATCATGACATGGGCGGGGGCCACGCCGGGTAAACCACCGAGCAAGACTCCGCGCCCACCTTGAGGAGCTTGCAAGGCTTTGGCCCCTTCTTGCACCGCCATGCGTCCGGCCACTTCCGACATTGGGGTTAACAGGGGCAAGTGCCTCCCCACCTCTAAGGTTTCGTAGGCAAAACAATGTGCTCCCGACGCCAGCATGCCCTCGGTGAGGGCTTGGTCGGCGGCGAAATGGAAATAGGTGAAAAGGGTTTGCCCCGGCCTTGCCCGTGCAATCTCGACGGCTTGGGGTTCCTTGACCTTGACAATCATTTCGGCGCGTTGCCAAAGTTCCTCCACTTCCTGGAGAATTTCAGCACCCCCATCGAGGTACTCCTGATCGGAAAAGCCAGAACCCATGCCGGCCTGGGTTTCCACCAATACTTGGTGGCCTGCTTCCGTGAGTGCGTGGGCTCCTGCCGGGGTCAGTGCGACGCGGGCTTCTAGAACCTTGATTTCCTTGGGGATGCCGAGAATCATGGGGTCTCCTTGAACGGGGAAGCCCAGGATTCTAGTGTAGCGGCGCCCTTTCTACAGGGAGAACCTTGCTGTCATGTCCACCACCGCCGAGCGCTTTACGGTTTTGCACCAAAAAATTGCCGACGCTGCGGCGCGTAGCGGGCGCCCAACCGCCTCAATTCGGCTTGTTGCGGTTGCCAAAACCGCAAGTGAGGAGCAGTTGCAGGCAGCCTGGGCTTGGGGGCAGCGGGTCTTTGGCCACAATCGGGTGCAAGCTCTTGAGGCC
>JAJRZS010000078.1 GCA_024275135.1 Planctomycetota bacterium | reverse complement strand
GGATGTCGTCGGCGGGGATGTTGGGGAGTGACATCAGGATGTCATTCAGGCGGGCGCTCTCGGCCTTGGCCTGCTCCTCCAGCGCGGCGATCTCGGCCTTCTTGGCCCC
The DNA here is from genome assembly GCA_024275135.1 of Planctomycetota bacterium. Lineage (GTDB taxonomy): Bacteria > Planctomycetota > UBA1135 > UBA1135 > UBA1135. The sequence continues at coordinate 2,160 of JAJRZS010000078.1, read as the reverse complement.
GACCAGCGCGCGCAGGCGCTCGAACTCGGCCTCATCGCCCTTGGCCTTGGCGGCACCGACCTGCTTGGAGGCGGCGTTGCGCTCGGCCAGTGCCGTTTCGGCGGCATGGATGGCAGCGCGGCGGGCGTCGTCTATGGCGAGGATATCGGCGGACTGCGCGGGGAGGCTGCGGCGGGCGAGGCCGGCGTCAAAAACGGCAGGGTTTTGGCGGATGGCTTTGATATCGTGCATGTGGGTGCCCCTATGGCTGGAATCGCGGTTTGGGGTGTTATGCAATATGTGAGGCGGGAGGGGAAGGGGGTGTTGAATTGCGAGAGCGGATGGGGCAAGGTTGGCGGTATGGTTGAGATTGAGGATATTGTTGATGCACAAAGCCTTGGGCTTTGGCTTGGAGATAGGTCTCCCACGGTGTGGAAGCAAATTTCTTACCGTATTTCCATGCGTAACAGCCCCGATTACCTCAATTTTGCAAGCTCTCAAAAGGAAGACTTTCTTGAAGAAATTCTTCAGGTGTTTCGAACGGATTTAACTTGCCAGTTAGTTAGCTTTTACGAGTTTGCAATAGGCACCGTTTCCTTGAAAAGATTTGAAAACAATAGCGATGTTGTTGAAGGCAATACTGCTTTTGCAAATTCAATTATCAATAGAGGGGACTTGGAACAGCTCGACGCAATTCAAAAAGACTGTAGGGCAATCTTGGACGGAGTGCCTCTAGATAGAATCGGATTGTGGCATGGAGAGCTAAACGAATTTGTTGGCTTGTGGGGGAGAACGAAGTGGTTTCTTGAAAGAGAGCCAAATGACTGGTCTTTTTGGATTCGGTGGTTTGACGCTGCGCTGGCTGGGGAGCCGTGGAACTATAAATTATTGGAACAGATAGCGTTGATCCCAGACAATGACTGGACCCAAGGCCCCGCGCATGTGAACGGGATGATTGCGGCGATTGAGGCGGAGTTTGTGGCCAACGCTTTGCCGCAGGCCGATAAAATGGATGTTGACCCCGATACGGGGTTGGTGGAAATCACGCCAATTTTAACAACGGAAGAGGCTATAGTTGCAACCTCACTCAAGCAGGTCGAGTTTTCGTATAGCGTTGCCAAAAACAGTAATTGCGGTTTGAATTTCAATTCGGTGGCTTGCCTTTATTTGGAGCAAGCATTCGAGAATTGCCGAGATGACCCGAATGCGATTTTCCAAAACTACCAGATCGCACTTGATGACATTCTAGATGGATTGAAAAACGGCGCGTATCTGGATGATGCCAAGCTAACGGCTTTGTCGGCTGTGTTGGAAAAAGAAATCGTGAACATATTGGCCAATCACCCAGCGGTGAAAAAGGCGGATAGGGCGCGGATTGCGCACGCGTTGAGCTTGGCGAAATCTGATGTAAAGCTAAAGATCGTTGAAGAGTTAGAATTTGCCAAGGCGGCGGTTGGGCTGCGCTTGGATGCCGAAATGTCTTTGGATAGTAAGCTGGTGGCAGAAGAAGCGGAGTCTCCTGCGCAAGCGAAAGCGGCGCAAAGGCTTTTTGGCCGGATTGCGCAGATGTATGTGACGATGAAGAATGCGTCAGTGGCTGTGGTTAAGAAAATAGATGCGGCCACGGGGTATAAGTTTGCGCGAATTGTGATGACGCTTGGGAAGATTGTGGGCTGGATTGCGAGCCTTTTTACATAGGCGTTCTTGGCAAAATAAAGGTGCGTGAGGGACCACGCACCCTACGGGGTGGTGGGGTGGAACCCCACCCTACTTTTTGGGCTTTGCCTTGCTGGTGGCTTTGATGGCGGATTTGGGTTTTTCTTTTACGGGGGCGGGTTCGATCTCTTCCTTTTCGTCTTTCTTGACCGTGCGCTGGCTCACCTTGGACTCGGTGTCTCCGCATTTGGCGCAGGTGTAGGTGTCGGTGGTTTCAATCACCTCTTCCAGCCATGTGGTGACCTTGGTTGAGTAGTCGGGCTGGGCATCTCGGGTTTCTTTGGGGGTGGAGGAGAGGGCTTTTTCCACGCGGTCGGTGCGGGTGATGGAGAAGGTGGCGCTGCATTTTGCGCAGGTGGCGGCGGCGGAATTGGCTTTTTTGCGCCAGACGAATATCAGCGCGGCAACCACCACAAACACGCCGCCGCCGATGAGGCCGCGCATGGGCTGGGCGAATTCGTCGTT
>JAJRZS010000077.1 GCA_024275135.1 Planctomycetota bacterium | reverse complement strand
GGCGAAACTTCATGGTCTTTCTCAAGTCGCTAGGCAGCGACATGGAGAAGACGGAGAAGGTGTTGTTTCGTTACCCGCTTTCTAGGATTCTTGCCCACCCAAGTGGGCCAGGTTCGATGAGTATTCCACAATCCTATTTTCAGCCCACCATCGATCCGTATCCCGCCAATGTTCCGTACATGCAGCTTCTGCCGCAAAGAACGCATTATGCCCCCCATACTTCGTCATCAATAACCTCAATCGCGGGTTGCTCTCAATCGCCGATAATGACAACTCGTTATACGGTACTAAAGGATCATCCTCAGCATGGATTAACAAGCCCGGAACGTGAATGTCAGGCAACACATGATAAGCACTGGCCTTGTTGTAGTAATCATTCGCCCCAGAAAAACCAAACGCCGGAGCCGTCCACTGATCGTCAAAGCTATAGAAATCCTTATACCCTTTCGCCGCATCATAAGGATACAGCTCGGGGTACTCAGCCGCCTTCCGACGCATCGCCTTCACAAACCCATCCAGAAAAAGCTTCATATAAAAACGATTCATAAACCCCGTATGCAATTGGCGAGAAGTACTCACCAAATTCAATGGTGTCGACACCGCCACAAAACCAACAACCTTTTCCGGGGGATGGTCTCCCCACTTTGCAATCGTATGCAACACAATAGAACCACCCAAAGAAAAACCCGCCATTGCAATCGGGCTATCAGGATGGTGGCGCAAAACCCAACTAGTAAGGGCTTCTAAATCATCCGTCAATGCAGCGTTGTATAAGGTTGGAGTGCGATCAGCGGTGTCTCCGCAATTGCGAATATTCAGCCGCAACACCGACCAACCATGCAAAAAGGCCTTCTGCGCCGTCCCCGACATATAAGGCGAGCGTGCGGAACCAGACAAACCATGCACCAAAATCAAAACCGGTGCCGACAAGTCACTTTGCCAATGCGTTTCGATACGCACGGAGGTCTGCTGATCCACCGGCAACCAAAAATCCTCCCCCATTTCCAAAAACAAGCCTAATGGCCGCGGCAGCTTAGAGCCCGCAATTGTCATCACATGACGATCGCGCAAAAGCGGATGTGGGTAAAAGGGGGCGAAACTGCGTTGTTCCAGGGTCATTGGACGCGGCATTATCCCACACCCCACCCCCCATCCAAGGCCGTAGCCAGGTACTCTTCCTGCGAGAAGGAATCCACTTGAATGGCATCTTCGCGCAATTCTTCCGCGCGCTTAACCAAAGCCACGTCAGCTTCATCAATCACCCGCGCGGCCAAAGCTTCTTCCAGCAAGGAACTCGGCTTTTTGCGCGGAAGTTTCTTTTCCCGACTAGCCTGTTTAATCTTGCCCAAGACCTCGTTAGCCACGATGCAAGCAAGGAATGCCTGTTCCAAACGCCCCATCCCCTCCTCAGGATCCTTGGGCAAGTACAAGCCATTGGTTAACCGATCGCGCAATTCTCCCGGAGTTTGCATGATGCGCGCAATCCGCTGGCCGTCCACATCTCGCGGACGACTTCCCACCGGATTAAGTCGACACCACATCGCCAACGGACCACGGAAAACCCAGCCAAGGCCAGGAGCGTCAAAGTTTTGATAAATACCAGCAAAAGCCTCCTGCATTTGCGCAAAAGCATAATCCATACTCCAACGATACAAAGGGTAATCCTCCCTGCTGCGCCCTTCCACCTGGTAGCGCTTCATAATCGCCGCCGCCAAATACATCCAAGAGAACACATCGCTGAAACGTCCGGTCAAAATCTCCTTGCGCTTCAAGTCACCACCCAAGGTGCCCATAGCCACGTCGGCCAAGATAGCGAAACGCGAGGAGGCCCAAGCCAAACGTTGGAAGTCGCGCCGAGTCACCCCTTCCACCGGCACACTTGCCGCATGGCCACGGCTCCAAGAAAGAACTATGGAACGACAAAAGTTGCGAACCACATGGCCAATATGCCCAAAGAAAGCATAGTCAAAACCACGCACATCGCCTTTTTCTAAAGCCGAAATCTCATTTTCGGCAAAAGGATGACAGCGAATGGCTCCCTGACCAAAAATCATCAATGTACGGGTAAGAATGTTTGCACCTTCTACCGTAATGGAAATAGGTGCCGCGAAATACGCATGCGCCAACAAGTTACGCGGCCCCCGTGAAATCCCAGCGCCTCCCAACACATCCATGGCGTCGTTAATCACCGAGCGCATGGTTTCGGTGAAATTGTATTTGGCAATCGCTGAAGTGACTGCCGGTTTGGCGCCGCCATCCAAGCCACCGCAAGTAAAGCGCCGCGCTGCTTCTAAGGTGTAGGCCATGGCCCCAATCCGCGCCATCGGCTCCTCAATCCCTTCGAATTTACCAATTGACATTCCAAACTGCTGGCGCACCACACTGTATGCACCTGTAATCCGCGCCGCCGCTTGGGTGCCAGCCGTTGCTTGCGCCGGCAGCATAATTCCACGCCCAGCTGCCAACTGTTCCATCAGCATGCGCCAGCCTTGGCCGATGCGGGCCGCGCCTCCCACCAGGGCATCCATATCGATCACTACATCATGTCCCTCAAAAGGACAATTAAAGAAGGGAACATTCAGCGGATCATGCTGCTGCCCAAGCACCAAACCTGGAGTGTCTGCTGGCACTAATGCACAACAAATGCCCAACGAGGTACCTCTCCGTAATAGATTTTGCGGATCGAACAACTTAAACGCCACCCCCAACAATGTGGACCGTGCAGCCAAAGTGATGTAGCGTTTTTCTAAATCCAAACGGATTTTCAATTCACCATCTTCGTCCTGAAATACCTCTCCGCGCGCCCGAATGCCACCAGCATCGGAACCCGCATGCGGCTCGGTCAAAGCAAAGCAAGGCACTTCCTTGCCCGCAGCCAAGCGTGGCAACAAACGATCCTTTTGCTCTTCGGTGCCATAGTGCATCAACAATTCCGCCGGCCCCAATGAGTTGGGCAACATGGCGGTGATGCCCAATGGAATGGAACGTGAGCTCAATTTTTTAATCACGGCACTCACCGCCGTGGCGGAAAACTCAAGACCACCATATTTCTTGGGAATAATCATGCCAAAGAATCCATGTTCGCGCAGATATTCCCAGGTTTGCGGCGGCAAATCGCGCTTTTGGAAAACCATCCAGTCATCGGTCAATCGACAAACTTCTTCACAAGGCCCTTCCAAAAATGCCCGCTCTTCCTCATTCAAATCAGGGTAAGCCTCATTTAGCAAACGAGCAAAATCGGGATTGCCTCCAAACAACTCTCCCTCATACCAAACCGTGCCAGCATCCAAGGCTTCGCGCTCGGTTTTGGAAATCACCGGCAGAATGCCTGCCTTCTTCAAAAAGCGCATGATGGGCACACTCACCAAGCGCACACGAACCGCATGCCAATTAAAAATCAAGGCCGGGATGCCCAGCACTATCCACAACCACAAAGGGGCGCCCCACCAAAAAAGAAAAACCGCACACCAAGCAGTCCACCCAAGCAAGGGGACGGAAAAAAAGCCAAGTGCAAGGAAACCGGCAATTAGGAGTAGGGAGGACAACATGGGCTTAAAGTTGAAGCATTCGAACGGCGTGTTCGACCACTTGGTCGATGAAATCAGAGGTTGCAAGGCGGGCGTCAACCCGCTTTGCAAGTTGCAAGGAGATGGCTCCATGCAGCAGACTCCAAACCACGGTGGCACCTAAGAGTGGGTCGAAATCTGGTTCTGTCCCGCGCACTTCGGTGAGAATGTCGGCGAAGAGCTGTAAGTTGCGGCGGGCCTTACGGTATTTATCGGTCGGAAAGCGCTGCAGCTGCTCCGGATGCAGCAAGAACATAATTTCGTAAAATTCCGGATTTTCCAAGCCAAACTCCAAATAGGAGCGGCAAAGACGGCAAAACTGCTCCTCCGGGTCGGCATGGCGCTCCACCACCACCGCCAGCTGCTCATGCAGCCGCCCCATACCTTCTTCCACTAAGGAGTGAAATAATGCGTCCTTACTGTCGAAATAAAGGTAGATGCTGGTTGGGGTGCAGCCGACGGCTGCGGCGATTTTCCGCATCGAAACCTGGGCATAGCCCTCGTCTAGCAACAAGCTGCGAGCTTGCTCAAGGATCTGTCGGCGAAGTTCTCCGTTTCGGGCCATGGAATTTCCTGCTGGATTCTATAAGGTTTACACTGTAAAGTTAACGTCGTTAACCAAGAATTCCAAAAATGCTCTCCTACGTCGCCACTGACGCTCATCCCAGGCTGGTTCTAGCCGCGGGTCTCCGCACTCCGATGGCCAAGGCCGGCGGTATTTTTGCCCGCGAAGATGCCGGCCACCTGGGGTCCCTCGTCGCCCGCGAGCTCCTCATCCGCACCGGCATCGACCCCGCCACTCTCGACGAGGTGATTGCCGGCTGTGTCGGCCCCCCATTCAACCAGGCCAATATTGGCCGTGTGATTGCCTTGCGCGCCGGCATCCCCCAGCCCGTCCCCGCCCGCACAGTCGCCCGCAACTGCGCCAGTGGCATGGAAGCCATTACCTCCGCTGCCACCAACATCCTGGCCGGCCTCGGCGACACTTATCTCTGCCTTGGAGTTGAAGTCATGAGCTCCTATCCGCTCATTTTTGGCCCACAAATGACCAAGCTGTTTGCCGACCTTATGAAAGCCCGCTCCGTCGGCAAAAAACTGCAAACTCTGGCCCGCTTCCGTCCCTCGTTCCTCAAACCAAGAGTAGCGTTGATGGAAGGCCTCACCGACCCCACCACCGGCCTCATCATGGGCCGGACCGCCGAACTCCTGGCCCGCGATTTTCACCTCAGTCGCGAAGAATGTGATCAGTTCGCACTCCATTCCCACCGCCGCGCCAAAGAAGCACGCGAGCTCGGCTTCTTCGATCGCGAGATCCTTCCCGTCGTCCCCCTCGGCGCCCGCAAAGGCAGCAGTTCCTTGCGCCATGACGACGGCATCCGCGACGACCTCACCCTCGAAGGCCTCGCCAAACTCAAACCCTATTTTGAAAAACCTGACGGCATCGTCACCGTCGGCAACTCCTGCGGAATCACCGACGCTGCCGCCGCCATCCTTCTCACCACGGAACAACGCGCCCGTGAACTTGGCTTGCAACCACTGGCAGCGATTCGCAGTTTTGCTTGGGCCGGTTTAGATCCGGCGCGGATGGGTTTAGGCCCAGTATTTGCCAGCGCCGTTGCCCTGCAAGCTGCAGGCATGGAATTAGCTGACATGGATCGGGTGGAAATCAACGAGGCCTTTGCCGCGCAAGTTTTGGCCTGCGAAAAAGCCTTTGCTTCCGAGCAGTTCGCCCAGCAGCATTTGGGCCGGGACCATGCCTTAGGCACCCTCGATCCCACCAAGCTCAATGTCAACGGCGGCGCAATCGCGCTTGGCCACCCCGTCGGCATGACCGGCATTCGTCTGTTACTCACTCTTGCCCACCAACTGCAAGCGGCCGATGCCGAACTTGGTTTGGCCACGCTGTGCATCGGTGGCGGCCAAGGTGGTGCCTTCATTCTCGAACGTCTTTCGTAGTGCAAACCATGGAACTTCAAGGCTTCCCGCTTCCTGACAACTGCCCAGAACCCGGTTCTTGCATCCGTGTCGAACGCCCAGAGCCTGGCCTGGTGGTGGTGGTGTTGGATCCCCCGCATCGCAGCCTGGCGGTGTTGGATGCGCCTCTGCTCAACGATTTGCAACAAGTCGTTCACGACCTTGCCGCCGAAAAAGACCTGAAGGGCGTGGTCTTCGCCGGCCGCGAACCTCTGCAATTTGCCGCCGGAGCCGATGTGGAAGGCATCTCCAAACTCACCGACCGCAATGACGCCCTCAAGGTTGTGAGATTCGTCCACGCCATTTTCCAGCAAATCCAAGATCTTAAGGCCACCACCGTAGCCGCTGTCGGCGGTGCTGTCCCTGGCGGCGCCTTCGAATTATCTTTGTCCTGCAACTACATCATTGCCGCCAACGATCCCAAAACGCGCATCGGTCTGCCCGAAACGCAGTTGGGCATCATCCCCGGCTGGGGTGGCTCACACCGGCTACCGCGCCGCGTTGGCATTCCAGGCGCACTGGACGCCATCCTCAGCGGCCGTCTTTACCCCGCCCGCGCAGCTTGGAAAAGGGGTATGGTCGATCGCTTGGCCTACCCCGAGCGGTTGCTTGAAATCGCCTGTGAGGTGGCGATGGGAAGGAAAAAAATCCGCCGCAAAGAGCGCGGCATGGGGAAATGGTTGGTCGACAAAAATCCGCTCATGCATGCCATCATCGGCAACAAAGTGCGCAAACAAGTCCTGGCAAAAACGCGGGGGTTCTACCCAGCCCCTTTGGTGGCCTTAGACCTGGTTTTAGGTTCTCTCGGGGCAAGCCCAGGACAAATGGTTGAGCGCGAAGCGGAAGCCGTGGCGGAACTGGCCACCGGCTCGGTCTGCAAAAGTTTGGTAAGCATCTTCTTTGTCTCCGAAGCAGCGAAGAAATATGCACGCGGCCACGACGATTTCCGTCCGCGTAAACTGCAGCATGGAGCCGTCATCGGCGGCGGGGTCATGGGTGGAGCCATCGCCAGTTCGATGGCAGAAAAAGGGCTCAACATGCGTTTGATTGATCTTTCGCGAGATGCCCTTGATGCTGCCTTGGTGGATCATGCCGCCACTTTAGAAAAGAAAAGCAAACGTCGCCGCCTCAAGCCGCATGAAGCCAATGCCGCTTTGGACCGACTCACGGTTTCCCAAGAAATGGATGGTTTGGCCAATGCGGAAATCGTGTTGGAAGCCGTGGCCGAGCGCATGGATGTGAAAAAATCCGTGCTGCAGAATGTGGCGGCCAAAGTCCCCAGCAATTGCTTATTGGCGACCAATACCAGCTCTTTATCGGTTACCGAAATGGCGGCGGGTCTCCCCCGTCCGGAACGCGTCGTCGGCATGCATTTCTTCAACCCAGTGCGCAAAATGCCGTTAGTGGAAGTCGTTCGCGGGGAAGCCACCAGTGAAGAAGCGGCCATTGAAATCGCCGCCCTCGCCACGCGCATGGGCAAAACGCCGGTGGTGGTGAAAGATGTCGCCGGCTTTTTGGTCAACCGATTGCTGGGCCCCTATCTGGATGAAGCCATGCGTTTGTTTGTTGCCGGAGTGGATCCCGCCCACCTCGACCAACTCATGCTGGACTTTGGCATGCCGATGGGTCCTTTGCGCCTGCTAGATGAAGTGGGTTTAGACATCGCTACCCATGCCGCTCAATCTTTACATGCAGCTTATGGGGAACGCATGTTGCCCTGCACCGGCATTCAAGCACTCTCCTCGGAGAAACGGCTAGGCTGCAAAACGGGTTGGGGTTTTTATCGCCATCCCAAAGGCAAAAAAGCAGAACTCTCTTCCGACTTGAGCAGCTTCCAACAGGAAGATTCTGCGCGCAACCTCAGCGACCAGGAAATCCAAGACCGCATGGTGTTGAGCATGGTCAATGAGGCCGCACGCTGCATGGAAGAAGGGGTTACCCAAAGCGTGGAAGACCTCGATTTGGCTACCGTTTTCGGCATGGGTTTCGCCCCCTTCCGTGGCGGTTTATTACGCTATGCGCGGAGTGAGGGATTTGCTTCGATTGTGGCGCGGCTCGAGGTCATCGCCAACAGCCAGGATGTCTGCAATCGTCCCGGCGGGCGGGAAAAATTCACCCCAGCGCCTTGGCTGCGAGAAAACGCCTAAGGACGCGAAGAGGAGTCGTCGGCTTGGTTGCGATTGAAAAAATCGCTGAGCAAAAAGGCCACGCCAAGGAAACTTAAAATTAAACCGACCAGGGGCAGACCATCGTCACCCTGCCCTAGCCCTATTTTGGCGGCACACAACATCGCACCGCCAATGGCAAGCAGCACCAATCCCTTACGGTATGGGATGCGGTGCCGCCGGCGACAACTGCCATCCTGAAGCGCGTGCATCACATCCTCGGGTGGGGTGCCCACCTCCAGCGCCTTTTCCAGCACCTTTGCGCGCCTCTCCTTGGCCTTGTGATCGAAATAGAGCCAAAAGACCGGGATGGAGAAAGCGGCCAAAATAGCGATCAGGGCGACGATGTTGTCCGAATCCATAGCTCTTCGACCCCAGCCGTTGCTTGCCGGTTGCACCAATTCCGAAAAATTGGGTTGTGTCCAGGCCAAAAAAATGTCAGAATTTCACGGTTGAGATTGGATATATTCCAACCAACCAACCAACCATGACTTGGGTAAAACTAGGAATCTTTTTTTATCTTTGCTCAGTACCCTTGCAGGCTCAAGATATCTATATACATGTTCAGGATGCAGATTTTCCAACGGCCATTGCTGGCGCAATGGTAACCGAGTTAACGTCCGGGCAAAGTGCTGTAACGGATGCGGAGGGCAATGCACATCTAGACGGCCCTTTTGCCGGTAGCTCCACACTGGAATTTCGGGTCGATGCCCAAGGCTATGATCCACATTTTTTTTCGCGGCGAACGCTGGCAAGTCCTAGCGGGACGACGCTGTCGGTAACCGCCTACCTTGCGGCCACCAACCAGCTTGTTTCACCGGTAGTCGGCTCGGCCGGAGGATCAAAATCGGTTTCTCTGCCGACGGGGCAATTCGTCTCGGCATTTCCAGGCGACCCCAACCCAATTGAATATCAGCAGACTATCTCGTTCCAAATCCCACCCAACACCTTTTCTCAGCCCCGGAAAATCGGGTTTACGGCAAAAAAACCCAGGGCCCGCAATAATCTGAATGTGCGGAATACCTACGGCGAAAAATACATACTTGCGGAATTTTCCATCAGGCTTTTAGACCTAGCCGGACAGACCATCCCGTCACCGATTCTAGCGCACCCGATTAGTATCGAGATGTCTGCCGATGGCGTGTTCCATGACCTGCTGACGGAAACGACGACTGGATTCTTTGCCCACTTCAACCCCATCAATCAGTCCTGGGATCAGAGTGGGATTCTTGGCTCCGGGATGCAAGCTGATGGTACGCTCTGGGTCGATTTGGATCGAATCGAAGGGGACTACTCCTTCCTCGCGGGAGAAATAGAACCAGTAGGTGATTCATGCATCCGTTGGCGT
>JAJRZS010000076.1 GCA_024275135.1 Planctomycetota bacterium | reverse complement strand
GGTCATTCAAACCTTGATTAATCATGGGCGCAGCTTCGTCTTCACCACTGCGGTGCCACCCATGCTTGCGGGCGGCTTGCGACGGGCCATACAAATTGTGCAAGCCGAACCCGAACGCGCCCAAACAACCTTTGCCCGCGCACAAGAACTGCGTCGGCTGTTGAAAGACCATGGCATTGCTTGTGGTGGAGAATCTCCCATCTTTCCCATCATCCTTGGCTCCTCCCGTGACGCGATGGACACGGCGGAACAATTGCAAAAACGTGGTCATCTGGTGCGTGCGGTGCGCCCGCCAACGGTGCCAGAGGGCAGCAGTCGTTTGCGCATCGTGGTGCACAGCAACCACAGCACAGAAGAAATTCAAGCCTTGGCTGCCGATATAGCCACCATCACCCAGCGCTTGAAACGGCAACAAAGCCTACAGGTGGCCGCCCCCAAACCTACCCCCTTAGTGGTTTGTGGCACCGATACCGATGTCGGCAAAACGGTGGTCTCGGCGATCTTGGTGCGTGCCTCTTTGCAAGCAGGACAAACCACGCGCTATCTCAAGCCCATCCAAACCGGCATGGACAGCGACACGGATGCCGTTGTCGGCATGGCGGGCATGGATCCCCAGTGCCTTGAGGCTCCGCTCTTGCATTTTCCACTCCCCGCTTCCGTCGACCAAGCTGCCGCCGATGCTGGTGAAGAAGTGCGCGTGGATACGGTACTCGCAAGCACCCGACAAAAGCTCGCTAGTATGCCGCAAGCGCAATGGATTCTAGAAACAGCGGGTGGTTTGCTCGTGCCGTGGAATGCCGAAGAAGACCAAGGAGATTATCTGCGTCGGCTTGGCGCTCCTTGTGTGTTGGTGGCTCGCAGTGGACTGGGCACACTCAACCATACCTTGCTCACAATGGAAGCCTTGCGCTCCCGGCGCCTTCCGCTTCGAGCTTTGTTTTTGGTAGGAGAAATCCATCCACAAAATCGCAACTCCATCCGCGCGCGCCATCCCCACTTAACCATTTTTGAACTCCCCTTGTTCAAAAACTTAAATCGGCAACATTTGGATTTGTGGCTCGATGCAGAGCCGGGCATCCAACAGCTTTGGTCCTCTCATGCACGCACTTAGTCATCGCGATCAACAGGTTTGCTGGCATCCTTACACCCAGCATCAGACCGACCGCATCTTGTTGCCCGTTGTTTCTGCCCAACAAGCCACCCTGAATCTGGCCGACGGCAGCCAATGCCTGGATGCGATTTCTTCTTGGTGGGCGGTGTTGCATGGACATGCACGTCCCGAGCTAGTGGAAGCGCTTTCCACCCAAGCTCAAACCCTCGATCATGTGCTTTTTGCTGGCTTCACCCATGAGCCTGCGGTGCAACTTGCGGAAACTTTATTGCAACTGGCCCCTTCCGGGCTGAACAAGGTGTTTTATTCCGACAACGGCTCCACGGCTGTTGAAGTGGGATTGAAGGCGGCCTACCAATATTGGTTGCGCCGTGGAGAAAAGCAGCGCCAACTTTTTCTGTGTTTTGACGGTGGCTATCACGGCGACACCTTCGGCGCGATGGCCGTCGGCGATCCCGACCCATTTTTCCTCGACTTCCAGTCGCTGATGTTTCCAACCTTGCGCCTGCCCATGCGGGTGGACGCCGTGGCCTCAGTAATGGAACGGCATGAAAACCAAATTGCCGGCGTTTTGATTGAGCCCCTGGTGCAGGGTGCCGCTGGCATGTGTATGCACCCGCCGGAATTTCTTCAACAGTTGCGAGCACTTTGCAATCAACATCGCATCCTCTTTCTCGCCGATGAAGTCATGACCGGTTTTGGTCGCACTGGCCATACTTTTGCTTGCCAAGCCGCGCAAATCCAACCCGACATTCTTTGTGTTGCCAAAGGCCTAACCGGCGGCATCTTGCCGTTGGCGGCAACTTTGGTGCGCGAAGAAATCTACCAAGCCTTTCTCAGCGAAGAACGCAACCAAGCCTTCTTCCATGGCCACACCTTCACCGCGAATCCCATTGGCTGCGCAGTCGCCCTAGCGTCGATGAAGCTATTGCAGAAAGAGCAGACAGCAAAGCGGCTTGAGCGCATTGGTCAACAGCTTTTTTCCAGTTTACGTAAACTGGAAGATTGCCCCCAGGTCAAGGAGGTGCGGCAATGCGGTGGCATCGTGGCGGTAGAAATGAAAGCTGCCGACGCTGGTTATCTCGCCCAAAGCGGTGCGGCTCTGCGTCAGGCTTGTCGTCAGCAAAAGGAAGTGTTGTTGCGCCCACTTGGCAATGTGCTCTATGCCATGCCTCCCTCTTGCACCACCAAAGAGGAAGCTAATCGCATCGCCGCAGCCATGCATCAGGTTGTACAGGACAGCCTTTTGTTGCAACAAGACTGAAACATCCCTTGTTAATTTGGTGGCATGCTCCTTAGCTTGCTCCTTGCCCTCACCTTCCTCTTTGCGCAGCAATCGTCCAGCTCGCTGTTGCAAAACACCTTGGAATATTTGGTCAGTGAAAATTTTGGCCATGGTGGTGGCATTGCACGCATTGGCAAGGGACGCAACCAAGTGCTGTGGGAATCGGCCGTCGGCCAAAGCAAACGCGGTGGAGACCCTCTGCAAGTGCAAGCAAACTTTGAAATTGCCAGCACCTCGAAAACTTTTACTGCCGCTGCCGTCTTGTTGATGGTGGAAGATGGTTTGCTCGATTTGGATGCGCCTATTCGTCAATATTTGCCACTATCAAAATTGCATGGCTTGTTGGTTATCCAAGGCCACGACTACGGCCCCAACCTCACCTTGCGCCAACTATTGCAGCATACTTCTGGTCTCCCCGACTATTGGCAAGATCCCCCTTTTGTCATTTCCAATTACAACGCCTTTATAGTGGATTACATGGCCCACCCACAACGCCTGTGGCAGCCGCAAGAAATGCTGAGCTATGTACCGAATCTCGATCCAATTTTTATCCCCAATCAAGGCTGGCATTATGGGGATAGTGGTTTTGTGCTTGCTGGCCTCATCATGGAGCGCGTCGACGGCAAACCTTTGCAAGATATTTTGCGCGACCGCATCTTCCGCCCCCTTGGCATGCAACATACTTGGCTCCATTGGCGTGACCCAACACCATCTGGCCTACAACAAAGCCACCGCTACGAAGCTCTTTACGACATGACCACAAAACGTCAAAACAGTGCTGATTGGGCGGGTGGTGGTTTGGTAAGTACGGTTGAGGATTTACAAATTTTTATTCACGCCCTCTGCACCAAGCGATTGTTTCGCTATCCGCAAACCCTGGATGTCATGACGCAATGGGTGTCCACCGATGTAAACGGAGTGGATTACGGGCTTGGCCTGTTCCGGGTGAATCTTGGATTCGGCATGGGTGAGATTTGGGGGCATGATGGCTACGGCAATTCCTGGATGTATTACTGGCCGCGTTATGACATCAGTTTTACTGGCACCCTCAACCAAACCGAAAACGATTGGTGGCCCTTGGTCGTTGCCGCTGCCTGGCTAATTGACCGAACTTAAGCCCAGCAGCGAAAGGGGGCTGTAAACTTCTCGTCCATGCCGCTGCTCACCCTCTCTCAAATCGCCAAATCCTACGACGAAGAGCGGCCCTTACTCCAGGATGTGAGTTTGGTGGTAGAGCCACAGGATCACATTGGCTTGATTGGTCCCAACGGCGCAGGCAAGTCCACCTTGCTCAAAATCATGGCTGGGGTGGAAGTGGCCGACGCGGGCGAGCGCGTGGTGCAACGGGAGTTGAAAATTGGATATTTAGAACAAGAGCCACAGTTTCCAGCCGACTGCTCGGTAGAGGATGCCGTGCGCCAGGGTTTGGAGGGCCGCGAGCAAATCTGCGTCGAGCTTGATAAAATCTACGCTGCCTGGGCTCAACCCGATTTATCACCGGAGCAATCCGCGACCCTCGCTCGTCGCCAGGAGGAGCTTCAGCATCAGCTGGACAAACTTGGTGGCCATGATGTGGAACACCAGGTCGCTGCCGCGATGGATGGCGTGGGCCTGCAAAACCCCCATGCTCTTTGCGGCACTTTGTCGGGTGGAGAAGCGCGGCGAGTTGCTTTAGCCAAACTGCTCGTTGGCTTGCCAGATTTGCTGTTGCTTGATGAACCCACCAACCACCTCGACGCTTTTGTCATTGCCTGGCTGGAAAAACAACTCGCCGCGTTGAAAATCCCCCTGGTTCTGGTCACCCACGATCGCTTCCTCCTCGACCGGGTTGCCAATCGCATTGTGGAAATCGACCGCGGCCATGCCTTTTCCTATCCTGGCAATTACGGCGTTTATTTGCAGCGCCGCGCCCAACGCTTGGCTCAAGAAGAGAAAGCCGAGCAACACCGATTGCAATTGCTGAAACGAGAAACGGAATGGATGCGGGCGGGCGTACTGGCACGCAGTACCAAAGCCAAGGCCCGCATCGACCGCTACCACCAACTGGCAAACGCCGAGGCCTTAGGTCCAGCCGAGGAATTAGAGATGGTTATTCCTCCCGGGCCAAGGCTCGGCACCCGCGTACTGGATTTGCAACAAGTAAGTTTTTCCTATGGGCAAAAGAAAATTCTTCAGGAGTTCGACCTTCATATTGAAAATGGCATGCGCTTAGGCATCGTCGGCCCCAATGGAGTGGGCAAAACCACCTTGCTGCGCATCTTGCTGGGCCAACTGCAACCCGAACAGGGCATCGTGCAAATCGGAGAAACCGTACGCTTTGGTTCCATTGAGCAAAAACGCGAAGACCTCGATCCCGAGGCTACCGTGGTCGAAGAAATCGCTGGCGACTCAGAGCATGTGGAAATGGGGAAGCGCAAACTCCATGTGGCCTCTTTCCTTGATCGCTTCTTGTTTCCAGGCAACCGCAAATTTGTAAAGATTCAATCCCTTTCCGGCGGGGAGCGCGGGCGGGTGTTGTTGGCCAAGTTGCTGCTGCAAGATTGCAATGTGCTGGTTTTAGATGAACCAACTAATGACCTCGATCTCAACACTCTGCGTGCTTTGGAAGAAGCCCTGTGCGCCTTCTCTGGTTGCGTGTTACTGGTTAGCCACGACCGTTGGTTTCTCGATCGTGTGGCCACCCATGTGTTGTTGTTAGACGGCAAAGGTGGTGCCTTTTTGCATCATGGCAGTGCCAGTGAATTATTAGAACGGCAGGAAAAGCCGGCATCGACACCACAAAAAGCCAAGCCGAAAAAAACTGCGGTGGGCAAAACAGCGCCTCCAAACGCAAAGTTGAGCAATAAGGAAAAAAGAGAGCTAGACGCGCTGTGGCAGCGGATTGAGGAATTGGAAACCGAGTTATCACAACTCGATGAGCAGTTGGCCAAGCCGGAAACCTATAGCCAGGAGGGAGATTTGGTGGCCTCCTTGCAACAGCAGCGCAAAACTGTGGCCACTCAGTTAGAGAAAGATTTTCAGCGCTGGGAAGAACTCGCCTCCCGAGTCGAAGAATCAAGGTAGAATGGGCGAGTCGGTCTCTTTCCGACCACCCCATGGCCCGAAATGGGCGCAAGATGTCCGAAGAAGCTCCGACGAAAACTAAAAGCCCAGGTTTTGATTCCCTGGGCCTTCCGCAATATCTGCTCGATGTGCTGAGAGAAGTGGGTTATGAAGCCCCTTCCCCCATCCAGGAACAGACCATTCCCCTTGTACTCTCCGGCCGCGATGTGCTTGGCCAGGCGCAAACCGGCACTGGCAAAACCGCAGCCTTTGCCTTGCCGCTATTGGCAAATCTAGACCTTTCGCAGAAAGATCCCCAGGTCCTGGTCCTTGCACCCACCCGCGAACTTGCCATTCAAGTTGCCGAATCCTTCCAGAAATATGCGCGCAACTTGAAGGGTTTTCATGTCCTGCCAATTTACGGCGGTCAAGCCTATTCGCTCCAGCTTCGGCCCTTGAAGCGCGGAGTGCATGTGGTGGTAGGCACGCCTGGCCGCGTCACCGACCACATTCGCCGCGGCACCTTAAAGCTCGACAACATCAAAACTTTGGTCTTGGACGAGGCCGACGAGATGCTGCGCATGGGCTTCATCGATGATGTCACCTGGGTTTTGGATCAAACTCCAGAGGATCGCCAAATCGCCCTGTTTTCGGCCACCATGCCGGCAGCCATCCGCAATATCGCTCAGAAATATCTGCGCGATCCGGAGGAGGTGTTAATTCGCGAGCGCCATGCCACCGCCGACTTAATTCGCCAACGCTACCAAGTGGTCAGTGGGCCAAAAAAACTTGATGCGCTCACCCGCATCTTGGAGGTCGAAGATTTCGACGGCATGTTGGTGTTTGTGCGCACACGCAATTCCACCACCATCCTCGCCGAGAAACTCGAGGCCCGAGGCTATGCTGCTGCTCCTTTAAGTGGCGATATTGCCCAAGCCAATCGCGAGCGCACGATTGAGCGCCTGAAGAATGGCTCTCTGGATATTGTGGTTGCCACGGATGTTGCGGCTCGTGGCTTGGATGTGGATCGCATCAGCCATGTCATCAATTTCGACATCCCCACCGACACCGAAGCTTATGTGCATCGCATTGGCCGTACCGGGCGTGCCGGCCGTACCGGGGAAGCCATTTTGTTCGTGGCCCCACGCGAAAAGCGTCTGCTGCGCTCGATCGAACGTGTCATTCGTTGCGACATCGAGCCGATGAAGTTGCCCACCACAGCCGATGTCAACCGCACGCGGATGGCTCGGTTCAAGCAACGGGTGGTGGAAGCCATGGAAGATCCAGAATTGGATTTTTATTCGCGCTTGGTGCAAGAAGTTCTCGAAGAAAACCCGGAAGCTAGCCCCGAATTGGTTGCCGCCGCTTTAGCGCGCATGGCCCAGGGCGAGCGTCCCCTGTTGCTGGAAGAGCGGCGCGAACTTCCACAAGAAGAGTTTCGCGATCGCTCCAATCGTAAAGAGCGCTATGAGGCTCGCCAACGCGAAGGCCGTCAGCAAGATGGCCCAGAGCGCAAGGGTCCACGCAAACCCAGCGGTAAGGTTGCCCCCAGCGCCGAACCAGGCATGGTGCGCTATCGGGTGGAAGTGGGGCACGAACATGGCGTGCGACCTGGTAGTATTGTTGGTGCCATCGCCAATGAAACCGGATTGGAAGGCCGCTACATAGGCCGCATCGAAATCTACGATGATTTCAGTACCGTGGATTTGCCGGAGGGGATGCCAGAAGAAATCTTCCGCACCTTGGGCCGTGCCCGTGTTTGTCAGCAGATGTTGCGTATCTCACCGGTGCGCGCCGATGGGCGCCCACCGCGCCGCGCCGCCAAGGGCAAAAAGAAAAAGCGCTAGTCTTTTTGCCCGTACACATAGCGGGCAAATAAGGCATGAATTTTCTCTTCGCCGGTGGCTTCGACCAAATGCTGCTCCAAGTCTTGGGTGCTGAAGGTTTTCAGCTGGTACTTCTGAAAGAAGGCCGCCATCTGTTTTTCTAGCTCCTTTTCACCTACAAGCAAAGCCACACGCCCAAAAAACATCGCACCAGCAGAGTAAGACAAGCCAGGTGTGGTGCGGTTCATCGGGTTGTTACTACAAAGTTGCACCGGAGAACCTTCCTTTTTCAACTCACTCTTGGGAGCGCGGCCATGGTCCGCAAAATACACGTCCCAAGCCTCGTCAAGCCAGCCATCGTTTTGGCTGCGCGGCTTCGCACCGCGGCCAAACCAACTATGGAACAACTCATGGCGCAAAGCACCCATCGAGGTGGTGGTGGCGCCGTCATATTCCATCGATCGACTACCCGTCCACACGAAAACTGTCACTCGATTGCCATGCGGCCAAATGCCCACGTTTTCACTGAATTCCTGAATGTGCTCGCGGATTTTCTTGATGGTCGTACGCATCGAACTGGCCGCTTCATGACGCCGACAAACATCGATGACAACCACCTCACCATTGGGCAGGCGTATTTCATCTTGCTTGCGCTCGACATCGGCTGATGGAACCACCACCAACATCTGCGAAAAGGAAGTGAAGTGGGGTGGAAACTTGAGCAGCCAATGCAAGTCTCCCTTTGCTTCAACTTCGGCATTGGTGACTAATTCATGGGCAATTTGTGTGCCTTCAATGGCCAAATCCAAGGTGAAGGGGAAATGGTCGTACAGTAAATTGGCTGGAAACCACATCTCCAAATAACGCCCCGGATTGAGGTCGGAAAAGAAGAAATCCCAGTCGAGGGTGCCATCCCCCCAACCAATGGCCTGGCAGCGTGGAGACTGAGGTTTGCCAAGCTGGTACTGGAAATGCAAAGTATGCCTGCTGCCCTTGGCCAACTTGCGCTGCAAAAGACGCATGGTGCCGGAAGATCGTCCGAAATCATGCGCCGCCAAAGCGTCTACGGGAATGTCTTCGCCATCCAGTTGCGCTCGGTTGATGGTTTGGCGCAAATCAAAAAGGGGCATGCCCTCTTCCAGCATGGCAAATTCCATAGTTGCGGAAACTTGGGCCGTTCGCCTCTCCACATCGAACACAACCTGGGCCTCCACCGCTTGAATATCGATGGCGACCCCAAGCAAACCGTCAACCTGTTGGGCAGGAATTCCCGGCCCTTGAGAAGCGGCCAAAGCAAGAAAAAGTGGGAGAACATGGAGGAGCATCCCACTATCCTAGCAGGCTGAAAAAGACTCGAATACGGGAACTCCTTCCTTCAAATCTGGTACTTACTAGGCATGACAATGCTTCGCTCCCCCTTGTTGTTTCTGGCGGCCCTATTCGCCCTCGGTTTTGCTAACTCGAGTTTTGCTCAGGATGCTTCTTTATTGAAGTTCTTCGAGCCCCTACCCAAAACTATGGATCGAGAAGGCGCACCATCCACTCCGCAACAGATTGCACTCGGCAAAAAATTATTCTTTGATTCGCGCCTATCCAAAGACGGCACGGTTTCCTGCAACAGCTGCCACGGGCTCGACACTTTTGGCGTCGATGGTTTGCCGGTTTCCGAGGGCATTGGTAAGCAAAAAGGCCCACGCAACGCTCCCACCGTCCTAAATGCTGCTGGCCATTTTGTGCAGTTTTGGGATGGGCGCGCTGCCGACGTGGAAGAGCAAGCCAAAGGCCCTATTCTGAACCCCATCGAAATGGGCATGGAAAGTGTGGAGGATGTGCTCGCGGTTTTGACTTCCGATTCCGACTATCCCAAGTTATTCGCAGCCGCTTTCCCTAACGACGAGTCCCCGCTGAGCTGGGATAATCTCGCTAAGGCCATAGGCGCCTTTGAGCGCCAATTGGTCACCCCCTCGCGTTGGGACAAGTTCCTCCAGGGCGACAAAGATGCTCTCACTCCCCTAGAAAAAAAGGGCTTCCAAGCCTTTACCGACAACGCCTGCTTTGGCTGCCACAGTGGCCCCTATCTCGGTGGGCAGATGTACATGAAGCTGGGCTTGGTCAAACCCTGGCCCAACCAAGAGGATCTCGGCCGCTTTGAAATCACCAAGGAAGAGGGGCATAAGATGGTGTTCAAGGTCCCCGGGCTGCGAAACGTTACTGAAACTGGCCCTTACTTCCACGACGGCTCGGAAGAATCTTTGGAGGAAGCAGTGCGGTTGATGGCTCTTCATCAAAGCGGGCGCGAGCTATCCCCGGAAGATGCCAAGGCCATCGTGGCTTTCTTGGGCTCCCTCACTGGAGAATTGCCAAAGAGTCTGAAATAGCGACTTTTAGGTCTTGAGTTCTGCTATGATTTCGGCCCCATCGGGGACCCCCAAAAACCACCCAAAACCATGCAGACTCGCTTCAGAACCCACCTTTCTGTTCTTCTCGCGGGGGCTGCCTTGCTGAGCGGAGCACCTCTCTTCGCCCAAGACGCCCCAGAGCCCCAAGATCAATGCGTGCAATGCCACAACGATGAAACCCCGGGCATTGTTTCTCACTGGCAAAACAGCACCCACTTCTTACATGATGTGATGTGCTTGGATTGCCACGGCGCCGACCCCAAAGATGCTGACGCTTGGCAGCATGAAGGCAAATTCATCGCCACCATCGTCACCCCGCGCGACTGCGCAGAGTGCCACGAAGACGAAGCCGAAGAATTTCTCGGTAGCCACCACGCCAAAGCTGGACGCATTCTCCACTCCCTAGATAACCGTCTGGCGGAAGTTGCCGAAGGCAATCGCGTCCCCTTCAACCCCCATGGAGTCACTCCGGGGCGAGAAGACTTTGCCAAGGTAAATGGCTTGGCTTCTGCGCAAAGCGGATGTTGGCAATGTCATGGCTCCCTGGTTGCCTTTCAAGGCAAAGATGGCAAGCAAGTAACGGTACTCGATTTGCAACCCGATGCCGATGGCCACCCGACCAACGCAGCGGCGGTTGCCAACATCAAGCATGACGAGAAAGGAAAGCCGATGTTTGTTGCCGGCACTTGGCCCAATACCGGCATTGGCCGCAAAAACTTTGACGGCACCGATGGCTCCTGCACCGCATGCCATAGCCGCCACGACTTCTCCCCACGCCGTGCACGCCAACCTGAAAACTGCGGAAAATGCCACCTTGGGCCCGATCACCCGCAAAAAGAAGTCTACGAAGAATCCAAGCACGGTATTGCTTACCGCGACTTGAAAGACAAAATGAACTTGGACAGCACGGACTGGGTTCTTGGCGAAGACTACAACGCAGCACCTACTTGCGCCACTTGCCATATGTCCGGCAACAAGAACAATGGCGGCGTGGTCACCCACGACCCCGGCACCCGCATCTCTTGGAATAATCGTCCGCCAATGTCCATTGTCATGGACACCATCAACGGCGAAGCCATTAAGGAAAAGGATCCAGCCAAGCGGCAAGCCTTAATTGATGCGGCAGGAGACGCATTTGATTCGTGGGAGGCCAAGCGTGACCGCATGAAAAACGTGTGCACCAATTGCCACTCCCCAGGCTATGTGGATGGTTTCTACGAACAGTACGACGAGTTCCTCGACAACTACAACCAAAAGTTTGCCAGTCCAGGTTTAGAGTTGATGGCCGCTTTGAAGAAAAACAAAGTGCGCACCGGCCCTATGTTTGACGAAAAGATCGAGTGGGTTTGGTTCTACATTTGGCACCATGAAGGTCGTCGAGGCCGCCATGGCACTGCCATGATGGCTCCCGATTACTCCCACTGGCATGGCATGTTTGAAGTTGCCGATCGTTGGTACAACGAGTTTATCCCTCTCGCTCTGGAGATGTGCGATGAGGCCGAACATAATGGCAACAAAGAAGGTGCCGATGCGGTACGCGCCGTCATCGCCAAGATTAAGGATCGCCCCGAGCATCAATGGGCTGACGTCGAAACCAACAAGATGAAAGCTGGCAGAAAATTCGATTACGACAAGTAAGAATTCCACATGATGGCCATGGCATTGCTAATGTGATGCCATGGCCATGTTTCAGACCCCGCCTCAAACCACTCAAGAAGCCGAACAGTACGCCCCTCTCGACATCGGGCCCGAAAAAGTTCTGGAGATGTCTGAAGAGGAATGGTACCAGAAGATTTATCGCGGTGAGGATGTGCCGCAGCTCACGCTTCGCGCCGTTGGTGTTGGTTCGCTGCTTGGCTTTTTATTAGCATTCACAAATCTTTACATTGGCCTGAAAACGGGCTGGGCTTTAGGCGTTGCCATTACCGCATGCATCCTTTCTTACGCGCTGTGGACCTTGTTGGTGCGTTCGGGTGCCGCACGCTCCCAAATGACCATTCTTGAAACCAACTGTATGCAATCCACTGCATCCGCAGCCGGCTATTCCACTGGTGGCACCATGGTTTCCGCTATTGCTGCCATGCTGCTGCTTTCGGTAACCCCCGATAATCCTCTTGGCATCCACATCAATCCCTGGGTCTTGGTGGGCTGGACAATTGCATTGGCAGCTTTGGGAACGGTCATGGCCATTCCCATGAAGCGCAATTTGATTAACCGCGATCGCCTGAAGTTTCCTTCTGGCACTGCGGCCGCAGTCACCCTGCAATCCCTTTATTCGCATGGCAACATCGCCATGATTAAAGCCAAGGTTCTGGGCTGGTCTGCCGCCATCGGTGCCCTGTTCTCCTTGGGCCTTGATTTCAACTGGACCAAAAACGGATCTATTCTCCCCGGACAGTTCAATATTTTTGATCGCTTCCTGCGCACACCAGGCAGCCATGAAGTCAACGGAAAACTCGAAGCCTTCAAACCCTCCGACTGGACCATGGCCTTCGATGTCAACCCGGTGATGATTGCTGCTGGAGCCTTAGTCGGTTTGCGAATTGGTTTTTATATGTTGGTGGGTGGTTTGGTTTTGGTTTTTGCTCTTGGCCGTCCAGCACTCGAAGATGTTTGGACCAGCCCCTACGGCACTGCTTTAGAGCAGGTGCTAGAACAAACCAGCAGCACCATAACAATTGAAGGTTACCAGGAAGCCTTGGAACCATTAAAAACCACCTTTCCTGGATATGCCGTCGAACTACACAAAATTCAAGCCTTACAGCCCGTTGGTGAACAAACCGAAGCGGATGTGGTTGCCATCATGCGAGAAAAAGTTGAGGCCTTGGCCAAAACACAAACTTATGGGGCCGTTTCCAAGCCGGGCAAAGCATGGAAAGAAGTGGGCTTATGGCTCGGCGTCTCAATGATGTTGGCTTATGGCATTTTGCAATTCTTCACTCAATGGCGCACCATCCTCCGTGCCTTTTCTGGTCTTGGGGGTGGCAAGGAGGAAGAGTCTCAAATCGTCCGTGATACCGAAGTGCCAGGAAGTTGGTTTGCCGTCGGCACAGCCATCTCCGGTATTGCAGCCATCCTCATTGCTCAGTTTGCCTTTGGCATTCCCTTCTACTTCGGCGCCTTAGCCGTCGGCGTCACCTTCTTCCTGGCCATGGTTGCTGCCCGCGCCACAGGCGAATCCGACATTACACCAGTCGGTGCAATGGGCAAAATCATGCAGCTCACTTTTGGTACCATCATGCCGCAGTCGGCCAGCGCCAACTTGATGTCCGCATCCATCACCGCCAATGCTGCTGGCAGCGCCGCCGACCTCCTCAACGATTTGAAGTCAGGCTACTTGCTCGGCGCCAACCCCCGCCGCCAATTCATTGCCCAGATGTGGGGAATCGCCGCCGGCACGGCTGCCACGGTGCTTGGCTTTTACTTGCTGGTGCCCGACGCTACGGTGATGACGGGTGAACTCGCTGACGGCTCCATCGTTACACCACAGTTCCCCGCACCTGCTGCCCAGGCTTGGATGGCGATTGCCAAAGTTATGACGGGTGGTGGCCTTAGCGCCATGCACCCCATGCACCGCTTGATGATTTACTGGGGGCTCGGTTTAGGCACCGCCATGCTGGCCTTGGAATTGCTCTTCCCCAAACATCGCAGTTGGCTACCCTCAGCCACCGGCGTTGGACTTGGTCTGATTCTGCCGTTTAACTATCCTTTGTCCATGTTCTTGGGTGCTGTGATTGCCGCCATCTGGATGAAGAAGCACAAAGAATCCGCCGACTTCTACCTCATCCCTATCGTTTCGGGATTGATTGCGGGCATCTCCATCTTCGGCGTACTCGGTGCGGTCATGAACACCTTCGTGCTCTAGCGAAAAGGCTTCGCGGCAATCCAAGTTTCCGAATCAGGATCGACATACTGGTGAAACTTGGATTGCTTTTCTTTAGCCTTGCGCGTGTGCACATTATGGAACTCCATCGGCACGCTCCAATAACGGGGGTTTTCAGGATTATTATCCCACCACATCAAAGTCATATGTAGGTGGGGTTCCAAAGAAACTCCAGAATTTCCAACCAATCCTAAATAGGAGCCAACCGGAAGTACCTTTCCTGGTTTGATCTCTTCCGGAATCGAACCTTGTTGAAAATGCAGTAGATAGAGGAAAAATCCGCTTTGTAATTTCACCCCAACAAAGTTATTCACCGCATCCTCAGGATATTTTCCTGGAGTATTATCTACGCCCTCTCGCACGACTTCGACTACGGTGCCAGCCGCTGGTAGATACACTTTCTCACCCCATACAAGGTAGTCTTTATTCTTAATACCAGCATTCTGGAACCGCTGCCCATGCTGATTGGTTTTCACCAGGTCCCAGGCAAAATCTCCATACCCATCTTCCTCTAAGTGGTGGCGCTCATGCGCGGTAATGACAAAGGAAACTCCAGCAAGTGGTGGACGCTCTAAAACAACATTTTGCATACGCAAATACTGGTGGTATGAAAATGGAACAACTTGCTTTCGAGTTTTCACCGCTTCCACCGCGGGAGTGGAAATCACCCGCAAACTGTTACCCTTTCCAGCCATTTCGGCCCCCTGAAAAATCACATAGGTCGTTTCTTTGCTCTTATGCCACCATAGGGCATGTTGGTAAGTGGCCACCAATTCCCCAGTCAGCCTCCCACCATTCGCCAAGCGCAAAGTAGCAATTTCAGCCTTTCCTTGGTTGGCAGCAGCGCTTTGAGCTCCAAAACACGAAGGAGCGAGTATCAGCAGGCATGGGGCAAGCATGCCCCCAATCTAGCATGACCACGAAACATCTCAGAGTTTTTGACAAGCATGGCTTCCCCAAAACTTCACTTTTTCGTGCAGTTCTTTAACTTGAATAGGCTTGGTGAGGTAATCATCCATGCCAGCATTCAAGCATTTTTCTCGATCTCCCTCCATCGCATGTGAAGTCATTGCCACAATCGGTAAATGCTGGCCATGTCCTTCTTGCCTCCGAATTGCTCGAGTCGTTTCATATCCGTCCAATTCTGGCATCTGGCAATCCATCAATACAAGGTCATATTGAAATGCCGAAAGAGCCTTTAGTGCCTCCAAGCCATGGTCCACAACATCTACAGAATGCCCAAGGTTTTTTAACATATGTTTTGCGACCGCCTGATTCACCGGATTATCATCCGCCACTAAAATGCGAAGCCCTGACTGCTCGGAACATGGAAGTTCGGCTTTTCTAGTCCGGGAAGGTTGTGCCTTTGACTCACCAAGCACTTGCATTAAAACCCCATGCAGCTGTCTCGGCCGTATTGGCTTCATCAACGAAGCTACAAATCCTTTTTTCCTCCAATATTTTGCGCTTTCATTATGAGCAACCGAAGACAGCATCACCATGGGTGTTTCCTTAAGGTTGGAAGATGCAAGTAAATGATTTCCAAACTCCTCCCCGTCCATTTCTGGCATTTGACAATCCACGAGAACTAATCGATAGGGATCTCCAGTATCCATCGCCTCTTCTAGTTTTTCCAATCCTTCTTTTCCACTGGGAACCTCATCATGTCTTGCACCCCAAGCATCAAGCCAAGAAGAAAGCACCTTCCTATTGGTTGCATTATCGTCAACAACCAACAGGCGACGACCAACCAGCCCATGTGGGGCCGGAATAAAAGTAGTTTGTTGCTCAGTTTTTTCAAACATCACAGTAAACCAGAAAGTAGAGCCCTTCCCGATTTCACTTTCCACACCAATCTCGCCACCCATTAACTCTGCAAGTTGACGAGCAATAGCTAGGCCTAAACCAGTACCACCATAGTTACGGGTAGTGGAAGCATCAACCTGGGTAAATTGCTCAAATAGCCCAGATATTTTTTCAGGTGGAATTCCAATCCCTGTATCACGCACGCAAAATCGGATCTTGCATCGGTCTACAAAATCCTCATCCAAAGCAACCTTCAATTCAATCTCACCTTCCGTGGTAAATTTGAAGGCATTCCCTAGCAAGTTGTTCAAGATTTGTCGAAGACGACCCGGATCTCCTTCCAGCCACTCCGGAAAATTTGGATCCAAATTCAACAAAAGCTCAAGTCCTCGACTCTGCGCTTGCAGCGCAAATACACCCGTCACATCGCCGACCAAAGAACTTAAATCAAAAGGTATTTGCTCAATTTCAAGTTTTCCTGCTTCAATTTTTGAAAAATCCAGAATGTCATTGATGACCGTGAGCAATGCATTGGCCGAATTCTGCACTGTTTCTGCAAAATCGCGTTGTTGTGGTTCTAGTTCGGTATCCAGGAGCAGCGATGTCATGCCAATTACACCATTCATTGGGGTGCGAATTTCATGGCTCATATTCGCGAGGAATTCCCCTTTTGCCTTTGCTGCAGCCTTTGCCACTCTGGTTGCCTCTCGCAACTCATCATTGAGGGTTTCCAACTGTTGCTCGCGATGGATTCTGTCTTGAACCTCACGATTAATCTGTTCAAGGTGTTCCTTCTGAGCTTGAGCCATCGCATTCAACTGTTGAGCGATAACGCCCATCTCATCCCCTGGAGGCATTGAAATTCGGGTACTAAGATCTCCCCGAGCGAGGCCATGCGCACCATCGGTTAATGTTTTTATTTTCTCGACTAGCCGCTTGGCAAGAGTCGAGCTTCCGACAGCGGCTGCAATTAATGAGAAAATTGAAACCACCAGCAAAAGCCCTTCCCTTCCAGAAATAGATTGTTGAAACGCGGCCAAATCGCCTCGCTGGTGATCTTCAATTTGTTGGGAGATGCTGGCGGCTGCATTAGTCAAGGACCGAATCGTATCTTTGTGCAATGCCATTCTTTGATTTGCTTCTTGTGGTGTTGCAAGATCTCCTTGATCAATCGCAGCAACCACTCCTAAATAGGCCTTGCTATAGTCGTTTCTTTTTGTTTCCCACTCCGATTCCCACTCTGATTCATCCATATTCGTCGCATGGCTGTGAAAATTATCAAGCGCTATTGCCATTTCATCAAATGCGTCCTGCCACTTCTTTTGATACATCCTTCTTACTTCAACGTGGCCAATATTAAGGAATGTATCTTTTTCATACCTTCGGCATTGCAAGGTGGTTGCTGCTACTTTCTGCGCATGGATACTTGCGAGACTTTCCTCGGCTTGATGCTCCATCATCATGGAAAACGAGTGCAAAGTGTAGATTCCAAATAATCCAGAGGCTAATAGCGGCAAAACCGCCATGCTGACGACAAGCAAAATCTGCCAACGAATACCAAAAGAATGGCGTGGATGATTTTGCGAAATTTTAGCCTTTACTCCCAAACCGCTGCCTTCTGAACACAAGAGAAAGCACATTAGTCATCATGCTCTTCCTCTTTTTTCTTTTCATTCTCTCCCTTATGGCCCTTCTTCGATTTTGAATCATGTCCCGAAGACGACGCCGACTTAGAAGATCCCGTACCCTTCCCCGCAAACAAGACCTCCGGAATCGAGCTATTGCGAGCGTCAAATCCATCCTGATTCCAAGCAATGGTGTACCTGCCAAATCCGGAGGATGGCCCATTCCTTGTGAGCTTCGTGCTCCAACGGATTTCCCAATTACTGGAAGAAAATGGAGATGTAGCAAAAAACCTAGGAGTTTCCGTGGTTTCCCCTATTTTGCTCCCAAGCTCATGCTTCGATTGCGCATAGCGACCATAAGTTGCTAAAAACCGGGCCTGTTGCTGCTCTAACTGATGCAAATAGTGGAAACCTTCACTGGCTTTGCTCTTTTCCACGGACACTTGGTAGCGAGGAACGGCGAATGTGGCCAAAATTCCAAGAATAACCACAACAATGGTCAATTCGACCAAAGAAAAACCTTGTTGTTTGGGTAGAGGCGAATTCATGAGTCTTGCTCCTATCGGCTTCCTATCGTCAAAACTGGGGAAAACCTAAACCCAGCGGCGCTAGAATTCCCCTCATCATGTCTTTCTCCGCCCAAGTCCCAGCTCAGCCCAGCATGCGCCAACTAAAGCGGATTCTGCCCATCCTCGTTGGCAATCCTGCCCTTCATGCACGTTTTATTAACACTCTTGCTCGCATGGAGTATGTAGGAGTACGCAAAATGCTGAAAGCCAGACATGTAGATAGGCTAGACCTGGAGGGGCTGCAACATATTGTGGAAGAGGCCAGCCATGCTCTGCGCCTAAAAAGGGCCGCAAAGAAAATTGGGGGCGAAAGAGAAAAAGACGGGATAGCCACCTTCTCCTCCGCCCACACTCTGGGTGGGCCGGAAGCAGAGCGATACCTGCAAGAGGTCGACCATGCCTGCGAAGAACTGGTGAGATTTTACGGCTTCCCCGAGGCCGAACGACGGGAAGCGAACTACTTACTTTCCAGTCTCATTATCGAAATTCGAGCGCAGGCCTTTTACCCACTCTACGAACAAAACCTGCAAGCTGCCAACGCTCCTTTTTCGGTACGCGCCATCCTTAAGGATGAGGTGAAACATTTGCAGGAAATGGAGCACCAAAGCCAACAGATCTTTGGCAGTACTTGGCGCACTTTGGTCGAGGACGCTCTCCGCGTCGAAGCCAAATTTTTTGAAGACTGGGTTGCTCAGCTTTCCCAACAAATCAAAGTGCCGGAACTCAGTGCCCAGGGCTAGCTCTCCTCGCTCCCTTGCCATTGTCGGAGGTGGCGCCGCAGGCGTCATGGCGGCGATTTGGGCTGCACGCCACGGGGCTCAAGTATCCCTTTTGGAGGGCTCCACCCAATGTGGTCGCAAGATTTTGATTAGTGGCGGTGGACGCTGCAACCTATTACCCACCAACTCTTCGATACATGATTTTTACACTTCTGGCTCGCGCAATGTCTTAAAACGACTCTTTCGCACCTGGCGCCTTGAACAAATTCAAAACTTCTTTCCACAAGAACTCAATCTACCTCTTGAAGAGGAAGAGGCAACCGGCAAACTTTTTCCACAAGCACAAAAGGCCAAAATTGTCCGCGACACTTTGCTGGAGGCTGCCGTGCAAGCTGGTGTGCAGGTGCTTTGTCCGTTTCGCGTCGTTGCCATTGAAAAATTTGACGATGGGTTCTCCTTGCACCAAGAAGAAGGTAAATCCCTGCACTGCCATTCTCTCATCTTGGCCACTGGCGGCATGTCCGTGCCCCAAACCGGCAGCGATGGCTTTGGTTATCGCCTCGCCAAAAAACTGGGGCACAAAATTTTGCCCACCTACCCAGCTCTGGTCCCTCTTACTAGCCAGGACAAAGAACTACAGCAACTGGCAGGATTGAGTGTGGAGGTGGGTTGGCGCGCGGTCAAAAATAACAAAACCTTAGACCAAGGTGTGCAGCCCCTATTGTTCACCCATCAAGGATTTAGTGGTCCAGCGATTCTTGACGCCAGTCATTGGGTGGTTCGCGATAAAGCGGAGCTCCTCGTTGCTTGGGAAAATTACAGCACGGAAGACTGGGAACCCTATCTCAAATCTCGAGTACGCCAGGGATTATTAAAAGCTCTCGCTGACCAGCTTCCTCGTCGCCTCGCAGCCTTGTTGTTGGCACGTTCCGGTCTGCGCGAAGATATGCGCTGTGGTAATCTGGATCGCGGCAAAACCCAAACTTTGTTCCGCAATCTTTGTGACTTTCCTTTGCCCATTCACAGCAATCGCGGCTTCGCTGTTGCCGAAGTCACTGGTGGTGGTATCCCTCTGCATGAAATCAACCCCTCCACCATGGAGAGCCGAAAATGCCCCAATCTTTTCTTGTGCGGAGAAATCCTGGATGTCTTTGGAAGAATCGGTGGTTATAACTTCCAATGGGCCTTTATCTCAGGGCGCTTGGCTGGGGAGCAGGCAGCAAAATCTCTACTGGAACACTAAATTCAACTGCAGAGAGCGCATGTCCGCATCCACCTCCACCGGCACTTTTTGCAGTTTCCAGTTGCGGTCTAGAAAATACAAAACGTAACTTCCAGCAGGGAGTACTACCAATTCCGCCGACCGCAATCCCAACCGGCCGTTACCCAAACGACGGATGCCAAATGATTTTGCATAGATTGTACCAATAGGAAAGCCTTGGCCATCACTTTGTTCCACTTTCAATAAAGCCACCTTCGTATCCGCCGCTCCAGACGCATAACGCACCGAGTACACTTCAACTGGAACCACTTTTGCTAACGACAAATTCGCTTCACGCAAACCAAAACCAGCCGGCAATTCGGCAACCCACATTTTTCGGCTGCGCAAGCGGGACAAATACAACCGCCCAGCATCCGCCGGTACGCCCCAAACTCGATAGCCATCGTCGTCATCCAATCGTTGCACCGGACCACACCGAAACTCGACGCCATCTGCTCGCAAAAACAAGGCTTGCGTCATCCGCGTCGCCGTTATCCCTCCCGTATAGAGCACAACTTCTTGGCCCTGCTCCAAAAAAACTTCCTGCTCACGAATACCGTCGCTTTCTACCGCAAAGCTTCCTTGCACGCCCACTAGCCCCAGGCGCCCAGATCCTTGGACTACATATTCGATTTGGCCAGGTCCTGTCATCACTTTGCTCGTTTGCCCCTGCGAATTGGTCACTAGCAGCTGAGGCGGCTTGGTTTCCGCAGAATCGCTGGGATGAAACCAAAACTTAACATTGGCTCCAGAAACTCCCTTTCCATCTTGTTGATTTCGCACAAAAAAACGAAAGCCGGAACTCGGCAAATCCAACTCCACTGAAACTTCAGCGGCATCCACCAAAACATTTTTTCTGACAAAAGTCCACGGGGATAAACAACGCACAACCTGCATCCCATGAGGAACGTTTTGAAAACGAAACCTCCCTTGTTCGTCGGAATAAACCAAAAGTGGCCTCTTCGCCATTAACTGAACTTTTTCACCGCTGACCGGCAAACCGTCGCGCATAACCACACCATCAATGGTGCCAGACTGTGGCGCAGAAAACCTTAAATCCACAGTTTGTCCCGCACGCAACACCACGTTCTGCGCCGGAAGGTCTTGATCTTCATAATGCAGGGCCAAGGTTGATTCAAACAGGGGCTTGCCGTGCGGCCAATCTTCCTCCAACTCCAGCTGCACACTGTAGCGCCCTGGCTCCACATCCAATTCCACACTCGTTCCCTCTTCACGGTAGCGATACATCCAACCTTCTTGCAATTCCACTGCTTGGCCGTGCACCCAATGGCGCCTCTGTAACGCACCGTTTTCATAGTGCAAACGCAAGCGGGCAAATCCCTTTTTCGGTGGCGCAGAAGGCGGTGGAAAAGCGGTTTTAGGAGAAGCTGTGGAGAAATCCCCTCGTTGCAAAGGCCCCAAAGATGGCGCGGATGGAAGCTCCTGCCCCACTTCCTTCCCTGCCGCCTTCGCCATGGAAAACTCCTGCTCTTGCCCTGTGCCCCAAAACCAAGGCAAGAACATGGCGGCTACCAACAGCACCACCAGCGCAATCCAAAGTATTGGTTTAGAACCCAATGGCCTCCAACATGCGTGGCAAACTCACCAAGTAACGGTCGTCCATACGGAAATGACCACCGGCAAAAAATTCTACTTGAGCAGGAATGTTGTGTTCCTCCAGTTTTTTCTGCATGCGTCGTAACCCCCACTGCAAGGCAAACTCATCACTCTCCCCAGCATCCAAATGCAGATACTTGAGCTGGCGCAAGCCTTGACGGAATCCTTCGTCCTCCACCATGCGCAAGGGATCAAACTCCAACCACTTCGCAAACACCTGCTGATGAATCTCTCCGCTTTCGGGATCCATAGGCAAATCAAATCCCAAATCCGCTTGTGGGTTGGGCGAATAGCAGGAGGCCATTGCCAAGCCCTCAATCCCGGCATGCTCTAGGAATCCCAGCTCCAGCTCCGGCAGCTTCTGCAGAAACTGCGCCGGGCCACCATATTTTTTCCAACAGTTCAAGGCGTCGGAAAAACCTCGAAAATGGCTCATGTCAAAGCCCATGTCTCCGGCATGACTGGCGGCACCAGCGAAAACGCCAGGGCGACGCATCACCATGTTCAAGGCCCCGAACCCTCCACTCGATTTGCCTGCAACTAGCCGTCGGCCGACTCCCCCGCAATCAAGCGCCTTCTCGACTGCGGGCAACAATTCGTCGACCACCATCGATAAATACAATCCCGTACCTGGGCTATCCACATACTGGGAACCGCCCAAGCGCGTCTCGCAACTCGGCCACACAAAAACCGCCGGCGGCAAACTTCCATCGGCCATGGCCTGCGCCAAACGCTCAGGCACCGTCGGCTCCCACATCGACCCCTTATTGATGATTTTGTGGTTGAATCCGGTATAACCCACCAGCATAAACACCACGGGCAAGCCAGGCTTGAGGCCGGCGGGCACCAGCAGCGGATGGGAACGATGGTGGGGATCGCCCAACGGGTTGCCGCGCAACAATTGTGAGCCGAAATCGAAGGTGCTCAGGACGGCACCCCCGGCGAGTTCACGTCGGTATTCGAAAAGCATGGCCTACCAGGATACGCTGTAGCCATGCCCCGCAAGCTCCTCGTTGCTGTTCCTTTGTTGGCGCTGGCTTCCTGCGTGCAGCCCGCACCACCAGTGGAACCTCTCAGCGCCTACGACTACCAACTCGCCGACGGAGAATATGGCATCGCCCCACTGCCCTATGGCGAGGCCTGGCCCGATTTTACCATCGGTTGGCAACGCCGGGAAGATCTGCTGGAGGCCGCGCAAAACAGCCTCAACTACTTAGCCAAGCCAAGTTCTCACAACTTTTTCCCGGTCGGCCCTGGCGGCGCAATCACTCACGCGCGGATGACACAATCCATTCAGCGCTTCCAACAACTCTTGCAGGAAAGCCAGTCCGCCGAAGAATTCCTGCAAGCCCTGAATGCAGAATTTGAAGTTTGGGTTGCGCGCGGTCGCAGTGCAAGCGGCGATGTGTACTTCACCGGCTACGGCACCCCCATCCTTGATGGTTCGCTCACGCGTGGTGGCCCCTATCAATACCCACTTTACAAGAGGCCGGACGATTTGGTGAAAGACGATGACGGCACCATCCTTGGTCGCATGACTTCCGATGGCGGCATTGTCCCCTACTACACGGCCGCCGAGCTGCAATCCAATCACCATTTGGATGGATTGGAGTTGGTCTGGCTCACGAACCCCTTTGACGCCTACATTGCTCAAGTTCAGGGTAGTGCGGTTATTCGCATGGCCGACGGCAGCCTGTTCGAAGTTGGCTACGATGGCAAAAACGGTCACGACTATGTCAGTATCGGCAGCATCCTCATTGAAGAAGGCCGCATTCCCCGCTCGGAGATGTCCTTACAGCGGCTGCGCGATTATTTTGCTGCCAACCCTGCGGAAGCAGCGCGGGTACTGCCGAAAAACCCCAGCTTCGTCTTCTTCCGTGAAAGTGCAGGTGGCCCCTTTGGTTGCCTTAACCAACCAGTAACAGCCATGCACTCCATCGCGACCGACAAAGAGGTCTTTCCTCGCGCGGCGTTGGTTTATGTGGAAGCGCGCTTACCTGACTTCGACCCAGAAGGCCGCTTGGTGCAACGCCCCATTCGCTTCTTCGCTTTTGATCAAGATCGAGGAGGTGCCATCCGCTCGGCCGGACGCTGCGATGTCTATATGGGGCTTGGCGACGATGCCATGGCGCGCGCTGGCCATGTCAGCAGTCGTGGCCGCATGTATTACTTGTTCTTAAAAAACTACCGTCCCGAGCTACCGCGCTAAGACGGCGGGTGGGTCCAGTCTTTCGGCTCCACCCAATCCTGCGGCCATTTCTTGTCTAGGCAATCACTAGGATGTTTGTAATCCTCTCCTGGTAGCTGCTCTGCCATCCAATCTCGAATCGCCTGGGCCAATTCTTCGGCCAGCTCCGGATGTTTGCGACGAACATTATGTTCTTCATAAGGATCGTCATCCAAGCGAAATAGCTCGATGGTTTCTTTGTCATTGGCGCGACGAATTTTCAACACGCATTTCCACGGCCAGCGAATCACCGCATAGCTGATGTGGGAAGAAATACAGGCCGCAAAAAACAAATCCTCGCGCGGTTCGGTTTGGCTCTCGGCATTGGTTGCGGCCAAAGTTGGCAACATGTTTTGACCGTCGAAAGCGGAAAGATTCTTAGCCCCCGCCGCCGACAAAATGGTCGGCACCCAATCCAAAACATCGACTAAAGCAGGGCTGACCACACCGGCAGGCAGATGTCCTGGCCACCACACCACGCCTGGCACCCGAATGGCTCCTTCATAAGTGGTGCCTTTGTTGCCACGCAATGGACCATTGGAGCCACTTTCACGAACGGAGCCGCCATTGTCGGAAAGAAAAATCACCAAAGGCTCGACTCCGCGGTTGCGCGCTTGCACTGCCTCCATGACCTCACCGATAGCCGCATCCATCGCGTCGACCATGCCGCAGAAACGACGTCGTTGAATATCGGGCACCTCGGTTTTGTACTTCACCATAAATTCTTGCGGCACCATCAGCGGTACATGTGGGGCATTAAATGGGAGGTAGACGAATAAGGGTTTGTCCTTGTCTTGAGCGGCAATCCAAGAGGAAGCCTCCTTGCCAAACAAGGTGGTGGAATAGCCTTTTTCATCTAAAGAAACTCCATTGCGCTGCCAGTCGCGCCCCACCGGCCCACTGACATGGGAGTAATACTGAATCGCCCCGGTAAGAAATCCATAAAAATGATCAAATCCGCGCTGGTTGGGCCACATCCATCGTTCCATATGCCCCAAGTGCCATTTGCCAATGAGTGCCGTTTGATAATGGAGTTGGTGCAAGTGATCTGCCAAGGTTTGCACTTCGCGCGGCAAGGAACGATGTTCAAAGCGACGCAAAGGGGAAAACGCCATATTAAATCGCATTGGAGAAATACCACTCATCAACGCCGTCCGCGTGGGGGTGCAAAGTGGGTAGGTGTAATAACGATCCAGGCGCACCCCCTCTGCACAGAGTCGACTCATCACCGGAGTGCGCATCGGACCACCCGTAGGAGCCCAATCGCCATACCCCATATCATCCGCCAAAATAAGAATGATATCGGGGGCAGAGTTCTGGCTGGTGTCGGCAGTGGAAGTGGATGGTACTTGCGGAGAGCAAGCACAGAGAAACGCAAAGCTTAGATGCAGAAGCATGAGGTAAGGGCAAGACATCAAAGGGTGTATCCTGATGGGAACGCGATTAGGATACAACTTCGATGAGATTCCACCCCCGTTTCTCTTGCTATTCCCTGCTTCTAATTTTGGCAGCATGCAATGCTGGCAATCAGGCTTCCTCTTTGGCCGGCGTTCCTGTAAATGCATCCTTGCTCGCTGGTGAGTTGCTCCAGGGCAAAGCCGCCAAAGAAGAATTTATCCATTGGCAGCAGGCTCTGCCTCCCCAGCCTATCTTGCCACTGCAAATAGAGTATGTTTTACAAGCAACTTTCAAAGCATCCTCTGCTCAACAAGCCAACGTTTTCGGAACAGCCAAAGGTTCTTTTTTCTTTCAAGGGCTCGATCAAGAACGCGCGCGCCTCGACACCAATCTACAACTCAAACTCCCACAGCGGGAAGAAACTTGGCAACTCCATGGCACCACTCAATTCGATGGATTTTTCTTGCGTGCCTGGGGAAAAGCCAAAAATGTTCCCGAAGTTCCCGCAGATCAATTTTATGCAGTACAACTTGAACAAACCTCATTCCGGAATAACTTCCTGGCTCTAGAACAAATCATGCCAACCTTTTTCCAACAACTGAGGCTGCATGGTGTTCCGCCCTATTCTATTCTCCAACTGAGACCTGGATGGGATCCTGCGCATATATTTCACCCTCAGCGTTTGCAAAACGCATTCGGCAACACCTTAGCTTGCCAATCCTTGCAGCTGAAAAACAACCAACTGCATGCAAGTTTTCAATTTCAACCTCAACAGCAATCTCAGTGGGCCGAGATCTGGCAGCATTTGATGCCAGTTCAATCCTTATCGTGGAAAGACTGGGATCCCGAGGTTCGTTGTCAAGCCACATTTGAAGCACGCACCGGCATAGTTTTATCACTAAACTTCACGGCTTCCTTTGCCAGCAAGATCCATCCGCAAAAGGAATATTTCACACTCACAATGTTCTTAGATGCGAACAATCTTTCTTGGTCTGCACCCTCCACTGCACAATTACTACAACGCCCAAAAAATCTTCGATTCCGAGATCTAACGCCGATGATGGATTTGGCAACCAAGTTTATCCAACAACAAGTTGGCGAAGCTGAAGCGGAAAAAGACTTTGATTTCTGATTACCGTCGAGGAGGAAAAATGCGTACTCGGCGTGGCTGAGCAGCACCCAAAACCAAGCTCCAAAAAACCAACCCTGCGCCCAACAGCTGCGGCCATGTAGGCAGACCGTCACCCAGAGCCCAGCCAAAGATCATGGCGAACACCACGCCGACAAAGCCAATTTGAGTGGCACGAGAAGCATTGTGGTGGCGCAAGGCATAAGTAAGGCAAACTTGTCCGCCCTGGGTGCCAAGCCCCAGCAACAAAAGCCACATCCATGCCGCGCCTGAAGGCCAATGAAATTCAGAAATACCAAGAAGCAAAGATAGCGGAATAGAAACCAAAGGGAACGCCAAGACGATGGTGAGCGGGTGTTCCACGCGGTTGAGTACCCGCACCAAGCTATAGGCTATGGCCGAGAAAAATGCGGTTGCTAAAGCAAAAGCCACCCCTTGCCAAGAAACATCGGCGGAAAACCCCTTCACACAAGCCACTCCACCAAGCCCGACACCAATGGCCAAAGCTTGACGTAGGGAAAAGCGCTCACTCAAAAAAACCACTCCAACCACAGCGGCAAAGATCGGCGTGAGGTTGTACACCGTAACTGCAGTGCCCAAGGGAATGCGCGCAATCGCTTCGAAATAGCAAGTAAGACCAGCAAATCCAAAAAGTGCACGGGTGAAGAGCATGCCAGGTCGATGCGGCCTCAGATTCTTCCTACCCCCACGCATCATCAATAACGTGAGCAATACAGAAATCAGGCTGCGCCAAAAAACTTTCTCATAAGCGGAATGCTCTGGCAGCATCTTGGCGGCAGCGGCCATCACTGCAAAGGAAAAGGCCGCCGCCAACATCCACCAGGTGCCTGGGGAAATACCGTTTGCTCGCTTCAAATGCCGCTCCCTGTAGCGTCGGGAGTCCACCATGCGTGCGACATACCAGGTGTGGTCCAATAGAAATGTGGATCGCCCTCCGCGGTAATCAAAATTGCACCTCCTACCCCTCCAAAGAAGTCGCGAGTGCGCTCCAGCATCCGCTTCA
The DNA here is from genome assembly GCA_024275135.1 of Planctomycetota bacterium. Classification (GTDB taxonomy): domain Bacteria; phylum Planctomycetota; class UBA1135; order UBA1135; family UBA1135. The sequence goes on along the minus strand of JAJRZS010000076.1, from coordinate 18,904 downwards.
AGGCTTGGTTAGGCGCCTCACCATAACGCACGGCGTCGGCCACGCGAGCCCCGAAAACGGAGCGCATAAATGCTTCGCCCTGTCCGGTGGCGCTCAAGGCACAGACAGAATCCGCATAAGTGCCGGCACCGATTAGAGGGGAATCCCCAACCCGTCCCGGCTGTTTGCCCATGGTGCCGCCGGTGCTTGTCGCCGCCGCCAAATGGCCTTGCGCATCGCGAGCCACACAACCGACCGTGCCGCCGGCGAAGTTGGGGTCGGCGCCTTCCTCCACTACTTTGTGCCATTGCACCCGCGCCGACTCCGTGGTGAGCTCGTCTTCCGGCACACGGCGAAAACCATGCCGCTCGGCCCATTCCGAAGCCGGTTGACCAACCAGCAACACTTCTGGCTCTTCGAGCATCGCTTGTGCAATCCGCACGGGGTTGGGAAAAGCATCTAAAGCCGCCAACCCGGCAGCATGGCGGGAATGCCCATCCATGACCGCCGTATCCAAAGAAACGCGGCCACTACGGGTGAGAGCGCAACCCACACCTGCGTTGTAAATGGGGTTGTTTTCTAACACCTCCACCGCCGTACACGCCGCCTCGACCACGGAACCGCCAGCAATGAGCACCGCTCCGCCCGCACGTGCGGCTTCCAAACAACCAGCCGCGTGAGCCGCACGCGAATCCGCCGGCAAATCACCGGCACCGCCATGGACGAGGAGGAGGGGTGTGGTCATGAAAATGGGATTCTACGCGCTCCGGCTCGACGCAACCCATGGCCGGACTTAACCTACCCTGCAGTGACCCAAGCCCCTACCGACTACCTCGTTGCTCCCACCCTGCGCCTCGACAAGGGAGAGGGGCTCGCGGAGGCCCTGCGTTGCCTGCGCGAGTTCGATCCCCGCGTGTTCATGATTTTTGGAGGCGACGCCGAGGATGTGCAGTGGCTGCATGAAACCTTGGAAGACCAGGCTGGCCACCCCATCCTGTTTTGCGCCGACCTAGAGCGTGGCGCCGGCCAACAATTCGATGGCCTCACACCTTTGCCCGATGCTTGGGCTTTGGGTTTGCTTGGCACCGAAGCCTGCTACAACGCGGGCCACCGCACCGCCGCTGAAGCTGCCTCAGCCAATGTGCGTTGGATTATGGGTCCGGTCTTGGATTTGCATCGCCTCGATGCCGACGCCACCCGCTCACCCATCATCGCCAACCGTTCCTTTGGCGGCGAAATCCAACGCGTGGTGGAATGCGCCGGCGCCTATCTCCAAGGGCTGGCCGATGCCGGCGGTTTAGCCTGCGCCAAACATTTTCCCGGTCATGGTGGCGTCAGCCAGGATAGTCACACCGAAATGGCTGTTTGTTTCGAAGATCCGGCGCCCCACCTGGAGCCATTCCAAACCTTACTCGGCCAATGCCCCTCGGTGATGGTCGGGCATATCGAATACCCATTACTCGATCCCGAAGGTCGCCCCGCCAGCCGCTCGAAAACGCTGATGGATATCTTGCGCAAAGATTGGAATTACGATGGCGTCGTCGTCACCGATTCCTTGCGCATGGTTGGCTTTGGTGATGGGCCGCATGAGGAACTTGCTGTGGAATCCTTGCATGCTGGCGTCGACCTTCTACTCGACCCCGAAGATCCCGTCGCCCTTGCCATCACCTTGCGCGACGCCCTCGAGCGCGGCGATTTGGATCAAGAACGTGTATTTCAAGCCGTCGGCCGCCTCGACACACTCATTCGCCTCGGCTTAGATACCGAAGTCGCCACTCCGCGGCCCTTGGTTTTAGGTGGCGGTGCCAAAACTTTGTTGCGCCCCTTGCCTGGTGGCTCTGGTGGACGCTCCCATACTCGGCCCACCCTCGCCCTTAACCTCGCCTCCACGCCCGACGCTCTGAAGTACCTGGAGGAATGGGATATGCCGGTATTCGCCGCCGACTCTGCTCCGCCCAACACCTTTCCCGGCCCCCTCCTCATTTTGTGCGGGGCGCGCGAAGGACATGGGCTACCCAATATTCCTGGTCCTTGGCTCGAAGCCATCCAACATCACCATCCTCCTCTCTATGTGGCAGGTGCTCCGGATGCCGCCCAACTTGCACCCGCAGCCGCCCGCGGTTGGTATCTTCCAGGTCTTTCGCCGGCACTGCTCGGCATGCTTCTTACGGCCGGCGCCTAAGCCGTGACCCACTTCCAACCCCTCGACTGGTATGTCATCGGGGGCTACTTGGTGTTTGCCCTCAGCGTGGGCATGCTCCTCACCCGCCGTGCCTCTCGCTCCACCCAAGATTTTTATCTAGCCGGTCGCAGCTTGCCTTGGTGGGTGGCCGGCACCTCCTTGGTTGCCACCTCCTTTGCCGCCGACACTCCCCTCCTGGTCAGTGGTTGGGTCCGCCATGAAGGCATTGCCAAAAACTGGGTTTGGTGGGGCATGGCCGTCGGCGGCAGCCTCACTTTTGTTTGTTTCGCCGCTTGGTGGCGACGGCTGGAAGTAACAACGGACGCCGAGTTCATCGAACGCCGTTACACCGGCCAGGCTGCTCGCTTTTTGCGCGGTTTTTACGGTGGTTATCACGCCATCGTCACCAACACCGTCGTCCTCGCTTGGGTTTTGCTGGCCATGCTGAAGTTGGTGCGCGTGGTCCTGAATTTGGAAGATGGCAGCCTCGACGTCTGGATTGTCGGCGGCGCCCTTTTGCTGGCTCTTTCCTATTCCTTTTTGTCTGGTCTTTGGGGGGTGGTCATGACCGACCTCTTTCAATTCGTCCTCGCCCTCGGCGGGGCCATTTTGCTGGCGTGGAAATCCATCGACGCCCTCGGCGGAATCGAAGCCACCCGCCAAACCTTCCAAGAACTCGGCCCCGCAACCACCTCCTTATTGCCCCATGCCGTAGACGGCAAAACCCAAGCGCCCTCCACTTGGACTTCTCTGGCCTGGTGGACCCAAGGCATGGGCGCGTTTTTCATTCTCGTTGGCGTTCAAGGTTGGTTGAACAAAAACGCCGACGGTGGCAGCGCCGGGGTGCAGAGGTATTCGGCTTGCCGCAGCGAAAGCCATGCTCGTGGTGCCGCCCTCTGGTTTCATCTCGCCCATTATTGTTTGCGCCCGTGGCCGTGGATTGTGGTTGGCCTCGCCTCCTTGGTGTTGATTCCAACAGCCGACCTTAGTTTGATTGCAGGTGCCGACGGCAACATGATTCCGGACTACGAGGAAGCCTACCCACGGATGATGGCTCTACTCCTCGGCCCAGGTTTTTTCGGCTTGCTCTGCGCCAGCTTCCTGGCCGCCTTCATGAGTACCCTCGACACCCATTTCAACCTTGCCTCGGCCTATGTTGTAAACGATTTGTACCGGCGCTTTCTACGACCGAAAGCCGCCGACACGCATTACGTATGGGTCGGGCGCTTTGTGGAAATTGGAATTGGAGTGCTGGCTGCGATTTTCGCCCTCTCCGCCAGCAGTATTTCCAGTCTCTTTATCTTTTCCCTCTCCTTATTGGGCGGCCTAGGACCTGCTCTTTTGCTGCGCTGGTTTTGGTGGCGCGCCAACCCTTGGACAGAACTATCTGCACTGCTCACCTCCACGCTCACCACCATCCTCACCAACACGCCAATCTTCGGCGCCGACCAAGCCTGGCTAAATATTCCCTACCCTCTGTCCTATTTGTTCGTAATTAGTAGTGCGTTGAGTGTCAGCGTTTTCGTCACTCTCTGTACTCGTCCTGTGCCCAAACAGCACCTCCAGGCCTTCTACGACCGCGTGCTCCCGATTGGCGCCTGGTCACCCTTCGGCCGCCACCAATGGCGGCGATGGCTACCTTTTTTCCTCGCCTGGGCCGGCGGCATCGCCCTGATTTACGGGCTTTTGTTCAGTATCGGCGGCTGGCTGCTGGGCACCCCCGTTTCTCTGCCCCTCCTGGCAGCGGTAAGCGGCAGCCTGGTCCTCACTGCAAGCTGGAAGCACTGCACACCAAACACCAAAATCACAGCGATAGAATAGTCTCATGCGTACCACTCGAACCGGAGCTTTTGGCGTACCTGTTACCGCGCAAGCGGGCAGCGTGGCTTATGCCGACACCCCTACCCGCCTTGCCTTTTTGCGCAAGGTCTACACCCTTTTTAGCGGTGCCATGGTCACCTGGATGGGCACCACCCTGCTCGTCACCTTCAACGAAGGCCTACTAAAATCCGCACTAAACCTGATGGGCGGCGGCTTTTTGGGCTTCATCCTGTTGATGGGTGCCATGTTCCTGCTGTTGCGCATGACGGCCTCCGCCGGCACTGCTGCCAGCTTGTTGGGGCTGGGCCTCTTTGGCGTGTTGGAGGGTTTCCTCACCGCACCCTTGGTTTACATCGCCTTGTGTCAAGGCAACACCCTGGCTATAGAGGCTTTGAATAATGGGGTTTTGGTCCCCGACACGCTGAGCATGGGCACCGGCATTGTCACCCAAGCCTTTGCCTTAACTTGCGCTGTTTTTGGCGGTCTTAGCTTCTACGCTCTCACCACCAAACGCGATTTTTTGTGGCTGCGCGGAGCCTTGTACATGGGCTTTTTCGCCTTGATGGCGATTGCTGTGTTGAGCTACTTTGGCATCGGCTCCGGCCTTGTCAGTGGCTGGGGATTCCCTCTCGCCTTTGTCGTGCTCATGGGAGGCTTCGTCCTTTACGACACTCAAAACATCATGAAGCGCTATCCCCCGAACATGGCCGCCACTGCCGCCGCCACCTTGCTGATCGACTTCGTCTTGATGTTCCAATACATCCTCATGCTGTTCATGCGCCGCGACTAAGCGCGAAATTCTTCGGTTTTTTCCCGCCGACCGCAGTCGCTGGGGGGTAGCGTTGGATATGGCGCATTTCCCCCTGGTGAGCCGCGGTCTTTCGCGTCTCAGCCTGATTTTGTTATGGACAGGATTGGGAATGGCGGGGCTCTGTGGCCAGCAATTCCAAAGCAACGGCATCCTCACCCTAGAACCAGGGATGGCCGCAAGAGGCACAGTAAGTTCCCCGCCCCTGCCACCCAATAGCACCGAACTTGCCTACGACAGTGGGATTTATTCTGGACTCGCGCGCAATTTACAAAACGCCAACATCCAACCTGGCTGGAGTTACTGGGCACAGGCTGTGCGCTTTACTCCACAGAGCCCTGCTGGTTTGTTGTTGCAAGTGCGCTATGTGGCCGTAACCCAATGGGGAAGTGGGCGTGATTTTGATTTGATTATTCGCAATGCCACCGGCCTTGTGCTTGCCACCCTACCGCAACAAACTGCTAACGTAGATTCCACTAACTGGCAGGTGATCGACGTCAGCAGTTTGCACTTGGTGCTTGGAAGCCAAGAGTTTTGGGTGGAATTGCGCCCAAGCAATCCCTGCTCTGGACAAAACGGCTTTACCATTCCTTTCGATACTCCTAGCTCCGGCCATAGCCAAGTAAGTGCAGACTGCGCAGATGTCTTTTCGTCCTTTTCCGCAGAATCGAAAAACCTCTTTATCCGAGCGGTAGTGGAAAATGCTGGCCCCACTCTTTCCGTGCAAAACCTGCAAGCCGGCCAAAGTGCAATCTTCCAGTCCTCTGGTATCACACCCAATCAACTGGCCTGGCTGGGCATGAGCTTGCAGGGCCCAGGACCTTGGTTGTCACCCTATGGCTTAGCCAACTTATCTCCACCCGTCATGAGTCTTCCCATGTTGGCCAACTCTGCGGGGGATGCCAGCCTCCATGTTTCCGTTCCTCTCTCCTTCCAGGGACGAGCGATTTGGTTTCAAATCGCCGATGCCAGTCGACATCAGCTGGGGCAAAGTTTTGGCTCCTGGGTGCAATAACAGCCCCTCCTGGTGCGTGCTAATCTAGTTCCGTGCTGCTGCTGGCCACCCTTGCTTTGTCCTTAGGTTTACCCTCTCCTGTCCAGCAGGAGTCCGCGGTATCCATGGAGGTCGGCCCATGGGCGGTCATTGGCCCCTTCTCTCATCCCGATCCAAGGGATGTCAACCTCAAACACCCTGTAGAGCGTCAGCTTGCAGAAATGCAGGCGGATAAGGAATGGGATCCATTGCAACATCCCTTGGAGTTGGCTGGCTCTTTTTTGCAATGGAAGCCTGCTGTCGGCGTCCATCCGCGGGGAGACCAGGCTTTCGATGTCGGACGATTTGATATTGCACGGTTGTTGGGTGCAAATCCAGGTCATCAGGCTGCGTTTCTGCACGCAACCATTCGTAGTTCTCAAGCCACCCAGCCGGTAGTTTTTTTTGGCAGCGATGATGGTTTTGTGTTGTGGTTGAATGGGGAGCGCTTGGCCGCGCGCACAGAGGTCCGTAGCGCAAACCCCTTTGAAGAAAGTGTGGTGCTGCCCTTGCAAAAAGGCATCAACCATTTGCTCATAGAGGTAATTCAACTTGGCGGCAGTTGGGCCTTTGAAATGCAAGCGCAAAACACGGTCTCGCAAACGGAAATCAATCAAGCCATCCGGCGTGGAGTTGAATTTATTTTTGCACGACAACTGATTGACGGCTCGTGGTCGGATCGCCAGCCGCGATACCGCAATGGAGCTACCGCATTGGCGGTCTATACCTTGTTGAAATCGGGAGTTTCTCCCCAGCACCCGGCGGTGTTGCGGGGGCTAGAGTATCTGCGTAGCTCTCCTTCCGAAAAAACCTATTCTGCTGGCTGCGAGCTTATGGCTCTCGCAACCTTGGACAATCCCAATTACTTGGATTGGATAGAGGAGCGCGCCGACGATTTGATTAGCTGGCAGGGCAACAATGGGGCTTGGGCCTACCCCGAAGGCCATTGGGATTTGTCTTGCACCCAATTTGCCATGCTTGGTTTGCGTGCTGCTACCCAACAGGGGGTGGATGTGCCAGCCAAAGTATGGAAGAACGTCATCCGCGGCACCCTAATTGCACAGGAAACTGTACGTAGAAAATCGGCGGTCACAGAAAAAGGATTTATTTACTACCGCGGGCATCCCACCGGTGCGACGGGCTCGATGACATCCGCTGGTATTGCCATTTTGGCCATTGCGCGAGAACAACTCGGCGAACGCATCTCCCCCTCCGACAAATCAAAAGTCGACAAAGCCATTGAAGACGGCATTGCCTGGTTGGCACGAGAATTTTCCTTAGCGCAAAACCCAAAGCGAAGCGATGGCACCTTTTTCTACTACTGGCTTTATGGGGTCGAGCGGATTGGCGCACTCTTGGATTTAGAGCAAATTGGAAGGCATCACTGGTACGACGAAGGTGCCGGCTATTTGGTGTTGTCACAGGCACCCAATGGCAGTTGGGCAACGCCTTGGGGAGATTTCGATACTGCCACTTGTTTTGCTCTGCTTTTCTTGCGCCGCGCCACGGCCAGCGCTGCAGTCACAGGGAGCAGCTTGAATGCCAACAACACCCACTATGTCACACCGGAAAAAGAAGGGGCGCTTGCTCTGCATATTGTGGAAGGTAGTCCACTGGTGGCATGGGTGGTTCCGCCCAAAAATACCGTTGTCGATAAGGTGCGTTATTTTGCGCGAAGAAAAGAGCAGCCCTGGCAGGAAGTGGCACTGGGGGATGGCAACCGTTTTGCCTGCCAACTTGAGTTTGAAGAGCCGGGGCTATGGCAAATTCGGGCGACGGCCACCTTATCCTCGGGCTTGGTACAAGATAGTGATGTGCTGGAGGTTGATTATCGCACGGGGATTCGGCCACAAGATTTAGGATACGCAAGTGATTCTGTGCGCAACAAAATTCCAGCCTATCGGCCTGAAGTATCCGTTTCTTCCCAACTTGGGGGCAACAGCGGCAATCGCTTAGTCGACAACGGCATGTGGTCGTTTTGGGCTTGTAGCACCAACGACGCAAGCCCTTGGCTGGAAGTCAAACTGAAGAAGAAGGTAAAGGCCCAACGCATCCTCCTCACCCAAGCCCATACGCGGCGGTTGGATTGGGATGATTTTCCCCGAGTAAGAAAAATCGCCCTGTGGATGAATAAAGACAAAGAGCCCACCCTTTATACCCTGCAAAACTCTCCAGCCAATAAAACTGTTATCGAATTGCCGCCACGCAGCCGCATCAATTTCATGCGAATTCAAATTCAAGAAATTGAAGGTGGGGAATTGGGCGAATCTGCGGTTGGCTTTAGTGAAATCGAAATTCAATAATTTCTAATCATCGGCCCCGGCTTGCCCCGGGCGCTGATGATCTTGATATTCCAACAGCAAACGCACCAGGTCCCGATGCAAACCCGGTTGGCTGGTGGAGATGCGCCGAGCAAAACGGACAATTCCAGCGGGGTCGGCAAATAACAATAACGGCCGAGTCCATCCCCCTACCGTCATTCTCCCCTCCTGCAAATCAGGGCGGGGCGGATGGGTGGCCCACAGTAAGCCGCCCTTGGGAAGTTCAAAATCTTCGTTAGCCTCTTGGTAGGAGGATGGAAGGTCTTTGCGCTCAGCGGCTGGAAGCCCCTGTGGCAAAACCACAAGCACACCTTGACTTGGGTCTTCCACATCCCAAAACTCGAGGAAGCGATCTAGGTTTTCCTTGATATGGGCTTCCCAGGCTCCTGCCTCCAGTTTTTCCAAATGCTCTGCAGATTCTTCGGGAAACCACAAAATTGCAGTCCCCGCACCTACCAGAGGCAAACCCGTCAGCGGACGATCCAGCAACTCACGCAACTTGCTGGCGCCTTTTCTCCGCGGATGAAAGCCTCCACCTAAAGCGCCAGCCGCGGCCACAAATTGGGCGCGGTCGAAGCGTTGCACTTGGGGGGACACCACCCGCATCGCCCCAGCCGAAGTATAGAAACCAAAATATCCCTGAATCGGTCGTGCGTCCAAGGTGCTAAGGCGGGCCTCGAGGCGGTGGTCCACCCAAACTTCTACCGTCGGCCCATCGACGCGAATCTCCAAATCCCAAGTTGTTTTTTCACGCTCGAAGCCCACACCTCCGCGCCTCGCCGATTGCCGCGCATACAAACCATCCAGCGACCATTGAAACCCATTTGCTGCGGCGCGGCTGTCCTCTTCACCACTCGCATACTGGGCGTCACCCCCCAAAAAATCAAAGCGGATATTGCGGTCGCGTCGGGTCCAACCGATGACCACACCGCCGTGAAAAAAGGAGGAGGTCTGCTCAATCTTGCAGCGCAAACGATATTGGCCTGGCTCTTGCCATTCGCGCGACACAACGAAAGCATCACGCATAGGAGCATTGCGGTCCATGGTGTCGGTACCTGTGCGCGCATGATCCCGGCCCACATGCAAGTCTTGCTGATAATCCACAAACCACAAATGCTCGACACGACGATCTTCATGGCCAGTAAGCCCTTGCTCAAACCATCCGCTCAAACCCAAATGATGGGGAGGGTGTTGGAATGGGTGCAGCTGCAATTCCACTGCTGGCAAGGGTGCAATTCCTTCGAGCCCCAAATAGCTGGCAATTTGATTGTAATCGGCGGTTAGCGCGGAAGCCGTCGCAGCTAGGCCCTGTTCTCGATAAAACAAAACCGCCTCTTCGAGTTGCTGTAAGTATTCCACAACAGCTGGCAGTTGATTGAGAAAGGGCGCAGCCTGCCCTTGCCCATAAAAATCCCGTCGTGGGCTGGAAAAACGCGGCCAATGCTGCAAAATCCAACTTGCATCTTCCGCTTTTTGTTGGGCGCAAAGGCGAGCAAATTCTTCGAGCTCCGCATCGGCTGGCTCATCCACCGCCAAAGACCAACGAAAGGCGGCAAGCGCTTCTTTGTCCAAACCCGCAGCAACACAAACTTCCCCGGCGACGCGAGCTTGATCTTGACCGAACCAAGGCTCGGCGCGGCGACGTAACCAGGTGGCGGTAGGCTCATCCATCACCCGCTCCGCAGTTTCCCCCGTTGGTGGGCGAGGATCGTAGCGCTCCAACCAAGGCTTAGGATCTTTCCAGTAAAAGCCTTGCAGAAACCGATGATAATCTGCGGCAAAGGTTTCAAAATCTTCTGGTCGCCCGTCTTTGCCATCCACAAAATATTTTTCAAAACCTTTTAGTCCACCGCCCTTGCTACGCTTTCGATCCTGCATAAAGCGCTGCAAAGCTTGACCGAAAATCGGCTCCGGGAATTCATCCTCAAAGCCCGTCCAAGAGCGAAGGTAAACAAACAAGGCATAGCCAGCAGAATAATTGTCACGGTATTCTTCAATCTCTCCATTGATTAAATCCCGCAGCTTGTCCACTCCACCATATCCTTTTTGCGCCACGCCAAACATGGTGCCGAAATTGACATGGTCGTCGACAAATTCCATATCTTCAACTTTTCCATAACTGCTTGCTGTCCACACGGCGCGCCCTTCAGCAAGCCACGCCGGTAACCCGCCAAACATGGCACCATCAAAACGGTGCGTCAACTCATGAGTAATTCCTCTGCCCAAAGCTGGAATGCTGGTTAAGGTGCAGACCAAAGTTGTGGTGTCGCCGCCTTGGAATCCACCCACCCACCAATAACCGGCCCCCTCCATTTCCAAACCATGGGAGTCAGGAACGATGCGCATCCATCCCGGACGGCCTTGGAAAGGGTCGTCGCCATACCACTGCAACAAACGTTGATGATGACTTTCCACAGTCGACGCCACCCCCAGCAAAGTCCAGTAACCACAAGATGTTTCAATGGTGTAAAGATGATGCGGAGATACGGCTAGTCCTGGATGGGCAAACGAAGCATGCTGCAAAGTAAACAGACGTTGTTCGTCTTCCTCAAAATCTTCTAGTTGCTCCACAGTCAGAATCGGGGTGTCCTGAACCAAGATTTTGCGCGCACGAGCCAAGGCCGCATTGGCTGTTTTTTCTTCTTGGCTTAACTTGAGTGGAGGTGGACCTGCCAAATCCTTAAATCGCGCCTGCGCAGCCAAGCCCCGCAAAGACCGCGCCGCCCGAATTACGAGATCGGGATGGCTGGTGGCAAAGCCCTGGCGGATGATACGCTCCAGGTTTTGCACCACATCCTTTTGCAAACTGGAATCTTGTCGTAACTGCGGGGAAAAATCCTCGGCATACAGTTGCCGCAAAGATGGCACCGGCAAAGCCAGCATGCGTCCAAAATCCTCGGCCCATTCTGCCAATAAGGGTTCTGCTGGTCGCCGCCCCTGAGCATGACGATCCCGAAATTTTTTCACTCCTTGCAACGCTTGCGCACGGGCAATAGCCAGCTGAGATGGCCAAGGATCTTCGCTTGGCAACCACTGCGCTTGATTCTTTTTCAACCCAAGCCGACCTTTGGCATTGCTGCCGTAAGCATAAACCTCATGCACCCACAAAGCCTGAGCGTCGGCATCCTCGGCCCGCGCTGCGGTTTGCAACAGCCACAAAGCTTCTGCCAAGGGGGCACTCGAACGGCTCAGGGCATAACTGAAATGCTGGTAAGCCTGGGTGAAATCGCCTTGCTCCAAGGCTTCCCGGCCATAGCGCACACTGACCTCCTCCTGCTGCACCTTCGCCTGAGCCAGCGCAGGGGGCGCAAGCAAGAAGAGGAATAGCAGGGAGTGGCGGAGGGATGACGCGAACACGATGCGCCTAAGTTAACGCAAGCGGGTCCCATCCCAAGGGCTCAAATCCGCAAGTAAAGTGTCGTAACGCTGGTGGTTCATTCAAAATCCGCAGGCCACCTAGATGCTGACGCCGTTCAAACACATAGCGCACCACCTCAATCACGTAGTCCATGTGCGACTGGGTGTATACGCGACGAGGAATGGCCAAGCGCACCAAATCCATGGGGCCGGGTTCTTGCAAACCATCATCCCGCGTATGGCCGAACATCACGGTGCCAATTTCACAAGCCCGCACCCCACCTTCCAAGAACAAAGCGATGCTTACGGTTTGGCCCGGGAGTTCGGCTACCGGCACATGGGGAAGAAAGGCGCGGGCATCCAAATACACGGCATGACCACCTGCTGGTCGCAACAGTGGCACCCCGGCGGCATCCAGATGCTGCCAAACATAATGAGTACTTTGGATGCGGTATTGCAAATAGTCTTCATGCAACACCTCTTCCAAGCCAACCGCCAAGGCTTCCAAATCACGACCAGCTAAGCCTCCGTAGGTGGGGAAGCCCTCGGTGAGAATCAAAATATTGCGACACTGGGAAGCCAAGGCGTCGTCATGCAAGGCCAGAAACCCGCCAATATTGCCAAAAGCATCCTTCTTTGCCGACATCCAAGTGCCATGGGCCAAGCGAAACATCTCTTGAGCAATGGCCTTGGGGCTACGCTGTTGCTGGCCCTCTTCGCGCAAATGAATCAGCCAAGCGTTCTCCGCAAAGCGGGCGCAATCCAAGAACAAGGGAACTTGGTATTGATCGCAAATTTCGCGCACCGCCCGCATATTGGCCAAAGATACGGGTTGGCCGCCACCCGAGTTGTTGGTCACAGTCAACACCACCATCGGTACTTGTTCGCTGCGCTCCGCCAACAGCTTCTGCAAGGCAGCTACATCCATGTTGCCTTTGAAGGGATGTTCGGTGCTGGGGCAACGCCCTTCTTCAATCACCAAATCCAAGGCCTCAGCACCACTGGCCTCCACATTGGCACGGGTAGTATCAAAATGGGTGTTGGCCGGAATAACTTGGCCTTCGCCGCCGACCACACTGAAAAGGATGCGCTCAGCCGCCCGCCCCTGGTGGACAGGAATGACATGCGGCATGTTGGTGAGCTCTTGTACCGCATCGCGAAAACGGAAAAAGGAGTTTGCACCGGCATAGGATTCATCCGCCCGAAATACAGCCGCCCACTGCTCCTGGCTCATCGCCGAGGTTCCGGAATCGGTCATCAAATCAATGGTGACTTCCCGCGCGGGAACCGAAAACAGGTTCCACTGGGCGGCAACCAGGGCCTCGGCCCGTTGTTCACGCGTGCGCCTGGGAAGAGGTTCCACGACTTTGACGCGAAACGGTTCGATGATGGTTTTTGGCTGAAACATGAAAGGCTCCGGGAATTTCAGACCATTTTATCGTCTTCCGGCCCAGGCGCAGCTTTTGCGTGACTTGTTTCCGTCAACTGGCTATTTTCCATCCCCTGAGCACGCACCAAAGCATGCCTCTCACCCTCCTCCCGTTTTTCCTCTCCCTGTTGTTGGGAGTTGCTCCGACTCGTGGTTGGCAAAACCCCGAAACCGCCTCTTCGTTGGCCGAGAACCTGGCGGATTTTCAACAACAACAAGCCGCTGGTGATTTCGACGCCGCCGTCGAGGCTCTTCATCGCCTGGGCAAGATTGGCGACAAGGAGGCTGTGGATGCCTTGCTCCAATTGCTTCCCCACCTCGAGGGTAAGCTAGAACTTGCCGCCATTCACGGCATTGCCTTGGCTGGCACCCCTTATGCCAACAGCAAACTGCGCACTCTTGCCCGCAACCGCACCCATCCCAACTACCGGCGGCAGGCCTGCCTAGATTTATCGCAGGGCAGCCCGGACGATTTAAAGTTTTTGCGCGACCATCGCTTGAAAAAGGAAAGCGACCTAAACATCCGCGCTGAAATATTGCGCAATCTGATTGATCACAAGGTCGACAAACTCGACAAAGTGGTGTTGAAAGCTGCCAAATCCAAGGACAACATCTACGCCGGAGTTGGGCTTTATGGCATTGGCAAGTTGAAATTGGAGAAAGGGCTAAAAACGGTGGAAAGTTATCTCACCGACCCCGATTTGCAGTTGCGCTTGGCAGCTTTTCGCGCCCTCGCCACCTTCGGTGGAGCCGCCTGTTTTCAAACCTTGTTGCATGCCTATGCTCACGCCAACAACCTCGCCCTTCAACCCGACATCCTGGTGTTGCTGCAAAACGCCAAAACTGTCAGCGAAGTACAGATATTGATTGAAGAAGGATTGGAAAGTGAAAATCCGGAAGTGGTTGAGGCTGCAGCTTCCGCCTTGGCCATGGCCGCCTCTGCCCAACCCGACCTCTGCGCCCCTGTTTTGGTGGAGTTGTTGCAACATCCCTCCATTAGCATCCGCACCTTTGCTATCGAAGGTCTGGTTCGCGCACATCCACCGGAGGTGGTGTCCCAACTCATCGCCCAGCTCGGCCAGGGAAGCACACAAACACGCTCCACAGCGCTATGGGCTTTAGCTCAGTTGGGTAACCTCCCTGCTGATTTTGTGCCGCAATTGGTTCTTTTTGCCCAAGACGCGCGCGCCCCCATTCGTCTGCATGCTGCCGAGGGCTTGGCACTCTTCCCCGATTCGGAACAGGCTTTCCAAACTCTGCTACAACTTTTGTCCGACAGCCAGTGGGCAGTGCGCGCTACAGCCGTGCAAGCTCTCCTCGGTTTTCGCCGCACCGAATCCGTCCCAGCATTGGTACGGCTCGTCGAGGAAGAAACCGGACGCGTGCGTCAAGATGCCGTGGAGGCCTTGTGCCAGCTCACAGGAGAAGACTTTGGCCCTGCCCTCCACACTTGGAAACTGTGGTGGGAAGATATGCCCAATGATTATGTGCTGCCGCCATTGGAAGTCGCCCAACAACGGCTTGCCAAACGACGGGCGCGACGGGCCAAGGGGCATGATTCTGTGGCCACTAGCGTTTATCACGGCATCCCCGTGCCCCAGGGCGGTGTAGTTTTCGTGTTGGATATTAGTGGTTCGATGAACTCCCCCTACAATGCCGACGAAAGTTACTACCAACATTTTGCCAACGCCTTGGCCGACACCATTGCTCTCTTGCAAGACGATGTGCAATTCAACATTCTTCTTTTCTCCGGTGGTGTGCAGACATGGAAGGAATTTTTAGCACCAGCCAATGCAGAAAATATCGATTCCGCACAGGATTTCCTACAGAGAACACGGCCCGACGGCCCGACCAATTTATACGGTGCTTTGATGGTGGCTTTGGGTTATCAAAACGTGCAAACAATATTCCTCCTTACCGACGGCGACCCAACCTTCGGCCGTGTGGTTCTACCCAAAGCCATTTTGGCGGAATTGGAACGCATCAACCGCGACCGTCATGTTGTCATCAATACGATTGCTGCTGGCGAGGTGCGCGCCGATTTTCTCGCCGAGCTTGCACAAAGCAATGGCGGAGAAGCTGTGGACTTGACCTCTCCCCAAAAATTATAGCGGATCCACCGTCACTCCCCGCTTTTGGCAGAGATCATAAAGCACCGGGCGCAATTGATAGAGCCCCTGGCGTTGGGTTTTAATTAGAATTTGCCGGCGGATGCGGCCCCGCAATTTCTCCACCGGCGGCGCACTTGGGCCAAGAATTTTGGTATTGGGAGCTTGCATTGCCAATAACTTTTGTACCGCATCTTGCGCATTTTGCTCCACCCGCTGCCATTGCTCAGCCTCAAAAGTCAGACGCAAAACGACACCATAGGGTGGAAAGCCAAATAGCTTTCTTTCTTCAAGTTCCTGCTTGGCAAAGCGTTCATAATCGTGATGCTGGGCAGCTTGAATGGCAGGATGTTCTGGCATCCAAGTTTGCACCACCACCTGGCCCCCGCGCGCACTGCGCCCAGCACGCCCAGCCACTTGTGCAATCAAATTAAAGCAACGCTCGCTGGCGCGAAAATCAGGATGATGCAAGGCGGTATCCGCATTGAGAACCCCAACCAAAGTCACCTCAGGAAAATCCAAGCCCTTGGCAACCATTTGCGTTCCCAAGAGCACATCGATTTTCCCCGCGCCAAAATCGCTCAAGACTTGCTCGTAGGATTCGCGCCGCAACATGGTATCGCGATCCATGCGCGCCAAACGTGCCTGTGGATGCAAGCGCTGCACAGTATCCTCGGCCCGTTCTGTACCCACCCCCACCATCTCCACTTTGCGTCCACAGTGTGGGCAAATCTGCGGTGGCTCCTCCTCATGCAAACAATAATGGCAAATCGCTTTTTTGCGCCAACGATGATAAGTAAGCGCAACATCACAAGTTTGGCAATGCACACTTCCACCACAACTACGGCAATGCCAAGCCGGGGCAAAACCACGTTGATTCAAAAATAAAATCGCCCTCTCCTTGCGCCTTAAAGTTTGCTGCAAAGCATGCACTAAAGGTTGGGACAAAACCAACCACTTGGCTTGCTCGGGCTTTTGCTCGCGCATATCCACCACTTGAATCTTAGGCAGAGCCCCGCCGGCCACGCGTTCGCGCAACTCCAGCTTCACCAAGCCATCGGCCTTGTGGGTGGTGGCTGCCCAAGCCTCCAAGGAAGGAGTCGCGCTGCCAAGGACACAGACGGCATGCTCGAGACGGCAACGCTCCAAAGCCACATCCCGTGCGTGGTAGCGGGGAGTGGATTCTTGTTTGAAAGAAGATTCATGCTCTTCATCCAACACAATCAACCCCAAGTTTGGCATCGGCGCAAACAAAGCGGAGCGCGCACCCACCACCACGCGCACCTTGCCTTCACGAATCGCCAGCCATTGATCATGGCGCTCGGCATCCGTTAATCCAGAGTGCAAAACCGCAACATCTCCACAACGTGCGCGAAACCTTGACACTGTTTGCGGAGTTAAGGCGATTTCGGGCACCAACACAATGGCCCCGCGACCTTGCTGCAAACAATGCTCTAGCGCATGCAGATAAACTTCGGTTTTTCCTGAACCGGTGATGCCAAACAACAAAAATCCTTGGTAATGATGCTGATCCAAGGCCGCAACGATGCGGTCTACATTGTCTTGCTGCGGCACCGTCAGCGAAGGCGGGGTATCGCGCAGCTGGCAAGCATCGGCAAACGGGTCCAAAAAATCCTTTTTGCGTCCGAATTTCACCCATCCTTTTTTCGCCAGTGAATCCAAAGGCGACTTCGACAAACCCGTGCGGTTGCGAAACTCACGCAACTCCATTGGCCCACCAGCTTGGCGCAAATACGCCACCGCCTTAGCTTGTTTGGGAAACTTCTTCTCTAGCTTCTGCAGTTGCCCTTCGTCTAATTGGCCAATCCATTCCACCACCGGAATGGTCCGCCGTGGGCGATTCCGCCGTAAGGCTGCAGGCAACATCGCGGCCAAGGCCTGGCCCCAGGAACAAAAGGCTTCGTCGGCAATGGAATGCGCCAGTCGCAACAGGGCCGGAGTGAGCAAAGGCTCGGGATCCAAATTGGCATGGATGGATTTCATGCGATCCAACGGCACATCGACCGGGGGATGATCCTCCACCGCGACCACCACGCCAATACTTTCGCGCCCACCAAAGGGAACGCGCACTCGACAGCCAGCATGAACGGGCTCGCAAGCAGGGGGTAGGTGGTAGGAAAACTCTCGCCGCACGGGAGTGTCCAAGGCTATGCGTGCAAATCGCCCTTCTGGCGCACCAAACAAGGAGCCCTGGATTCCTGCGTTCATGCGAGGATTGTAGAAGCTCCGCCAGGGGATAATCTGGGTCCATGCCCAATCCCACCCTTGCCTTGCAAACTCCTGTCACCTTGCTTACCGGGTGGTTGGGTGCAGGCAAAACCACGCTGCTCAATCACCTGCTCAGCACCGACCACGGCACCCGTTATGCCATTTTGGTCAACGAGTTCGGGGAAATTGGCATCGACCAACGTCTGATTGTGCGCAGCGAAGACAATCTGGTGGAATTGGCCAACGGCTGTGTGTGTTGCACCATCCGTGGCGACCTAGTGCAAAGTCTCAAACGTCTACGCGAGAAACCTTGGCCCTGGAGCAAGCCCCCGCAATGGGATCGCGTAGTCATCGAAACCACCGGCATTGCCGAGCCAGCCCCCCTCTTACGCACTTTTTTGGTGGAAGACGACATCGCCACTTACTACCGAGTGCAGTCGGTTCTTACTTTGGTTGATGCGGCAAATGCAAACGCCGCCATGCAACACAATAGCGCGCGCGAACAAATCGCTCTCGCCGATGTTCTGGTCATCAACAAAATTGACTTGGCATCCACCACCGCGCTTTCTACTTTGCAAAATGCCCTGCGCGAGATCAATCCCACGGCAAGTTTGTTGCCCACAGAGCAGGCCAAACTCCCCCTTCACACCATTGTGGAAGCGCATAGCCGAGAGCTGCCAAGCCTTCCTTCGCAATCAATACCTGCCCAGCATGGAGATATTCAGTCTTATTGTCTAAGCAGCGCCCAACCTTTGGATGAACTCAAAACCAAGTTATGGCTCGACACCTGCGTGCAACAAATGGGCGAAAACCTCATTCGCTACAAGGGCTTTCTCTACATCGCCGGCCTGCCTTACCGCTGCGTTTTGCAAGGGGTTTACGACTTATACAGCGTAGAAGCCCATGGCCATTGGCCTGCCACACTTCCGCCCAAAAGCGAGCTTGTGTTTATCGGCCACAACCTTGATCGTCAGATCCTACAGCGTGGCTTTCAGGCCGCACTTACGGACGCCGACCTATAGTTTCCAAATCCTGCTCGTATTGGGATTTCTCGGCTTCCTGATATTGCGGCGCCGGCGCTTGGCGAAAAGAGACAGGAGCGGCAAATGGCTTGGCATTGGGAGTGGCGCAACTTGCAGCCAGTGACAACGAAATGAAACAGAAGAAACGCATTAGGCTTGGTCGGGATCGGGAAGTTGTTCTAAAGTTTCCAACAAGGAAGATTCAAAACTTTCGCGCTGCCAATCGTTGAGAGGCACCACTTTCAACAGCTCTTGGCTGTTGCGCGGCAAAGCCTTACCAATGGCTTCGAGATGTCGGCGGTGCAGCAAGCGTTCACTGGGAAGATCCAGCTCTCGTGCCGCACGTTTGCGCCATTCTCGCAAAGCCTCCATATTTTCCCTCATCACTTTGCGACGACGACGCTCGGCGGGGGAAACTTTGGCCACTGCGATGTCGACCCGCTTGCCTTTGGCTGAACCTAAGGCAGTGAGGATTTCGTCACCATAACGTTTCGCCTTTTTCCAACCCACCCCTTTAATTTCTGCCAACTGCTTGCGATCGCGTGGCGGGTTACAGGCCAAATCCACCAAAGCCTGGTTGCCTAAAACCCGAAAAAGAGGCACGTCACGCTTTTC
>JAJRZS010000075.1 GCA_024275135.1 Planctomycetota bacterium | reverse complement strand
TTGTTGCTGGTTTGTGAAAACGGTTACGGCAAGCGCACGCGCATTGGCGAATTCCGCCTCACCAAGCGTGGCTCACAAGGCGTGGTTGGCATCAAAGCCAATGAACGCAATGGTTTGGTGGTGAATGCACGTAACGCTAGCCGTTGCGACGAAGTGATGTTCTCCACCACGGGAGGTATGTTGGTGCGGACCAAAGTGGATGAAATCTCCATCCAGGGGCGAGCTACCCAGGGTGTGCGTTTGGTCAACCTGAAACCTGGCGATCGCATTGCCAGTTTGGCCGCCATACCTCGTGAAGACAACTCCGAAGGGGAAGCCTGATGCTGGAAAAACTCAGCGAAGAAATTAAAAACGCCATGCGGGCCAAGGATAAGTTGCGTCTGCAAACCTTGCGTTCGATGATGAACGACCTGAAAAATGCAGGCATTGAAAAGAAAGGCAAAAAAGGGTTAACAGATGAAGTGGCTTCACCGGCGGAATATTTGGATAACGATGAAATGGTGAAGGTATTGCAAGGAGCAGCCAAGCGTCGGCGCGAAGCTGTGGAGCAATATGTGTCGGGTGGTCGGCCTGAATTGGCGGAGCAGGAAGATAAGGAGTTAGCCATCCTGCAAGAATTTTTGCCGGCTGCTTTAAGTGAAGACGAGCTGCGCGCTTTGGTGCAGAACGCCATTGAGGCTATCGGGGCTTCGTCGATGGCGGATATGGGCAAAGTGATGAAAGAAGTGCAGCCTCAGGTCGCGGGCCGTGCGGATGGCAAAGCGGTGTCTGCCGTGGTGAGGGAGCTTTTGCAATGAGTGCCAAGCCAGCCGTAAAAATGAAACCCAAGTACATCATGTTCGGCATTTTGTATTTGTGTTTGATTTCGGTGGCTTCTTATTTCACCATCGAAAAAGCGATGAACCGATCGCAGGAATTGTCGAACTATCAAATCGACAAAACGCGGCGCTATTTGGGCGAGGAAAAGGCCGAGGAGATGGAAAAATACATTAAGGGCGAGCAAGCTCCCGCAACCACCCCAGTCGAGTAATTGCCCATGCGGCTGGCTCTCGATGTTCGTGTGCGCCAAGGCAAATATTCGTCTTTTGTGCGCGTTACCGAACTATTAGAGGAAGCTGCCGCCGCCGTGCATTTGCCTTTGGTGTTGTGGAATGGCGGTACTTTGGATGCTGATGTGCTGTGGAACCCACGGATGGATCCCGCTGCCGTGGCGCAACCGCAAGTGCTCACAGTGCATGACGTCAGCCCATTATTGGCCGACCCGCGCCCTAAATGGCAGCGCTGGCGTCGCGCACGGCGTTTTCGCAAACGCTTGCAAGTTGCAGTGCATGAGGCTTCTGCTTTGGCTGCTGTTTCGCAAAATGTACAGGATTTGCTTGGAGAAAAACTGCAGCAAAGATTGCCTCCCACCCGTGTCGTGCCTCACTTCCCGGCGTCCAGTTTTTACCCGGCGGCGCCTGAAGAGCAAGAGCAAGTACTTTCCAACTTGAGCTTGCAACCTGGTTTTGTGCTTTTTGTTGCCGCTTTGCGTAAGCACAAAAATTGGCAAGGCGCATTTCGTGCCTGGTTGCAATTGCCCCTTTCCCTCCAAGAGAAGCATCCCTTCGTTTTTGCAGGCGCCAGTGGGCGTGGAGCCAGGGAATTAAAAAAACTTTTGCAGCAAGTTCCTGCTACTAGCAGGGTCTTGGTTTTGGATGCGGTTAACGATCAAACCCTCCGCGTGCTTTATTCGGCCTGTGCGGCGATGGTCTTTCCCAGTTTTAACGAGGGCTTTGGACTGCCGCCTTTGGAGGCGATGGCATGTGGTGCGTCGGTGATTGCCAGTCGGCTAACGGCCATGCCCGAAGTATTGGCGGATGCGGCCAGCTATGTGGATCCGTGGTCCCTTGGATCCATCCGCCAAGCCCTGCAAGGTTTGTTAGCCGATTCCGAGCAACAGCAGCACCGGCGCAAAGCCTCTCTCGCGCGTGCTAAGGAGTTTCATCCTCAGCGCACGGGAAAGGCGATGTTGGAATTGTTGGCATGCTTAGAGAAAGCGTAGGTAGACATAGGCCGACGCAATCAGCACGCTCAAAATCATCATTGGGAAGGCGGCCTTCAAGAAGCCAAGGAAACGAATGGGGTGTCCGGCGCGTTCGGAGAATCCGGCCACAATGAGGTTGGCGCTGGCACCGATTAAACTTCCATTACCACCTAAGCAAGCTCCCAAGGACAAGGACCACCAAATCGCATGCTCTTCAGCGTGATTGAGCTCGTTTCCGGCCGCGGCAAGTTGCTCCAAGGCCTCATGAATGGTGGGAATCATGGTGGCAACAAAGGGAATGTTGTCGACTACCGAGGAAGCAATCGCCGAAACCCACATAATGGACATCGCCAGTACTGAGCTAATGGTGCCGGTGTCGTTGATGCCATCGGTGAGTCCAACCACATGGCTGGCAAGAATATTGAGTGCTCCTGCTTGTTCCAAGCCACCGACGATGACGAATAGGCCAACGAAGAAGAAAATAGTGACCCATTCCACCTCGCCGGAAGTGTGGTGGACGTTTTCGCTCTTTTCGTCCACCGTACGCCCAAGATTGTCGAGCAACAAAAGTAAAGCTGCGCCCATCATGGCGACAGTGGCTGGTTCTAGACCCGCTGGATGGCCAAAAATGAATCCGGTGAGCACCAACACTAACACCAACAAGGATTTTTTTAGCAGTTTGGCATCTTTGATGGCTTCCTTTTCACGGAAATCCATCACTCTCTGGCGGGCTTCTGGGGTGGCTTTGAGTTTGCGCCCCCAGATTAACCAGATGGGAAGCAAAGTTGCAACGATGATAACGGGCACGATCGGCGCCACCTCGGTGAGAAAATCATTGAAAGAAATACTATCCACCAAGGAGCCAATCAAAATATTGGGTGGATCGCCAATCAAGGTGGCGGTACCTCCAATATTGGAAAACATAATTTCAGCGAATAGGAAGGGGTAGGGGGGGACTTCTAACTCCTCAGTAATCAACAAGGTAACCGGTGCGATCAAGAGCACGGTGGTGACATTGTCGAGCATGGCAGAGAGCAGGGCGGTTACAATGCCCAACATCACCAAGATGCCCCAAGGGCTGGCTTTTACCTTTTTGGCTGACCAAACGGCAAGGAACTGAAAGACTCCACTACGGCGGGTAACGGCCACAATAATCATCATGCCGGTGAGCAGGCCAATGGTGTTCCAATCGATACCGGCGATTGCCGTTTCTTGGGTGTGGACCCCCAACAAGATCATGGCACCGCCACCGAGCATGGCCACCACCGCGCGATTAAAACGCTCAGCCATGATGACGGCATAAGTTATAACAAAAATGCCCCCTGCCACCCACAAAGGATCCAAACCGAAAACCACATGAGGCGCCTCGGCACTAGCCGGAGCCCCATGCTGCAAGAGCATGGCGAGGAAGTTCATTACTCAATTCCGTCGACAAGTTTTTCGAGGACGTCCCAATAAGAAACCACACCAACCAACTTTTCTGTGTCGGGATCGACCACCGGCATATAGGCGCGGCACCTATAGAGGGCTTGCACGACGTGGGTCATGGGGTCGTTGGGGCGCAGAACGATGTAATCATCGAGGGCGTATTTGCTCACTGGATCCCCCCAGTTGTCAGAGAGACGGCGGCGGACGTCCTCGAAATCGTCGGGCATAAAGGTGATGTCCGACATCGGGCCGGACAATCCCATACCGGCCACGCAAGGCATGGCTAGGCTTAGGATGTCGCGCACCGAGAATTGCCCGATGAGGTGCATGTCCTCATCGACGATGGGGACGCTGCGGAAATGGCGCCCAAAGAGCAGGCGGATGGCCTCGCCGACCTTGGTATCCGGGGATACGGTGATCAGGTCGGTCTTCATGATGGAGGAGCAAGTCATGGGTAAGGAGCGGACCGTGAACCGGCAAAGGGTATAGATTCCAGAGTTCCTTGTCCAGATTATTGCTGGGTTGGATTCTGCCACCTAGGATGGGCATAATCCCGAGTATGGCACCCGTCCACGGCGCGGACAATGGGGAGCGTCACGCAGTCCGTGGCGCTTTGATTATGTCGGTTTGGACGCTGCTCTCGCGCATTCTCGGTTTTGTGCGCGATGCCTTCATGCTTTCGGTGCTGGGGGCTAGCTCCACCCAAGGTGCATTTTTGTTGGCGTGGACCATTCCCAATCTGTTCCGCCGCCTATTGGGAGAGGGGGCGGTGTCGGCTGCTGTGCAACCGGCTCTCGTCTTGGCAGCAAAAGAAGAAGGAGAAGCCGCAGCGAAAACCCTTTTTGCCGCCTTCCAGGGGGTCTTCTTGCTCGTTCTTGCTGGCTTGATCCTGCTTGGGGAGGGAGCTATTTTCTTGGCTTATCGGGCTTTGGGGGAGAACCCCTTGCATCACGATTTAAGGGAAACTCTGTGGTTTTCTGCGGCCTTATTGCCCTACTTGCTGCCCATCTGTTTGTGTGCTTTGGCTGCGGCCCCGCAAAATTTACGCCACCGTTTTTTGCTGCCGTCCTTAGCACCGGTAATTTTGAATGTAGTGTGGATTGTGGGCTTATGGTGGACGGCTTCCCATTATTCCTTTGATTTTGAGATCTTGCATGTGTTGTGGATTTGGGTTTTGGCTGGCGGTTTTTTGCAATGGGGGTTGCAATGGCCCGGACTAAAAGCCATTCACTGGCCTCTTTGCCCATGTTTCCAATGGCATCATCCTCGTCGCAGTCAAGCACTAAAGGCCTTTTTGCCGGCGCTTTTGGGCATGGCGGCATTGCAAATCAACGTGGCTTTGGATCAAGTATTGGTGCGTGCCTTGGTCAACGGCGAAGCCAACAACTACACCTTTTACGCCAACCGCATGCTGCATTTGCCTTTGGCCCTCGTCGGCATCGCCGCGATGACCGGAGCCATGCCCTTGTTTTCTCGTTTGGCGGCGAGCAAACAGTTGGACGTACTCAGCACCGCCTTGCGTCGTGGTTGTGAAAGTTCTTTGTTGCTGATTATTGCCGCTGCAGTCGGACTTGCGGTCATTGCGCATCCAGCCCTCACGCTATTGTTTGAACATGGATCTTTTACCGCTGACGATGTGGGCTTGTTGGTGCCCACCCTGCGCGCTTACCTTTGGGTGCTACCGTTCGCCACCCTAGGTGGTCTGCTTACCCGCGCTCATCAAAGTTTGGGTTCCTACAAAACTGCAGCCTGGGCAGCCTTGGCTTCGATTCCAGTGAACCTGGGTTTGGATTGGTTCTGGTTACCGCGGTACGGTGTAGTTGCCGCCGGCTGGGCCACCACGCTTTCGCTGGCGGTGCAATGTGGGGTGCTGTGGTCCATGCTCCCTCGTCTTGGCTTGCGCGCCCCAGTCGGTTTGTTGAGTTTGCCGGAATTGGTGCTGCCAGGCTTAAGTGCTGGCGGAGCCGCTGCTTTGGTTTTGCGCTTCGGCCCTGATGTCTACACCGTGTTCGGTTTGGCCGTCGCCATTGTGGCTGGGGTTGGCGGCGGCGCCATGGCCACCTGGGTGCTGCGCCCTCAGGATTTGCAGGGCTTTGTGCGAGCGCTGGCGAGGAAAAAAACCTAAGCCTGCGCCGGTTCTACAACTCCGTAATAAGACTGCAGGCTAGCGACGGCCGTAACCCCTGACTGTAAGGCTTGAATTCCTTCAACGGCAGCCATCGCCGCCGACATTGTGGTTAAGCAGGGGATACCAACTTGGTAGGCATCGGAACGAATCATGCCATCATCGTGGCGAGTGACTTTGCCGTGGGGGGTGTTGATAATCAAATCCACTTCTTGGTTCTTAATCAAATCCACCACATGGGGGCGTCCTTCATGCACTTTGTTGACGCGCTCCACCGGAATGCCATGGCGTTTCAGAATCTGGTGGGTGCCGCCGGTGGCGACCAAAGCAAAACCCAGATCGACCAAGCTACGGGCGACCATGATGACATTGCGTTTGTCGGCATCCTTAACACTAACAAAGACGCGACCGGAAGTGGGGAGTTTGCGGCCAGCGGCATCGGAAGCTTTGGCGAAAGCCATGCCAAAACTTTGATCGATGCCCATCACTTCACCGGTAGAGCGCATTTCTGGTCCGAGGTCGGCGCGCGCTCCAACAAACTTGGCGAAGGGGAAAGCCGGAGCTTTGACCGCAATATGGTTTTCGGGGATGACCTCGCGAATGCCAATCTCAGCCAAAGATTTCCCGGCCATGACTTGGGTGGCATAGGTGGCTAAGGGCACACCAGTCGCTTTGGCCACATACGGCACCGTGCGCGAGGCGCGAGGGTTGACTTCGATGATGTAGACCGTTTCTCCACGCACCGCGAACTGCACGTTCATCAAGCCAATGACCCCCAACTCCAAGGCCATCGCCGCAGTGGCTTCGCGAATTTCCTGCAGAATGTATTCCGATAGGGTGATGGGAGGAATGGCGCAGGTGGAATCTCCGGAGTGAATGCCAGCTTCTTCGATATGCTCCATCACCGCGCCGATGACCACTTCTTTGCCATCACAAATACAATCGACATCCACCTCCACCGCGTCTTCGAGAAAGCGGTCAATCAGCACAGGGCGCTCAGGGGAAGCCATCACCGCTTCATCCATATAGCGCTTCAAATCACGCGCGTCGTAAACAATTTCCATGGCGCGGCCACCTAGCACATAGGAGGGGCGTACCAACACTGGATAGCCGATGCGCTCGGCGATTTCGGCGGCTTCGACGGGGCTGATGGCGATGCCATTGGCGGGTTGTCGTAGCCCAAGTTTGCGCAGCATGTCGGAGAAACGTCCGCGGTCTTCGGCGCGGTCGATGGCTTCGACTGGCGTGCCAAGGATGGGGACGCCGGCTTTTGCTAACCCATCGGCGAGATTGAGAGGGGTTTGCCCCCCAAACTGAACGATGACGCCCATGGGTTTTTCGCGCTCGCAAATGGCGAGCACATCTTCCAGAGTGAGGGGTTCGAAATAAAGTCGATCGGAGATGTCGAAATCTGTGGATACGGTTTCCGGATTGGAGTTGACCATCACGGATTCAATCCCCATGGCGCGCAAAGCCAAGGAGGCGTGCACGCAGCAATAGTCGAACTCGATACCTTGGCCAATTCGATTAGGACCACCGCCAAGGATGATGACTTTTTGTTGCTGAGAAGTTTGCACTTCTTCAGAACTGCAATCATAGGTGGAATAAAGATAGGGGGTGGCGGCGGCAAATTCCCCAGCACATGTGTCGACCAATCGATAACCCGGCTCTACCCCCAAGCGCTGACGAAAGGCACGGAGTTCGGTTTCGTTCACCCCAAAGGCCTCCGCTAAACGCTCGTCGGAAAACCCCCGTCGTTTCCAATTGCGCATTTCTTCTTCGCTTACTTCGGCGAGGCTGCGCCCTTCCAAAGCGAGATCGCTTAGCGCAAGATTGCGCAGGAAAGTAAGGAACCAGGGATCGATGCCGGACAAGCGGAAAACTTCCTCCACGCTATAGTCGTGGATGAAGGCATCGTAAAGGGCAAACAATCGGCCCGGAGCGGGGCGTGCAATTTTTTGCGGCAATTCTTCCGCAAGAAACTCGCGCTTCTTGCCGGAAAATCCCGAGCGCCCCACTTCCAGGCCACGCAAAGCTTTTTGCAGGGCTTCTTCAAAGGTGCGCCCGATGGCCATGGTTTCGCCCACCGACTTCATCTGCGTACCCAGAGTGCTGTCGGCTAGAGGGAACTTTTCGAAAGCGAAGCGTGGCATTTTCACCACCACATAGTCAATCGAAGGTTCAAAGCAGGCCGGCGTGACTTTGGTGATATCGTTTTCGATTTCATCCAAGGTGTAGCCCACCGCTAATTTGGCGGCAAACTTGGCGATGGGGAAACCGGTGGCCTTGGAAGCTAGCGCAGAAGAGCGCGACACTCGTGGATTCATCTCGATGACGATGAGTTCGCCATTTTCGGGATTGACCGAAAACTGCACATTGGAGCCTCCCGTCTCGACCCCGATTTCCCGCATGATGGCGAAACTGGCATCGCGCATGCGCTGGAACTCGCGGTCGGTGAGCGTTTGCGCGGGGGCGACGGTGACGGAATCGCCAGTATGCACACCCATAGGATCCAGGTTTTCGATGGAGCAGATGATGACGCAGTTATCTTTTTGATCGCGCATCACCTCCATCTCAAACTCCTTCCACCCAATCAAACTTTTTTCGATGAGCACTTCCTTGACCGGACTTAGGCGCAGGCCACGGGCGACAATGGTTTCGAACTCTTCGACGTTGTAGGCGATGCCACCGCCGGAGCCACCCATGGTGAAGGCTGGGCGAATGACGCAAGGAAGACCAATGGTTTCCATTGCCTGGCGGGCATCACTCATGGAGTGGGCAATCTCACTGGCTGCACTTTGCAAGCCAATGGCTTCCATGGCTTGGCGAAATTCATCCCGGTCTTCGGCTTTTTGGATGACTTCGGCACGGGCCCCAATCATTTCGCATTGAAACCGTTCCAAGGCGCCGTCTTCGGCTAAAGCCAGGCCGACATTCAAGGCTGTTTGCCCGCCAAGCGTGGGCAAAATGGCATCGGGCCGTTCTTTCTCGATGACCTTGGTGACGAACTCGGGAGTGATGGGCTCGATATAAGTGACATCGGCCATCTCCGGATCGGTCATGATGGTGGCCGGGTTGGAGTTGACGAGAATAATGCGGAACCCGTCTTCCTTGAGAGCCTTGATGGCTTGGGTGCCGGAATAGTCGAACTCGCAGGCTTGACCGATGACAATCGGGCCTGAACCGAGGATGAGGATGGAATGAAGGTCGGTCCGGCGGGGCATGAGGCGCTCAGAGTTGCGCCATTCTAACCACCTCCGGA
>JAJRZS010000074.1 GCA_024275135.1 Planctomycetota bacterium | reverse complement strand
GCCGCGGACGTACGGGTACTTCACCCGCAAGGGACTGTAGAGATACCAGGAGTAGGAAATACCACGCTGACAACCACGAGGCTCATGCGGCGGAATTTCCTTATCGATGAGCGGATAATCCACAGCCTGCATCTCCCAGGTGACGATGCCGTCCTTCACGTGAATTTGCCAAGAGCAAGAGCCTGTGCAGTTCACGCCATGGGTTGAGCGAACAACCTTGTCGTATTGCCAACGGTTGCGGTAAAACTCCTCCCAGCTACGGGTTTCCGGTTCTGCGGAGTCGTGGATCCAGGAAAGATTGTTTTCGGTGTTCATCGTTTCGATTTCTCCACCATCGGGATGCGGGTGGCGGTGTAACGGTCCTTCCACAGGAATCCGAACAGGGCGAGTAAGGCGATGGCGGCGATGATGCCAACGCCAAGGAAGTTTGCAGTGGACGAAGGCGCATCAGCAGCACCTGAGTTGTTTTCCGCCTCGAGGAAAGCAACCAAAGCGTCGATTTCGTCGGGCATGAGTTTGTGGTCGCGGAAAACCGGCGACATGGTGGCGGAACCGGGAATACCCAACCAGCCAGTGAGGGCGCGACGTCCGCCCAGCCGCGTCATGGCCGCGGTGAGGTCGGGACCTAAATGGCCACCGCCCCAAGAACCGATACTGGCCGTGGTGTGACAGGAGTTGCAAGAGGGGGCGCCGTTGCGAAAGGAACGAGCTCCGGTGAAATAATCGCGACCTGCGCTGACTTGCTCCGCAGTGAAGGAGGTTTCTTCCTCCACCGGGGCCGCAGCAGCGCCGGCCTCTTTGGACTTGGTGCCGATGTAATCGAGCAAGGCATTGGCCAGCACGGGGTCCACGCCAAGCTTGATCATCCGCACATTATTGGCAGCGGCCAACAGCTCTTGGGCGTAGGGATCGCCGCTGTCGAGCTTGGAGTTGGGGTCGACGATAAAATCCACCAGCCACTGACGATCTTGGCGTTCTAAAACGCCCTTGAGGTCGGGGCCGACGATTTTCCCGCCACCAATGCTGTGGCAAGCTGAGCAGTTTTGCTGAAAATACTGCTCGACGTCCTGCGCATGCGCAGCAGAGCTGAATCCCAGCAACAGGACAAGGGCAAGAGGTAGGGTGAGTAAACGCACGGTGATTCTCCACGCGCCTAGGAGCAAAGACCGTGCCAACTCCAGAATTAGTGGTCTAGATATAAAAAACCCGGTTTTTTGGGGAGGGGGTGTTGCCTGCAGTTAGCACCCCTGTCAACTGCAGGAAGCACCTAAAAACCGCCCCAAACTGGCAATCAGCCCGGGGGCTAGGAAAATCGGCTGCGATCGATGCCCAATTGCTTCAGGATTTTTTGGAAGGCCGCCCGGGTCAACCCACATTCCATGGCCGCCTGCGACACATTGCCCTGCGTGCGCTCCAAAGCACGTTCAATAAATTCGCGCTGAAATCTCTCGACACTCCGGCGCTTGGCCTCGGCGTAGTCCATGGGGTCGTCCTCGGAAGCCGAAGAACAAGACCAAGAGCTTGTTTCAAGCCCTAAATGGTGGGGCTGAATCCGGTCTCCGCCACAAATAATCATCGCCCGCATGATGGTGTTTTCTAGCTCTCGCACATTCCCCGGCCAAGAATATTCGAGCAGGCGGTCGATGGCCTCGCTGGAAAACTCGGGGGGCTGAGCCTCGGGCCCCAAGCAAACCTGGGCTTCGCGCAGCAAAAAATGGAGCGCCAGCGGAAGAATATCGGCCCGCCGTTCCCGCAAGGGAGGCAAGTGAATCGGCATGACTTTGAGTCGGAAATACAAATCTTCGCGAAAATCTCCAGTCTTCACCATCGCCTCCAAATCACGGTTGGTGGCTGCGATGAGACGAAACTCCACAGGCACATCGTGATCCGACCCCACTGGACGCACCACCTTTTCTTGCAGCACACGCAGCAGCTTGCCCTGGAAGGCTGGGGACATGGAGGCGACTTCGTCCAAAAACACGGTGCCGCCTTTGGCCTCGGCAAAAACCCCCGCGCGATCGCGGTCGGCGCCGGTGAAGGAGCCGCGGATATGTCCGAACAATTCCGACTCCAGCAGGGTGTCCGAAAGAGCCGCGCAATTCACGGCGTTGAAGCCTAAATCGGCAACCGAACTCCAGCGATGCAAGGCCCGCGCGACGACTTCCTTACCAACCCCACTTTCACCCTCTAACAGGACGGGCACTTGGCGTGGTGCCACGCGGCGAACCAAATCCAGCATTTTTCGTGTGGCCGAATCCTCCGCCACCATCGGCACATCAGCGGAAGAACCACAGCGTCGTGCTAAAAGTTGGCAACCAATGCGCTGGGTGATGCTGAGTACATCTTCGTTGTCGAAGGGCTTGGTTAGGAAATGCGCCGCCCCGTCTTGCAAACACTGTACAGCCACCTGCACCGAGCCAAACCCGGTCAACAAAACTACCGCGGTGTCGGGAAAATCCTTTTTGATTTCCCGCAAGAGCTCCGCACCTGTCATGCCTGGCATCATCAAATCCGTGAGCACCAAATCCCAATCTTGATTTTGGAAAGCGGCCAAGGCCTCGCGTCCATCTGCGGCTTGCGTAGCCTGAATGCCCAAAGTGGAGAGCAAACGGGTGAGGCCGAGTCGGATGTCGGCCTCATCGTCGACAACCAAGACCCGTAACTGAGACAAATCGATTCGATCCATGGCACTCATGCCAATCTCTCCTGGTTAAAGCGCAAGCGCACCTCAAACAAAGTACCTTGAGGGCCTGTTTCTACCAATTCAATGCCACCGCCGTGAGATTCGGCAATACGCAATGCTGTTGGCAAACCGAGCCCGGTACCCTGACCACGGGCTTTGGTGGTGTAAAAAGGCCGGAAAATGGTTTCATGCAATTCTGCCGGGATGCCTGGCCCAGTGTCACGGACACCAAGAATCAAATGCTCTCCAGCTTGGCGACTACTTAAGGTAACTTCCCCTCCATCTTCAATCGCTTGAATCGCATTCATCACCAGGTTGACGAAAATCTGCCGCAGCTGTACTTCATCTCCGCGTACCGTAACCTCCTCCGCATTCAGCTCGCGCTGGAAACTCACACCTCGACGCTCAGCCAATGGACGCAGGAAGCGGGTGACATCATCCAAAATATCATGCATGTCAACCAACCCAACTTCCGGTGCAGCCCCCGTTGCGTAGTTCAATAGTTCCGAGATGACGCGTTTGCAAGTATCCGTGTTCCGGCGGATTACATCCACATTTTCTTGCAGTTCCGAATCCGGTGGCAAATTGGAAGCCAACATCTGGTTGAACATACTGATGGAAGCCAAGGGATTGTTGAGCTCATGAGCCATCGTGGCCGCAACTTCCCCAAGCACGACCAAGCGCTCTTGATGCATTTCGCTCTCGTCGCGGGCAACTCTCAAAGTAATATCACGGGCAACCAAAATACTACCGAAATGCCCACTGTTCCCCATCGGCAATGGCGTAGCATGAATATCTAAAACCACATCATCCACTTCCACCGTGCAGGCGAATTCCCTGCGGTCTTGGCCCATCAAACAAGTGCTGCAATCCATGGATTCGCCTGGGCCAAAGTGATTTTTGCATTGACGCTGCACAATCGATCCAGAATCCATGGTGTTATTCAACACCTTTAGCAAGGGGCCGGCAGCATGATTACTCAACAACACCTTTCCCTTTTCGTCGAGCACCACCAATCCATCGCGCATACTGGAAAGGACACGATCAAGACGGTCGCGCTGTGCTTGGATTTCCGCCTGGCGCTCTTCCAAATGTTGGGCCGCCAACTGTAAGGCGGAAGTACGGTTTTCCACCGCTTGGGCCATCAAATTAAACGACCGAGCCAAATCCCCCACTTCATCCTCACTTTGCACCTCGACACGAGCAGAAAAATCTCCCTCCCGGATTTTCTGCGATGCTTCCTGTAACAGGCGCAAGGGGCGCGCCAAAAAATGCATGGGGAAATACAGCAACATCAAGGAAACCACAGAGAGGAGCAAACCTACCAGCAAAAACTCAGACTGCAGCCCAGAAACTGGAGCCAAGGCTCGGCTTGCCCGAATCCGCACCTCGGCTTTCCAGCCGCTATTGCCAATGGGGAATCGTTGGGAATAAATATGACCTTGCTTGGGGGAATCACCAGTCACCTCCACCTCGCCATCCTCAATCGACCCATCGGTACCCAGCATTT
Organism: Planctomycetota bacterium; assembly: GCA_024275135.1. Lineage (GTDB taxonomy): Bacteria > Planctomycetota > UBA1135 > UBA1135 > UBA1135. The sequence goes on along the minus strand of JAJRZS010000074.1, from coordinate 60,111 downwards.
CCAGCCCACGCCCCTCCAAAATCGGCACCGTGGACTCGGGTTTGCCAGTGTAATTCAGGAAGGTGGTTGGTACCGAAACGCCACCGCCAGCATTGTCATACAAGCGCAAACTCACGTCCTCGACTACCCGGTCACGGCCCAACCGATCGGTTTGCATTGCCCGCGAAATCCATACCCCTACCCGCACCGTAGCCAACAAGCGACCAATCGTTTCGCCGGAACGCAACCCATAAATAGGGGTGGAAATCACCAATCCAGGGGAGCCACCATCCACCCCAGGGAACACCTGGCTGGAGCAAGACTCTTCATGAGCCAAAGCCCATGCCGACAAAGCAGCACTTTCCTCCGGGTCTTGCTCCAAGATGGAGACCACCACATCACCAAAAGCCGAAACCACCGCCAAATTCATAAAGGCAAATTCCAAGGGAAGCTTGTTGACCCTTAAATGGCGAAGCAATTCGGAGCGCAAAGCCTCCGCCGCCGCTGGCTCTTTGGTATTGACAATACGTGCTAAGTGATCTCGAATATAACCGTCAGAAGCAAAGTCTTCACTGCGTCGAGTAAGCATTTCCAAACTCGCATGCAAATCGGTGGCATAGGCTTGGCTCTGAAACGCCAATCGCTTCATGATTTCCTCTTCCAAAGTTTGGCGCGCACTGCGTGAAATAAAATATCCACCAATACCAAAGGCAACCAAGCACAAACCGACAAAGCCAAAGGCTAGTTTGTAACGAATCGAAAGCCAATGCAGCGGATCGCGCATGCGTCTGCGACTAGCCTCCGCGTGTATGCATTTCTAAACGAGGGTCGGCGAGCAAATCATCCAAATCCATGACCGGCCCTCGCTCCACCATTGCTTTGCGATCTTCAGCGCCACGGTCGGCGCGGGCTTGCCAAATACTAGTGATAGCGTCGACCAAGGAATCGTCATCGCGCCCATCGCGCAGTAAGGCACGCAAATTGGTGCCATGGTGAGCGTAGAGACAGGAATACCAGGAGCCATCGGCAGCCACCCGACTGCGATCGCATTCCCCGCAAAAGGGTGCAGTGGTCGAGGCGATAATGCCGAATTCCAGGCCGTGGGGAAGGCGATAAATGCGCGCGGGGGCAGAGGGATCGAGAGGTTCTAAGGCCTCAACCCCACCATAATGAGTTTCGACCAACTCCAAGATGGCGTCGCGAGAAAAGACTTGCGACTCCGACCAGCGAGTTGCCCCCCCCACATCCATATATTCAATAAAACGAAGCTTGAGTTGGCGTTGAAAAGAAAACTCGAGCAAATCGAGGATTTCGTCTTCGTTTTGCCCCCGCATAAGCACCGTGTCGATTTTGGTACCGCGAAACCCAGCATCCCACGCAGCCTCAATCCCGGCCAAAACCTGAGGCAGCGCATGGCGACGGGTGAGAGTTTGAAAACGCTGCGGATTGAGAGTATCCAAGCTGATATTGAGGCGTTGCAACCCGGCAGCGCGCAATTCCTTGGCCAATCCGGCCAGCAGCATGCCATTGGTGGTAAGAGCAACATCCTGGATTTCCGGAATCGCCGCCACCATACTCACCAACTCGGGAAGCTCGCGGCGCAACAGAGGTTCACCCCCGGTAAAACGCACGCGCCGCACCCCAACTCGAGCAAAAACTCGCGCCACCCGCGCCATTTCCTCCAAGCTGAGGATGTCTTTCCTGGGCAGCCACCGATACTCCTCTTCCGGCATGCAATAGGTGCAGCGGAAATTGCACCGGTCCGTCACGGACAAGCGCAAGCTCCGCAAAGGACGTTGGTAACGGTCAAGAAGAAGACCCATGGGTACAGTTTACCCGCCGCCTGCCTCTGCGCCTTAAAGTTCTAGCTGCTTCGGCCCAGACGCCGGCGCAAACCACTGCACCACCGCCTGACGCCCCGTAGCTTGGCAATAAGCTGCGGAAACCTGGGCAGAAAAGGTAGCTTGTGCTGCAGGATGCACCAATGCCGCCACGCAACCGCCAAAGCCCGCGCCGGTAAGGCGGGCGCCATAACAACCATCCACCCCAACCGCGGCATCGACCATGGCATCGAGTTCTGGGGTGGAAACCTCGAATAAATCTTTCAACGAAGCATGAGCTGCCGTCATGCAGCGGCCAAAGGTGGCGATGTCACCACGGCGCAGGGCGTCGGCCCCTTCTTGAGTGCGGGCAACTTCACCCAAGACATGCTTGGCCCGCCGCGCCAATGCTGGCGGTAAACGATCCGCATGTGCAGCGAAATCCTCCGCCCGCACATCGCGCAAACAAGTGAGCCCCGGCACATGTTCCTGAAAAATGGTGAGGGCACGGGTGCATTCGGCCACCCGTTGATTGAAGGCCGAACTAGCCAACTCTCGAGCGACTCCAGTATCCAAAATACCAATACATGCTTGGGTACTATCAAGAGGCACATGTTCGCGGGTCAGTTCCAAACAATCAAAAAGAAGAACGGAATTGGCTCGACCCAGAAAAATCGCCGTTTGATCCAATATCCCGCAGCGAACCCCTACATATTGAGTTTCCGCAGCATGCGCCAAGTGAATCATCTCCTCAGTATTGGCCAAAACCCCCAACAACCTGGAAACCAGCAATACGGCCACACACTCCACGCTGGCGGAGCTGCTAAGCCCTTTGGCCATGGGCAAATCTGCATGCAAGACCAAATTGAGGCCGGGTAAAGTTCCCCAGCGTTGCATGGCCGTCCACAGCCCACCTTCCACATAGGCCGACCACCCTCGGGTGCGCTTGGGGCGCAATTGATGGAGTGGCAGAACCACCGTTTCACCGGGGAACTGGGAGGATTGCAAGTGAAGCATTCCGTCGTTGCGCAGACTTGCTGCAGCATAGGTTCCGCGCGACAGGGCAACCGGCATCACCGAGCCACCGTTGTAATCCATATGCGCTCCCAACAGATTGGCTCGGCCCGGAGCGAAGAAGACATGGCTGGGCTCTCCATGCAGCGCGCGAAACCGCTCAAGGCAGAAGGTGAGGGAGTGGCTCTTCGTTGGCATGAGGTTTGAGGTTAGGATGGCGGACCTGAGCATTCACGCTGCCATGCTGACAACTCTACTTAGCCTAACCTTCCTTCTGCCCGCTGCCCAGAATCCAAGCAGCACCACCCCCTCTGCCGCCGACGCAGAAGTGCAGCACTTGCTAGAACAACCGGTTCTACAACAAGGAGAACAAGTTTTTAGTGCCCAGATGGTGCTGGAAAAGCTCTACCCCTTAGCGCCCAATCTACGCACAGCCTTAGAAAGCAATGCGGAATACTTGCGCTTTTATCTTGATTCTATTCAGTTCTACAACCAAGTCCGCTGGTTCAGCAACCTCCTTATCCTCGATTCAGCTGGTATCCCTGAAGTCGATCACACTTTGTTGCAGGCGGAAGCTTTGACCTGGAGTCGGGATCGGGGTGGAGATGGGGATTACGCCGACGCCATCCTCGCTCGTGGTGGTTTCGAGATTCTCTGCCGTGCACGCTTGATGGCCTTGCAACCAGCCGAATTCTCGATGCGCGAAATCCGCACCCATTTCAATCGCTCCGTACCGGAGTTTTTCGGTCGTTTGAAAGTCTCTTGGATTCGCCTTCCCCTGTTTGACATGGATACGAATCGCGCGGTGGGCGAAGAAGAGCGTCTCGCTCGCTATGCATTGTTGGATGAAGTGGCGCATAAACTGCAAACCGAGGCGATCAGCTGGGAAGAGGCCGTTGAAAAATATTGTGAAGACCCCGTGACCAGCAAGCAAGACGGTCGGGTGGGCTATATCAAGCGCACCGATCACCGCTTTGATGAAGAATTTTTACGCCAACTCTTTGTGGACTTCGGAGTCACCTTGCCGCAGTCAGCTTTGTTGCGCGGCCCCATCTCCGGCACTCGCTGGGTTTATTTGGCTCGCGTAGAGAAAGTCTTCACCGAGGGCGTCGTTGATTTGCAATTGGTTCGCGACCGTGTGATTCGCTCCTTGCGGGTTTATCTCTTTTACGAAAAACTCCACAGCCTTGCCAAAGATGTGGCGCGCCATATCCTGCTTCCCATCCGCGACGCATGACATCGGTACTTAGCATCGACGGCTTGGTGGTGCGCTATGGCAGCTTCACGGCTTTGCATGGGATTTCGGCCTCTTTTTCCGGTGGTGCCTTAGGGTTATTAGGCCCCAATGGAGCTGGCAAATCCTCCATGCTGCGGTCGATTCTGGGTTTAGTAGCTCCCGCTGCAGGCACGGTGAAGGTGTTGGGAGAAGACACGCGCACCGCTGGCGCTCGTCTGCGTCGACGCATCGGTTATATGCCCGAGCGCGATGCCTACATCGGTGGCGTCAGTGGTGTGCGTGGCCTGGCTCAACTGGCGGAACTTTGCGGCTTCCACCATGACGACGCCATGCTGCGTGCCCATGATGTGTTGCATTTTGTCGGCTTAGGCGAAGAACGCTACCGAGATGTGGCCACCTTTTCCGTTGGCATGCGTCAACGCTACAAACTCGCCGCCGCCTTAGTGCATGACCCTGATGTGTTGTTTTTAGATGAACCCACCAACGGCTTGGACCCACAAAACAGAATGCGCATGCTGGGGCTGGCAGAGCGAGTGAGCAAAGAGCATGGCATTCACCTCATCCTTGCCAGTCATCTCTTGCCCGACGTCGAACGGTTGTGCAATGAAGTTTGGGTTTTGGATCAAGGTGTGATGAAACAAACTGGCTCCCTGGCCGACCTAACAGCAGCAGCACGAGGAGCCAAACGCGTTCGCATTGCCATCGAGCATGTCTTCTCCTTTCGCCAGGCTGCAGAACTCGAGGGCCTACAGGTGGAAGCCGGACAGATTCCGGGGGAACTCGTACTTTCCCATGCCGAAAAAATTGTTCATCCTCAGGATGTGTTTCAACTCGCCCAAGGCAGCAACACGCCCATCCTCGGCATTCGAGATGCTGCGCGCTCGCTTGAAGATGCTTTCCTTGAAGCCTTGGAGCAAAAATAATGGCTTTCCGCGCTGCAGAATATGAACGCTACCATGGGCCTCGCGCAAAACGGCCTACTTGGGTGCCCATTGCTGCGGCAACTTTGCGCCGTGGCTGGGCTTCCAAATGGGTACGAAGGTTAAGTTTTTTGTCTTTGTTGATGGGATTTACCATCGTCGTCATTTTATATATCGCCAATGAAGTGGTGCCGGATTGGCGCACCGTTGTCGAAGGCGTGGGCGAACGCGTAAGCAAGGAAGATAATTTTCGTATTGATGCTAGGTTTTACACGCACTTGCTCGGCATGTTCGTCAATCCCTTTCTGCTGATTCTTTCCTTGGTATTCGGCCATGATTTAATTGCCAGCGACTTACGCACCAATGCAATGGAGGCCTACTTCTCCCGTCCCATCACCCCATTCAGTTATCTACTTGGACGCACCCTCGCTTTTGTCGGCTTCTTGATGCTAGCGACTTTTGGCCCAATCTTAATGATCTGGCTGGGCGACCTCATTTTCTCCTCAGAAGGCCATATCGAGGTAATTCGCCATGTGCCCTTGGCCATGTTTTCGGCTCTATTGTTGTCCTGCACCACGGTTGCGCTGATGGTGCAGGCCATTACGATGCTCACGCGTAGCGCCGTGTGGACCAATTTGGTGTTTTTGGTCCTTTTTGTGATGGTGCAGGGGATGGGTGTGATGCTATGGGGCATCACTGACAACACATCCATGCTCGCGATTTCGTATTTCCAAGATACCTATGTGGTTTGCGCGGCCACCCTTGGGGAATTGGAAAACATTGGAAACCAACATGTGCCTGCACCGCTGGCTTTTGGTGTTCTCATCGGGCTTGCGGTGGTGTCCTTCGGCATTTTATTGCGTGGATTAAAGCGCAGGAGTTTGTTGGCATGAACTCAGCTGCCATTCGTTGCGAAAACCTCTCTCGTTGGTATGGAGAAGTCCAGGGCCTTGCCGGACTAACCATCACTTTGCAACAAGGTGTCATTGGCTTGTTGGGCCCCAACGGCTCTGGCAAAAGCACCTTGATGCGCTTATTAACTGGACAAATCCATGCTTCCCGCGGCTGGGTCGAGATTTTTGGCCAACGCATGTTTCCAGGCCAACACCAACTATTCCGACAAATTGGCTATGCCCCTGGAGAAGATGTGCATTTTGAAACCTCAATCGCTTTGGATTACCTTTCCCTGCTTGCCGCTTTGGGTGGTGACGGACCAGGGGCGGCCAAGAAGCGGGCGGAACGAGCGCTGGAAAAATTGGGCATGGAGGACAAAAGGCAAGTGCAGTTGCAGGCCATGTCCAAAGGCATGCGACAACGCATCAAAGTGGCCCAAGCCCTGCTGTTTGAGCCTCCACTTTTGTTACTTGATGAACCACTAAACGGCATGGACCCAATCAGTCGGCGCCATACTTTGGATTTTGTTAAAGCATGGGCTGCGCAAGGCAATACCGTTTTGTTGGCTTCCCATGTCTTGCATGAAGTCGAAGGAGTCACCGACCACATGCTGTTATTGCATCACGGCCGCCTGCTGGCCGAAGGACGGCTCCACGAAATCCGTGAGCTCATCGATAGCAAGCCCCGGCAGGCAACGGTTTACGGCAAAGAATTGCGCCCACTTGCCGCTCAATTGTTAGCCGAAGAGCTGGTCATAGGTTTGAGCTTTGTCGGTGAAGATTGCTTGCAGCTGGATACTCAAAACTTGCCCGCATTGCTCGCGCGCCTGCAGCAAGCCGGAGCCGAAGGACAACTGCATTCCCTAGAAACCGATGATCGTGAGCTGGAGATAATTTATGACCTTTTGGTAGGAGAGGCAGCGCGATGAATTCCCTTTTCGCCCTCATTCGTTTTTCCTTTGGGCGGCGCGCGGCAGGCATGCGTCTACTCGGCCCAATTGTGATTGCCCTCCTCCCCACTTTAATGATGGCTTTGGTGCTAATGGAAAAGTCGATGGACGCTTTCGACCTCTATCGCTCTTTCATGGTCCCGGCCACGCTTTATTTTGTGCTGCCCTTGGTTTGCATGTTCATCATGCTCCCCGTGCTCAGCGAGCTTTATGAAAAGGGTGCCATTGGTTATTTGTTCACTCGCCCACAACCACGATGGAAAGTGTTAACAGGCCTTTATTGTGGCGCTCTGCTGGCTACATTGCCGGTGTTTCTCGCAAGTGTGCTCGGCCCCATTCTGATTGGCTTTTCCTTCTCCTCACCAACTCCTTGGAACAAGTGGATTGGTTTAGGCCTGGGAGTCTTTGCTTTGCTATTTTTAGCTGGCATGGCTTACGGTGCAATTTGCCTCTTCCTTGGGGTTAAAACCAAACGCCCCATTCTCTGGGCTTTTATTTGGCTGGTCGGCCTGGGCTCCACCATGGGTTCTTTGCCGGGGGATGGACAGCAGTATTCTCTCCACTACTATCTGATTAGTTTGGCCTACCGTTGGTGTGGAATTACAGCCTCGAAAACCGACTTGTTTGGCCCCCTGGAAACCATTGCTCCCGTTTGGCTTTGCCTGTTGGTTTTGTTGGGAATGACAGCGCTCATGCTATTGGCATCCTCCTGGGCGGCAAAAAAAAGAGACATCCTTTAGACTTGCCCAATGGTTATTTTTACCAACGCCAACCAGTGGTCTCGTCGAGCCGAAGACTATGCGGAAACCGCTACTCCCCAACATGTTTTGCTAGCCAAGCCTAGCGAATTTGCAGTAGTAGAAGCGCAAAACCCACTGATGGCCGACGAACATGGTCATTTGCACCAGGTAGACAAGGAACTCGCGCAAAAACAATGGCATGCTGTGAGCCAAACATTTACGGATGCGGGATTGATCTGCATGGCCTTGGATGCGGTTCCGGGATTGGTGGATTTTTGTTTTACCGCCAACCCCAGTTTTGTGATGCCAGCAACCAAAGATGTTCGCGAAGTTTGGTTGGCACGCATGCGCTATTCCTCGCGACAAGCCGAAGTCGATTTCCATCGCGCCTTCTTCTATGCTGCTGGCTTCTTAGTGCGAGAACTTCCCGACTCGGTTAAACATTTTGAAGGACATGGTGACGGCCTTTGGCATCCCAGGCGCCGGCTCCTTCATGCCGCAATTGGCCCACGCACCGAAATTGCCGCTTGGCAAGGATTGCAACAAGCCTACCCTGATTTGGATATTTTGCTCTACAAACTCATGCCTGGGGCCCAATATCACCTCGACACCGCGCTGGCGCCTCTGAATGAAGATACTGCCTTAGCCGTAAGGCCCGCGTTTTCCCCTGTCGGTTGGGAACTACTGCAAAGCGCTTTTCCTCATGTCATCGCCTTATCCGCAGAGCAAGGCGCCAAACTGCTGGGCAACGCCTTTTGCGCCGACGGCCACACCGTTTTCCTCCCCTCTGGCGACCCTGCGCTGGCCTCGCAGTTAGATGCCTTGGGCTTTTCGGTAAAAACCTTACACTTATCCGAGTTTCACAAAGCTGGGGGCTCGGTGTTTTGCCTCAAGCAAGCCTACTGACCGGCGGACATTTCCCGCTCTTTGGGCTCCGGCACCGCGCCATGGCTTTCGCCGTCGGGGTGCCCAGCCATGGCAAGAGAAATGAGGCGATCGCACAATTCGGCAAAGGGTATGCCGATGGATTCCATCAATTTGGGATACATAGAAATCGAAGTAAAGCCCGGCATGGTGTTGACCTCGTTTAGGGCAAAGCGCCCGGTATTTTGGTCGAGCAAGAAATCCACCCTAGCCAATCCGCGCAAACGTAACACGCGGAAAGCTTGCAAAGCTAAATCACGCATGCCATCAGCCATGCGCGGCGGGATAGAATCCGCAGGAACATGCAACTCGGCATCGTCCTTGGTGTATTTGGCATCGTAGTCGTACCAACCTTCTGTGCAAATTTCCCCTGGCAAACTGGCGAGAGGAGGAACTCCATCCAAAATGGCCACCTCAAACTCACGAGCCTGAATTGCAGGTTCCACCAACACCGAATCGCCAAAGCGGAAGGCCAACACCAAGGCGTCGTGCAAATCGGCACGGTTTTCCACCCGCGAGATACCAACGCTTGAGCCAAGACAAGTAGGTTTGACAAAGCAGGGAAAGTGCCGCTTGCGTTCCACCAAATCGAGAACGTCTTCAGGATTGGCCTGCCATTGGGCAAAACGCACATCCGTCCACGGCAATACGGGAATATCGGCGCTCCGCAGCACATGTTTGGCCACCGACTTATCCATAGCCAAAGCCGATCCCAAACAACCACTCCCCACAAAGGGCACCTCCATCAACTCCAGCCAACCCTGCACCGTGCCATCTTCCCCCATCGGCCCATGCAATATCGGAAAAACCACATCGGTATCCGTGGGCAAATAAGGAGGCCGCATCGATGCTTGCACCGATTGGCCTTCCAGTAACTTGGCAGAATCCTCAGCCGACAACCAAGAACCTTCTCGACTGATTCCTTGCAAGCGGATTTCATATTTCCGCTTATCCAAGTGCTCAAAAACAGCGCGCGCCGAACGCAAACTAATCTCATGTTCCGCGGAGGTCCCGCCAAACAGGAGCGTCAGAGCTAGGGGGTTTGTGGAGGAACTCACAACCCTAGACTAAACCCAACCGCCTCCGCTTTCACCTGCGTTTTTACCGTCTTGGGCATATTTTTTGCGGTCAATGCCTTATCCTTCTCAGTCGGCGCCTGTGGTCGCCCCTCTCGGATGAAATCGCCCCGCATTCTCGCCCTGCTCGTCCCCGCCTTGCTCGGTTTCGCCCTATTCTTGCAGGTTTTACCCGGCGATTTCGTTTACGACGACCGCTCTCTCATCAGCCTGAACCCTAGTTTCCAACATTGGGAGGTTATTCCTCAGGCTTTCGTCACACCTTATTGGGAGCTGGTCGACGCCTCCCGTTTTAGCTCCGGTTTCTTTCGCCCGATTGGCGCCAGTGTCCTCGCTCTGTGCTGGCAATTGGGGCAGGGTGAGCCTCTGCTTTTCCATTTTGTTTCTGTTTTTCTCCACGCCGCTTGCGCGATGGCAGTGGCTGCTTTCGCTCTAAGCTTTGGCTGGAAACCTTGGCTTGCCGGTGGAGCTGGAGTGCTTTTTGCTCTCAGTGGAGTCCATGCAGAACCTGTGGCCTGGATTTCCGCCATCCCCGACCTGCTAGCCACCTTCTTTAGCTTGTTGGCCATGCGTGCCTTTGTCCGCCAGCGTTTTCTCAGCATGGCATGCATCCTCTTCTTGGGCATGCTTTGTAAGGAATCTGCGTTGGGTATTTGGCTGTTGCTAATTACTCTGGGCCTATTCTCCCGGCGCCGAAAAGAATTGGGCGCTTGCTTGCTTGTTGGTCTTGGGGTTTACGCACTCCGCGTGCATGCCTTCGACAGTTGGGCGGCGGGCTTTGACCGAGTCACCACTCACCATGGCCTCTCCTTGGTTGAGCAACTCAAACTTTCTCTTTCTCTGGTATACCGTTATTTGGGTTTCCTGCTTTGGCCCTGGCCGCATGCGCCCTTTCGCCCCTTGGCTTTGGATTCCGCATCACTGCAACAAAGAATCTACCCGGCCATCGCTGGTGGCCTCGCCTTGTTCGTAGCCCTACTAACTTGGTTGAAGCGACAAAATTCTTCGGCGACTGCGCGTTGGGGATTGGGCATCCTTGGTGCCAGCTTATTCCCAATTCTGAACACTCAAGCTTTAGGGCAATATCCATTTGAAGAACGATTCTTGTACTTGCCCAGCGTCGGCTTTTCCCTTCTTCTTGCCCATGCAATCTTCCTTGCTAGCAAACAACGAACGGGTATCGCCACCTCACTTCTGCTGCTCGTTGGCATACCCAATGCTTGGTCGGCGTGGGTTGGGAGTCGGCCTTGGGCGAGCGAGGAAGCCTTATTCACTTGGGCGCGAAAGGTTTCCCCCAACGCCATGACCAGCCATATCGAATATGGACGCTTGATGGTGGAATATGCACAACAAACTTCCGACCCATTGCGCCGCGACATGTACACAGAACGTGCGCTTGAAGCCTATCGTCGTAGTTTGGAAGTCGATCCCGATGCTTTCTTTGTCACCACCGTGGAGAGGGAAAAAGGAAACTTGGGTTTGGGCGACGCGCTTTATTTAGCTGGCGACTTCAAAGCTGCCGAAGCGGTTTATCGCCAAACCGTCGACCACTACCAAATTTCTCCGCTTGGCTATCTGGGGCTGGCAAACTGTCGTGGGCAAGCTGCACTGAAACATCTCCGCGAAGAACACCCCACCCTGGCCGACGATGCTTTCGAAGAGGCACTGCAATATTTTGACGCGGCCTTGCAGCAAAGCCCGGGATTGACCAACGCCGTCATTGGCAAAGCCCATGCCTTGGCTCAACTCGGGCGGTATGAAGAAGCGCAGCAATTCGCCGAACACGGCTTGCAACTCGCCCCTAATCGTTTGGATGTAGCCGAACTCCTCTTTTCCATCTACTATCAGCAACAAAATCTCCCGCAGGCACTGAAGGTCTTGCGTGATTTCCAACGCGCCAATCCCCACCACCCCCGCCTTGCCGATGTGCAGCAAACCATTGCTGGGGTAGAAGCTATGATGCAACAGCAATGAAGCTTTGCTCCGGCTGTTTTTTGGTTTCGCGGCCAGCCATGGTTGATCCCAACTTCGACGGGACGGTAGTTCTCATCTGCACCCACGATGCAGAAGGCACGGTCGGCTTAACCCTCAACCGCCCTTTGGATGTGCCGGTTGAGCAAATCCTGCCAGATGCTGCTTTCGTGCATGATGCAGAAGTCCCCCTTCTGTGGGGTGGCCCCGTTGGCCAGGATTGCTTGCATGTACTTTCTGGCCCAGATGGGGATGCAGATACCGTTTTGCCGGTTTTACCTGGAGTTCATTTCGGCGGTGGCATGGAGTTGGTGCGACGGATTTTCCAAAAGCAGGGCCAACTGCGTTTCTTTCTCGGCTACAGCGGTTGGGCTCCCGGCCAGTTGCAGGAAGAGCTTGACGCCGAAGCTTGGTATGTGGTCCCCGGTGATGCGGAGGAAGTATGGACCACGGATTGGCGCTTGATGTGGGAACGGCTCATGGCGAAAAAAAATCCAAGCTGGAATTGGATGCGAGAAATTCCAGAAAACCCGGACGTCAACTAAAGCCGAGGGTGCCGCTAGAATTGGCAACAATGGACCTCGCCGCCCTTTCCACTAAAATCCTTGACGGGGAACGCATTACTGCGGAAGAAGCACTCTTTCTGCATGACTCCGCTTCGCTTGACACCTTGGCATTTCTAGCCGATTCGGTGCGGGCGCGCCTTCATCCCGAACCCATTGTCACCTACATTATCGACCGCAATCTCAACCCTACCAATGTTTGCGTGACCGATTGTGGGTTCTGCGCTTTTTATGCCAAGCCCAAGGACACGGACAAAGCCTACATCTTAGAACGCGAAGAGATTTATCGACGGGTGCAAGAAACCGTAGATGCTGGTGGGGTGCAAATTCTCATGCAAAGCGGGCATCACCCCAAACTTGGCGTGGGGTGGTTTGAAGATTTGATGGCCGACCTAAAGCAGCGCTGGCCGAATCTTCATTTGCATGCCATGGCACCTTCGGAAATTGAGCATTTAGGTCGAGTCTCCAAAATCAGCACACTGGAAGTTTTGCAGCGCTTGCAAAAAGCGGGCATGGATTCGATGCCAGGAGGAGGTGCGGAAGTCCTCACTGAATCCGTGCGCGCAAAAATCGCACCGCGCAAAACCGACACCCAAAGCTGGTTGCGAATTATGGAAGAGGCTCATAGCTTGGGCATGAAAACCACGGCAACGATGATGTTTGGGCATGTCGAAACCAGCGCTGACCGCATCGAGCACCTGCAGCACCTACGAAATTTGCAAGATAAAACCCACGGCTTCACGGCCTTCATTGGCTGGACGTTCCAACCTGGGGACAATCCACTCGGCGAATCCCTGCTCGCTGAAGGATGGCAAAAAGCCACTCATGCCGAATATTTTCGCCTCACCACCGTAGCCCGAATTTTTTTGGATAACTTCCCCAATCTGCAAGCAAGCTTTGTCACCCAAGGCGCCGATGCCGCGCAACTCGCTTTGCGCATGGGCTGCAACGATTTTGGCTCCGCCATGATGGAAGAAAACGTCGTCAGCGCGGCTGGCTGTTTCAAACTCGTCGACCTTGACGGCATTGAAAGCAATATTCGTGCCGCTGGTTTTGTGCCTCGCCAGCGCAACCAAGCTTATGACATCATTGATGCCCGTGGTTCCGTGGCTTCAGCGGAAGAGCTTCAAGCCTGCGGCGCCGCAGCCACTGGCAATGGTGCCTTGGCTCATTCCTGATGGTCGGCTGTTTGCACGATAAGTTCCGTGCGGTAGCGATCGAAAAGGGTGGATTTAGACACCGTGCCTAAAAACTTTCCTTCCGCATCCACAACCGGCAGTACCCATGCGCCGGAGGAGGCAAAGACTTCCGAAGCCCCAAGTAAGGTTTCTTCCTCTTGAATACGAGGAACGGTCGTGTCCATGACCGTATCCACCGGCGTCACCCGACGCACCACTTCGTCGAAGATGACACCACGCAGGGAGGTGAGATCGAGCATTCCCAAGAGATAGCCCTGCTCGTCTATCACGGCAAAATGATTGCGCACAGTGGTCGGCAACAAACGGGCCAAATCATCCAAACTACTGCCGCTAAAAATGGTGACGGATTCTTCATCCAACATCTCCCCCATTTGCAGTTCCGACAAGATGCGACGATCCGAGCCAGGACGCATCAAATGACCGCGTTCTGCTAGCTCCCAAGTGTAAAAACTGTGGCGCAAGAAAGTGCGCGATACCAACACCGAGAGCACCGAAACCAAAATTAGAGGCAAGGTCATGTCCCAACCAGCAGTGGTTTCTAAGGCCAACATGATGCCGGTGAACGGAGCCTGCATGGCGCCAGCAATCAAGCCCGCCATCGCTGCCAGGGCAAAAAAACCAGGAGAGGCAAAACCAATGCTGGGGAAAAGTGCGGCCAGTAAACCACCATAGCCATATCCAAGCAAAGCGCCGAGCACCAAAGAGGGGGCAAAAATACCACCCGGAGCATTGCTGCCTAAGGTGAGAGTGGTTGTCAGTAACTTGGCAGCAAGCAAAAAAAGCAGGGCTGACCCCGCAACCAGCTGGCCACTCAGCGCTTGGCCAACGGCGGCATAACCCTCCCCTATGGCTGGGGGCTCCAAAAGCCCTATCGCCCCCACGCAAAGCCCTGCCATGCCAGCCACCAAACCAATCTTGCCGGCAACCAACCCGGTCTTGAGGCTGCGAGTTAGGCGTTCGGCTTTGAAAATCAAGGCCACCAAGAGCACCGAAAGAAGTCCGGCCAAGGCCCCCAACAACCCACTCACCAACAAATCACGACCACTCCATTCCATCACCGCCTGCACCTGGAAGGCGCCATGGGCACCCATGGCCAGACGACCAATTTCCGTGGCTACGGTGGCGGCAACCGCAATCGGCAACAAAGCACCTAGGGTCCACTCCGCAAGCACGACTTCCATAGCAAAGATCATCCCCGTAAGCGGCGCATTGAAGATTGCGCCTATGCCACCAGCAACTCCGCAGGCCAACAGCAAAACGCGCTGGCGTTCGGCAAGGCGCATAGCTTCGGCCAAAGTGGAACCCACTGCAGCGGCACTAAACACAATGGGCCCTTCCAATCCTGCCGAACCACCCGAAGCCACATTGACCAAACTTCCCAACAGGCGACTAAAGATCGAGCGTCGCCGCATATGTCCGGCTTTCCGGGTGACCGACTCCAACACTGCCGGCACCCCATGTCCGCCCGGTTCCTGAAACACCACGCGAATGACTAGCACCCCCAACATGGCACCAGCTCCAGGCAAAACGACCATGCCCCACCAATGCTGACGCAAGGGTTCCAGTGAATCGAACAGCCAGTGAACCCCATTCCTCAAAACTACAGCCACCGCCGCACTCGCCACCCCAACCACCAATGCTGCGGCGGCCAGAATCCAGGGCTCCTTACGTGCACCCCGGGTACGAAAAACCGATTCTCCTCTCATCGCCCAAACTGGGATTCGAGTTCGCGCAACAAGTTTTGGATTTCCTCAGCGGAGGCACCCTTGTGCAAGGCGTCGACAAAACGCGATTCACGCAAGAGAAAGGATACGCGAGACAGAACCTGAAGGTGCTGCTGGGGGTTGGGGCTTAACAGCAGAATCACCGCATGCACGGGCTTTTGATCAAGTGCCTGCCAATCCACGGCCTGCTCCAAAAGAGCAATGGCGACCATGGATTCCGAGACAAAGTCCTTTGAAGGCGTGCGAGGGTGCGGAAGGGCGACGCCCGCGCCTAAGGCGGTGGAGGCTAAAGCTTCACGCGCCTGCAGCTGCTGCAACAAAGCTTGCCGATTGCAGTTTTCATCTAGAGGAATCCATTCCACCAGATTGGTCAAAACCGAAGCGGCAGAATCTCCGGGCAAATCATGCAGGACTGCACCCCGGCTAAGGGCAGTACAAAGAGGCATCTCTTCCAGGTTCTGCGCACATTGGGGATGCCGCCCATGCTCCTGAGCCAGCTGCAAGCCTTGATTGCGCGCCCACTGGCTCAGCTCCTCTTCCTCAAAGCGAAATTCCCCGCTTGGCTTGCGTACACCCAAACGCCCCTGCCGCGCCCAGCGCCTCACGGTGGCTGGAGAAACTCGGAGCATTTTTGCCGCTTGGAGAAGATCGAGCGCCATGCAGTCGGAATTCTAGCCACTTTGTTGCCAAGGCAGCTATGGCTTTCAGCGAGTTCTGCCGATAAAGCAAAAGAATGCGCAATTCACCGTGGTTCCTGCTATGCCTTGTCGGCGCCATCAGCATGCTGACCTGGGCTGCGCTGTCTGCCGGCAGTCCAGCGCCCAACAGCCCGCGGACATGGGATTTTCTTCTACCGTGGATGCCTGCCCATCCGGAAGCGCCCGCGCAAACCTTGGAGCCGCAAACGGTAAAACCAGCAATAGGAAGTCGGCTGTCCCAGGGGCTGGTGGTGAACCTCCACCTGGTTGACGAAAATGGCCATCCCGTCGCGGGTGCGTCTGTTCGCTGTGAGCGCCTGCTCTCGCATAGCGTGGGCGAAGTTGCTTATGCCTTCAGTGATAGTCAAGGTTGGTTTCAAAGCCCGAAACTGTGGCCGGGAAACTATCGCCTTTTGATCTCCCACCCTGATTTTTTGCCCTTGCCGCCGCGACAACTTCGCCTGCCGGTAGCGGACGACCAGCCTCTGCAAATCGCCCTGCAGCGAGGATGCATTATCGAAGGCCAGCTACTGGGAACGGATGGAGCACCGCGAAACCATGGGATTTTGCAGCTGGAGGCCGAGTCCACCAAAACCAGCCTCGTACAGAAGCCTGATGAAAACGGGCATTTCCGTTTTCCCGCCTTTGCTGCCGGCGTTTGGAAACTGAGCTGGAGAAGGAGAGAGGGCGCCCCCGCAGCGAAGGACCTGAGTCGCGAGTTGTCCTGCATCCCCCAAAACCCCTACCGACTGTGGGTGGTTTTGCCAGCAGTCGACCCCCGGGTACCCGAAGACCCGCATAGCCCAGGTGTTGGCATTCATGACCAAGTCGGCAACTGAACAACATCTGCCCATCCCTTAGAATCCTCCCATGTCCCACCCACAGGACCCATTCTTCCTTATCGGCGCGGAGCGATCGGGCACCACCTTATTGCGCTTGATGATGGATCATCATCCGGAAATTCGATTCCAGTTCGAATCCAATTTCTTGGTGGATTATTTGGGCCCCAACGGCGAAGAGCCCGATTTCGAGTGGGTGCAGCAACAACTACAAATGGATCGCGGAGCCCAGCTTTGCGGATTTGAAATTGGAAAGGACGCAAGGTTTAAAGAGGAATTGCGCAACTTTCTGGCCAAGGACGCGCGCAAAGTAGGCAAGCCTATTTTCGGTGCGGCCATTCATCGGCGCTTTGCCCATCTCCTGCATATTTGGCCGCAAGCACGGTTTATCAATTTGCTGCGTGATCCTAGAGACGTCGCCTCTTCTGTAATCAACATGGGCTGGGCCGGCAATCCGTGGCATGCTTCTGAGTTTTGGGCCGAGGCGCAAAAAGAAGCCGACACTTTGCTCGCTTCCCTACCAAAAGAGCGTTGGATTCGCATTCATTTTGAAGACTTGGTTTGTAAGCCGGAGCAAACGCTAGCAAAGCTTTGCTCGTTTTTGGGCTGTGAGTTCGACCCCTCCATGCTGAGCTACCCCGAAGACACCACCTATCCGCCTCCCAACGCGTCGGCTGCACAACGGTGGAAAAAGAAGCTTTCCCCGCGCCAAGTTCAATATGTGGAATGCCGCGTCGGCACCCAGCTGGAAAAAGCGGGCTACCAGCCATCGGGGCTCAAGGCTTATCAGCCTGGGCGGATGCGTCGTTTTTGGCTGCATTGGCAAAACCGCTGGGCCAAGTTCCTGTTCAAAGCCAAGCGTTACGGCTGGGGCAACACCTTGGGGCACCTTTTCTGCAAAAAGATTGGCTGGAAATCCATGGCCTCTCGTTTTTTACTCAAAATTCACGCTCGAGAAAACGCGCTGTTGCGCTAACACCAAGCAACTCTCATGACATCCAAACGCGTTCTCCTCACCGGTCGTCACGGACAGCTTGGCACCGAGTGCGGTTTGCTTATTCCGCCATCAGTGGAGTTTCTGGCTTTGGATAGGCCCGAGTTCGACCTTGCAGATCTTCACGGCATTCGCCAGGCAGTCCTGGATTTTAAGCCCGACGTCCTCTTGCATACCGCTGCGTGGACTGCCGTCGATAAAGCAGAATCTTGTGAGGAGGAAGCACTGCTTATCAATGCAAAGGCGACGGAAGTTCTGGCTGAGGCGGTGAACGATTTGGGGGGACGCATGGCCTATGTGTCCACCGACTATGTCTTTTCGGGAGAAGGTAGCCAGCCCTGGCGGGAAACCGACGCCGTTTCTCCACTCAATGCCTATGGACGTACCAAATTGGCTGGTGAGCAGGCTTTACACGCCCACCTTCCCCAGCGAGGACATGTAGTGAGAACAAGCTGGCTATACGGAAGACGAGGAGCCAACTTCGTACGCACCATGTTGCGGCTGATGATGGAAGGCCGAGATTTGCAGGTGGTTGACGATCAAAAAGGCTCACCAACCTGGGCGGGAGGCCTTGGCCAAGCCTTATGGGCTCTAAGCGAAAGCGAAGATGCACCTGCCATCCTGCATTTCACTGACGGTGGCATCACTTCTTGGTTTGAGTTTGCCATCGCTATTCGGGAATTGGGGCTGGAAAACCAACTGTCCTTGGAAGCATCTGCTGTTCGTCCTTGCTCAAGCAGCGCCTACCCGACCCCAGCCAAGCGCCCCAGCTGGAGTCCAATGCATTTCTCCGATGCATGGAAAGGATTGGGCATCCAGCAAGTTCCGTGGCGCAAGCAACTCGCCTTGGCCCTACCTATTCTGCTGCAGGAGGACCATGGATAAACATGTGGTGCTGACCTCGGGGCGTAGTGGTTCGAACCACCTGGTCGCAGCGATGAACCAACACCCGAATTTGTGCAATTTTGGGGAAGTGCTGGGCCCGTGGACCTTGCCCTCACGCCTTTGGAAGCCCTTCGCCGCCTTGGGAGCCTCCAAGGCCCAGCTCCTCGACACCGTCTACCACTCAGCTGCGGTGTTTTATGCCGCACAGTCCATGTCCTTTGCTTCCCGCAAGCGCAAGGGGCTAGAAACCCACTTTCGCAAACGCAGCCAGATTTTCAGTCTTGGGGTCAAAGACTTTTTTATGCACCTGCGCGATAACAGCGCGCTGCAATGGTTTATTGACTGTCCCAATCTGGCCATTATCCACCTCCAGCGCAAAGACCTCCTTGCCCGAGGCTTATCCGTTATCCGCCTGCAGCAAAGTGGGCGCGCGGTGGCCTTGGCCGGTGAGCAACGCCGCACCGAAACGCTCTATGTTCCCATTGAGGACTTAATGGAAGCCCTGGACGCCTTGGTTCAGGAAACCGAGGAAGAATCCGCCTTTTTGGAACAACTTCAACACCATCGACGGCTCAGTATCACGCATGAAGAGCATTTATCTTGCTGGGAAAAAACCAGCAAGACTCTGAGCATGGTCCAGGATTTTCTGAATGTTCCTGAGCAGCTCATTCAAGATACTGGGCATCGCTCTTCTGTGCGCGGTCGCGCCATCGAATCAATCGAGAATCGCGAGGAGATTGAAGCCGCTCTAGAGCAATCTGCTCACGCCCATTTGCTCGAATTCCATCTGTCACAAGATCCAAAATGAGCGCTGTCCTCCAACCATCAAGAAACACTTAAAATACCCGAATGCCAATCTCCCCCCGAGTCCTGGTGACCGGAGGAGCGGGTTTCATCGGCTCATCCGTTGTTCGCCACCTGCTCGAAGATCCTCAAGTTGAGGTTCTGAATTTCGACGCCCTCACCTATGCTGCCAACCTGCAGTCCTTGCAGAGTTGCGAAGCTAACCCACGCTACCGTTTTCAACGTGGCAACATTTGCAACCCCGAGGCCCTGCGCGAAGTTTTCTCCTCCTTTCGCCCAAGCCACGTATTGCACCTCGCCGCGGAGTCCCATGTCGATCGCTCGCTTCATGGTCCTCAGGCCTTTATTGAAACCAATGTGATGGGCACCGGAATCCTCCTGCAAGAAGCTAGGGACTATTTTCAAAATCTCCCCACCGCTGAGCAGGAAAGCTTTCGTTTTCTCCATGTCTCCACCGACGAAGTCTTCGGCAGCCTTGGTGCCGAGGGCTTTTTCCAACCTGATACCCCTTATGATCCAAGCTCGCCCTATTCTGCTTCTAAAGCAGCCTCGGATCACCTAGTCCGTGCCTGGGGCCGGTCTTTCGGCCTACCAGTTCTGGTTTCGAATTGCTCAAACAACTACGGCCCTTGCCAGTTTCCGGAAAAGCTCATTCCCTTGATGATTACCAATGCCTTTGAGGGAAAGAAATTGCCGGTTTATGGGAAAGGTGAAAATATCCGCGATTGGCTGTATGTAGAAGATCACGCCCGCGCCCTCTGGACCATTGCGCGCCATGGCCAGGTGGGGAAAACTTACCTCATTGGGGGTGAAGAAGAACATACCAACCTCGACGTGGTGCAAACGATTTGTTCTATTCTCGACGCAATCGCTCCCCACCCGGACATTTCCAACCGCTGTGATTTAATTGAGTTTGTCACCGACCGTCCCGGCCATGATTTCCGCTACGCCATTGATAGCTCGGCAACGCGCGAAGAGCTTGGCTGGAAACCTGCAGAGAGTTTTGAAACTGGTTTGAAAAAAACAATTCGGTGGTATCTCGACAACCCGGATTGGCTGGAGTCGGTGCGTAGCGGCGCCTACCGCCAATGGATGGAGGAAAACTACGCATGGCGCTAGATCGCAAAGGGATCATTCTGGCCGGTGGCTCAGGTACGCGCCTGCACCCCATTACCCGCTCCGTCTCCAAGCAGTTGCTGCCGGTTTACGATAAACCCATGGTTTATTATCCGCTCAGCGTACTCATGTTGGCTGGTATCCGCGAAATTCTGGTCATCTCCACACCTCAAGACACCCCAAGATTTAAAGATTTACTTGGCGATGGCCAGCGATGGGGGTTGAAAATTGAATACCAAGTTCAACCGCATCCTGGCGGGCTGGCGCAAGCTTTTCTCATCGGTGAAGAGTTTTTGAATGGCGCGCCAAGCACCTTGGTTTTGGGCGACAACATCTTCTTCGGCCAAGGCTTTACCGCGGAACTTGAGGCTGCGTCTGCCCAAGAAACTGGGGCTCGGGTATTTGCCTACCATGTTCAAGATCCCCATCGTTATGGTATCGCTGAGTTTGATGAAACTGGCAAGGTTCTAAGCTTAGAGGAAAAACCAGCGCAGCCAAAGTCCAACTTCGCCGTTACCGGATTGTATTTTTATGACCACCGGGCAGTGGAATTTACCAAGCAACTTTCCCCCAGCAAGCGAGGGGAACTGGAAATTACTGATTTGAATCGCATTTATTTAGAGCAAAATTCTCTTGAGGTTTGCACCTTAGGGCGAGGTTTTGCTTGGCTCGACACGGGCACCTACGATTCTCTACTCGAAGCAAGTTCCTTTGTGCAAACTGTGGAAAAGCGCCAGGGTATGAAGATTGCCTGTCCGGAAGAAATCGCTTGGAGAAAAGGTTTTATTTCTTCTGAAAACTTGAAGGACCTGGCTGCTGAGCTTAAGAATAGTGGTTACGGTGGCTATTTGTTAGAGATTCTTGAGGAAGGTCGATGATTGCTGAGGAAACCAAACTTGATGGAGTCTTCCTTTTGCAGCCCAAGGTGTTCGGTGATTCCCGCGGCTTTTTCTTGGAGAGCTGGAATCAAAGGGAGTTCCAAGCAGCGACTGGGGCCGATGTTTCCTTCGTTCAGGACAACCACTCCTGCTCCTCACGTGGAGTTTTAAGGGGTCTCCACATCCAACTCCCACCACATGCCCAAGGCAAACTAGTGCGTGTAGTTGCAGGTTCCGTCTTCGATGTCGCTGTCGACGTCAATCCGAACTCGCCAACCTTCTGCCAATGGGTAGGATTTGAGTTGTCTGCCGAGAACCATAAACAATTATGGATTCCAGCAGGTTACGCCCATGGTTTCCTCACTCTCAGCGAGCGCGCAGAAATGCTTTATAAAGCCACGGAATTTTATGCACCGGAAGTAGAGAAGTGCATTCGCTGGGACGACAACGAATTGGGCATCAACTGGCCAATCCTGGACAGGGGAGAACTATGTCTTTCTGACAAAGATAAAAATGGGCTAAGCATGAGGGAATTTGTCGACCAACTGCAACTGAGTTAGAACTTTATGACAAAATCCTTGCTTCGGAATCTTGTCGCCAAAACATCTGCTGCCTGCGGGTTACTGCACTGGCAAGAAAGAAAATCGCGCGGGTCTCTAAGCATTCTTTGCTACCACCGTATTTTACCAAAGAAGAAAAAGGAGCAATACTTTTGCCCTGATTTAGTGGTGCAGCCAGAGACCTTTCGCGAACACTGCCAAATTTTGCAGAAGTATTATTGTCTACTCCCGTTGCATGAAGCCGTTCAAAAATGGAGTCTCGGCAACTCATCCAAACCTATCTTGGCAATTACTTTTGATGATGGATATGTGGACAACTTGCTTTATGCGGCTCCAATTCTGCAATCTTTTGGCCTGCGGGCGACCTTTTTCATTATTTCTGGACTCACCGAAGAGAACCTCCCTCCCTGGTACGATTTTGCCGCTCGCTGCATTGAGGAATTAAATCGTCGCGGAGAAACGATTCCTCTCCCCGGGAAATTCAATACCGGAGCCCCGCTCAACCCGCAAAGGATTATTGAGTTGGCAAAAACCTTATCTCCGGAGGAACGCAAAGATTTCGTATTCAGCCTCCACCAACAACTTGGCCAAGATCCAAACTTCGAGGCCGAAGATTATGTAATGAACGCCCAACAATTGGTTGAGCTGGCGTCTCAAGGTCATGAAATTGGAGCTCATTCGGTTAGTCATGAAATCCTTCCTGCCTTAAGTGACTCCGCCTTAAAGCTTGAGATTGCCAACTCGCGGCAGAAACTCGAAAGCATAATTCAACAACCCATTACTTCCTTCTGTTATCCAAATGGTGATTTCGACAATCGCTGTCTGGAGTTTGTGCGAGATGCTGGCTACCAACAGGCGGTAACCACAGAAAATGGGAGCAATGTTGCGCCGGGAAATCCTTTCCTCCTGAAGAGAAGATTTGTCCACGAACAACGCTTGGCAACTTCGTCGGGGAAACCATCGGCAGTCTTACTACGGTCGGAAGCAAGTGGCTTGTCTGATTTGTTATTTCAACGCAAGGGGGTTGCCCAATGACCCCTCCCAAGCGCAATCTACTAACCATAGCGGTTGAGGATTATTTTCAAGCGACCGCTTTAAAGCCCCTAGTAAGCGAAAAGCAATGGGAGTATTTGGAATCTAGGGTCGAAGCCAACACCCAGCGTACTTTAGATTTTTTAGATAAGTATGGACATACGGCTACTTTTTTTATGCTTGGCTGGGTGGCGGAACGGATTCCTCATTTGGCGAAAGAAATCACAGCAAGAGGTCATGAAGTTGCAAGCAAAGGATATTTACCTCTTCATTTACACGAGATGTCGCGGAAAGATTTTCGCGAGGACGTCACCCGTGCACGCAGCGTAATTGAAGCAGCGACTGGGCTTGAAGTCCTTGGTCACCGCATTGCCAAAGGCCACCTCAACCCTGAAGATGTTTGGGCATTGGATATTTTGGCGGAACTTGGTTTTTCATACGATTCCAGCGTATACCCTCGCCTCCGCTCTATCGCGCGCGAACCATGGCGTCGATTCCCCCATTTCCACCAACATGGCGATCGGGAAATCATGGAGCTTCCATTATCGACTTGGGGCAAAGGGGGCTTATTGCTACCTGTGGCTGGCGGCAACTACATGCGCCAGCTGCCACCCCATCTCATGCATCGCGCTGTTGCCCATTGGATGAATTACTATGAATCTCCATTCAATATGTATTTTCATGTCTGGGAACTCGACCCGAACCTTCCAAGGATTTCTTCTGCTGGATTTTTTCGTCGTTTGCGCCAATACCGCAACATTAGGCAGATGCCATCCATCCTTGGCTATTATTTGGACAAATACCAATTTGAAAGCATTGCCTCGTTCTTGGACTTGAAACCAAAGGTGATTGCAGGTGGAGTGCCTTCGGTTCGCACTGCCCAACAATCAAGAGTTCCAGCGGTCGCAACCACCAAGAAAGATTTTTCCAAGGTTAAGGTTCCGGTAACCATTATTATTCCCTGCTATAACGAGGAAAAGGTTCTCCCATATCTGGATAGGGTACTCAATGATTTGAAGAAAAGTCTTGGCCAAGAGTACCAATTACAATTTCTGTTCATTGATGATGGCAGCACCGATCGCACTCATAATACTCTCATCAATTTTTTTGGCCATAAAGGCGACTGTGATATTGTTCGTCACGATCGCAATCGAGGCATTGCTGCATCAATCCTAACTGGGATTCGCCATGCTCGCACAGAAATTATTTGCTCGATTGATTGCGATGGTTCTTATGATCCACACCAACTGGCAAGTATGATTCCAATGCTTGGCGAAGATGTTGGTATGGTTACCGCTTCACCCTACCATCCACTGGGGGAAACGGTTGGCGTCCCCAGTTGGCGACTTGCTCTCTCCCGTGGGCTTTCAAGAATGTATCATCGGATACTGACGCACAAATTTTCTACCTACACCAGCTGTTTTCGCGTGTATAGAAAATCCATGGTGGAGGATATTGAGGTGCATTACCCTGGATTTCTTGGGGTTTTAGAAACCCTGACCATTTTAGACGCCAAAGGCATTACCATCGTCGAGTGCCCGGCAGTTTTAGAGGCGAGAATCCTTGGCTACTCTAAAATGAAAACCGTTCGTACAATCCTGGGGCACCTTAAATTAATGATGAGGGTGCAACTGAATCGGCGTAAGCTGAAACACCTCCCCAAGGGAGGGACAGCATGACCACTCCTATTCGCCTCCTCGTGATTGTCGGCACTCGGCCTGAAGCCATCAAACTTATCCCCATCGTCAAGGCCGCCAGAGAGCGTGGTGAACTGTTTTCAGTTTGCTTTTGCAGCTCTGGCCAACATCAAGATTTATTGGATTCCGTGTGGCAGGATTTTCAAATCTCTCCGGATGTCGATCTTCATACGATGCAGGAGCGTCAGCGTCCTACCGAGGTTCTAGCCAGAATTCTAAGTAGCCTTGGACCACATGTAGACAGTTTTTTTCCTAATTGCATTCTGGTGCAGGGAGATACCATGACAACGCTGGCAGCAAGCCTTGTTGGTTACTATCGGAGAATTCCAGTCGCCCATGTCGAGGCTGGCTTGCGCAGTTTTGACCAACAAAACCCTTGGCCCGAGGAAACCAATCGAGTTTTGGTCAGCCGCTTAGCTAATTTTCATTTTGCACCAACCACAGCTGCTTGGGAGAATCTTCTTGAAGAAGGATATTCTTCGGAGCGTTGTTGGGTCACTGGAAATACCGGCATCGATGCCTTGTTTCTAGCCCTGAATCAGCATCCCGACCTCAAATCCATTCAACCCCAAGCTGCTTCCCCCACTCTCCTGCTTACTTGCCATCGACGGGAGAGTTTTGGGCAGCCGATGGAATCGATTTGCCAAGGCATTCTTCGCCTCTTACAAACTTTCCCTACATTGAAGGTCTTTTGCCCAGTACATCCTAATCCTGCTGTGAGCCAAGTGGTTTCAGGCATGCTGGGGAATCACACACGAGTGGAGCTCAGCCCTCCCCTGGGCTACCTTCCTTTTCTTGCAGCCATGATTCGGAGCACTATTATCCTGACTGATTCAGGAGGTGTTCAGGAAGAGGCACCTAGCTTGGGGCGCCCCGTTTTAGTTTTGCGCAAAAAGACCGAGCGAATGGAGGCCGTTGAATCCGGAAACGCCAAACTTGTCGGCACAAATAGCGAAGAGATTTTTGAAGCCGCTAAATCTCTACTCGAAAATACGACGATATATGAGAAAATGAGCCATGCCCAAAACCCCTTTGGAGACGGACAAGCCGCGTACAGGATTCTCGAAATCCTACAGCAAGAACTGGCATGACTAACAATCCTTCTCCGTTTGCTTGTTACCAACAACGGCGCATATTTGGCACTCTAGACGGCATACGCGCACTCAGCATCCTTGCTGTCATTTGGCACCACACAGTCCCCGCCTCTACCTTTTCTTTGCCAATGCTTGGCCGAGGATTCCTCGGCGTCGATATGTTTTTCGTGCTCAGTGGCTTTCTCATCGTCACTTTGTTACTGCGCGAACGCCAACGCTGTGGCTCTATCTCTTTGAAAAATTTTTACGCTCGCCGCACACTACGGATTTTTCCGGTTTACTATGCCGTGCTCGCCAGCCTTACCACCCTCTATCTGTTAACTCCCGGTGCAGAAACCGCCCCAGATTTTTTCTCCGAACTCCCCTATCATGCTACCTACACTTCCAATTGGATTGATGCTTCGGTCTTTGGAATCACCTGGTCCCTAGCAACCGAGGAGCAATTTTACCTTTTTTGGCCTCCGGTAGAGCGCTTCCTGAAACGACTTGCTCTGCCCATTCTGACCATTGCAATTGCATTCTGCCAACTAGTCAATTTTGGAGTGCTCGATTCTTGGTTGGAAGAAATATTTGGGGAAGCCGCAAACGCCCTGCCTATCCTGCAAACCACGTTCACCCCTATTTGCTTAGGTGTTTTTCTCGCTCATCTTTTGCATCAAGAAAAATGGTTTCGGATTTTGCACAACCTATTCGGCAAAAAGTACAGCCCTGGCTTTCACTTATTGCTTGTTTGCGTGCTCTGCAATGTCCCCGCTGCAGATATTTCAGGAGCATTGCGTCTCGGCATCCAGCTATCCATGGCAGGTCTTCTTGCCAGTGTTGTTTGCACGGAAAATCATCATCTCAAAAAATTCCTCCGCATGCATCTGCTGAGGAAGATTGGAATGGTCAGTTACGGGATGTATTTGTTTCATATTTTCCTTGTCGGGTTGGCAGTAAAAGCTCTCGGCCTTATTCATCTGGAAAACCCTTTTGCAACCTTCCTGCTGACAACAGCCCTCACCTTCCTAGTAGCTGAGATTAGCTTCCGCTTTTTCGAGAGCCCGGTTTTGAAACTGAAAAAACGGTTTTCAAGATGACTAGGGATGCCAAAATTCTTGTCGTTATTGTCAACTACAACTCTTTTGACTTTTGCCAGAAGTGCTTGGAGTCCCTGGCTAAGGAAAAACTGTTGCACCCGCATTTGAAAATTCATGTGGTCGACAATTGTTCACCAGATGGATCCGCCCAGAATCTGCAAGAACTTGTAAAGAAAAAAAATTGGCATGACTGGGTACAAATCACCGCCCATCCCAAAAATGACGGATTCGGTGCTGGCAATAATGTTGCCCTTGAAGCCAATCTTGCAAGCAATGAGCCAGCTGATTTTTATTTACTCATCAATCCGGATACGGAAGTGCGTCCAGGCGCCGTGGGTGCACTCCTCGACTTTATGCAGAAAAACCCGCAAGCATCCATCCTTGGGCCTCGTACCGAAAGCACACCTGGCCAGGTTGATCCAAGCGCGTTTCGATTCCCGTCCTTAGGAAGCGATTTCCTGGCCGGCTTTCGCGTCCGTTTCTTCGACAAAATTTTTCACCGCTGGCTTATCGCACCCAAGCCTAGCACGCACCCAAAGCAATGTGATTGGATATCTGGAGGTTGTATGTTTATTCGCCGAGAAGTATTGGCAACGATTGGCCTATTTGACGAAGATTTTTTTCTTTACTTTGAAGAAACCGACTTGTGCCATCGTGCATCCAGGCATGGCTTGCAAACCTGGTACGTTCCATCTGCTGTCATAATGCACTGGGCTGGTGGCTCAACGGGCATTGTTCTTGATGGCCGCCCACCACTGCCAATGCCCATTTGTTGGTTTCAATCACGGCGGCATTATCTGCGCAAATACCACTCTGCATTTTATGTCTGTTGCTGTGATTTGGTCTTTGCGCTGGGTCGCAGCTTTTGGCAACTACGCGCCTGGATTCGCAAGCAGCCCAGCGAAGACCATCCGCGCTTCCTTCGTGATTTTGTGCGCTTTAATCTACTCGGCAAGCGCTGGGATTAAGATTCCTCCCTTTCTGTACGTTTCCAACCTTTCTCACGTCGGAACAAAAAGGAAGTGTAGATACCAACTTTCCCCATGGCATAAACAGGAGCGAGCAAAAGTTTGCTAAAAGGAACAGTCTCGCGCCCATAGCGAAACCAGCCTATCAATACCGCCAACAGCAAACTCGGCCAGGCCACGACAAAAGGCCAGCTCAGTCTCCAATCGTGGCTGAAACCATCCATGACAGTAAAAATAAAGCACAGAATGGTCAGCAATGCCAAAGGGGGCACGCAAATGTCGGCAAGATGAAAAATGCGACCAAGTCGAGGAGGGATTAAGGCCGAAACTAGGAGTTTTGGCAGATGCCGGAGAGTTGCCGACATCACGCCATGTTCCCACCTCCGCAATTGGGTCTGGACTCCCTGCCCTCCGGCAGGCGGATGACTGCGCACTTCGACATTCGGCATCAGTACGGGGCCGACGCCTTTCATGGTAAGGGCCCATCCCCAAGAAGCGTCCTCGGCTAACTCGCCGACGGGAATTGGATGTTTTTCAACAAGTGTCCACGGCATGGCAAATCCAGTGCCGTTGAGCTGACAGGGCGCCCCCAGATTGGCCAAACCGCACAATCTAGCCTCGTTGCGAAAACGAAAGGCAAATCCCCGCAGTCCGCCCCCCTCCATCAGATTGAGTGCTTGCACGGGCCGTTGATGCGCACTTGCCGAAGTTGCTAAATCGGCTGCATTTCCACGAGCCAACCACCAATCGGCATCCACACACACCACGGCAGCGGGAGGGTTTTTCGCCAGGCGAGAAAGGGCCCAATGCAAGGCCCATGGTTTACCTCGTTTTTCTTTATCTTCCCGTTCCCATACTTCAACACCCAATTTTTGGGCAATGGTGGCTGTTTGATCAGAGCAATTATCTGCAATGATCAAAATTTTGACCTCGGAATTCTGCGCTTCCAGGAGTTTCGAAAGCATCGCCTCAATTCCGGCCTCCTCATTATGGGCGGGGATTAAGAGTACTGAGGAATGGGCATCCACCGAGACGGTTCGCTTCTGGCGTCGTGGCCACAATCCAACCATCACCTCCAACAGGAGGAAAACACAGGGGAAGCACAAGGCGACTCCGCCCCAGAAAGTGAATTGAGCCAAGAAACCCATTGCGAGCACCGATATTCTACGAGAGCCATTCCGGCGAAGAAGCCCCCTCTCTGCTTGCCAAGATTCATGAAGGTTCTCTACCTGGTTAATCAATACCCCAAAAATAGTCACACCTTTGTGCGGAGAGAGATTCTTGCCGTGGAATCTCAGGGTATTGACGTGCTTCGCGTTTCCATTCGCCCTGCAGATGCCGACTATGTGGAACCTGCAGACCAGGAAGAGTCTAAGAAAACGATTTTTCTTCTGCAGCGGGGAGCTTTTAGCCTACTTGGCCCCCTCTTGAAGATGCTTTTCCGGCATCCCCTCCGTTTTTTTCGTGGCCTCCGGCAAAGCCTCCGACTCGCTCGTGGTGCGGAAAAAAGCCTTGGCTACCACCTTGCCTATTTTGCTGAGGCCTGTGCACTTTATGCGATTTGCGAGCGGGAAAAGATTGATCATGTTCATGCTCACTTCTCAACCAACCCCCCCCTGGTTTGCATGATTTTGCAAGCGATGGGTGGCCCTGGCTATAGCTTTACTGCTCACGGCTCAGAAGAATATTATCGAGCGCTGTCCTTGAAACTAGGAGAAAAGGTGGCTGCCGCTAGGTTTGTTGCTGCCATTAGCCACTTCGGGCGCAGCCAGCTTCAACTTTTTGCCCCACCACAAACGCATTCACGCATCCACATTATTCACTGTGGGCTCGACCCTAGCTTTTTCCAGCTAAAGTGCACTCCCCCACAAGGAAATCGCTTCCTTTTTGTCGGCCGGTTGTGCCAAGAAAAACAACCTTTGATTCTTCTCCAAGCCGCAGCCATTCTTGCGGAGCGGGGTGAAGATTTTCATCTGGACATCATTGGCGACGGCACGCTGAAAAAGGATGTTGAACAGTTCGTTCAAGAACACCGGCTGCAAAACTGCGTTAGTTTGCACGGAACTGTCGATGGGCAACGGGTCAAAGAGCTTCTGCACCAATGCCGAGCCTTTGTCCTCCCTAGTTGCGCAGAAGGGCTTCCGGTGGTGATTATGGAGGCCATGGCTCTGCATCGGCCAGTCATCTCCACCTTCATTGCCGCCATTCCAGAATTGGTTCGGGATGGCGTCGAGGGCTGGCTAGTACCCACCGGAGACGCCTTGGCCTTTGCCAATGCCATTGCAAAGGCCTTGCACGCATCCGCAGAAGAATTACAACTGATGGCTGATGCAGCAGCGCTCCGTGCTAAAGAAAGGCACCATATTGAGGAGTCGGCACAACGGCTGGCCACTCTTTTCAAAAAATATGGAGCTACTTGTACTCAATAAGTTGCACCAACCCTCTGCGGTGGCTACGAATCTCGTCCAAGATTCCAGCAACGTGAGGAAATTTGCTACCGACGCAATTGCATGCATATAAAAAGTGGTACCGCCAAGGAATTGTCGGCTGTTGGAGGCTGGCTCTCCAAGCAATGCGCAATACCTGCAAGGGATAAACAAAAAAGAGAAGCAAAGCCAAGGGAGAAAGAAAAATTGACGACAGAATTACAAACAAAGGAAAACCAAAACCCCAAAAACAAGCGCTTTTCAGCTCTGCAAGGCGGAATTTGCCCTGCTTATGACGCCGATAATTACCAGCATAAGCATGCCCAGCTCTTTTACTGCGTTGCCACCATTGCCGCAGCCTGAACATTGCGGCATCGTGCATCGTCATGTCTGCATCAATGCGTAATATTTTCCACCCGGCCTGACGCAAGCGAAAACAAAGTTCGGGCTCTTCCCCCGCAATCGAGCTATCATCAAACCCCCCAACCTGCTGCAAAGCCTCAATTCGCATCAATGCGTCCCCGCCACAGGCGTCAGCCTCTCCAACAGGGGTATCCCACTCCATATCACAAAGGCGGTGGTAGAAATTGCGATTAGGAAACCTCTCGCGACGACGACCACAAACGACGGCAACCCTCTGCTCAAAAATGACTTTTTTCGATTTTTCAATCCAACCATCCACCAACTCACAATCGCCATCTAAAAACTGAACCAGCTGAACTTGCGGCCACATCTCCAACAGCCTTTGCCATCCAGCATTGCGCGCCCTAGCCGCCGTGAATGGAATCGAAATATCTAGATTGACCACTTCAGCGCCCAAATCCAAAGCATCTTTCACACTGTCGTCATCGCTACCCGAATCTACATAGACAACAGGACGCTCACCTACGCCTACGGAACGAAGGCAACAGAGCAAGCGTTCACCTTCGTTGCGGCCGATAACAACTACCCCAAGATTATCCCTTACGAATTCTTCACCCATTGTGGCTCGGCTTTCGCAGCAACTCGACTCCAGTTTTCGCAGCACAATTCAAGTCCAAGCCACTCTCCTAGTATGGCCAAATCTTGATCAAAGCGAGCCTCGATTTCCCGCCGCAATTCGGCACCAAGCTGAGGGCGCTCCGTCATCATCCATCTTCTTTTGAATTTTTCTCGCCAAGATTCTGGAATAAAGGTACGCCGAAACCATCGCAACGGCGGAATGGCAGCCAAATTGTCGCGGGCCGGAGATTTTCTCATGCGCAAACTACTGACATTTTGCGCTGCTTTTTCTTCAATCCAGGTTGGATTGTCAGAATAACCGAGAAATCGACATACCCTTTCCAGCGTCTCCTGGGGGCGCTCACGCAATCCATCTACAAACAATGGCAAAATAGCGTCTTTGCCAAAACCATCTATCCACGGCTTTAGTTGCTTGGCATAAAATCCATATTCCATCAGTTCTGGAAAGCGAGAAACAGCGGTATGCAGTCCAACAGAAAGGACGCCCTGGCTCCATTCGTGGATGTAGTGGGAAACCAGGCGGTCGACCGGATGTCGCATCAAATAAATAAACTTCATTGGAGCATCACCAAGCTCCTTCTGCAGCCGTGGAATGGTTTGCGGGTAGGTTGGGAGCTTGGTGTAGTGGGTACTCGACTCCCCTCGCAAATCGCCTGCCTCGGCCGAGGCAAAGAGATTGCGATACCAAACCATCCCCCTTCTGTACTGATCATCATCGCTGAAAAAGTTGGGCTCCTTAGGGGTACTCATCCAAAAGCCTGACTGTGCTGCAAGTTGCGCATGAAGAGTGCTAGTAGCACACTTCATGGATCCGATGATTAAAAAATCAGGACGGGCTTCGCGCATCATGTGGATGGAGGAAAGGTACCCCGCCATGACTCTGGGGGGGCGACGGGACACCAGAGATTGTGCCATATATCGATGCCCTCTTTCTCGCAGAGATGGGAGTTCTTCCGACCCAAGAATTCTCTTAGCAGAGAAATGCCTCGCCCCAAACACCACAGGACATTGGCAAGAAACAAGCCAAGGCGGCCATAGACTTTGGCAAAATAGCGGCTACGGGAAGCATAAAAATAGCTTGGAAGACGCCCTTTGCTCTTTTGGCTACTCTTCACTGGGCCACTCCCCCCCCGCAGGTGAACCACATGGGCGTCAGGCCAATACAAGCTGGAAAACCCTGCTTTGCGCGCCCGATGGCAGAAATCAATGTCTTCGAAATACAAGAAATAGCCCTCATCCATCAAGCCTATTTGGGCAAACACGCGGCGGCGAATCAAAATTGCAGCAAAGGAAGCCCATTCGAATGAGCAAGGTTGACTGGGCAGGGGTGGGGAAACGGCCCAAGGGCGGAGGATTTTGGAAATGGGCCCCGTTGCCGCTGCGCGATCCAGTTCGCTTAGCGGGGAAGGGTCGCGAAAGGAGCTAATCTGAGGTGTGCCATCCGGCCACTCCAAACGAGGGGCGAACAAATCGACCTCAGGATGGCTCGCCAATGCACTACGTAATTCCTGCATGGCACCCTCTCGGACCAAAGTGTCGCTGTTGAGTAAAAAATAAGTCTCCGCGTTCACGGCGAGAATGCCAAG
Organism: Planctomycetota bacterium; assembly: GCA_024275135.1. Lineage (GTDB taxonomy): Bacteria > Planctomycetota > UBA1135 > UBA1135 > UBA1135. Next base: position 27,443 of record JAJRZS010000074.1, on the reverse strand, counting down.
ATTATTTCCAGCGGAAAAACCTCTATTGTCCGCAGCCTCAATCAACCTCACCCACTTGCCCCAACCTTCTTCAACGATTGCTTGGCGCAAGGTCTCTACAGAACCATCAGCAGAATAATTGTCCACTATAATTACTGTTTCAGAAGGCATCAGCTGACCATCCAAACTATGCAGGCAGTCGATTACCAACTGGGGTGTGCGGTAATTCAGGATAACAACGACCAGAGAAAGTTGCGCTTGCTCCATCATGAAACCTCAGCCTGCCCTAACAGACGGCGAAAACGAGTGGTTTCTAGTTCTGGCTGAGCTGGTGGAACCTTCGGTTCTTCTTCGTCTTGCTGGTACCAGTAACTCCCAAGTAGGGTTGTCGGCAAAGCTCCCATCAATAAAATGAAAACAGGGTTCACCATTGCGTTAAAGAGGTTGTCGATGGAAACTGCAGCGATCAACAATCCCAGTACACCGGCCAAGAATGATTCCCCATCTACTGGCCACACCCAGGGTGGTGAAATACGAAAGCTCACCCAAACAGGAACTAGATGAAAGAGCAAGAGGGAAAGCAATCCGAACAAGCCATAGGCACTAAAAGCAATAATCCAAAGTCCGTCAGTCACCACCTTCGACTCACCCCCTAAATCCGAGTCTAGGCGATCAAACGAGCGGTTGCTCCAACCAAATAAAGGTTTGCGCCATGCATGCGCAACCAGGTTTTCCTCTGCGTTGAGGCGGAATGCTAAAGAATCTGCTCGCTCTGCAGACAGAGGCGTTACTGCCTTAACCAAGATAGACGAAGGGAGCATTTGGCCACCTCGCGACACTGCCCAAAAGGACGGTAGTAAAGCAAAGATAACCAACAAAAACTTGCCACGAGATCGGATAGAAAATACCGCAAGGGACCATGCCCCAAGAGCAAGGATTAGGGCACCCAGGCTCTGCATGGCAGCCGAAACGAATGCAAGTGCGAGCAATAGCATGGTTGCAGGTATACCTAGGAGAGAAACTCCTTTGCCAATTTTGTTCAACACCCAAGAAACCAGGCAGCACATGGACATCCACATGGCAACCATCAGACCATGCTGAAGGAAGACCATCGGCCTGTAAAGGCTGCCACGGATTGACTGCACAAAGGAATGTTGGTTAAACCCGTACAAGAAGTAATGAAGTGTTGGGCTAAAGCGGATCTCGAAGGCGCAAAGAGGTAAATAGATGAGCGCGCCAATCACCATCGCTTTGGCCAAATCAACAAGATGCTGCCGGGAATAAAAATGCAAGCGACCAAGAAAGTATGGCCCACCCCAGTGAATGCTTTGATAAAAGGCTTGCGACACTCCATCGTAGAGCCCCAACCCATTCGACACCGAGGCAAAGAATGGAGCAATGCACCAGGCCACCATCGGAAGGTCAAACCAGCGAATGCGGAGGTTTTTCAAAAGCGCCCAGTCTCGAAAAAGGACTCCAATCAAAATGACAAAAAATGGTGCGGTTTTCCGGTTCCAGTAGAGAATCCCGCCAAGGTCGATTTCTACGGAGGGCAAAAACAAAAAACCCAACAACAAAGTTGCCAAAACAGCCCGATGGCGCGGAAGCAAAGCATCAAAAAGAAGACCGAAAATAGGGTACAGCCCAATTACAAAATAGGCAAAAAAGGTTACATGAGGGATGTTCATGCCTTTTTCAGATACAAAGAGTAAGCGGGCCTTAAAGTGAATGCTGTCAGCCCCAAAGCGGTAAGGCCACCCAATACTATTCCACTCCATCCTCCTAAATTCTCAGCATAACTGGAAATGAAATAGCCTCCACCCCCAAGAGCGAGAAGCATTAGTGTGGACTCGACATCTTGCCGCAATAGCGGAGTTCCGTGCTTTTGCAGGCGCAAATGCATCCTTAGCAGCCCTGGGATGTTGCCAACGGCAATACCTAAAATAAAACCTTCCAAACCAAACCATTGAAAGCCAAACCAACATGCTGGAGCCTTAAACAGGAGCACCAAAAAATTTGCACTCGGTAAAACTTTTGAATCTCCATGTACCAGCAGAGCACTGGTTGCGGATGCCATCAGGGTTTCAAACCAAAACGGAATACAAAGGAGCTGGGCAATCACGGCGGCACCATGGAATCGCTCTGGATAGAGCATGGTAAAGAAAAATGGAGAAACCACGATGACTCCAATCATTCCAGACATGGCAACGGCGATGAGTGCTCGTCGCGATCGGCGCACTCTTTGCGCATGGTCATTTCTCTGCTTGCGAAAGGACTCCATCCATGTCGGGAAAACCACAGTATTGGACAAGGGCGAAAGCACTGTTGGCACCAAAGCAGCAATCACCATCGCAATACGATATAAGCCACGAGGCCCCAACTCCAGCAATTGACTAACCATAATGCGGTCGACTTGGGAGGCTAAAAAGAAAATGGCCGTACTTAAAAAAATCCATCGCCCAAAGCCGAACAATTCTCGAAGGGCTTCCTTCTCCAAACGAAAGGCCATGTGCACTCCAGGAAGCAGGATATGGCTGAGTAAAGACTGGCAAAAAGCGCCCGTCACACCACCAACCACCATCGCCATCGGCGAACGCCACAACCAAGCGAGAAAAATCATCACACTGACGCTAATCCCTTGGCTAAGAACCAAGATCAGGGTTTTGCGTCCTTGAGCAATCCTCCGATCGACCGTGAACCAATGCGGAGAACGAAGTCCAAGAAAGAGAGCCGACAAACCAGACACCAGTAGCAGTCGATAAATTATCTCCTGTTCATGGATTCCAGATTCGGTAACTACATCTCCCATCCACCGCGCATAGGGACCAGCAAGAGCAAGACAAACAAGATAAAGAAACACACCGCGAAAAACCTGGAAGGTCCAAACTGTGCGCAAAAAAACTGGGTCTTCCCCTCGCTCCGAGCGCACGATGGAAGGTCCAATCCCAATATCAGAAAAAAGCTGCAAACCAAGAAGGAAAACGTTGACCGGAACCAAAAAACCAAAATCTTCCGGAAACAATAGCCAGGACAGGACAATATTGCCCCCCATGCGTGAAATCGTCTCAAAGGCCTTGCCCAAGACAACCCAAAGCCCGCCCTTGGTTGCGCGCCCGGAAAGACTCTGTGTGGCCGATTTTGTCATTCCAAAGGATTCTTTTCCAGCCGCAAAAGGTGTACAGGTGAATGCTTACCGGCCGGGTCTGCACAGGATTGTACCCCCTAATTTCGTGGTATACTCCCTCTGAATTCCGTGTTTCTTCGGTTTTCTGGTCGATGTCCACAGCCAACTCCTGCTCCACTCCAGCGCCGACTCAGGAGTGGCCATCCCCGCCCACCATCCAGCTGATGGGGGTCGAGGTTCACGCTATCACTGAGCAAGAATGCGTGGATTTTGTCGCTGCAGGCTGGAGCCGAGGCCATGGCGGCTGGCTACACACCATCAATCTGGATCATTTGCGCATGATTCACAGTGGACAGTTTTTCCCTGAAGGACTTCCCCCTGCTCAACTCCGCGTCTGCGATGGAGCCCCACTGGTTTGGGCCAGCCACTTGCAAAAAACCCCGCTGCCGGAAAGAGTCGCTGGCTCCAATCTCATCCGCAGCCTCACCCAAAAAGCAGCCAAGCATGGGAAGAGGGTGTTTTTCTTGGGAGGAAACCCGGGGGCCGCGGAGGGCGCTGCTGAAATTCTTCAGCAAGAATCACCTGGATTCGAAGTCGCTGGAATCCTGTGTCCCGACTTTGGATTTGAACAAGACCCAAACAAGGTGGAGGAGATTTTTTCCATTCTCAAGGCCTCCGAGCCCGACATGGTTTTCCTTGCTGTAGGCTCCCCCAAAAGTGAACGCCTCATCTTGCAATGGCTTGAGGAAATGCCGCAAACTTGGATGGCGGCAGTTGGCATCAGCTTCAGCTTTGTCACCGGGGAAGTCAAACGTGCACCGCGCTGGATGCAAAAAACCGGAATTGAATGGATGCACCGTTTGGCACAAGAACCTCGCCGTTTGTTCAAGCGTTATGTCGTCTATGGTTTGCCTTTTGCTATCCGACTATTCACCCACAGCCTTAAGCAGCGATGGCGCAAGCCAACCCAGCAAGCTAGCTAGAAGGTGGTAGCGCTTTTCGCTCGCGCACTAATTCTCGATAGTATCCATGTCCTCGGAAAACCTTGGCATTGTTGAGGATGGTACCTACAGCAGAAGGCTGAATCGCTGCTAACACATCTCCTGCGCGATGAACCTCACCCCGCGTCTGCGTTTCCGCCTCGACCACCAAGACCACCAAATCGGCCGAGGATGCCATATGTTCGGCATCGGGAGAGACCAGAATGGGCCCTGCCTTAATCAGCACCATATCGTAGTCTTGGGCTGCAGCGCGCAGGATGCCATTCCAGCCGCTCAAGCTATGCCCCTTTTCCAATAATGGATTGCCATATTCCAAATAATCCCAACCATTACGGGACAACACCTGAAGGCCTTTCCCCGCCAACAAGCCAAGAAAACCTGGGGTTGCATAAGACGAGGCGGGGCGAGGCCTAGCCGGGGCCATGGCATCCACCACCAAAACTCGGCGCCCAAACCCCGCCAAAGCCTGGGCAATATCCTCCAACATCTCGTCAACTCCACGACTTGGCTTCACTTCTGTAAACAGCACCAAGCGCGCGCGACCATAAGATTGATCACGATCAAGAGCCAAAGCAAAACGGCGAATTTGATCAGCCGCAAGCAATCGTTGGCTTTCTTTTTTGCGCTCAGGAATCCAAATTGCCGGGGCAAACCCAAGCACAGCTTCGACATCTTGGGTGGTATGAATACGCTCGTCCCTTAGCTCAAGCAACAATGGCACGCAAAGGGCCAAGAGTATGGTTATCACAGCGACCAGTCCTAAATTCCTAAGCAGATTACTTGCTCCTTGCGGGTCAACCACAGAGGCTGGCAGGGCAATCCGCACATAGCTAGGAGACTGCGCCTCCATTTCAAAGAAATCCAAGCGACTTTTGATTTTCGCCCGGCGATCCATATCGGATTCCAGGGAATTCTCTAGCACCATTCCCTCTTGAAAGGCACGAACGAACTCTTTGGCTTTCCCTTCCAAATCATCCACTTCTTGGTGCAGTTGTTCCACCAAACTCTGCGCCTGTAATAAATCCTCTTCGCGCGCAGAGCGACTAGCGCTAGCTTGACGCTTGAGAATATCGGAAATCTGGGCTTCAATACCTTGAATCTTCTGTTCCAAATCAGCACGCCCAGGATGCCCCGCCGCCATATCCATCAGCCGACTCATGTATTCCGTGCGTTGCTTCACCAGGGGATCCAATAGTTGAACCAAGCCCTGACTAATCCCTTCAGCGCTCCCTAAAAGAACCAATTCCAAATGCGTAGTGTTGTTATCAATTTGCTGCTCTGCATCCAACCGCTGGCGCAGATTTTTCTCCTCACGCTCCGCCTCCACCAGAGCCATGCGCGCATCCTCCAAGGGAGCCAACCAAGGATTTGCCCGGTTCTCCTGGAAATTTAATACGTTCAACTGTTCTGCAAGCTCTTGTAAACGGGACCTTTTCTGCTCGATGGTGGCATCAAGCTCGGCCAGAGCATCGCGAAGAACTTTAGGCCTCTTGTCTTGGCCGAAGGAAAATTCTCGTTCATGCGCAGCAAGAAATGCATCCAGCAAGGAATTTAGCGCGGGCTGCAAAATATGGGGTTGATAGCCAGTCAAATCCACAGCGATGCGATAAGTGCGGGGCAGCAAATACACATCCAACGCACGGGAGAAGGCGTTTACCGCGGCACTCGGCCCGGCTTCAGGTGGAGCCCAATCGCCAGAATCCAATTGACCACACCGGCGCAAAGCATCCTCAAGGACCTCAGGACGCAACAGCAAACCGATTTGCTCGTTGCGGAAAATATCATACTCCTGAGTATTGCGAAGCTCCAACTCGCGATCGTTTTGCAAAGTGCGTTGGAAATTTCTAGCGACATGAATTTCTGCAGTAGAAAGAAACCGCCGAGTGTCATGCTGGAATGCATAAAACCCACCACCGCCTCCAACCACCAGCAATATTGCCAGCGATAGCCACCAATGCTTGCGCAGGCTTAACCACAAGTTAAGACGCTTTGGCTCCGGCTGGAGACCAGGACGAGTGGTCGCCAAGCTACGCGAATCCGGGATGTTCAATTCTTTCCAACCTCGTAGACGAAGAAGATTTGAGCCAGTGGCGCAAGCTGGTCAAAGACCCAGCCAATTTCAGCCAAGGTATGACGGGGAACGAAGACAACATCACCCTGCGCGAGTGGTTGGTTTTGCAAGAAACCACCGGCAGCAAATTCTTCGTAGTCGAAATAGCTAGTCGTGCCCTGAGAGGGGTGCAACAGCCGAATGGCGTCGTCGTCAGCATCTTCGGTAACACCTCCTGCCAAGGCAATACTATCAATTGCGGTCATGCCATGACGCAAAGGATACATGCCAGGTCGATTCACTTCGCCTAAGACATAAATCAAACGCTGAGTATCCGCAGTCACATGCACGACATCGCCTGGGATTAGCTCCACATTTAAGCTTAAATCCCCCTCCCGCAAAAGCTGATTCAAATCGATCCAAAGAATGGTTTCACGCCCGCGGATAATGGCGCAACGCTCCGGAGTGAGACCGTTGTCGTCTGGAGCGAGCCCGCCGGCTTCACCAATCGCCCGCAACAAGGAGGGTGCCATGCCAAATTGATACTCTCCCGGATCCTGCACGCTGCCCAAAACAACCACGGAATAGGCCGTGTAAGTATCCACACCCAGGGTTACAGCCAAATCCGAGTAGGCGGGGGCAAAAGCTTTTTCCACCGCCGCACGAGCTTCCGCCCGCAACAGCCCACCTACTTGCACATCACCGACCACGGGCAAACTAATCAGGCCATCAGGGCCCACACGATGCTTGCCAGACAAATCTTCGCGACCATAAACAGAAACGGTGACATCATCCCCCGGCACAATGCGGTAGCCTGCGGCACGCACGGCTTCCCCGGCAGCACGGAAATTGGCGAGAATGCGCGTGGCTTCCGCTTGGTAATCGACGTCCTCCGACGCGGCTTTGGGCTGAATGGACTCCCGGGGCAAGGCCGGATGCTGAGTCGCGCAGCTTCCCGCCAGCAACAGGGTGAATAAAAAAGCAGAAAACGCAGGGAAATTACGGGGGATTCGCATGTTGAGCCTCAAGTCCTTGTGGAAGCGAAGTTTACCACCTTTTTTCCGCTTTCCGGGGCTTTCCATGAGCTTCCGTGGCTTCCCACCGTGGAGTCAACACGCCGAAAGTTCCGGATTTCCGCCCATTATTCGGCAAAATCGCCGAAGTATACTCCGAAGCCCCTGCACCTCGGCTTCCCTCCCCCTCGGGGCTCCAAAAACTCCCAAGCTCCCTAAAGTGCACTCCATCCCCGGCCGCTGTTGGCTCATGAGCCCTCGCGCGTTTATCGCATCCCTCCTTTCCCCTCCACGGCCCCAATCCAGGCGATGGCGCTGGAGTGGGCCTTGCCTGCTCACCCTACTTACAGCATGCGGTTCAATCTCAGAATTAACGGGCACAGGTGGCAACACCAACCTCAATCTGAGTTCTCCCTATGCCGAGATCAACCTTGCAGCACCCGCCCAGCTCCCTAGCCCCACACCGGGCTCCGGTGCCGACGGGATTGCCACGGGGTCTAGTTTTTCTTCCGCTGTCGGCGCAGAGAATGTGCAAGCACTCGCTAACCGCGGACGTTTTCGTCCTAATTGGGCGGAAGGCACCAAACCATCCCAAGCTCATTTAGCCTGGGCCACATATTGGCTGGATATGACCACAAAAACAGCCGCCACCCAAATTGTGATGGATTGGCTTGCACAACCCCGGGCGCAAGATGTTTGGGTCGGTTTAGCCAATTGGAACAACAACAGTTGGACATGGCGTCGGCTCGAGGTTGCCAGTACGCTCACTCCGCCATCTCTAACTCCTTTTATTCGTAACAGCGACAACATGCTCGCCTGCACCATCCTGGTCATGGGCACTCAGGATGCAACCTTAAACCAATTGGGCACCGACGTAACCGATCCAAGCCCTCCGCCACCGGGCAACCAGGGGTTATTGAACCCCAATGCCCATCTTGGAGTCAACCTTGGCAACGTGTCCGACTTCGACCCAAGTGCCCCATTTGTCGATGTTTTCAAAACAGCACGTTCTTGGATATCCCAAGACCTTGTCGGTGGTGGCTGGGACAATGGCCTCCCTATTCACACCGATGCTGACGGCTGGATAACCTCCCTGGAGCCCGGACAAGCCGTTGCCGCACTGATGATGGTTGGCGTGACCGGGGTTTATCCTGCTGGCGAATACATTTGCCTCTATGATGGCCAAGGCACCATCGAATTCCGCGACGATGCCTCCATAACTTGGTCAACACCGGGCAGGATGGGCGTGCAGATTAATCCGAGTGGAAATATGGTGCGCCTCCGCATCACCGACACTAACCCAGCTGACTATATCCGCAATATTCGGCTCATTATGCCGGGATTTGAAGACACCTATGACACCCAACCCTTCCACCCTGATTTCCTCGCCAGTTTGTCCGACTTTGACGTACTGAGGTTTATGGATTGGGGACGCACCAACTACTCCACGGTAACAACTTGGCAAGATCGCCCCACTCCTAGCAGCTACACTCAGGCTCGGGTCGATGGCCCGCATGCTGGTGTTGCGCTGGAATATATGATTGATTTGAGCAACGCCAACCTCAGCGATGCGTGGATTTGTATTCCCTACCTTGCCGACGATAACTATGTGCGCAATGCCGCAACCTTAATCCGCGACCGCCTAGATCCACGCCTGCGCGTCTTTGTTGAGTACAGCAACGAAGTGTGGAATAGTATTTTTCCCGCTGCTGGCTACGCCAAGTCTCAAGGCCTGGCGCTTGGCCTTTCCACCAACGACTTCACTGCGCAGTTGCGCTACTACTCGCAGCGAGCGCAAGAAGTGCATGCCATTTTTGCTGCAGAGTTTGCCACCCAACCTGACCGCCTGGTGCGGGTCATTGCTGGGCAAAGCACAAACCCTTGGGTTGGCACAACGGTAATGGACTGGGATGCCCAACTTGGCGCAGCTGATGCAAACACAGCCTCATCCCGCTTCGATAGCTATGCGACGGCACCCTATTTTGGTGGTTACCTCGGTCGACTTCCACAAGCTGACACCACAGCGAACATGACCCTGACCGAGCTATTAAGCGCCTGTGATGCGGACAGCCTGGCCAACAATGGTCCTGGTGGATTCACGGAAACAAATGCGCAAAATGCCACTAGCCGCGGACTCAACCTAATCTCCTACGAAGGCGGACAACACTTGGTCGGCGTGGGCGCGGCAAAAGACAATGTCATCCTTACGGATTTATTCACTGCCGCCAACCGCGACATGGGTATGCGTCAAATCTACAGCGACGACCTTCGCCGCTGGGACGCCTCGGGTGGAGGATTATTCATGACCTTCAGCCACATCAGCCCGTATTCCAAGCATGGCAACTGGGGCATCCTCGAGTACCAGGGCCAAAATACGGCAACAGCACCCAAGTTCCTCGGACTCATGGATTGGCTGGCTGAAGTTACAGCAACTCCCTAAGTCCGCCCCCGACGGGCTTTTCTCAGTGCGGCTCTTTTTTGCGCCGCACTTTGTTTTTGCGGGGCTCTTTCTGCTCCCGCATCAACGGCGAGGAAGGCAGCCAAACTCTGGATAGAAGAATGTCGGAACAGTGCCACCAAGGGAACGTCCAGCCCGAGTTGCGACTTCAGGATTCGTTTTAAGCTGATAGTTAACAGCGAGTGTCCGCCTAAATCGAAAAAGTTCGCCTCTCGGCTCAAAGACTCCAGGCCCAAAATGTCGAGCCATATTTGTTCCAAAGTCTCCTCCAATTCCAAGCGCCCCAGCGACACTGGACTGGTTGCTGCGGGTTGAGAATCTTGGGATTTGGGTACCGATGGCTTGGCCAGGCTTGGTCCCGCTGCAAGTGCTTTGCGATCGGTTTTTCCGTTGTTCGTCTTCGGGAATTCCTGGTGTTGATGGAATTCTCGAGGAATCATGTATTCCGGTAGATGGGTGCGCAAAAATTGACGGAGTTCTTCCGCATCCACCTCCGCATTGGGGGCACAAACATAATGCGCAACCAGTACACGCACCCCTTGCTTATTCGTTTGCACTAAGACAACAGCTTGCATAATCGAATCGTGATGAAGCAACGCCGACTCGATTTCTCCCAACTCGATGCGATAGCCATTGACCTTGACTTGTTGATCTCCCCGCCCAAGGAATTTCACAGTGCCATCCTGGCGCTGCCGCACCTGATCCCCGCTTCGGTACATTCGCCTTGCTCCATTGGTAAACGGGTCGGTCACAAAGACCTCACTCGTCAAATCTTCTCTGCCCCAATAGCCGCGAGCGACACCCAAACCTCCAATATAGAGTTCTCCAGGCAATCCCAAGGGAACCAACTGCTGCTGCTCATCTAGCACATAAAAAAAGTTATTGGCAAGAGGTTGGCCTAAGGAAACTTCGCGAGTATGCTCGAAAATGTCGGCCGTCGACGACCAAATGGCCGTTTCCGTGAGGCCGTACATATTCATGACCCGCCCGGGAACAATAGCACGTAATTGATTTGCCAAATCCTCAGTGAGAGCCTCTCCCCCCACCATCATTACTTCCAGAGTCGACAAAGCTTTGGCGATGGCGGGCTCAGCGAGCAACATCGTTGCCATAGAGGGTGTACATTGCAAATGCGTCACCTTATGTTCCGCAATTAGGTCTTCCATATTCTCGCCTTCTGCAACCACCGCTACATCTTGCACCTTGGATCGCAACTGTTCCAAATAAGGAAGTTGTTGCAAAATCAGCTCTGGTTCGGCACCAAAATCGACGAGACATGCCACTTCGTCCACTTCCAAATCTCGCATCTTCTGAATCATCGTCATACAAGATTCTGGGGTTCCGAACAAAGCATCGGTTTCAAAATAACGGTCATAGGCAAAATCGAGCAAGTCTTGCACATCTTGCGGATCCAACTCATCCAGATGGAAATCCGTTTCATACTTACCTCGATTCATGGGGGTTCTTACTGCTGCCCACGCCGACATATGATCCTTCAACAAATCCGCAGCCGTAGCAAGATAGGAGCACATGGGTGCACGCGCCATTTCGCGTACCTCTTCGCGATCTTCGCCCAGCATGGTATGCAACATCATGGTGACATGCCCGGAACCCGGATGCCCAGCTTCGCGCCAAGCATCGCGATAAATCTTGATTTTCTCGACAATCTCATTCGTATTTTGGCCAAGCAGGTGAGTTAAAACATGAACTCCCATCTCACCCGCCAGGCGGAAGGTTTCTGGATTTCCTGCCGCAGTTAGCCACAAGGGCAATTCCGCTTGAACCGGACGTGGACGCGTTGAAATTTCTGGGTTTTCTCCGATTGGGTTGGGCATTTCTAAAGCCTCGCCTCGCCATAAACTTCTTAATATCCCCATCCGCTTGCGCATCACCTGCTTGCGCTCGGCATAGGACTCTGGTTCCAGGACAAAATCATTCGGATGCCAGCCTGAAGCAATGCCAAGAGCAACGCGTCCGCCGGAGAGGTTGTCCACCATCGCCCAATCTTCCGCCATGAGAACCGGATTGTGCAGCGGCAGAACCACGCTTCCGGTGCGAATGCCCACTCTTTCGGTGATGGCGGCAATCGCAGCGGCAGCTACCGCGGGGTTGGGATAAGGTCCGCCAAAGTCATGGAAATGGCGCTCTGGCAGCCAAATCGAGCGGAAGCCGTGGGTGTCGGCAAAGCGCGCGGCATCCAACATCAAACGATAAGGATTCGGGGAAGCTGGACCTCCCCCTGACGCGCCCCACAACATCAAACTAAATTCCAGTTGCCCAGCATCGTGGGGTGCAGGCACATGGTGCATGCTCAAACCGCGATCAAAGCCTTCAAACAAAACCACCTTATAACCACATGTTAAAGTCCACAGCAATTCAAGCACGGAAATATCAAAGGACAAACTCGTCACCGCAAGCCACACTCCGGGCTCGGTGCCGAGTCGCTCATTCATCGCCAAAAAGAAATTGCAGACCTGCTCATGCTCCAACATGACCCCTTTGGGGTTTCCGGTGGAGCCAGATGTATAAATGACATAAGCAAGATTGGATGGAGCCGGCCGCTGGATTTGTGGGTTTGCAACTTCGGGGATTCCTTCCTCCACTACAATTACCTGCGCCTCATTACCCTCCACCAAATGTGAGGAAAGCCTATCCGTCAGCACCGTTTTTACCTGCGAATCGTCCATCATGTAGCGCAATCGCGAAGGCGGGAAATCCGGGTCAAGCGGCAGATAGGCAGCACCAGATTTCAGCACTCCGAGCAAGGCAACCATCATGTCTGTGGTGCGCTGCATGCATATCCCGACTAGCTGGTCGGGCCCTGCGCCCAAGCTCGATAAATAAGCCGCCATTTTGTCTGCAGCAGAATCAAGCTGCTGATAGGAAAGCGAAACGTCACCCGCAACTACAGCTGTTTGCTCAGGCACTTCTTGGGCTTTTTGCGCAATCATTTCATGCACGAGCAAATCTTGGGGCAACTCCAGAGCGACATCGTTCCATTCCACAAGCATCTTTTGCTGAAGTTGCTGCGGAAGAATTTCCAACCAACCAATCGCTTCGGTTTTCCGCTTGGCGATATCGGCAAACAAAACCTGAAGCTGTTCTGCCATGGACTCCACCGCAGTTTGGGGGAAGCGGTTGGCAGCGTAGCGCAAGGAAAGCTCCTGATTTTGAAAGTGATAAATCAAACTCGCACCATCCGCAGGGCCATCGTTGCCAAAGACAATCCCAATGGAAGAAAGCCGAAGCGGTTCGCTCTGCTCGGTGTCCATGGTTCGGGCTTGCAAATCATGCAAAAAAGGAGGCAACTCGCGACAAGCCGCCACCTGCATATCTACCCACTCCATGGCTTCTTTGAATTTTGCCTGAGGTTGCAAATCAATACACAATGGTACCGAAGGTGATAACAAACTTTCAAAGCCAGAAACACGATGTTGAAATTCTTCATCGCTATAACGCACGCGGAAATTATTCTGACGAGAAATTCGAAACAAATGCACCAAGCAGGCTGTGCGCGCAGCACTACGCAATTCTTCACCAACAAAGGCTTGCAGGAAGGAATTGGGAATCTCCACAGCCACAGAGTCCGACACCAAATCAGGCTCTTGCTCCAAATTTTCCTCGTAGGCCAAGGTCAAAGGCTCGCCTGCCATCAACCTCTGTACCCAGGTGCGCTCACTCTGATCCATGTCTGGCAATAGAGCCGTCACCCCACTCAAAAAGCCTGCATGGGGCGAAGCCAAAACCTGCCCAATGCGCAAGCCAAACCGCTGCATGCACTCCTCAATGCCCAATGCATGACCCTGCAAGCTTTGCAAAGACAGCATGCGCAGATTGCCATCGGCAGTCGCTACCACGAGCCCGCGGTCGGAGGCGGCCAAAATGGTTCCGGGGTCAACCTCAGCTTGGCTGGTTTCCGCCACAGCATGGATTACACCCACCACCATGTCTCCCAAAAAGGCTTTGGCCAAGCAAAATGGGTTGGTGTAACTTCCGTAGTTCAAGGCCCGCACTCTGGCTTCCAAAACAGAAGCCGGCTCCGCCCATTCCATACACCCCCAGTGGCTTGGTCTCTGGTTTAAATCAAAAACCACGCGGCGGCTCTCATCCTGCGGGGTCGTAGCCAAAGAGCCTTGTTCCAAGTTGTCGAGCAAGGCATCAAAGCCCTGCAAGGCCGCCTCGAAGCATTTCATATTGAGTGACAAGGAAGTGTCCTCAGGCTCAATAACAACAGGAACTTCTTGTAATAGGCCACCATCTCCCACTTTCTCTCCGGCCAAATGCCAGCAAACCCCATAATTCCGCTCTCCCTCAAGCAGAGCCCAAGCCGGTCCATGTGGCCCGGAATAGCGTGGCAAGGGGCTGTCTTGGATATTGATAGCCGCTTTGCGGGGAAAATTAAGCAAAAAGTCCGGCAGAGCCTGCAGCCAGGTCACGCTGAAAAGATAGTCGCAGGACAAACCCGCCAAATCGGAGGCAACCAAATCCTGGGCCGGTAGCTGGAGGATACCATGAGCTTGTGCCCAGCTACGAATCCGCGGTGCGTCACTCAAAATTGCCTGAATGGAGAAATTTCTCGCGATGAGACGCTCTGCGCACTCCAGAAGCAAGGAGTCCATGCCGATGAGTACACAAGTGTGCTTGTCTGATTTCTGTTTCGAATCCATAATGGACCAGGATGGGCGGACGGAATTGCCTGCGCTCCCTGTCCCAGAAAATACCACACGAAAGGTCTGTTTTTACAACCTTTTGCCATTTCCCCCATGACGCCTCCGCCTTCACATCCTTCACCGGCATCCTCGTTGCCGGAAACGGCCGTTGCCGTGGTGGGGCTTGCGTGCCATTTCCCAGGCGCCCATAACTATCAGCAATTTTGGCAAAATCTTTGTGACGGCGTGGAATCTACGCATTTCTTCAGCGAAGAAGAGCTGCGCGCCGCTGGCGTCTCCGAGTCTCTACTGCGGAACCCCAATTACGTCCGGGCTGCCCCCATCCTCAGCGATGTTGGACACTTCGACCCAGCCTTTTGGGGCATCTCACCCAAGGATGCCGCCCTCATGGATCCCCAGCACCGTCACTTTCTCGAGTGCGCTTATGAAGCCCTAGAGGATGCTGGTCATGATGTCCGCCAGTTCGACGGCAGCATTGGTGTGTATGGCGGCTGCGGCCCCACCACCTATCTCATGTACAACCTGCTAAGCAACCCACATTTGGTGGACGAGGTTGGCATGTTTTTGTTGCGCCACACCAACAACGACAAAGATTTTCTCACCACTTTTACCTCCTACAAACTAGAACTCGAAGGGCCAAGTGTATGCGTGCAAACCGCATGCTCGACTTCCCTCGTGGCGATTCATTTGGCCGCGCAACAACTGCTTAACGGCGAATGCGATATGGCCCTAGCTGGGGGGTCCACGGTCGAAGTTCCCCATCACGCCGGCTACCTTTATCAAGAGGGCGAAATCTTATCGCCTGATGGACATTGCCGACCTTTTGCCGCCGATTCTTCCGGTACGGTGTTCGGAAGCGGTGCTGGTGTTGTGGTTTTGCGCCGACTCGCCGACGCTCTGGCCGATGGCGACACCATTCGTGCCGTCATCCGAGGTTCTGCCGTCAACAATGATGGTGCCCGTAAAGCTGGCTTCCTGGCACCCAGCGTCGATGGACAAGCCCATGCTGTGGCTGAAGCTCTCGCCGTTGCTGAAGTCGAAGCCGACACCATCTCTTTTGTGGAATGCCATGGCACAGGCACTCCTGTCGGCGACCCAATTGAAGTAGCGGCACTCACCCAAGCTTTCCGCGAAACCACTGCTGTCACAGGTACCTGTGCGATTGGCTCGTGCAAATCCAACATTGGTCATATCGACACTGCTGCCGGGGTTGCTGGCTTCATCAAAGCCGTCGAAGCCTTGCGCCAGCAGAAAATTCCCCCAACTTTGTTTTTTGACCGTCCCAATCCTCTTATCGAATTGGAACAAACTCCCTTTTATGTGCTGAATAAGCTACAACCATGGCCCCGCCAGACCACGCCACGGCGAGCCGGGGTCAATTCCTTAGGAGTTGGCGGTACCAATGCGCATGTCATTTTGGAAGAAGCCCCAGTGCAGGAAAGTGGGCCTTCTGCTCTGCCTTATCAAATCCTCCCTCTTTCTGCGAAATCGCCCGCAGCCTTAGACGCGATGACCAATCGCCTCGCGGATCATCTCGAAAATCATCCGTCCCAATCCCTGGCTGATGTTGCTTTCACTCTGCAGTGCGGACGGAGAGCCATGCCCTATCGGCGCACTCTTGTTGCCACCAACCATAAGGAAGCTGTCGATCTTCTTCGCAATCCATTGCCCCCCGCAGTAAAGCAGGGGTTCTGGGATGGTTTGAGCCATCAGCGCAGCCTTACCTTCTTGTTTCCTGGTGGTGGCTCTCAATTCCTTGGCATGGCCGCGGAGCTGTATCGCGAGAATGCTTTGGTACGAGATATTTTAGATCGTGGCATCCACATTCTTGAAAGCAAACATCAGCTTGCAATTCGCAACCTCTTGCTCGAGTCCACAGCGAAGGAAAAGGATTTTTCTAAACCCTCCTTGCAGCTCCCGGCCGTCTTTTTGCTTGAAGTGGCCCTGGCCAGGCTATGGATGTCCTGGGGATTCAAGCCGCAGGCTTTGTTGGGCCATAGTTTGGGTGAAAACACGGCCGCCCACCTCGCCGGCATCTTGTCCTTTGAAGATGCTCTTGGTTTGGTTGCTTTGCGCGGCAAACTTTTCGAGAAATTAGAGCCTGGCGGTATGTGCAGCGTCGCTCTTAGCGCGCAAGAGATTGAACCTCTGTTGGAGCAAGACTTGGTCGTTGGCGTGGAAAACACGCCCCAACAATGCGTGGTTTCAGGTAAACCGGCGGCAATTGCCACCTTGCAAGAAAAACTTGCCGGCCAAGATGTGGAATGCCGCAGCATTGATATTCAATGCGCCGCCCATTCCCCTGCACTTGAACCAATTCTCGAGGAATTTCACGCTTATTTGTCCTCCATCCAATTGCATCCTCCACAAATCCCCATCGTCTCCAACCGAACGGGCCAATGGTTAAGTAAAGAACAGGCCACCGACCCGAATTATTGGGTGGAACACCTTCGACATCCGGTCCGTTTTGCGGACGGGGTGGATTTGCTACTCCAGCAAAAGCATCAAGTCTTTCTCGAAGTTGGTCCGGGCAAAGTATTGAGTTCTTTGGTAAGGCAACATCCAAACTTCTCGAGTTCGCATGTCGCACTTTCTTCTATGCGCCATCGCGATGAGAAGGTGTCCGACTTTGCATTTTTGTTGAGCACCGTGGGACAAATGTGGAATGTAGGTGTAGCTATCCACTGGCAAGATCTTCACGGCCAAGACACGAGGCTACGCATCCCGCTTCCCACTTACCCATTCGAGCGCCAAAAATACTGGATTGACCCCGGCTCGAGTCTGGATGAGAACCATGAGGAGAAAAGGCTCCAGCGCCTTGATGCTATCGAAGACTGGTTTCGCCAAGAAAGTTGGCGTGGTTTGCCAGATGTCCAATTGCCGCAAGATGCCCTCGACTCCCCCCAGCGCTGGCTCCTCTTCCTGGATCGCCATGGACTCGGAACATCCCTTGCCGAGCGGTTGCGAAAAGCTGGTCAGGAAGTCATCACCGTTCGTGAAGGGGACACCTACTACCGTTTTTCCGACCAAGAGTTTGCGCTGTCTTCCGAAGCTGGGCGCCTCGATTTTGATGCCCTAATCGCAGAACTAGCCAAAGAGAACCGCTTGCCTAATCAAATTGTCCATTTGTGGACGGTTACCGGCAGTCAAGATGCACGCGCTGGATCAAGCATGTTCCACCACAACAAGGAATGTGGTTTCTATAGTTTGTTCTTCCTTGCCCAGGCATTGGGCGAGCTTGATGAGCCACACCACATCTCCCTCAATGTTGTCTCCAATGGCTTGCAAAAGGTTCATGCCCAGGACCAGGTGCAAGCTGAGAAAGCCTTGCTTTTAGGACCGGTGCGGGTGATGCCCAAGGAATATGGCTTTCTGCAAACACGAAGTATCGATATTGATTTTTCACCTGAGACGGAAGCTTCTCCACAAGGCTTCTTGAACTCCCTTCTCCCCTTGTTTTGGAGCAAGGAGAATTGTTTGGCCTTACGTCGTGGGCAAGCCTTCGCCCCCTTCCTCGATACGCTCCATTTCCACGAAAATGGTGCACCTTTGTTGGGGCCAGAAAATGTCCTCCTTATTACCGGTGGCCTAGGCGGGCTTGGACTCACTATCGCCGAACACTGCGCACGGAATTACCAATCGCAATTGGTCCTGCTCGGGCGAAGCTCCTTCCCCTCCCCCGAGGAATGGGATTCCTGGTTGGAAAGCCATAGCCCAGAAGATTTCACCAGCCAGCGCATTCACCGCATTCGCCAATTGCAAAGCCTTGGCTCCAAGGTTCTGGTGGTGCAAGCTGATGTTGCCAATTTAGAAGAAATGCAGCAGATGCTGGAGAAGGTTCAACAACAGCTGGGGAAGGTTACCGCCGTCGTTCATGCCGCTGGTGTGCTTGAAGATGGGGTGATGCAGATGCGCACTCCGGAGGCTGCGGAACGTGTCTTTACCCCCAAAGTCCACGGCACACTGGTACTGAACGAACTTTTTGCCGACAATCCCCTGCGATTATTCCTGCTTTGCTCCTCAACTTCAGTCGACCTCGCGCCAGCAGGCCAAGTTGATTATGTAGCCGCAAATGCATTCCTCAACTCCTTTGCCCTGGCTGAGGACAAAACCAAGGAAACCCGTGTTCTTGCTTTGAATTGGGGGATTTGGAGTGATCTTGGTATGGCGCGAAATTTGGCGAATCGACTGCACGGCGAGGACGAGGTGACTGGCGAACGCTTGCTAATGCAATCCGCCTGGTTTGAGGAATGCATTATCCAAAACAAAAAAAGACGCACTTGGCTGGGCATCCTGGATGTCTCTCAATGTTGGGCTCTGGACGAACATCGTCTGCGTAACGGGAAAGCTCTATTGCCCGGTACCTCCTATTTAGAAATTGCCCTCTCCGCATGGCAGGATTGGGGCCATGAGCAACCTATCACCCTGAGCGATGTGCAGTTTCTCCAGCCTTGCGAAGTGGCAGAGAACACTCAACGCCGCCTGCGTATCCAGATAAAGAAAAAGGAGGGCCACGGGGAATTTGTGATTTCATCGCAAGCGATTGGCAGCAAGCAGGAATGGATAACCCATGCCACCGGCAAAATCACCACCTGCAGCAATAGCTCCAACCCCAAGGTTGATTTCACAGCATTACAGCAGAAATCCTTGAACAGATTCGTTGAGGCTGAAGCAGGAAGCTTGGAAGATCCTCAGCAAAAGTATTTGTTATTTGGCCCGCGCTTCCAAGTTCAGAAAAGCTTGGGCTTCGAAGCGAACTGCGCCTTCAGCCGCCTCCTTCTTGATGCAGATTTTGTCGAAGATTTTTCCCAACATCCTTTGCATCCCGCACTGATGGATATTGGCACCGGCTGTGGCATGGAACTCATTCCCGGCTACAACCAAAAAGATGCCATGTATATCCCATTGCGCTATGAAAAGGTGGAAATTTTTCATCCACTCCAGCAGGAAGTCTTGTGCCGAGCCCAGCTTCTTCCACAACAAAACTCGGAAAGTGGTCTAATTAGCTTTCAGGTTGAGCTGTGCAATCGTCAAGGAGAGCTTGCCGTCGCTGTTTATGGATTCCAAATGCGACGATTAGACTCCAGACAACTTTTAAAAAGCAATGCCGTACAACCAGGCACTCATCGCAACACTAAATCGCCAGCTGAAAAAGCATTTCTTGAATCATTAGAAGCTGGCATTCAGGCCGCCGACGGCATGAAAGCCTTGGCCAAGGTGTTAGCCGGAGATCCACCTTCCGTCTTCACAGTCAGCTCTATCGATTTAGAAAAGCTCAGAAAGCGCCAACAGCTTGTCATGGCGTCTTCTGAAACCAAACCTAGTGTCAAGTTTCAGCGGCCAAACTTATCCAGCCCCTTTCAATCCCCGGAGACGCCGATTGAAAAACAACTCGCCGAATGGTGGGAAGAACTGCTTGGTGTTGAACAAGTCGGAGTTTTAGACGATTTTTTTGAAGTTGGCGGTCACTCCCTGGTTGCGGTACGTCTTTTCGCCCGCATCAAGAAAAAGTGGGGTGTGGAATATCCCCTTTCTGTGCTT
Source organism: Planctomycetota bacterium (assembly GCA_024275135.1). Classification (GTDB taxonomy): domain Bacteria; phylum Planctomycetota; class UBA1135; order UBA1135; family UBA1135. The sequence continues at coordinate 7,607 of JAJRZS010000074.1, read as the reverse complement.
TTTGAAGCTCCAACGATTCGTCTCTGCGCAACCTTACTGGAAGAAGAGGTTGGTGCCGATAACGAGGAAGAGGATGCTCTTGCCCAGCGCAAAAAATCCAAGCGTAATACCTATCTAGTGCCACTCAATGATGTTCGAAAAAGAGAAAAAGCGCCGTTTTTCTTGGTCGCGGGCATGTTTGGCAATGTTTTGAACCTGCGCCATCTGGCCGCCCACCTCGGTGCTGATCAGCCGATGTACGCAATCCAAGCTCGCGGACTCCATGGGGACGACCGCCCTCATCGGCGATTTGAAGATATGGCTCGCGACTATCTGGCCGAGATTCGCACCGTCCAACCTCACGGACCTTACCTCATTGGTGGTTTTTCTGGAGGTGGATTGACGGCCTATGAAATGGCACATCAATTGTTGGAGGCGGGCGAGGAAGTGGCCAGTCTCATCATGCTGGATACCCCAATCCCCAACTCTCCCAATGCAAATTTCTTTGAGCGCCTTTTGATTCAATGGCAACGCCTGCGCAAACGCGGCCCCAAACATATTTTGGAATGGCCGAAGAAGAGAATCGCCTGGGAAATTCAGCAATGGAAGAAGAAGCATTCTGCAAATGCGCAAAACCTAGCTCCAGCAGAATTCCGCTCCGAACTCATCAAGGAAGGTTTTATTGAAGCACTCCACAACTACGAACTGCGTGTTTACCCCGGTCGCCTAACGATCTTCCGACCGCCTCTGGACAACACTTTCCGTCTCCCCGGTGGCAAGTTGGCCAACGATTACCGAGAAATTCAAGACTCTAATAATCATTGGGGGCCCTACATTCAAGGAGGCATCGAATGTTTCGAAGTCCCTGGCGATCACGACAGCATGGTTTTGGAGCCGCATGTCCGCGTTTTGGGTTCCAAAGTTTGCCAAGTTCTTCAAACCGCGCAGGAGCGCATTAGGCACAACCAACAATCCTAATTGATGGATTGCTCCTCTCTCAGTCCTTTTCAGTCTGAGCTCCCTGAGGCAATCCGCTTGGGCATTGCACCGGTTTGCAACAACTTGGCGCAAATCCATCCGCAGGAACAAAGCCTGGTTCGGCATGCTATTACCAGTCGGCGAAATGAATTTTCTTCCGCGCGTCTACTCGCACAGGAGTTACTTGCATCGCTTGGCCAACCACGCCGCCCCCTGCTTGCAAAGAGTGACCGCAGCCCTGATTGGCCAGAAAACATTCTCGGCTCTATTAGCCATAGCAGGAAATGGTGTGCTGTGGCAATTGCCAAGGCAGAACAAAGCGTACTTGGTCTTGGTCTAGATATTGAAGATTACCGCGGGTTAAAGCCCGATTTATTCCCAGAGATTCTAAGCCCTGAGGAACTCAAGGAGTTACAGCATCTAAAATCCCACGAGGAAAAAGTGCTTCGTGTTTTGTCGGCATTCAGCCTGAAGGAAGCTATCTACAAAAGCCTCTACCCCTTCGACAATACTGGCCTTGGCTTCCAGGACATTCGGCTTTCTTTTCAATCATCCCGACATCCTCTGCTCGTCCAAACTTGCAACCTATCGCAGCGTCTTCCCAAACATTGTCGCTTGCAGCTTTTTTCGTGGCCACAAGATGATTATCTTCTGAGTGTTGCCGTGTTGCTACACGGTCCTCCCACATGAGCTCCACTCTCTCCACCAGCCTTCCACTCCTGCCCAGCCTGGCTTGTTTTGGGATCGTTGCAGTCTTCTGGTGGCCTGCTTGGAGGTGCCTGCGGTTACAAGGTCTTAGCTATTCCCTGCCGACCGACGTAGGGCTAGCTTTTGTTTTTGCTTTTGGCGTTTACGCAGCGATTACTTGTCCATTTTTACTCCTTCATCTTTCAGCAGACTCTGCCCTCGTCTGTGTACTAAGCTTTTGGCTTGCATGGATTCTCATCACAGAGTATCTGTGGCGAAAAAACCCTCAATCTCCTCACAGTGCTTGCCGCAATCCTCTTGAATCCAACTGGCAGGTTCCTAGTTTTCCATGGAAACTCTCACTTGCTGGCGGTTTTGCTCTCTCGGCACTCACCGCCTCAGAAATCATCGACAGAACAATTGGTCTTCTTCTTATGGCTGGTATCGGTTTTGCGCATGTGGTTTTGGGGATGCGCAAGCAGGAGTCACGGTCGGGAGTTGTTCCTCAATCTAAACAGAGTCGATTGATTTACGGGCTATTAATTGTCCTCACTCTCTATGCAATCATCAGCCCGTTTTTTTTCTATCGAACGGATGCCGATGACAATCTCTATTTGTCCGAAGCTCTCGTCTTGCAACACTCTCCGCATCTCGGACTTTATGCACCAACCCATCGTGGCGAAGCTCTGCCCTCGAACCCTATTTATGCTTGGCAATCCTTTGAGCTGTGGGCGGCCATGCTGGCGCGTCTTTCTGGATTGCATCCTATGATTGTCATGCGCAGCTTACTGGGCCCCTTGCTAACTTTATTCAGTCTCTGCTTATATGCAGGAGTACTAAGACTGTTAATCCCCCGACAGTGGATACCAACCGCAATGGTCTTTATTTTGGCTTATTTCCTTTTTGGAATGAGTAGCCAATGGACCCCAAACAATTACCTTCTTCCTCGCCCGCAGCAAGGAAAAACTTGGCTAATGCATCTTGGAATTCTCGCCTTGGTGCTCCAATCCTTTTACTATTTTCAACAATCTAGTCGTAGGCGATGGCTTGGTGTTTTTCTTGTCTCCTTTGCCTGTGCTGGCTGGGCGCCCACTGCAATCGCCTTAGTGCCGGCCACCCTGGGCAGCTATGCATGCGCCCACTTCCTTCGCTCACGAAACAGGGACACGTGCAAGCAATCCATTCTGCTACTTATTGGTTCAATCCCAGTATTCCTTCTTGCTCTTTACCTTGCGACCCATCAAAGCGCAATCTTCGCCGAGGAATCCCTTGCCTCTTCCGAATTCTTGAATTGGCAAAATTTATTTTTCTTCCTCTACTTAGGCGGCGGTCATGGTGGCGGCGGGCTAGAACTGGCGGCGATGGTTGGAGCCCCTCTTCTGCTCCTGTTTTTTGTCAGGAAAAGAGCCTGGGTTTACCCGCTAAGCTTCTCGTTCATTCTGGGAGCTTCGCTATTGAATCCAATCCTATATCCCTGGGCTCGAGCCGCCTGCGGTGGCATGTGGGGCTACTTACGTTTGTATTGGCTGCTTCCCATTCCAATTTTTCTCGCCTGCTTGGGCGCATTTTGGGTCCACACTCGGCGCAACCACTCCAGCACGTCCATGAACCAAAGCATTTCTCTTTGCATTGGTCTTCTAGTCTTCCCGCTTTGTGGAGCCAAACTGGTTTGGAGCAGCGCGAATATCTATTCCCCTCCGCAAGAAGGAATTGCCATTTACCGGGTAGAAAACCCTTACAAAATTCCGGCTGGCTTATTCGAGATTGCACAACGTCTGCAAACTATGCCCCTTGGCCCGGATCACCGTATCCTATGTCATCTCACCGAGTCGATGCATCTGGCACCACTGGTGGAAGATTTTGATTTTGTTTTTGCCCGCGAATATCAAACTCCACCAGCTCTGCATGCTCTGGGCCGTGTCGATGAGGCTAAGCGACGCCAAGATCTGGCATTTGATTTCTTATTTGGAAACATGGAAATCCAAAGAGCACGTTCTTTACTCAAACAAGAAAAAGCAACCTATGTAATCCTGAACAAAGAAACCAAAAGCGTGGGTGACCTGTTGCTTGCGCTCGGCTACCAAGAGCGGATGGCAAGAGAGGGCTTCTCTTTGTGGATGAAACCCTGAGCGCATTCACCCAGTGGTTTAACCACAAAGTATTTTTGGTACATCGACAGGTATTCGTCCACTCGTTCTAACTTGGTTTGCAGAGGCATCTGCATCGCAGGAAAAAACTCCAAGCCTGGTGCATCATTGGCAGACAAAAAATCTAAGGGATGGAGCAATAGCGAAGGCCCGAAACCCGCTAGACGGCACAAATTCAAGGAAGTACGGAAGAAATTACGCGCAAGAAGCGTCGAAAATGAGCTCAAATAAAGTACATAGCTCAAATGAAAAGGCACCTTCAACCACGGCATTGTGGTGACAGGAATCTCCAAAATCCTGTCTTCCCCCACTTGCAGCCAATGGGGCTTAGGGGAGCGTAAGCCATCTCTCCAGGTCCCGAAAAGTTGAGAGCGCTTCTGCAATTCCTCTCCAGAAAGATTGGAGTGACGCAAATAATATGCACGTGCAAGCGGTCCTAATAAGCTGGGGTTCGTCGATGCATCGCACTGATAGTTTCTCTCAAGCAATACTTCCAACAAGTTTTCCGACAAACAAAATCCAGGCCCTCGAAACAAGGAAGGACGGGCCCCTGTTGCCTTTTCGATGGCATCTTCAGCCTGGGCTAATTCAGCATGCAGCACCTCCTTGTCGTGAAACTGCATCCATGGCTCATGGTGGAAGGAGTGATTGCCAATCTCATGCCCAGCCTCCGTCAACAGTTGCAGAAAGCATTGGTTTTTCTCCAAGGCTGCATCTTGGCCCACCAAGAAAAAGGTAATCGACAAATTCCTATCTTGCAAAAACTTCAACACTCTGGGCACAAAAACATCAAGATAACTGGGAAACTCCTCCCATGCGGGGTCACCGTGAGTTTTAAGGTAAGACCAATGGTTGTCTAGGTCTACTGATAGACTTGCTGTTTTTTTCACACCAACTCCTGCACAGATTTTTCAGCCAAGGCGATGGTCTCATTTGCATTGAGGGTTCCATTGTGGATCTGGGCAGAGTTCATAAAGCACAAGCCTTCAACACTAGAGAACAAGGGGATGTCTTGCTCTCCACTGTTAAGCAATGGCAGCGGAAATACCTCTGCCACCCGGGATAGCCGAAACGCGCGCATATCTTCCGACGAAAAGTGTGGGTGAATCTTTTTCAAGCCTTCTACAAACATCTCTTGGATTTCATGCTCGGCCATCGAGAAGCGAGGGTCCGATGGAGATAGATACAAGGGCAAATACACCAAGTGAAAACCGTCCAACTCCACTGGATCGACCATGCTTGTCATCTCCACCACGGCGGTAAAGGGCATATTATCTTCAACTAAGTAAGTTAAATAGAAATCCGCCAGCGGACGTTTCAAAAGAAGGGATGCGCACAGCAAGCCTTGATACTCCACACTTTCTAATTGCTTTCTTTCTGCTGGGGACAAATCGATACATATCTTCGCAGCCTGCTTGGGTGGCAAGGTAACAATTGCTTGGTTCACCCAGACATCCTTCTGAGCCTTCACCTGCAAGCGCAGCATGCCCTCCTTTGAAGCAACCGAGGCCACCGGCGCACCAAGGTGAATATCCACATTCAATTGCTCTAATTTTGCCGCCAATTTTTCGTGCAAGGTCGCATATCCGCCTTGCAGATAGCCAAATTTTTCAACCTTGAGTCCGGATTCGCGTGCAGCATATAAACGTCGGATCGTGGCCCATAAAAATGCTGCCGAACAACGGGGTACTTCGTCGCCCAGCTTCGCCCTTAACAAGGGCCGCCAAAACCGATTCAAAACCTTAGCCCCTGAATGCTTGCGCAGCCAATCCTCCACCGCCACTTGGTCCAGACGGGAAGCATCTCGGATTTTGGAGGCATACAATATGGTCCAAGCCAGTCTTGCTTTGTCCACCAAACTTAGCCCCGGCAATTTCAAGTACTCCCAACTATTGGAAATGGAAACCAAAGCCCCCTCAGAATAGTAGCCAGTACGAGTAACCGACCAACGCATAGAGCTCTCAAGATTTAGCTCCCGCAAAAGGCCCAAAGTAAAACTGTCCGAGAGCAAAGTCACATGATAGTGCTGATCCCAAACCACCCCGCCAACCTTCCACGCCCTAGCTAGACCACCAAGGCTGTTCGCCGCTTCAAACAAGTGAACTTTTTTTCCGGATTCGGCCAGGCGCAAGGCTGCAACCATTCCGCAAAGGCCACCCCCAACGACAGCCCAGCTGTCTTCTCCCTGCTTATTATTCCGCATCGAGGTTGTCCCTAATTTCTGAGACTTTTCCACCTCGCACATCATATTGTCGCCCACATGTTTTACAGAAACAAACTCCGTCAGCAGGAATTGTGCCTGGGTCGAAACGCGAAATCACCTGTCCACATCGACATACCAGGCCGACCGAGCGCGCGGGATGCCCCATAACCAAATGGAAATCCGGAACACTGTGGGTAACCACAGAGCCCATGCCGACCATCGCAAATCGGCCTATGAAGAGATCGCATCCAATAACGCAACGCGCACCAAGGGTAGCGCCTTCTTTGACCAAGGTAGCTAAGGTCTCCTCATTTGGTGAGGAGGGCAAGAGACTCTTTAAGTCGGGAGAGGTCGCACGGGGAAATTTATCGTTGGTAAACACCGTGCCCGCGCTAATCATGGCACCATCTTCAATGACTACAGCGGTGCAAATATAGACAAAGGCATTGATTTTCACTCGATCCCCTATGCTAACCCCATAGGCAACATAGGTTTTTTCACCGATTATGCAATCACAACCTATTTTTGAAGGGCCCCGTAGGTGCACATGACTCCAAACCTGGGTGCCTGCTCCTATTTTCACACCCGCCTCAACTTCTGCCGTGGAATGAATCATGATGAATGCAAGGATGGACAATGAACCTTAGCCCAATCATTGGCGGCAAGCGAACGGTATCCAGCCGCAACCACCTCAACGCTATCCAAAGCCTCCGCAGCGGAAATCCTCAGGGGTTCTGTGCCTTGAATTGCACCAATGAAATTGCGGAGCTGGGCAGTGAAGGCCTCCAATTTGGAATAGCCTTTACCAAACACTTGCCGACGGCCACCATTGGGTCCTTCATAGAACGACTCTTTCCAACCGATGCGGAGCAAACCATTGGTTCCATAGACGCCAATGTAATAGTCGAGTTTCTTATCAATGCTCCACGACAAATCAATACTTGCCAACACTCCTGACTGACAGCGCAAAAATAGGTGCACCGTGTCCTCGACCTCCAGTCCTTGAAAACGATTGCCTTCTGTCGCTTGCACTTCAGCAACTGGCCCAAGTAAAAACCGAACAATGTCGACGGAGTGGGTGCCATTATCGACCAGCACTCCACCCCCACTAATCTCCGGCCTAGAGTTCCACCGCTCCGCCATATCCACCTGTGCAGCAAACGTATTCTCCAAGAGAACAATCTCTCCGAGGTTCCCTTGCTGAATAAAATCACGTGCCCGCATAATGTCTTCAACAAATCGAAATTTCGAGGCCATGGTAAACACCACGCCCGAAGACCGAGCCCTCAGCAACAGCTTTTCGGCATCTTCCACCTCCAAGCATAAAGGTTTCTCGCAAAGTACAGAAACGCCTTGGCTGAGGAAAAAATGGGCAATCTCAGCATGAAAAGCAGGAGGCGTGCACAGGATGACAGCATCTGGTAGCTGCGAAGCACAAAGATCTTCCTTATTCTCATAGCTTGGACAACCAGCTCGTGCGGCCAAGGCCTCTGCAGACTTGGCATTGGTATCGACAACGGCTACACATTGAACTTGACCGCCCAGCTCTTGCAAAGCATCAAGATGGGCGTCAGCTATTGCGCCAGCACCGACGATGGCAATTGGAATTGGGT
>JAJRZS010000073.1 GCA_024275135.1 Planctomycetota bacterium | reverse complement strand
TTCTTCGAGGCGGGAAACTTCCACCCAGATTTCATCCTGTGGCTACTCTTGGATGGTTGCCAGCATGTTGTGTTCGTCGACCCGAAGGGAATTCGGCAGGTCGGGGTTGAAGATGCCAAGGTACAGTTTCACCAAACAATAAAAGAGATTGAAAGTCGGCTTGGTGAATCGAAGGTTGTGCTCGATTCGTTCCTTGTTTCCAAAACACCGTCCCACGAAATGGAGAAGCTGTGGGGAATTAGCAAAAAGGAAATGGAGGCAAAGCACATCCTGTTTCAGGGAGAAGATGCAGGCACCTATATTCGTGCTATGCTGCAATGTGTTCTGGATAATCATTGATGTTTCCGGGTGGAGGAATTATTGAAAGGCGCCTAACCACATCAGATGTGGAGACCAATTTGCGACCACGCAACATCATCCGCAGCTGATTTGCCAAGCTGTGCTTGCCCCGAAGTTGACTTCGCCAAAGCAAATCCCACAAGGCTACTCTAGTTAGATGCCGCGGTTTTCGGCTTCCGCGCTTCTAGCTCGGCCTTCACTTTCGCCCGCGCATTCAAAATGGCTTCTCGAGAAGCGCGTTTCAAATCCCAGGTTAAGTTCACTTTCGACAGCGTCCATACCCACCACTTGGTTGGGTCGAAATGGAACCAACGCACACCGTTGCGGTAGTCGTTGGCGAAGCGGTGGTGGAAGTTGTGATAGCCCTCACCCATGGTGACCAGGGCGGTAAGAAAGGAATCACGGGCGGAGTTGGCCAGCGAGTAGGGACGGCGGCCAATCATGTGGGCAACCGAGTTGATGCTAAAGGTGCTGTGCCAATCCACCACGATGCGCAAGAAACCAGCAATCAGCAGTGCGCCGATGGGGTCGCCCCACAAGAAGCCAAGAGCCAAAGGCAAAACACCTGCCGACAGCACCGCGGTTAATAAATAATGCTTATGCTGCCACATGACCAGAGGATCCTTCTTCAGGTCGGGCACATTGGAAAAATCCGGCTCGGGAGCTTTGTGCAGTACCCAGCCGATGTGAGCCCACCAAAAACCCTTGCGGATGTTGTAGGGATCTTCTTTCTTATCCACCTTGCTGTGGTGGATTCGGTGGTCGGCCGACCATTTCAGCGCCGAATTTTGAATGGAAGCGGCGCCAAAGAACAAATACATGGCGCGCAAAATGGCATGGGCACGGTAGGTGGGGTGGGAAAACAAGCGGTGGTAACCAGCGCTAATGGAAAGGGTGCAAATCCAGGCGTAGAAAACGCCAAGGCCAAGGCTCATCCAAGAAAACTTGATGAGACACATATAAAGCACTGCGACGACTGCGAGCACATGGGCGACCAAGATGAAGTTTGCATTCACCTTGTCGAGAGGACGACGTTGGGACATACCTTATTATGACCTATTTTCAGGGGCCGCAGGCAAGAAGCGTAAGAACAATTCGCGAACATCTTTGGAATGTTGTCTTAAGTCGCGTCGTTGCCAATGCTTGGTTTCGATGGGAGGCAAGAAATCGACACGTATAGTGCCTGAGCGCACAATCCAGCTGCCCATAGGGTTCACCTTATCCGCCCCGCGCATAATGCAGGGCACAATAGGTGCGCCGGTTTGCATGGCTAAGTGAAAAGCACCCATTTTAAATTCTTGCAGTCCACCAACCCGAGAACGCGTTCCTTCGGGGGCAATCCATAAAGCGAGGCCCTTGTCTCGAATTCGTTTGGCCGCCACTTCCATGCTTTGGCGCGCGGCTTCGCGGTTGCCGCGGTCCACTTCAATGAAATCCAGCATGCGCATCACCCGCCCCATCAGCGGAATGCGTCCAAATTCGCGCTTGTAGATCAAGGTGCCGGGCTCGGCAAAAGCGGCACTGTACACAAAGAGGTCGACCAAACTCACATGGTTGACCGCAAGAATTTTCGCACCGGGAAAATCGCGGTTTTCCAAACCATGAAGCTCAAGCTTGATGTCAAACAACCACAGCAAAACAGTGCCCCAACTTCTCAGCAAACCCAAGCGGTGGCGTTGCACCCATTTAGGGGCAAGAAGCAAAGCAAAAATCAGAAAAATGATATGGCCAAAGGCCCAGAGAAATCCGGGGACAATCATCAAAATACCGCGGATGGGCCCACCGACAGGGGGGGCCTCCCACTCCAAAGGAGCATTGCCATGCGGGTACGGAGTCATGGGAAATTAATCGCGGTTGCCGCGCACGCGAATACCCTGTTTTTCAAACCAGCGCACGAGTTGGGCGCGACGATCGCCTTGAATAACCAGCAAACCATCTTGAATGTTGCCGCCTGTGCCAAAGGCCTTCTTGATATAGCCAAGGAATTCTTCACTGCGGGCCTCGGGAATATCACGCACGGTGGTGACTACTTTATTGCCACCACGACGCTCATAACCAAGGACCACCTCTTCAATCGGCTTGCCGGTTTCAGGATCTAACTCGCGACCCTCTTGGTCGAATCGGCCAGTTCCTTGAATGCCAGCTTCGGCGAACAGCTTTTGAAAGGGATTGTCGGAGCCCATGCCGCTCTATTGTAGGGCGGTGGAGGGATTTGGGGTATCGGCGACATGCCGGCTATGCGCTACCATATGGCCATGATTATCGTCACCGGAGGAGCGGGATTCATCGGTAGCAATCTGCTGGCCGCCTTGGAAGGCCAGGGGGAGTTGGTGGTGGTCGACCGCCTCGGGCAAGGTGCAATGTGGCGCAATTTGGCCAAACGAGAAATCGCCGACCTCATTCACCCCGATGATTTCTGCAGCTTCTTAAACGGCTTGGCTGGGGATCAAGTACAGACGATTTACCATTTGGGAGCCATTTCCTCCACCACCGAAACCGATGTCGACGCCATCGTCGCCAACAACATCCGCCTGAGCCTCGATATCTTTTCTTGGTGCAGCCAAAAGAAGGTGCGGTTGATTTATGCCTCCTCTGCCGCCACCTATGGCGACGGTGCCCAGGGATTTGTGGATGATGATTCTGTACAGGCTTTGGCCAAGTTGCGCCCACTCAATCCTTATGCTTGGAGCAAGCATGTAGTGGATCGGCGCGTCGCCCGACTTCTACGCTCCGGTGGCAGCTTGCCACCCCAATGCGTTGGCCTGAAATTTTTCAATGTTTATGGCCCCAACGAATACCACAAAGGTTCCATGCGCAGCGTGGTGCACCAACTCACGCCAAAAGTCATGGCTGGGGAAGAAGCGGTGTTGTTTCGCTCCCATCACCCCGACTACGAAGATGGGGGACAGCTACGTGATTTCATCTATGTCAAAGATGTGGTGCAAGTCCTCACTTGGATGTTGGCCAACCCCTCGGTTCAGGGCCTATTTAATGTTGGCACTGGCCAAGCCCGAAGTTTTGCCGACTTAGCCCACGCCGTTTTTGCTGCTTGCGACAAGCCGGTGCAAATTCGCTATGTGGATACGCCGTTAGAAATCCGCGACAAATACCAATACTTCACCCAGGCCGAGATGAGCAAGCTGCGTGCGGCTGGCTACGATGAGCCCTTCACCTCTTTGGAAGACGGGGTGCAAGATTATGTGCAAAGCTATTTGCTTGGCGCCGATCCTTATGTTTGATCTGAGCTAAAAATTCATTCCAAGCCCTTGCGCCGAACCACATAGATTGGCCGCTGCTTCACTTCTTGGTAAATGCGGCCTACATATTCACCAACCACCCCAATGCCAAACATGGTGGCGCCGCCAATCAAAATCATTAACGCCGTGAGGTAGGAGATATCGTTGCCCATATGAAGCAAATGCATCCAGTTGCCAATGAGCAAAAACAAGGCTGCGAGGACGGCAAAACCAATCGCGAGTAAGCCAATAATCATTAACATGCGCAGGGGAAAGACCGAAAAGGCGAGCAACCCTTCCACCGCGATTCCCGACAGAATCCAAAAATTGGTTTTTTCTTCGCCGGCGGCGCGTCCGGGGCGGTCGAAGGCAATGCCATCTTGCTTGAACCCGACAAAGGCACGGAGGCCGGGAACAAAACGCCCACGCTCGCGCATGGCGCACAAGGCTTGCACCACGTCGCGCCGCATCAAACAAAAATTGCCGGCATCAAGTGGAACATGGATGTAGGCGGTGCGACGCCAGAGCCGATAGAAAATCTTCATCGATACTCGTTTAATCAAGCCTTCCTTATCGCGCTTTAGGCGCTGGCCATAAACTACATCCAAATCTTCCTCCTTCAGCTTTTGATAAAACTGGGCAATCATTTCGGGCGGGTCCTGCAAATCGCCGTCCATCAACACCACGAAATTGCCGTCGGCATAATCCAAGCCACAGGCCACCGCACCAGCGTGACCAAAGTTGCGAGATAAGGATAAATATTTGTAGCGCGCGTCTTGCTGATGAAGTTGTTCCAACAACTCCAAGGAGCCATCGCTGGAACCGTTTTCCACCCACAGAATTTCCCAGGATTGCTCACCCATGGATTCAAAGGTGGCCCGCAAGCGCTCTGCCAACGCTTGAATGTTGGGCTCCTCATCGTACGAGGGAATGACAACGGAAAAACGGGGGCGAGAATCCATGGTTCTTCCCAGATTACGCTTGCGCCTCGGCTTTTCGGGCCGCTTCCACCATCAATCCCAAACCCGTTTCTAGGGCCATGGCCGGTTTCCAGCCAAGCAGTTGATGGGCTTTGCGAATGTCGGCAACGCAGCGCTGGCTTTCTCCTTTACGCATTTGCATGGCCCCGAAATTGGGTTTGCCGCCTCCGCCCAAGCGGCATACCGTTTCCACCACCTCGCGCACGGCGGTTTCCACCCCAGAACCTAGATTGATGATTTCGGCTTGCGCTTGTGGGGCTACTGCCGCAGCCAGCAATCCTTCCACCAAATCCTCTACCCACAGGAAGTCGCGTGTTTGTTTGCCTTCGGTGGTGTCAAAAGCTTGGTTGGCAAGGGCCATGCGAATCAAGAAAGGAATCAGCCCGCGTTCTTGGCCGACACCATAAATCACGAAGGGTCGCACAATGCAGATGGGGGCGCCTTCGTAATCCGCCAGCATTTTCAAATGATGGGTGGTGGCCACCTTGGCAACCGAATAGGCGGAAACCGGATCTTCGCGCATGTCTTCGCGGAAGGGTACGGGATTGTTGCCATATTCCTCATTGCTCCCGCAATGCACCCAACGTTGCAAGGAAGGTCCATCCAAAATGGCGCGGCCAAGGTGACGGGCGGCACCATAATGGCTTTCCGCCATGGCGTCGTCGTTGTCGCGGCTGTGAGATTGATCGGTACGGCCGGACAAATCCAACACATATTGCGGATCGAAATCCCGGATTGCGGATTGAATCGCAGGGTTGGAAACGGGGCCAGCAAAAACCTGCAAATTGAGGTTTTCCAGGGGCGCAACATAGCTGGCTTGGGCTGCCACTTCCGACCCGCAGGCCAACAGGCGGGGAATCAACCGCGAGGCAATGTAGCCGCCACCACCCACGACCAGGACACGTGCGTTGGTGAGGGGAGAAAAATCAGGGAGGGCGTCAACCATGGTGGTCTTGGGTGTTCGGGGCTTTCTATACTAGCGTCATGCAGGTTGCCATCCTTTGCGGTGGCCGCGGCACCCGCATCCAGGGTGAAGTGGCCAATGTTCCGAAACCCATGGGGCCAATTGGTGGATTTCCCATCGTTTGGCACATCATGAAAATCTACAGCCATTTCGGCCATCGGGAGTTCATTCCTTGTTTGGGATACCGTTCCTGGGATTTCAAGGAATACTTTATGAACTACCGAGCCAAAATGGCCGACGTCACCGTGCGGCTTGGCGACAATTCCGTGGAAACGCATGCGCATGAGGCGGAAGACGAAAAGGATTGGGTGATTCACCTGGCAGAAACCGGTTTGGAGGCTTTAACTGGTGCGCGGGTCATGCGTATTCAGAAGTACATCACCGATGAGGTGTTCATGCTCACCTATGGCGACGGTTTGGCCGATATCGACATCCACGCCCTCGTCGAGTTTCACCGCTCGCATGGAAAAATCGCCACCCTTACTGCGGTGCGCCCGCCCAGCCGCTTTGGAGATTTGGAGCTCGATGGCAATCAAATCACCGCCTTCAAAGAAAAACTGGAAGTCGGCCAAGGTGCCATCAACGGTGGCTACTTTGTGCTTAATCGCGCGGTGTTCGATTATCTGGACGATCGCGAGGATCTCACTTTCGAGCAAGAGCCACTGCGCCAACTCGCCGCCGACGGTGAGCTCATGGCCTTCCCTCATGATGGTTTTTGGTTGCCGATGGATACTTTCCGTGAATGGAACATGCTGGAAAAAATGTGGACCAGCGGCCGCGCGCCGTGGAAAGTTTGGTAGTGCATGGCCTCTCCGCAAAATGGCTGGCTACGAGCCTATGCGGAGGCTCCTGAAATCCTAGACGGCTTCGCGCGCGCAGAAGATCCCGACGGCCTGCTCGCCTCCATTCTGCAGCCGACGGCAACCTGGTCGCAGCTGCGGGTTTTGGAATTGGGTTGTGGCAGTGGGCGCTTAGCTTCGGCTTTGCGGCAACAGCTCCATCCCGCTCTCTGGCTTGGCGTCGACACGGCCAAGGCTCTATTGCATTTGGCGCGACAAAAGGATGCAGCGATGCTCTTGTTGCGCGCGCGCGTCGAGGCTTTGCCCTTTGCTAATCAATCCTGGGATGTGGTTGTTGCTTCTTGGGTGTTGGCGTACCTACCGCCACCATCTTTGCGCCGTTGTCTTTCTGAGGTTCGTCGTGTGCTGCGTGGCGGAGGATGTTTTTGGGTGATTGAAAATGCGGCCCCGCCTCCGCAAGGGGGCATGCCAGAAGACGGAAATACCAAGGCCTTTTCCAGTTTGGGTTTGCAGCTGGAACAGGTGGTGGCCACCGAGCTTCGTTTTTCAAGTCAACAAGAGGCGCGGGAGATTACCCAGTTTTTGATGGGGGCCGCAGCTCCCCAAGCCGACAGTCGGGGCTGCATACCTCACCGCATTGCCGTTTACCGCCTGCAGGTTTAAATCATTGCCACTGCAGCGCCGCGTCCGGAAGCCTGCCAAATTCCTTGCTGCTTCCAGAAAAAATCCACCTCTTGGGAATGAGCCATATCCGGACGGCGGTAAATATGCCAACTGCGTTGGCTTTGCTGCAGCGGTAGGCATAACTGCCGAAACTCGGAGCGCTCCAAACCGAGCTCTTTTTGCCGCCCTTGCCGGCTGCCTCCGCGTCCCATAGGAAGGAAGCGGTACAAATGCCAGGCATGCACCTTTAAGCCTTGGTCGACCCAGTTTTGAATTTGTTTGCAGATGGCGGCAAGATCATGCCGATTGTGTTGGCAGACCACCGTGCCAAAGGTGACTTCTTTGCGCGTTTGCCGCAATCGTTGCACCCGGTCTTGCACCAGATCAAAATGGCCGCCCTGAGGAGCGCGTAGAAAATCATGAGTTTGGGCGCAGGCTCCATCCAAAGGCAGAATGATGCGGTTCAGGGCGTTGGACGTTTCCAACTCCCGACGCCAAGCGACACCATTGGTATTCAGCTGGGTAAGGAGCCCAAGCTGTCGGGCAAAGGCGGCAAGCGCCAATACATCTTCCTGCCACAAGAGTGGTTCGCCGCCGCCCAATACTAGGCTGCCATAACCTTGGGTGGCGAAAGAAACTACCCTCTCCCTAGCTTCCTCTGCTGTGAGCGAGTCGAAGCCGGTATCGCTGCCACAAAACCGACATGCCAAATCACAGCTTGGAAGTAGGAAGAGGGTAGCGATTCTCATTGCATGGCGTACCAAGCAGGAAGGTATTTCTCAGGGTCGTTGGCAAACTTCAAGGCTGCCATTTCGCTACAGAGGTAGTAGCGGCGAGAGCCCAGAGTAATGGGGTATTTTTTGCTGCCCTGCATCTTGGGCATAAACGGACAGCTCATGGTTGCTGGCTCCAGCACCACATGATCCGCAGCGAGTTTAGCAAAGTAGGCAGCCGGATCGGCCTTCCACTTCTTTTCGCAACCAGGGCAGCACTGACCCACTTGCATACCCTTGATGACAAAACCGGCCTCAGGGTCGATGTCGCCACCGCGCACGGCGCATTTTTCTTGCGCATGGCGGCCTTCTAGCACGTCCAGGTATTTCGCCGGATCAGCAGCAACCTTGGCGACGTCTTTCTTGTCATTCACGTAAATCCGCTTGTTGTAGAGTTGGTGAAAGTGTTCTTTCGACTTGAGCTCCTCACCAGTGACCGGGTCGATGGTCTGCACGTTTTCCAGCAAGACACCTTGAGCGTAAAGCTCCATGGCAATTTGCTCTGGACGCTTCACCACCTTTTTTTTGCATTTTTTGCAGCAAACATAGATGCGCTGACCTTCGAAATCGATGAAGGTGTCCTGGTCTTCTAAATCCTCACCCGAAATGGGGCAAGTGGCTTGGGCGCTCAGGCTTTTTGGAACCACTAGTTGCGGAGCATGCTCCATAGTGTCCATGCCGTGATCGTGGTCGCCGTGGTTTTCATGTTGAGCCATGGCAGGCGCCGCCATCAGGACGGCAGCCATGAGAATGGAGATGTGTTTCATTTGTTCTTGGTTTTCGGAATGCGCCGCTCTTCGGCTGCGCAGTAAAGGACAGGGACGACGAACATGGTGAGCAAAACAATGCACATGCCGCCAAAACTAGGAATGGCCATCGGCACCATCACATCGGCGCCGCGACCCGTGGAGGTTAGGACTGGCAACAGGGCCAGAATGGTGGTGGCGGTGGTCATCAATGCTGGGCCTACCCGGCGTTTTCCGGCCACCACGACCGCTTCGCGAACTTCATCGCGTGTATGAGGGGTGAGGTTCTTGAAGGATTGCTTGAGATAGGTGCCCATGATGACACCATCGTCAGTGGCAATGCCGAATAAGGCCAAGAAGCCAACCCAAACCGCAACGGAAAGGTTCAGCGGATGCACCATGAACAAATCACGCATGGACTTTCCGAACAAGTCGAAATCGAGGAACCAATCTTGGCCGTAAAGCCAAAGCATGAGGAAGCCGCCGGACCAAGCCACAAACACCCCGCTAAACACCATGAGGGTGACGAGGAGGGAGCGGAAGTTGAGCTGTAGCACCACCAAAATCATGAGTAGAGCCACCGGCAACACGATGGCTAAGGTCTTGGAGGCGCGAATTTGGTTTTCGTAAGTGCCGGCAAATTTGTAAGTAACCCCAACCGGCAACTGCAAACTGCCATCGGCAATATGTTCGCGCAAAATGCGTTGCGCTTCTTCCACCACATCCACTTCAGCTCGATCCGCCTTTTTGTCGAAAGTGACATAGGCAGTTAAGAAAGTATCTTCGGTTTTAATAACCTGTGGCCCACGGCGGAAAGTGACATCTGCAACTTGTGCCAAGGGCACATGGCCGCCTTGAGGTAGCGGAAGCCAAAGAGAGCGGAGGTCGTCCGCATCGCCACGCAGCTCGTGGGGATAACGCACCCGTAAGTTGAAGCGCTCGCGGCCCTCGACAGATTGGGAGACCACCGTGCCACCAAAGGCTGTCATTAAATGGGCTTGCACATCGGAAACGGTAAGACCATAGCGCGCGGCATCTTCCCGTCGGATTTCTACCTCCAAATAGGGTTTGCCAATGACGCGGTCGGCAAAAACCGCAGCGGGAACCACCCCAGGCATGGCCTTTAATTCTTTTTCCAGCAACAACGCCGCTTTTTCCAAAGACTCCAAATCGGGCGCAGCGACTTTTACTCCCATGGGAGCGCGCATGCCACTCTGTAGCATCACCAAGCGCGTTTCGATGGGCTGCAGTTTGGGTGCGGAGGTGACACCCAGGAGCTTGGCTCGCTTGACGATTTCATTCCAGATGTCGTCAGGCGATTGAATCTCTGGCCTCCAGTTGCGCACGCGATTGCCGTTTTCATCTACCCCATACTCTGGCTTGTAGAGGATGACGTTTTCCACCATGGAGATGGGGGCGGGGTCCAAAGCGGTGTCGGCGCGCCCAATCTTGCCAACCGAAGAGTCAACTTCAGGAATGGAGGCAATCGCTTGGTCGAGCAAGCTAATCATTTCCACCGCTTGTTGCATGGATGCATGGGGTGGAGTGGTTGGCATATAAAGAAAACTACCTTCATCCAAGGCGGGCATGAACTCCTTGCCGAAGCCTGGTAATGCGGATTTTCCACCGCTCCAAAAAGAAGTTTGGTAAACCGTATTGCGGTCGACCCCAACTTTTTCCAAGGTCGTTGGCACAAAGCTAAAGACCTTTTCGAAGCCTAGCCAAGCACTGGTGCCAAAGAACACTAGAGAGATGGGAATGGCAAGGAACAACGCTTTGTGCGCCAGGCACCACCGCAGAATTCGGGCATAGGCGATATGAAACAGCCAGAAAAAACCAATGAGGCTACCCATGGTTAGGGCGACGAAAAGGTAGTTGATCGCATCGCGGTCGAGGCCCAAGGGTTGCCAGCGTCGGCTCAAAATGCCAATCAAAACCAGAGCGACTGAGAGGATGGCGATTACATGAGGCATGCCTTTGAAGCGTCCGAGCCTGCCCAGAGTTTTTTCTTGCAGCCGAGTCCACCAGGAAGGCAAAGATTCATTGCTGTTGCGAAACAGCAGCAAGGCCAAAGTTGGAATCAGCAGCAAGGCCACGACAATGGATGCGGCCAAGGTGAAAGTTTTGGTAAAGGCCAGCGGTTTGAACAACTTTCCTTCCGCCCCAGTCATCACAAACACCGGCAGGAAGCCAAGAATGGTGGTGGTGACGGCGGTCATGACCGCGCCTCCTACCTCGCTGGCGGCATAATGCACAGATTGCACGCGCGTTTCTCCTTGCGGAGCGGCATGCAATCGCTGCACAATATTTTCTGCCAAGACGATACCCATATCAGCAATGGTGCCAATGGCAATAGCAATGCCCGACAAAGCCACGATATTGGCGTCGATGCCGAAAATCTTCATCAGTACAAAGGCTCCCAATACCGTAACCGGGAGGGATAGCCCCACCAACAGTGCTGCACGCAGGCGTAAGAGCAACAACAAGATTACGATCATGGTGACCAAAACTTCCAGCGTGAGGGCTTCTTCCAGGGTGCCCAAAGTTTCGTGAATGAGGCCAGTTCGATCGTAAAAGGGGACAATAGTGACCTGGCTTACTGTGCCATCGGGCAGCGTCACTTTTGGCAAGCTGGGGGCGATGCGTTCAATTTCAGCCTTTACCTTGTCCAGCACTTCCAATGGGTTGGTGCCGTAGCGCACCGTTACCACTCCACCTACAACCTCATGTCCGTTCTTGTCCAAGGCGCCACGGCGTGGTGCTGGGCCGAGGGTGACATGGGCAACGTCGGACACACGCAGAGGGGTGCCGTCGCGGGCGCGAATCGGTGACTTGGCAATGTCCTCTGGACTATCAATCCAACCCTTGCCACGCAGGATGTATTCCACCCGATTGAATTCCAAAACCCCTGCACCGGTTTCAATGTTGGCTCCGCGTACCGCCTTTTGCACCTCCTTCAAATCAACATCGAAAGCATGCAAAGCGTCGGGGTCGACTTCAACGACATATTCCCGTTCAAAACCGCCAATGCCAGCAACTTCGCTTACGCCGGAAACGGCGGTCAGGGCATAGCGTACCGTCCAGTCTTGAACCGCCCGCAATTCATCCAGGTCAAAACCGCCAGCCGGGTTACCATCCGCATCACGCCCCTCCAATGTGTACCAAAACACTTGTCCTAGACCAGTGGAATCAGGGCCGAGGGCCGGCTGCACGCCTGGGGGCAACGTGCCGCTGGGAAGGCTATTGAGCTTTTCCAAAATCCGTGAGCGTGCCCAATAAAAATCCACATCCTCTTCAAAGATGATGTAGATGGAACTAAATCCAAAAATGCTGTTGGAGCGAATGGTTTTTACTCCAGGCACTCCCAGCAAAGCTACGGTTAATGGGTAGGTGACCTGATCCTCCACATCACGTGGAGAGTTTCCGGACCAAGGCGTGAACACGATTTGCTGGTTTTCGCCGAGGTCGGGGATGGCGTCGGCAGCAACCGGGAAATGGGGCAAAAATCCCTCATCCTCTGCACTTGAGAACGGAGACACCATGAGGCCACCAAGCACAATGCACAAAAGCAGCAAGAAAACGAGTAGCCGCTCGCGCAGCACAAAAGCTAGAAAGCGATCCATGGTTTTATTGCTGTTGGAAACCAGAAATGGTTTGGGTTTCGTCACCGCAGCCCAACATGCTGGAGCCGTAGTAGGGGTTGCGGGTGTCGTCGCCGTGGAAATCAATCCAATCGGCGCCGTTTCCTAAGGCCATGGGGCAGTGGAAGATGGCAAGCTCTTTTTCCACCCCGACATAGCCGAAGCTTTGTGCCAAATCCACGCTTGGGGCCTGTAGCTTGGCAAAGGCGGTACGAAGGGAATCCAAGTCTTTGGCCTGGGCACAAAGTTGAGCCGCATCGGCAAGCGCCTGCAAGGAATTTGCTGCATTTTGCGGGGCGGAGGTGGCGTCGATGGACTTGAGTTCGGCCAACAGCCTTTGCACCTGCTTTTCGGCTGCAGCAAAGTCATCGTCCGCTAAAAGGTCGCCGACTGTTGCGACGGCAAACAGCATGCGGCCATTGGCTTGTCGGAATTTCAAACTACTTTGTTCTTCCTCCGGCTGCGGCATTTCCATGCTGTCCATATCCTCCATTCCTTCCATGGAATCCATGCCCTTCATGCCTTTCATCCCGGGCATGCCTGCATGGCCGCCACCGGCGCCTCCGCCTTTAGGCGCCATCATCGAAGGTTTGCCGCGCAGTTGCAGTTCGCTGTCGATGGTGAAGGCACCACGGGAAACTACAATTTCACCTTCCTTTAAGCCTTCACGTACGACAAAGTAATCACCCGCACGGGGGCCGAGCACTACATCGCGCGCTTCGAACACCGAGGCACCATGCAGCTCGCCATCTTTCAGTTCTACGAAAACCAAGGCGCGGTTGCCGGTGAGTAGGGGCGCGGAAACCGGAATTAGTAGAGGTAGATCTTCTTTAGCCGTAGCTGCCAAATAGCCCAAGCTTTCAACCGTTTCTAAATCCATGCCGCAGATGGGACAAACCCCTTCTTCTTCGGTCACAATCTTTGGATGCATGGGGCACATCCATTTGCCAGCCATATCAATGGCCGCTGGGGTTCCTAGTCCGACCACCATGGTTTGCACTTTGGCTCGCACATACATTTCTGGACGTAATCGGCCATCTTCATTATTCACCTCGACACGCAGATGCACAGTACGCGTTATTGGATTTAATACTGGGTCAATGAAAGTGATTTTGCCGCGGAACATTTCGCCGGGCCAAGCATCTACTTCAAACATCACTTCTTGGCCGTAGCGAATCCAAGGCATGTCGGATTCATAAGCATCCAGTTCCAACCACAGATGTTTTAGGTCGGCAATGGTAAACAGAGAATCGCCCTCTTTTACATATTGCCCTTCCACAGCTCCCCTATGAATGACCGTGCCACCAATCGGAGCGGTTAAAGTGATGTGATCCGAAGGGGTGCCGCGGTCGATGATCTCTTGCATCTGCTCATCGGACAGCCCATATAAGGAGAGTTTTTTGCGCGCTGCCATGACCGTGGCGTTGGCAATTTTTGCCAATTCCGGATCCTGTTTGGCCTCCGTTTGCTTAGCCGATTCCACCGCCACAATAAGTTCTTCTTGGGCGTGGAAGAGTTGTGGCGAATAAATTTCCGCCATATGGTCGTCGGCGCGCACCGTAAGACCAGTGTAATCCACGAACAAGCGATCCAGGCGCCCACCAACCCATGCCGACAAGGTGGCCAGGGCTGTCTCGTCTACAGCTAACTTGCCCACCAAGCGTACCGTGTGAGCCAGCTCTTTTCTCACAACTGGGGCAGTGCGAATACCAGCCAAAGCTTTCTGTCCGTCTTCAAGGCGAAGTGTACGTGGGCCATCAGCCTTGGCGCTGCCGCTTTCCAATGGAATCAGGGTCATCCCACAAATCGGGCATTTGCCTGGATGCTTGGCATGTACGCTGGGATGCATGGAGCAAGTCCAAATCTGTTCCACTGGCTCTGACTCCTTAGCGACGGGCGATTGGGCTTGTCCATTTGTGGCCACAGGAGAAAAGCAGCGACCAATCAGCAGACCGATGACGAGCACGGCAATCAATGATGTGGGACGCGGAAAATGGGAGAGCAGAGATTTCATTGGTCTTGAGATTGGGCGGAGAGAAGAGCGATGGGCAAAAGACCGTTTAGGTCGGCGTAGGCAAGGGCCGCGTCGGCTTGGGCGCGGGCAGTGGAAAGACGGAAATCAAGAACCACACGTGCGGCATCGAGCATGTCTTGGAAGGCTGCTTGTCCCGATTGGTAGGCGGCAAGAGTGGTGTCGTAGGTCATTTCGGCCTTGGGTAAAAGTTGGTCCTCAAACAAAGCAACGCGTCGCCAAGCATCATCATGCGAAGACAGTGCACTTTGTAAATTGGCCAGCAAGGTCCATTGGCGGCGTTGCAGTTGCTCTAAAACTTGACGATGCTCGGCTAGGGCTTGGCGTTTTGCTCCGGCAATGCGACCGCGCTGCAAGGGAAGTTCGACGGCAAGGCTAATGGCAAAGGCATCTTTGCCGGAATCGGGTTGGGCGATGTTGCCTGTGCCGACCCAAGTCCAGTCTGCGCCAAAGGCAAAGTCTGGGTAGTTCTCCAACTCAGCCAAACGTTCGGCCTCTTTGCTGGCTTCAATGCGCGCCTGCAAGGCGGCTAATTCAGGAGAGGCCTCTAGCAGCCACTGTTGTAGTTGTTCGGCTACCGGAAGTGCGGGTTCATCTAAAAGCGTCATGGATTGCCAATCGCCGACGTCACCGAGGGAAACACCCAGAGCCGCCTCCATCGCAGCCTCCAAAGGTGCTTCGCGTTCACGCAAGGTATCCAAGCGGTCAGCCATCTCCAGCTTTTCCACCTGCGCGCGCAAGACATCCGCTTGGGAAACGCGGGCGGATTCATAAAGCCGCAACGACACATCTTCAATATGTTGCAACAAATCGACTTGGGCTGCGGTGATTTGTTCGGCTTGGCTGATGTAAATTCGCTCGGTCCAATCGCGCAAAAATTGCCGACGCACCTGCAACCGCGCCTGTTCCATTTGTAGACGAGCGCTTTCTGCAACGGCTGACGCGCGATTGCCGGCTGTTTCCAGCTTTCCCGGCCACGGCATTTGTTGATTGAATCCAAGGCGCCCGTCCATGGGGCCGGTACGGGTTTCTACCGACTGCACATAACCACTTAGACTCAGCCAAGGATCGGGCAGGGCGGAAACTTGGGATACCCTGGCTAAAGCCGCTTGCCATGCCTGGTAGGCGCGGCGGACAAACGGACTTTGTGTTTCCGCACGCAGAAGAAGAGGGCCGAGACCATCTGTGGGCGACCAGGATGGAGCAGAGGCGAGTGGAGATGGAGCCTCTTCTTGACGGGGAACGACCGGAGAGGAAGACGCTCCGACAAGCGGGGACTCAGCTGGCTTTGGCGTTGGGCCTTGACAAGCCCAAGCCAAGCTACCGCAAAGGGCAGCGATAACGGCGGTTTTGGAATTCATGATGCATCATTTGAGCGGGGGCAAGAATCGGCCTATAGCCGAACAAGGATGAGAGTAATGCAAGCAGCGTGCAAACGCCAGGCATTTCGACATCGAAAGGCTCAAATGAGGAATCGTTGAAAGCGCAAGAACAAAGCACAAGGTGGGGCCCGTGGTGGGCTCTCCGACCTTGCCGAATTCTCGACGAAGACGGATTTGGGTGCGAAGTTAAGGGTTTCCGCATTAGGTGCTGCCAGGTTGGAAGGCGCATCGTTGCCTTCTGCGAGGGGGTGTTGAGGACGAGGTAACTCGGCCGGAAACCGCATCTTGCAGCAACAATTCCTTACCAGTTGCGGGCCGGGATGAGAGGCCTCGTTCGTTGCCACATGTTGGCAGCAGCTCATCGCCTCCATGGCCTCCATTTGCGCGCAAGTTTGCGCAGCAAGTAGAGCCTGTGCGCCACTAGGAGCTAGTAAGGCGATGGCGACGAAGAGGGCGGAAAAAAACCACATGGCACTAAGTTTAGACACTTAGAATCCCAGCATCTTCCAAAAAATCTCGAAAAAGAAATAAGCAAATTGCGGGGGATGGGTTAATGGAGGTGCAAAATCCTCATTCCATGGGGTTCTAGGGCAGAATTCCCCAGCAAATGGAGGAAACCATTTTGCACCACATAATTCCCATTTTGCAACAAATCATCGAGCAGGGCGCCGTCGGCAAAATAGCGATCGACCGGAATGTTCAAATCTTGAGCAACAAGATTGCTGCCAGCAATAATCAGTAAAATGTCGGCGGCATCTTCGCGGGCAAAAACCAAAACCCTTCCCGTGTTGTGAACCCAGTAAGGGTCAAAGGAGCCTTCGCGTAGGGCGGAATATTGATGGCGCAATTGGCTGAGTTGATGCACCAACTTCACCAAGGACACATCCCAATGGGCCACATTCCAATCGAAAGTGCGGCGGTTGTCGGGATCAGCCCCACCGGCAAGGCCAATCTCATCGCCGTAGTAAAGCACAGGTGATCCCGGCAAGGTGAATTGGAGGAAGGTGGCTTCCTTCACTCTTGCGGCATCTAGGCCAGCGCGCGTGAGGGCGCGAGCGACATCATGGTTGCCGAGTTGATGCCAAGAACTGTGGTTGGCGGTCGCTGGGTAAGCGCGCAAACCTTGTAGCAGGCGGTTTTTGAAAGTGGCGACATCGTCGGTGCGCGACAAGCAATAATCCTGCACTGGAAACAAGAATCCTTGGTAATCCATGACCCCATCAAATTCGTTGCCTTCTAGCCAAGGCAGGGCGTCACTCCATTCTTCCAAAATTAAAAGCGCCTCGGGATCATCACTCTTTAGCAAAGTGCGCATTTCTTGCCAAACGGTGTGGTCTCCGCCGCTGCATCCTGGGCCAACATCTTCTGCGGCATCCAAACGCCAGCCTGCAATTCCTTCTGCCAACCAATGCCGCAACACGCTGTCGGGCCCGCGCACCATGCGGTCACGCACCACCGGATTGCCATAATTCAACTTTGGCAGCGAATTGATAACAAACCAACTGCAATAGTTATCGGGGGCAAAAATGGGATCGAATCCAGGCAGGAATGTGAACCAATCTCCATACAGGCTTTGTACCGGATCTTCGTGGGCACCGAGCCAAGCGTAGTTGTGGTAACGGTCAAACCACTCGCCCCAAGAACTGCAATGGTTCAAAACACCGTCCAAAATTAAGCGAATGCCTTGCTGGCGAAGGCCGGCGGCAAAGCGCGGGAAAGTTGCATTATCCCCAAGATGGGGGTCGATGCGATCGTAGCTTGTGGCGTCATAGCGATGGTTGCTACGGCTTTCGAAGATGGGGTTCAAATACAAAAAGTCCACGTCCAGCCAATTGAGGTAGTTGCGTTTCTGCCAAATTCCAAATAAATCTCCGCCGAAAAAATCCCCACTTCCTATGGGGAGTTCATCCCAGCTGGCATGAGCCGTAATGCCAACACCTGGTTCAATTTCCCATTCATTCGTTTGCGGGTCATTGTTGGGATCGCCGTTGTAGAAGCGGTCAGGGAAAATCTGGTAACCAATGGCTCCCCGCGCCCAGGTCGGCCCATGAAAGCCGGGGCGAATTTGGAAATCACGAACAGCCAAAGTCCAATTGTCTAGGGTGCCGGTGATTTGATACCAATCCACGCAACCTTGATCTTCCAGGCGAAAGCGATACCAAATGGGGCTACTGCCTAAAACAAAATCTCCACGCCAAAGGTCGAAACTTTGGTTGGGGCCAACTTGAGTTTCTATCCACATGGGCACCAACACTTCCCCGCCAGCCCCGTTGTTGAGGGCGGTGTCCCAAATGCGGATGGTTGCGGTTTGCAAATCTCCCGCCCGCGCACGCAACCGCAGGGTAACCATATCGCCAGGCGAGGGCTCTAGCGGGGAGCAATAAAGCGGAGACTGGTCATGGAAAATAGCCTTCCCATCAATATTGGCACATTGTGGGGCAGCCAATGTGAGGAGGGTGAGTAGACCAATCATGATGATCAAGGTTACTCCATTATTGCAGCCCTAGGGCAAACTCTATGACTTCTGTGGGCAAGTCAATCTGGAAGAATTGACGACCACCTAGGTCTTCAATCTTGATTGTTGGCGAAGGGCCAGGAGCCAAGTCGATGCGTTTTCGGCCTTGGGCGTCGGCATGTTCCAATCCAAATTGCAATTCATATTGCCCTGGCATGGGAACCGTGACATCAGCACCCTTGGCGGTGAAGGCTGCAATCCTGGCTCCCCGGGGTTTTTTGTCCGTGCCCTCCAATTGGAATGTAGGTTGTAGGGAAGCCGAAAGCACAAAGCCAGCTGGAAGCAAATGTTGGTTGTTGATAATAAGATGTATCGGGATCGATTTCTTGAGGGTGATGGTTTGCGTGCCAGGGATGACATGAACGGTTTGCTTGCGGAAGCCCTCAACCGCAACTTGCAGTTCAACACCATTGGGGGCCATGGCCAGCACGATAGGTTGTTGTTTAAAATTATAGGACCACCATGTCTTAGGCTGCGAAAGTGTTACCGGGAGCAACTGCTCACCCAACTCATTCAGTACAAAAAGAGAGGCCGTTGGGATGCGCCCTCTTAAATCAATGGGATCCAGAATAAATCGATTTTCCGCAGTAGGCTCAAGCTGAACCTCCTGCTCAAAAAAGATTTGTCCAAACTGCCGCGACCTCAAAATCAAAGTTGCTAGCCCTGAAGGCTGCTGCGAGAATTCAAAAGCGCCAGAGGATTCGAGGCCGTGATACCAAGTGTTAAGTTTTCCGTTTTGTCGTGGGTCGGGATGGCGGATTCCAACTTGCAAGAGGTTGGTGTCCAAAATGGGATCCAAAAGAAACTGGCCTTCCAAGGAAAGGGCAGTTTGCATTACCACATCCAGATGATCCATTCCCTTTTCAAAAGGAATCCATTGGGCGACATAGTTTGGGTCTTGGGCGCGCAGACGAAAATCCCCCTCGTCGACAAAGCCACGAATTTCGAAGCTTCCATCACGCTGCGACTTCTGCCGCAAATCCCAAAGCCCACCCCAGCGATAGGAATTGTTGGTGTCATTCTCGCGGCTACGCTCTGGAACAAGAACCACCCCGCCCACAGCCTGCTGCTGCATGTTGGTCACTCGGCCAGCAACCAACAATGGCGGCACCTGCAACACCACTTTACCTAGGTTTTGCTCACCCGGTGAGATGGGGAAGCTTAGGTCGAGGAATCCAACCCGCATGGGGCGGGAGGGTGTGGCGGCTTGCTCGACCCGTAGACGCCGCTGCTGCCCCTGGGCATAGGGCTCGCTCAAAGGAATGCGAAAACCGCCGTCGGCATCGGTTTTCAAATTGCGAGGTGGTTGGCTGTTACGAAAAGGGGTGCCAGCTTGCACAGTGAGAGAAACCTGCGTGTGCGGCAAGGAAGAACCATCTTCGAGAACAATGGTCCCATGCAAAATGGGTTGCTCGACCTGCGGCTGCAGACGAAACAAGGTGTGGGGATAAGCGGCGGTGGGCCCGGCGCCAACTTCAAAAGCCTTCTTTTCCTGGTCGCGGGCAATCACACTTACCTTCACAGTTTGGTTGAACGCCACCAAGGGGAAATAGGCGATTCCATCTTTGGTCTGCGCAGCCAAGGAAGGATTTTCCTCCTCCTGGGTTTGCATACTGGCATCTTGCTCGTGCAAGGATGCGTCAGGAACAATCTCAAGCCCTACATAGTAAGGGCTAGGGTCTAAATTTCCTTCGGCGTCGACCACCTCCACCTGTACGTCACCCGCTTTCGGTAAAGTAAACAGCACCGGTTCTTCGGGAATTGGATTAAAAGAAAATTTTTGTTCGATGGGCTGCGCGGACAAAATTTGTAGAGTTATATACACTTCTTCATCTTGAAATTCTTGTTGCATCAAATGAAAAATTCGTAGATAGGCCATGCCGTTGGCATCGGTCGGGGTAGGGAGCAGGATTTCGGTGCGGGCTCGAAGGGCAACCACCACACCCTCGACTGGTTGCTTCGCCGAGTTCACCACTTTGGTAGGCAACAAAACCACAGGGTGAAGTGGAAGAAGAATCTTGCCTTCTTTTTCTTCGAGATTAAATGCAAAATCGAAGTGGGTGGGAGTGCGCCCGGCGAGAAACAAATCCCCAACCGGGGTGGGAATGCGCACTTGTCCCTTTTGGTTTGTGGTGTAGGTAATACCCAGCTCCAAGAAAACATGTTCAAAATCGGAACGCGTGTTCATTTCCGCTTCAAACAATTGCATGTTGGCCACCCTAGTATCTAGCACCATTACTTCTGCCTTTGGCAAAGGCTTTTGGGAATCGCTGTCGATGACAGAAACTAAAATCCCATCTTCTTCAGCTGCGGCTGGGGTGCCATATTTTTGCTTGGGATTGTTTGGCAACTCGGCTGCTTGCCGATCCAGTGTCAAAGGGGAAGGCTCTTGCGCTGGCTCGGGGTTTGGGGCGATAGGGGAGGCCTGTGCTAGAGCCTCCGCAGTGGTTGTGGAAGTTAGATTGGATTGAGGGGTATTTGCGCCAGGTAGAAACACCCAAACTCCAATGGCTCCCAACAGGAGCAAAAGAACCGCGAGGAATATTTTTTGTGCCATGCCCCAAGTTTAGCGATAGGGCATGGCTGAGCAACTAGCCCTACTTATGTTCCAAATCCCAAGAGTATGGGATTTCTTTGGAGAAGGGGTCGAGGCGCTCCATTTCATCGGGGGCATGGGGAATATCGGCGCAGTTGGCGACCAGAGCAGGACCCGTGCCATAAGTTTTGTAGCCATTGGCCACGCCGACTGGAATGCGGATAAGGCAGTAGTTGTTCTCACCCAAGAAATGTTCTTCCAACACGCCCTTGGAGGGGGAGTCTTCGCGCATATCGAACAACACCAATTTAATCATGCCTTGCACCACCGCGTAGTGCTGGGTTTGCTTGGTGTGGATATGCCATCCCTTGATGACCCCAGGGAAGGCCTGCGAAAAATACACTTCCCCGAAAGTGGTGAAGATGGGGCTGTCGTTGCGCAACATATGCATGATCATGCCGCGCTCGTCACAGATTTTTCGTAGAGGTTGCACGTAGACCCCTTGGATCTTCGAGCCTTGAGTGAGTGTGGAAACGTCTTCGCTCATCGTTACTTGCCGGCAAGGCGGCTGAAGTAGTCGGGGACAGTGCCAGCCGCCATGCGTGCTTGCAGGGTGACCAAGCGGGTGTAGCGGCCGGCTTCAAATTCGGCCGCGAAATCGGGGCGGGCTAGGTAGCCTTCATACATGACGGGAACAGCCGACTGCACAGACCACTCAAGCTCAAACTCGGGCAGAGTTTGGTTGAGCAAATCGAAGCTGACTCGGTAATTGCGCGGGTCGGGTACGGCTTTGTCGGCGATGGTGATTTGCGAACCCTTCACCACCTCATGCACAATCTCGGCAACCTCGCGGATTTGGTAGTTATCGTCGTTGCCGCCAATGTTGACCGCCAGTCCCGCAACTTTTTCGATGGGAGCTTCGGCCAAAGCGCAGAAGGCGCGGGCGATGTCGCGGCAATGCACCAAAGGGCGCCAGGAAGAGCCATCGGACATCAACTTCACTTCATTAATGCTGACGGCATAAGCCAACAAATTGTTGACGGCTAAATCGGTGCGCAAACGCGGGCTTTGGCCATAGGCTGTGGAGTTGCGCAGACGGGTAATGGCAAAACCCTCTTCCTCAAGCTCCTGCAACTGAGCCTCGGCATTGACCTTCGACTCGGCGTAAGCCGAAACGGGCGTGAATTCGGCAGTTTCATCGAGAATCTTGTCGCCCGCAGCACCGTAAATGGAACAGGAACTCGCAAACAAAAAGCGCGGCACCCCGGCTTCCTTAGCTGTGCGCGCCACATGCATGGTGCCGCCGGTGTTGATGTGGTGGGTGATGGCTGGATCCAAATCACCCATTGGATCATTCGAGATGGCGGCCAGGTGGACGACGGCATCGACTCCTTCCAGCATTTGCGGGGTGATGTCGAACACGTCCATGGTGAGGTCTTCGTCGGCCACGGCGGGTTCTCCGAATTCGACGCCGTCATAAAGGCCAATATCTACGCCCATGACTTGGTGGCCCCGGGCCTGGAAAACGTCGATAGCGTGGGCGCCGATGTAGCCGCGATGGCCGGTGATGAGGACTTTCATGGTGCTTGGGGAGGGTGTTAAGGGGGTTCTAAAGGATTCTAGCCTCCCCGAAAGGCTCTCTAGGCCCCGAAACCCCAATGTTTTGGTCTTTTCTCCGCCCTGTCCCCGATTCCTCTGTTAGCTTGGACACCACTCGGCATTTTCGCCTCCCCAGTTCTCCCTCCCCTCCTCATGCGTTACCTCCCGCATTTGTTGTTGTCCCTTGCCGTTGGCGGTTGGCTTGCTGCGCCCCTTTCCGCTCAATCTGTTCGCACCCAGGACGACGGTCAGCTTGTGCGCATGCACGCGGGTGCTTCTGGTCCGCAGGCGCAAACTCCCGGCTCCTTAACCACCCTATTCACCAGCAACAACGGCTTTGCTGGCAATATGTTTGACATCACGCCCAGCGTGGATTTAACCATCACTGGCGTGGACATCAACGTCACCATGTTGGGCACCACGGCTACAGTGGATGTTTGGTACAAACTGGGAACCAGCCATGGTTTTGAATCGAATGCGGCGGCCTGGACATACATCGGTTCTTACGCGGGCACTTCGGTTGGAGCCGATCTCCCTACTTTTATGAACATGCTTGGAAATGGTGTGGTTTTTCAGGCTGGCATGACCTATGGCATCTACATCGATTTAACCAGCTATGGGGTCAATACCCTGAAATACACCAACGGCCCCACCGGAGGTAGCACTTATGCCAACGCCGACCTGTCTTTGCTCACGAATGCTGGTAAAGGTTCCGGCTTCGCTGGTGGTACCTTCCAGGTGCGCGATTGGAATGGCACCATCTATTACGACACTCTTCTAGGTGGTCCAGTGTTGAGCAAAACGGGCAGTTGCCCTGGGCAGACTGCATTTTTTATTACCGGTGCCACTCCAATGGGAACCGTGGCCGTTGCCTATGGCCCGGGCGGCTCCTTCACGATCCCCAGCACTTCCTGCGCTGGCGTAGTTTTGGCCATCTCCAATCCTACCTTGGGTGGCATGATTGTCGCCGATGCCAGTGGTATTGCCACCTTGTCGGTGAACATTCCCGGCGCCGCCTGTGGACTCACCGTGCAAGCCGTGGACATGACAAGTTGTCTGGCCTCCAACCCCATCGTCCTCTAAGGACGATTTCTCCCGTGAAGCCCTGGACTTGTCTAGGGCTTCTTTTTTTAGGATGCGGCCACTTGTGGGGGTAACCACTTTCTGAAGACTTCTTTAATATCTTCCATGGTGAAGGGTTTTGAAATATAAGCGTCCATGCCAGCGGCCAGGCAGGCCTCGCGGTCTCCCAACATGGCATTCGCCGTCATCGCCACGATGGGGATACGGGAATTTTCTCCCTCCATGCTGCGAATGGTTTCGGTGGCCTCAAAGCCGTCCATCTCCGGCATCTGACAATCCATGAAAATCAAGTCATAGTTGCCCGCAGCAAACATCTCCACAGCTTGCTTGCCGTTGCCTGCAATTTTCACCGTACATCCTAGCTTCTCTAAATGCTTGGAAGCCACCTTTTGGTTTACCAGGTTGTCTTCCGCAATCAGGATATGGGGATTGGGGAGGAATTCCTCTTCTCGGCCTCCAGTGGGATTTTCTGCGGTGCGCAAGTCAGGCGCGGATGTTGTGGACTGCAAATCCAGGGCTTTGCATAAGGCACCACGCAGCAGCGATTTTTTCACCGGCTTTTTCAAAACACCCGTTACTAAGCCCTGCTGTAACAGAGAATCTCCACGACCATCACCTATCGGCGTCATCGCCACTAGGCGGGTTTCTTGGGTGGAAGGATCCGCGCTGAGTGCGGCACACAATTGGTCGCAATCTTTCCCAGGCAAATCGACGGCGAGGAAAGCCACCTGTACCTGGGCTTCATCCTCCTCGGCGCTGCGCAAACCATCAATCACTTCCCAAGCGTCTTCGCATTCAAAGACGCGGCAACCCCAAGACCGCAAATGGGCAGCCAACGCTTTGCGGTTGGCCGCATGTTTGTCGGCAATCATGACGCGGGTTGCGGCGAGCGGGTCGGCACTTGGCACTAAGACCGAATTGGCTCCCGGTTCCTTCTCGAATTTGGCGGTAAACCAGAACAAAGATCCCTCTCCTGGTTCACTTTCCACACCCATCTCGCCTCCCATCAAGGTGGTGAGCTCTTTGGATATGGCCAAGCCAAGACCCGAGCCTCCGTATTTCCGCGTGGTGGAGGCATCGACCTGAGAGAAGCTTTGGAAAAGCTTGCTTAGAGCATCCTCGGGAATGCCAATTCCAGAGTCTTGCACTTCAAAGCGAATTTTTACTGACTGCCCATCGTCGTAGACCAGCTTACCTTCAATGCTGACTTCCCCTTGTTCGGTAAATTTTATCGCATTGCCGCCAAGGTTGAGCAAGACTTGGCGCAGACGGTGGGAATCTCCAATAAGGTGGATGGGAATATCCGGATGCAAACAGCCGGAAAACTGCAAGCCTTTTTGGGCAGTTTGGACGCCGAGAATTTCCATGGCGTCATCGAAAGTGGATTGCAGATCGAAGGTTGCATGTTCCAAATCAACGCGGCCAGCTTCGATTTTGGAGTAATCGAGGATGTCGTTGATGAGTTGGAGCAAACTACCCGCCGAGGAATGGACTGCACGTGCACATTCCCGCTGCTCCTCGGATAAATCCGTGTCCAAAAGCAAAGAACTCATTCCCAAAACGCCGTTCATAGGCGTGCGGATTTCATGACTCATGGACGCTAAAAAATCTCCCTTTGCTTGGGAAGCATGCTCGGCATCTTTGCGTGCTTGCACCAGCTCGGCCTCCACCTCTTGATGGCGGCGGTGGGTTTGCACATGTTGAATAAGCAACCCGGTCATGGGCACCAAATAGGCCAGAGACTTTAAGCCATGGGCGATATGGAAGGCACTGTCAAAGAGACGCTCGGATCCGAAGGCCATGTACAACTGCACGGCAGACTGCGGAATCAAAGAGAGAATCAGCGCGAGGGCGAAAGGGGAGGGATGGCGTCGGTAGTAAAGAGGAAAGACGACAAAACCAGATAAAGCAAACAGGGCCAATGGGGCCAGGTCGTAGGGGCGTTTGATAAAGCCATTGGAAAACATGGTTTGGGGCAGGGTGTCGGCAGTGGCGGCAGTGTGAACTACCCACCAAGAAAGCCCCAAGATGACCACCCCAATGCCGGCAATAAGAGGAAACTGCAACATTTTGCGGCCTCGCAACCAGAGCGCGAAAATGCCAACGCCTAGCAGCTGGATGGCCCCGTTAAAAAAACGGCAAAGGGCCCAGGTGTAGGGGATGAGGTCTTGGTTGTCGGCGGCGGCTACCATCAGCCGATCGGCAGCGAGGGTATGAAAGGCATCCATGCCACCGGCGCAGGTTAAGGCGAGGCCAATGATGGGGAGCGAGATTTCGCGGCTGAGTCGGTATTGCACCAAAGTGAGGAATCCGACGAAAGCCGCCGCACAAACGGCTGTCCACTCCAGGATGGTGTGGATGAAGCTGCCGCGAAGCCACTGGTGGGCCAAATCCAGCTCGCTGAGGTTGGGCGTTTGCACCGCCAAAGTGTCAGGATCGGCGACGAGGGTGGTGTCGAAAGACACTCCGAACAGCAGCAAAAGGGCTGGAAAAGCGCAAAAAACAATCAAAACCCCTGCCCAAGCCCATAATTTTCGATGCGCACCTCCGGCAAAGGTGGCGTGTGAGCGGAATGGGGCAGGTTGCAGACGAGCCATGGGAGTTCTCTGGTACACCCAGAGCACCTCCATTCATCGGCCATATGGGCTTAAGCCTTCAGCCGCGGGGCGATTCGCTCGACGATGGCGTTGCCAATGGCCAGGCTGCTGGTGGCGGCGGGGGATGGCGCATTGCAGACATTGACCACCCCTCCGGACTCCTTGTAGAGGAAGTCGTCGAGCATGGAGCCATCGGGCATCAGCGCCTGAGCGCGAACCCCAGCCGGTGCTTTATGCAGGTGGCTTTGGCGGATTTCAGGCATGAGCCTGGCGAGGGCTCTGGTGAAGGCCTTGCGCGACAAGGAACGATGCATTTCGCCCATTCCGCTTTGCCAATGCTTGGCAATGAGCTTCCAAAAGCCAGGGTAGCTAAAGGTGCCTGCCAAATCTCGCAGATTGATGTTGCCCCAGGTGTAACCTTCGCGAGCCAAGGCCAAAACAGCATTGGGACCGCATTCCACCGACCCATCAATCATGCGCGTGAAATGCACACCGAGAAAGGGGAAGTTGGGATCGGGTACGGGGTAGATTAAATGTTTACACAGATGTTTCGCGTTGTCCTTTAGCTCGTAATACTCCCCGCGGAAGGGAACGATGCGGGCAGGGGGAGTGGCCCCACTCATTTTGGTGACGCGATCGTTGTGCAGGCCTGCGCAATTCACCACCACCGCCGCTTCAAAATCGCCCTGTGTAGTACAGACCACCGTGTGCTTGGCCTGTTGTCTCATGCGCCGGACGCGCGCGTGATAAAGAATGCGGCCACCATTTTCGGTAATGCGTTGAGCCAGGCGAGTGCAAACTTGGGGATAAGAAACAATGCCTGCTTCAGGCACTTGGATGGCGCGGATGCCAGCGGCGTGGGGCTCGATTTCGCGCAGTTGCTCGCGGCTGATGACGGAGCAATCGACTCCGTTTTCCAAACCCCGTTGATAAATGCGTTGCATGGCCGGAAGCTCGCCTTCATCGAGGGCGACAATCACCTTGCCGCAAATTTCGTAAGCAACATTTTCTCGCTCGCAAAATTCTTCCATTAAGGCTTTGCCTTCACGGCAATTTTTCGCCTTGTAGGAACCAGGTTTATAGTAGATTCCCGAATGCAGGACCCCGGAGTTGTGGCCCGTTTGGTGCATGGCCGGCTCGGCTTCCTTTTCCAGGATGCAGAGCTTTTGTCCGGGGAAGCGTTGCAGCAATTGGTAGGCGGTAGCCAGACCAACAATGCCTGCACCAATGATGAGTATGTCCGCTTGGGGGGAATCCATGCGCCAGGATTCTAGCCCCGTTTTGCACTTTGGGGGGGAGCGGCTTAAGCGACTTCGTCGAGCAAAAGCTCGCGCAAGGGCCGCGTGCAAAGAGCGGCCACCAAAGCGCCAAAGGCTGCCAACCAATAAGGATGCTGGATGGCTTGGCGCCAAAAAATTTGCAGTTGCTGCAGGCGTAGTAGAGGTTGGTCCAGGTTATTCCACAGAGCACTCGCAAGCATGATGGCCCCCGCGGTGACGCTGCCCCAGAAGAGGAGGGCAAAGAGGCGTTGACGTTGGGATTGGCTGGCAGTTTGTTGGAGCAACCACTGTTTGTAAATCTCTTCTTCCCAGGCGGCAACCTCTTTTGCAGCAGGCACAGGGCCATGCGCTTGGGGGTTGGTGAGCAAGTGGTCGAGGGAAGTCATGAGGAGGATTCCAAAAGTTGGCGTAGGCTCTGGCGGCCACGCAGGAGCCAGGATTTTACCGTATTCGGGGTGGATCCCATGAGAGTGGCAATTTCGGCCACGCTGAGTTGGTCGAGATAGTGGTAGCCCAAAGCCAAGCGTTGAGATGTGGGCAGCCGGACCATCATCATGCGCACTCGCGTTACCTCATCCTTTTGCGCGGCCTGCTGGCTGCTTTCCATTTGTACAGCCTGGATTTCCTGCATCCCATCCAAGGGGCGCGTGCTTTCCGTGTGCTTTTTTAGCTTTTTTTGTGCGCGCAGACACTCGCGGTAAGCAATGCGGAAAACCCAGGTGCTGAGCTTGGAATCGCCGCGAAAGCGGGGGAGCGCTCGCAGCGCGCGCAAAAGCGTCTCCTGGACCACGTCTTGAACGAGGTCCAACGGCAGGCCAAAACGCATGGCTTGGGCGGAAATTTGGGAAGAGAAAGCCTCCACGAAACGTCTAGAGTTCGTAGCTGTGAGCGGCAGAAAATCCGCAACTTGTTTTAGGGGCAGGTCTTCCACCAGTCCATCCTTAGACCCCTATCCTAAACTTTCGGTTGCGCCAAAATTTCTCCTGCAACTTGCCGTTTTGCGCGTAGGTCTAAGGACTAGCTACTGAACACAACCATCTCATGTCATTCCTCCACACCGCAGTTTCTCTGGCCTTTCCCTTCCTCAAGGATGCCGATCCGATGATTCTCGCACCGGTTTTAGCCTTGGTTTTCTCCTTCACTTTGGTCGGGGTTTTCGGCCTGTTTCTGGCTCTCCAGGATTTCATGAAAACGCAGAAAGTGTGAACACAAAGGGGACAATCCCGTGATGGCTTCGGCCATCGGGGAGGTGAGCGACGGCCGTGGGTTAGGGTTCCGGTCGTCGCTTTTTTTATCCCCAGAATTAGGGGCAGGAAGTGAAATCTTCGTAAATCATGGTGCCGGTGATGACATCTTGAACATGGTCGAGCACCGGATCCCCCCAAACTGGCGGACCTTCGTTGGGGTAGGTGAGACATGCATAATAGTATTCGATGGTAAAGCCCATTGTCCGCACCTCCAGCTGCCCTTGGACGCCAGCGTCTCCGTAATCTCCTGTTTTGAAGGAGTGAGAGTATTGAATCGTTGCCGTATAACCCATCCCCGACGAAGTTTTGCCCGTTTGAGAATAACCGAAGGCCTCCATGAGCCCCGATGCTTCGAAGGACTTGGCGCTTTCGGTATCTAAAGCAATGTTGGAGGTAATACTCCCCTTTGCTTCATGGCTTCCCGTGACTCCGTTTGCACAGCCAACTGGGAGGCTGAGTAGAACCACCCCCTTCATTCCCGGAGGAGTTTTAGGCCAATCGTACTCTTCACGCCAACGGATGCATGAATCACCTACTGGTTCTATTTCTCCCGCGAGGAAGGAGTAGTCCCCTTCGATTCGATCCAAATCGACCCAGAGCGTACCATCAGCTTGCATCCCGGAGCCAAGAATCCCACTCTGATCCCAGGA
>JAJRZS010000072.1 GCA_024275135.1 Planctomycetota bacterium | reverse complement strand
TCCAGTGAAACCCGCGGCCAAGCCAGCCAAGCCCGTGGCTCCAGTGAAACCCGCGGCCAAGCCAGCCAAGCCCGTGGCTCCGGTGAAACCCGCGGCCAAGCCAAACGCTGCTCCCAGCCAAGCTGGCCCGGCCACCAAGAAGCCTAGTGCGGCCGAAATTATCGCCAAGGCCAAAGCCAAAAATGCCGCCAAAGCGAAAAAGCCTGGCGCGGAAAAACCGACGGAGAAAAAGCCAACTGCGGCTGAGATTATCGCCAAAGCCAAGGCCAAGCGCGCCGCGCAAGAAAAGGCCTCCTCCAGAGCCAACGAAACCGAAAAAAAACCGACCGCAGCGGAAATCATCGCCCGCGCCAAGGCCAAAAGAGAAGGCAAAAATCTCGAAAAATCGGCGAAGCCAAACAAGCCTAAAGTTGCTGCGCGCAAAAAGCCCATAACCCGCCCTGCTCGTCCCAGTCGTAAAAGCTCTAGTCGTCGAGCCAAACGGCACCTCGAAGTCGAAGAGACAGCTCCGAAGTCGAAGGCGCCTTTGCTCATCTTCGGCCTTCTCGTCCTTTGCGGGCTTGGCGGCGGGGTTTGGTATTTCTTGGGCGGCGACGACTCCGCCGCAAAGGAAGAAGTGGCAAGCACCAACCCAAGCCAACCAGTTGCTAGCAACGAGACCGCTTCCACTCCAGCAACGGAACCAACCTCCTCGGATACCACGCCAACGGATGCAGCCCAAGCCCCAGCGGACAATCCCCTGACCCCTGCCACCAAGGAAGCTCCCGTTGAAACGGCCCCCCCAGCCAAACCAAAAGCCAAAGCCAAAACCGGAACTTGGGTCCTTCCGGGCCCAGGTGAGCCCATCAATACCACAGGCTTGACCGAAGCATCTTCCATCGAACTGGACAAAGTTCCCGCTTTAGATCCGTGGACTGGTACTCCTCCCGACCGTTGGCAGGAAGTTCAGGACGACCTCGCCCTTTTCCTCGAAGACGCCGGTGTCCAATCCAATCGGGCGGGCAACCGTCTCGCCGAGGATTATCCCCGGGATGCCTATCCAGCCATCGTCAACGCCATGATGAAGTTGGACTACAGCGGCGAAGAAGGCGTGCTCATGGCAGCAGCGCTCAATGACCTCATGCTGAGGATTGGAAAAAAAGATTTGGGATGGCGTTCCATCGAACAGCTCAGCCCAGGTAGCGAAGCATGGAATAAGGCCGTGACTTACGACAAGAAGGTGGTCGCTGGCTGGCAACGCTTATGGTTGAATAGCCTGCGTGACAGCGAAGAGGCTTGGAGCAATTTTTGTCGGGTGGAAACCGCACCAGCGCCAAGTGCCGACGAGGCCGATGCACCCGCCACCGGCATCATTGGGCCTGAGGAAGATCCTTTCGACTAGCCTCCCGCGCTGGCTGCGGAATCTTCTCGGTCATCCAACTCCTCAACCTGAACCCCCTCCTCAATCAAATACTGCACAGCCTGCTCCACATTGGCAGGCTCACCCTCCAATTCCAGAGACAAAATGGCGATGGTTTCGGTGACGCTGGCCCCACGAATGTTGGGAACCACCTGGAAGCGGTTCACCAAGGTAAATAACAGCGGCTGCTTGATTAGGCGCTGAGGGATGGTGCAGAAGAGCTTGCGTTTCATGAGGTTAGGGGGAGGACATCCTCCCTCGACTAAGTATAGGGCATAGCGCGCGCATCCCCCGCAGCATTAGGGCAAGAATGCCGTAAACCAGAAGGATTTGCATGGCCGGGGGCTGGGGCATGACCGGACCCGACCCCCACTGCTGGTACAACCACCCCCAGTGCAAGGGATCCCAGTGGGCAGAGGAAAGCACCAATCCTGGCCATAACCTCCACCAAAAGGCGGAAACGGGAGCCCAAAGTGGCAGCAGGCAAAACCCCAACCAGAGCACCATCGGTGGGGCCCAGTGCGGTTCCTTGCCGGCTGCCAAGCGCAAAATATAGGCTACCAAAAGGGCTGCAAGAAAGGCCGGCCCCACCCCCGGCTTGCCACCAATCCCCCCGATTAAGAGGCACAACACAAGGACCACCAAGCCGCTGCGGCCGACCATGCACAGCAGCAAGGGGCCCAGAAAGAGGATGAGGAATGCGAAAAGAGGAGGATTCAAGGTAGACAGGCCTCAACACCGAGCATACACTTCCGCGCGAAGGCGGCATAGCCAAGTGGCCTAAGGCGCTTGATTGCAAATCAAGTATTCTCCAGTTCGAATCTGGATGCCGCCTCCACCCCCTATTCCCTGCTCCACCATGTTTGCAATGCGAACAGGAACCAGGCCAAAATGGAAAGGCTTCCGCCCATCGGGGCCACACCAAAGCCTTCACCATGCAGGGCACCCCAATACACATCCCCGCAAAACAAAAAGCCACCGACGGCAAAAGCCAAGGCTAGCCAGGCTAGAATCGGTTTTGGGTTCTTTTCCATGCGCAGGGCAACCAAAATCAAGCCCAAGGCGGTGAGGCTTTGTTGATGAATGCCCCGGCCGAATGCCTCGTAAGCCTCCGGCGGCAAGGAAGAGAGACCATGGGCATGCCAAGCAGCAAAGGCCATGGCCAAGCTCATGACCAAGGCTCCCAAGCCAAAAGAAAGTCGGGGTAGGAATGACACGGCCGCTAGGATAATGTTCCGGTCTGGTTTTGGGGGAGTAGCCCAATGGCAGAGGCAGAGGACTTAAAATCCTCCCAGTACGGGTTCGAATCCCGTCTCCCCTACCACTTTCAGCCCTTGTGCGCTCGTCGCAATTCTGGGAGAATGCCCGGCTCCCAAGCGGAACCCCGCGCCATGGAAAAATCCCAAAAATCAGCGAATTCGGCCGATTCTGCGCAGAATCCGGACCAACCCATTCTCCAGGCCACTGACAGTCGTACCGGGCGCAGTTATGCCTTGCCGATTAGCGACGACACCATCCCCGCTTTGGCATTGCGTGAGATTAAGGTTCACGAGGATGATTTCGGTATGCTGTCCTTTGATCCCGGGCTCACCAATACCGTCATCGGACGTAGCTCTATTTGCTTTATCGATGGAGAAAAAGGGATATTAAATTACCGAGGCTACCCAATTGAAAGTTTGGCCGAACATGGCACCTATCTTGAGATTGCTTGGTTGGTTTTACATGGCGAACTACCAACCGCTGCCGAGCTCGACCTCTTCGAAGCGGAAATTCGGGCCGCTTCCGTCATGCCCGAAAACATAGAGAAGTTAATCGCGGCACTCAATCCCAACATGCATCCCATGTCCATGTTGGAGGTTTCTTTGGCGGCTTTGGGCGGAGAATTTCCAGAGGCTGACGACGTGCATGATCCTGAAGTGCGCCATCAGCAAATCATTCGTTTGCTCGCTCTAACCCCCATGCTGGCGGCCTATGGCCATAGACACCGGCAAGGCATGGGGCCAATCGAATCCAAACCAGAACTATCCTACGCCGGGAATTTTCTGCATATGCTGCTGGGAAACCAAGATCGGGAGGCGGCCATTCCTCCCGCTTTGGAACGTGCCCTAGACGCTCTTTTGATTTTGCATGCCGAGCATGAACAAAACTGCTCAGCCAATGCCGTGCGCGCCGTCGGCAGCAGTCATGTCAATCCCTACTCCGCTGTAGCGGCGGGTGCGGCTGCCTTGCATGGTCCTCTTCATGGAGGCGCCAACCAAGCCGTGCTGGAGATGCTGGAAGAAATCAATAGCATCGACGATGTTCCTGCCTTTTTGGAATCGTGCAAAAGCGGGCAACGCCGCTTGATGGGCTTTGGCCATCGGGTTTACAAAAATTACGACCCACGAGCAAAAATTATTGGTCAACTCGCAGCGGGCGTTTTCGAGATTGCTGGTGAAAACCCCAAGCTGAACATTGCCCAAGCCTTGGAACAAACAGCCATTGAGGATCCTTATTTCCGCGACCGCAAGCTGTTTCCCAATGTGGATTTTTATTCTGGCCTGATTTACTCAGCCATGGGCTTTCAGCCTAGTATGTTCACCGTCTTCTTCGCCGTGGCCCGCATGGTTGGTTGGCTGGCCCACTGGGACGAAATGATGTCGGATCCGAAGAACCGCATTGTACGTCCTCGCCAAATCTACACCGGCTATGACCGCCGCGAGTGGATTCCTAGGAACCAGCGCTAGGCAATAAAGCAAAAACTGCTTGGCTCATGGCGTCCACGCCGACGGGAATGGCATGAGCCGCATCCGGCGCGAAATAGCTATTGTGAATCGAAGGACAGCTGGGTCCATCGTTTTGCGCTTGTTGCCACAAATCTAGGGGGCTGACTCCAAGCCAAAAAATATAGCTCGGACAATTTGCACGGGGCCCATAGCGGCCAAAATCTTCACCACCCATGACAGGCTTGGTCTCCACCACGGCCTGAGGACCCAATTTTTTCCGCCAACGTTGGTTCACTATTTGCACCAAATCGGGGGTGTTGTAAGTGGACGGGGTGTACTCTTCTTCACTCACTCGAACTTCTGGCTTCAGTTCGGCCGGGAAGCCAGCAGCAAAAGCTTCGCCCTCCGCGGTGCGTTGGATGGCTTTGAGTAAAAGTTCCCTTATCTCAGGCTTATAAGAACGTACGGTGATTTTCAAATGAACTTCATCCGGGATGATGTTGTGCTTGGCACCGCCATGGATAGAACCAACCGAAATCACCGCGCTTTCCTGGGGTGGCACTTCCCGACTGACGATGGTTTGCAATCCCAGAACAATACGTGCCGCCAGCACAATGGGATCGTGAGTTTGCTCCGGCTTGGAACCATGGCCCCCCTTGCCCTTCACGTGAATGTCCACGCTGTCGACATTGGCCAAAGCATAACCCGCGCAACTACCCAAAACTCCAACCGGCAACTCGCCAGTGACATGCAAAGCCAAGCAATAATCGGGCCTGCCAAAACGGGAATAGAGCCCATCATCCAGCATGGCGCGCGCTCCCATCCCAATCTCTTCGGCCGGCTGGGCCACCATCATCAAAGTACCTGACCACAATTCGGGATGTGCGCTCAAATAAGTGGCGGTAGCTGCCCATACCGTCATATGAATATCATGTCCACAAGCATGCATGACTCCCGTTTCTTGGTTTTCCACATCCACCCGCACCTTGCTGGCAAAAGCCAATCCGGTCTTTTCTTCGAGAGGCAAGGCATCCATGTCGGTGCGCAACAACAAAGTAGGCCCCTCCCCGTTTTTGAGCAGACCGACCACCCCCGTGCCACCGACTCCCTCGGTCACCTGAAACCCAGCCTTGCGCAAGGCACTTGCCAGCTTCTTGGCCGTGTTCGTTTCCTGTAGAGAGAGTTCTGGGTGTTGATGCAAATCTTGATAAAAAGTCAGCCAAGCCTCGGAATCAACCATCAGCCCGGCTTCCTTCTGGGGCGTGGAGGAAGAGACTTCCGCTTGTGGCAAAAAACTCAAACCAAAAAGAGGGAGGAGACTCAGAATCCAAACCATGTCTGCAGAATAAGAAACGAGGCGACCCAATTGGCCGCCTCGTGAAAAAAATTCGAATTGTCACTCAGCTAACACAGACAGCATGGTGCGCGCAATCACTCCGCGGCCACCATAGCTCATATAAGAGCGGCTGGGACCATTCCAGGCCGTGGCAGCGATGTCCAGATGCACCCAAGGCACCTCATCCACAAAGAAAGACAAGAAGCTTGCACCAGCAATGGTGCCTGCGCCCTCACCGGAATTGTAGATGTTTTGCAAGTCAGCATATTTGCCGCGGGTTAAATCTCGGTAGGCCTCATTCAAGGGCAGCTGCCAACATGGTTCACCCAGGGCCGAGCTCTTTTCAAGGACCTTGTCGATGGCTTTTTGGTCGGTTCCTAGAACGGCACTATGCAAATGACCCAAAGCATGAATCGCAGCCCCAGTTAGGGTGGCCATGTCGTAGATGCGATCGGGCTTGATTTTTCTTGCCGTATAGGTGAGGCAATCTGCCAACACCAAACGGCCCTCGGCATCGGTATTGTGCACCTCGATGGTCATTTTGTTCATCGCTGTGACAATGTCCCCGGGCCGTTGCGCTCTACCACCAGGCATGTTTTCCACGCAACCTAAGATGCCGTGGACTTCATAGGCACAAGGAGCCCCTTTGGCCAAAGCATGAAACACCCCCAGCACCGCAGCGGCACCCGACATGTCAAATTTCATGTCCTCCATTTTGCCAGAGGGTTTCAGCGAAATGCCACCCGTGTCGAAGGTGAGCCCTTTACCAACCAGGGCAATTTTTCCTTTGGC
Organism: Planctomycetota bacterium; assembly: GCA_024275135.1. Taxonomy (GTDB): domain Bacteria; phylum Planctomycetota; class UBA1135; order UBA1135; family UBA1135. The sequence goes on along the minus strand of JAJRZS010000072.1, from coordinate 10,170 downwards.
CTTGCGACCTGGTTTATAAACCATATGCACCAATTGAGCCTCGTTATGGGAGCCCACGGAAACACCAAGCAAAGCTCCCATGCCCAACTCTTCCATTTTCCGTTCGCCCAAAACCTTGCACTGCATTTTGGGCGAAGGGCTGCATACCTTTCGCGCACGACGGGCAAACTCTTTAGGGTTCAGCAAATTAGCTGGCAAGTTCTGCAAATCGCGGGCAAACAAGTTGGCCATCGCACCAAAGGCACCCTGTTTCACTGCAAGTTTGGTTGCTTTCGCTGCGCCTGCTCCCACAATTTGGATTTTCTTCACCCCATTCTTCTTGCGGTCGGACTTGCAAATTCCAGAATCATAGGAAGCCATTCCTGCCCCCTCTGCAGCAGCTTGGGCAAAAGCGGCATCCTTGGGCAACAAAGATAAATCCAGAGAAACTGTGGATTTGCCCAACTTCTCCGCACGATTTCGCGCAACTCCAGCAGCTTGGCGCACGTCTTCGACATTCACCTCCTTCAACTTAGGCAATCGCAGCAACAACCAACGCTTTCCCGCCTCCCCACGGAGCATCATCGTCGTGCCAGCTTTGTCCTCGAAATCGGCTTTCCAACAGCTCGCGGCGGGAGCTTGGGCTGGAAGTTTGGGTTTGCCTCCTTGAGGCACGAAAATGGCATGAAGCTCACTGCGACTTGCAGCAGCATGATCACTCAGAATGGTACGCATGAGATTGTTGGGTTTCTTGGTCCGACTTACATGTCGGTGTACACCGGGCCGCCACCTTCTGGCACAACCCAATTGATGTTTTGGTAGGGATCTGCGATGTCGCAGGTTTTGCAATGCACACAATTGGATGCATTGATTTTGAGTTGGCTGTCCTCCCATTCGTAGACAGCTGCAGGACAGAAATGTTGACAAGGGTTAGCAAATTCCTGGGAGCATTTGGTTTGACATAGGTTGGCATCAAGGACCACCAAATGACAGGGCTGGTCTTCTTCGTGTACCGAACCGGAATGATAGACATCGGTCAATTTATCGAAAGTAAGTGCGTTATCAAAATTGGGTTTGGGCTGCGTTTTTCTGCCAGGTTGATAAAGTTCGTGATCCGTTTGCAGAGGTTTTTTGCCACCAGGAAGCTTTCCTCCAGACAAAGTCGCCAACCCTGCGGCCAAGGAGCCGGACCAGAATCCCTTTTGAAATCCTTGCCGTACATTGCGCACCTTCCATAGTTCTTGATAAGCCCAACTGCTTTGAAACAAAGCATCGACCCTTGCCAAAGCCTGTTTGCGGGCAGGCCCCTCTGCTGTTTGGGCCAAAGCATCCATGGCAGCATCGGCACCAAGCATGCCGGACTTCAATGCCAAATGTAGGCCTTTCAAACGGGCGGCATTCATGTGACCGGCACTGTCTCCAATCATCAGAAAACCATCGCCCCAACACCGAGGCATGGAGAACAAGCCGCCTTCCGGCACGGTTTTGGCACCATAGCGCACCAGTTTTCCACCACGCAGCAAATCTTGCAGAAAAGGATGAGTTTTCCACTCTTGCATTTTTGCGTGGTAGTCGAAAGCAGCATTGCCATGATCCATGCCCATCACGAAACCAATGGAAAGTTGGTTTTGCGGCAAACCATAAATCCAGCCCCCGCCATAATGGGATTTTTCCAATGGCCAGCCCCCGGTATGTAGAACCGTACCTTCCAGCGGATGCTCCACTTCCCAAATTTCTTTGATGCCCACACCCCAGATTTGCGGGTTGGCATCCTTTTCAAGCTTTTCGTCGGCAATCAATTGCTTGGCCAATGAACCACGAGTCCCTTCTGCCAAGACGGTAAGACGAGCACAAATATCCATCCCAGGTTGAAAATTGGCTTTTTCCTCCCCAGCCTTGTTGCGCCCTTGGTCCACGGTGCGCACCCCGACCACGGCACCTTGTTCGTTACGCAGCAACTTTGCAGCCGCAAAACCAGGATAAACCTCCACCCCTAGAGCTTCTGCTTTTTCTGCCAACCACTTCACCATCCAATTGACAGAGGTTATCCAATTTCCATGATTGCGAAATTGGGGAGGGCATAGAGCGCCGGAAAAGGTTTTCTTGCCATCCCGACTCAACCACAACAACGCATCGTCCTTGACCTTGGCCTGAATAGGAAATCCTTCTTCGGCAGCCAAGGGAAACATCTCGAGAATGGCACGCGGATCCATCACCGCACCACTCAGTTGGTGGTGACCAATTTCTTCTGCCTTATCCAGGACCAGGATTCCCAATTCATCATTGCGGGAGGCCGCATTTTGCGCCAGTTGAATTGCAAAAGACAAGCCGGCTGGACCTGCGCCGACGACCACCACATCAACTTCGAGGCTTTCTCGTTCCATGGTGCCTATAGAGTAACGACGCGCCTAGCCTCGGGCGCGGACGAATGGATTGGTTGCCGCTTCATGTCCAATCGTGGTGGTTGGTCCATGACCACAATGAACCACGGTGTCCGCTGGCAAAGTGTAAAGCTGGGTTTGAATGGAGGCTTCCAGATCTTCGAAAGAGCCACGGGGAAAGTCCGTGCGCCCGATACTGCCCTGAAACAACACGTCGCCCGCAATCAACTGTTTGCCCACCGGATCGTAAAACACCACATGCCCAGGCGTATGCCCAGGACAAGGAAGAATTTCGAGTTGGCATGCACCCACTTGGATGGAACTGCAACCCGTTAAATCCACATCTACCGAGGGCACTTCAACCGGTGGAAATCCATACATTTGCGCTTGTTGCGGCAAGGACTCCCGCAAAAAATCATCACCTCGTGGAAAATAAAACGGAACCTGCGTTTGCACTAAAAGCTCTGCCGTGCCGCCAATGTGGTCTAAATGCCCATGGGTGGCTAGGACCATCTCCAACCTACCCGGCAAAGTTTGCAGCTTGGCTAAAACAGGTTGGGCATCTCCGCAGTCGCAAACGGCAATGGCTCCCGTCTTTTCGCACAACAACAAGGTGCAGTTTTGTTGAAAGGGAGTGACGGGTATTTCGAGAATTTTGAGCATTTCAGGAACCTTGTCCTTTCCACACGCTGCCATTGGTGCAGACTTCTTTTTTCCAAATGGGAACCCGGGCTTTCAATGCATCCATAAAAAAAGCGTTGGCGGCAAAAACATCCTGGCGATGGGCAGCCGCGATGGCTACCACCACAGAACAGGCGCCCACCTCCACTCGGCCAACCGCATGCTCAACGGCTATGCGTAAAACTTCAAACTTTTGCAAGGTCTCTTCGCAAATCCGCTGCAACTCCTCTTCCACCATTTGCGGGTAAGCCTGGTACTCCAAATACAGGACCTCGCCCAATCGGCCTTCCTTGCGCACCATGCCCAAAAAAGCCAGACTGCAGCCTGCATCCTCGCTGGCAACTTGCTGCAAAGCCCAATCCCCCCGCACGGGCCCATCGACCAAGCGAAAATGAAAGGAATGCATACTTAACCTCCAGAAACCGGGGGCAAAAACGCCACTTCTACCTGCGGTGTAATGGCAAAATCCCCTTCCGCATACGCAGAATCGACCGCCACCCGGAAGACGGCCTGAGCAAGACTAGGAACCTGCTCTATCGCCGCCTGTTGCAAATCAGCAACACTGCAGGGATTGGGAGCCATCACCTCTAGGCTGGCAGCACCACATTGGTCGGCCAGACCGGCAAACAGCAACACGCGATAGGCGTGAAGGGATGAGGGATCCATGCCTAAAAGGGCACGTCATCGGGCATACCCCCAGTACCGAAATCCCCGGGGCCCGGGAAATCGGGAGCGGCGGCAGGTTGGGCAACGGCGGCTGGCGCGGGGGCATTGCCTTGGTCATCCCGGCTGCCGGTAAATTCCCAGTTGTCGACAATCACCTCCAACTTGGAACGGTTTTGCTGGGTTTCCTTGTCTTGCCAGCGATTTTGCCGGAGTTTTCCTTCCACCAAAACCGAACGACCCTTGCGCAAGTAACGCCCAAAAGCTTCCGCACGCTTGCCAAAAATGACGATGTCGATGAAGCTGGCTTCATCCTTCCACCCGCCTTGGCCATCCGGGATGCGCTCATTGACGGCAAGACCAACTTTGGTGACGTAGGTACCGTTTTGTGCCTGACGCACTTCGGGGTCTCGTGTGAGATTGCCCATGAGGATGACGCGATTGAAGGATGCCATGATGCTAGAGACGCTAATTTCGGGTGGATTAGGCCGGGGATTGACCCTTTCCTAGTAAACAGGTTATTCTAGGCCATGGCCCAACACAACCCTGAAACCGGCGAAGAGAAAATGACCCCCCAGCACGAACGTCGTCGTCACCCCAGAAAGGCCATCCCCGACCTCCCCATCCTCCTCGATGGGCATACCCCGCTGCGGGTGCGTGATTTGTCCCAATCGGGAGCCTGTTTTTTCTCCGAAACCCCGCTGCGCATGATGACTCATGTGCGTTTTCATTTTGATTTCCCCATGCCTGATGGCACCACACAGGGAGCCGAGGGAGAAGGTGTGGTCGTCCGCTGCGAACGGATTTCCCCGGCTCTAGGCCATTACGAGGTGGCGCTGTTCTTCCAAGAGCTCTACCCCGGCGCCGAACGCGCCATCCGCAGCTACTTAGAAACGATTGCCTAGGGCTTTTCCGCCGCCACCACCCTCTCCACTCCAGCCAGATCTTGGAAGCTGCAGGTTTTTTGCCAACCCAAAGTTTCCGCTAGTTGGGCAATTTCGCCAGCATGGCCATAGCCCACTTCCAAGAGGATTTTCCCTTGCGGACGCAAAATGGAAATAGCGTCGCGCAAAATCTCGGCATAAGGCTCCAGCCCAGGGCCAGGGGCAAACAACGCTATGTGGGGCTCATGCTCCTCCACCCCCGCCCCCAAGGCCTCGCCAGCACGAATGTAAGGAGGATTACTGACCAACAAATCCACCCCTTCGCTATCGGCCCAACCTTGCAACCAATGGCCACAGAGCAAAGCAGCCCGACCTTCTAAACCGAAGCGTCGGCGATTGAGCGCAGCCACTTGCAGCGCTGGAAGAGAGCGGTCGACACCAATGCCTTGCCAGGGAGGTTGAGCCAATAGAAGGCTAAATAACAAACACCCCGAACCGAGACCCAAATCCGCCACCAGGCCCGGCTTTTGGGTTTGCATCCAAGCAATTCCCTGCTCCACCAATACTTCACTGTCGGGCCGTGGCACCAAAACGCGCGCATCGACCACAAACTCATGGCCATAAAAGCCGCAACTGCCCTCGATATAGGCCATGGGTTCGCCGTCAATTCGGCGTTGCAACCAATCCGCAAATTTTTCCGCATCCTGCGGAGTAACCGCCTGCTGCAAGCTCGAAAGCAATTGCAAACGCGTAATCCCTAGACAGCGGGCAACCAGAGTTTGTGCCTGCCATACCCCATCTTCGCCACAAAAATGGCAAAGGGCCGCGTCGACCAAGTCCTGGCGACACGACCCTTGTGAACAGTCCACGTTCACTTGCTATCGGGCTTATTGCTGTCCTTAGCCTTGTCTTTGGCCACTTCCGGCTCTTGGCTCTTCCCTTTCGCCGGCGTAGCCGCATTTTCCCGGCGGGCAGCGCGGGCCGCTTTGCGCGAAGCAATCTCCGCTTCTTTTTTCTGCTTGTTGGCAGCCAGGCCTTTTTTCGCCCCTTGCACCAACTCAAACGTTGCCAAGGCACCACCGATGAAGCACAGCAGCGGAGCCAAAAGATAAAGCAAACTCAAATCCTCAGCACCAGGCCAAGCGTGAATCAAAGCAGGCCAAGTTCCACCCAAGAACACGCGGGCGATTCCGAGCAAACCCAAGAACACGGCCTCGAGTGGAGCCAAAAACAAAACCAAACCTAGAAAACCGGCAGAAATCGCCGGCATGGCCCATAACTTCCACATGCCCACCCAGGAGGCCCATAAGGAAAGCAGGCAAAACAAGAAGGTGAGCCCACCAAGGATGGTGGCTAGTGCCGTGGAGCCGGGTTCGTTGGTCCAAGCCAAAGGCAAACTCAGAATCACCAACAAATAAGCCAATAACGACTTCGAGAATTGGCCATCGACCGGCACGTCGGTACCTGCAGGGGGCAATTTGGAATCAGCCTTTTTGTTCATCGCCGGGGCCACCAAACTGAGCAAGCCCCCTAGGACGCATAAAATCGCCCCCAAGCGGCCACTGCTGTCACCAAGCCCCAGGGATAAACCACCCGCCACCAGGGCGAGAACTGCACCATAAGGCTTAAGCGTTTGGCTGGTGGGTTGAATCCGTCCCAAACCCGCACTGAGCAATTGCCACAAAACCACCGCGGTGGCCAAGGCAGCCACCGCAGAATAGGCCGGAGCGCCATAGGGAGACAAAAGGCCGGCCAAAGCCACCAACAAGCCGATGGACCCCGTGGATACGGTTTTGCGCAAAGGCGCGCGCGGGTCGGCGGAAGCCGGAGCCGCTGCTTGAGCGGCGGCAGGGGCCGCTTGCTCTAGCACTTCGAAATCGGTTCCCAAGGGGAGAATGTCCTTATCCTTATTCTTCATGGCAACATGGGGCAGGCCAGCAGGGGTGCCAGCGGATTAGAGGTTGGCCAGCTTGGCCTCGCGCTCCTTGGCGAGCAAGCCTTCGAAAATGGGATCGAGCGAACCTTCAAGGATCTTCTCCAAGGAAAAACTCTCCCCCAAACGATGATCGGTCACCCGATTTTGTGGGTAATTGTAGGTGCGTATACGCATGCTGCGGTCACCGGTACCCACCTGGGTGCGCCGCATTTCCGAGCGCTCGGCCGCGCGCTTTTCGCGCTCAATCTCATAAAGCTTGGCGCGCAACAAATCCATGGCCCGCGCCTTATTCCGCAACTGCGATTTATCCTCCTGGCATTTCACCTGGATTCCTGTTGGCAAGTGAACGATGCGGATGGCGGAACTGGTTTTGTTGACATGCTGCCCACCAGGGCCAGAAGAACGCATCGCAGTAATTTCCAGCTCCTCTTCATCCAGCTCAAAATCAATGGCCTCCACTTCTGGCATCACCGCCACGGTGGCCGCCGAAGTATGGATGCGGCCCTGGGTTTCCGTGGCCGGCACGCGCTGGACCCGGTGGCCCCCAGATTCATAGCGCATCAAGCGGAAAGCATCTTCACCGGTAAATTTGAGGACGATTTCTTTAAAACCACCCATTTCCGATTCGGATGCATCCATCAACTCCACCTGCCAGCCGCGAATGGCAGCAAAGCGTTGGTAGATTTGCACCAAATCCCGCGCGAACAAAGCAGCTTCATCCCCGCCAGCGCCCGCACGAATTTCAATCAACGCGGGTTTGTCCGCATCGGGATCGTCTTCGAGCACGCGATCCAAAATTTCCTTTTCCAACTCAGCAAAACGTGCCTCCATATCCGGTAAATCGGCGGCAGCCAACTCCTTCATTTCTGCATCGTCACCGCGCAAAAACTCACGCACCTCATCCAACTCATCGGCCAGTGCTGTGTACTCTTTCCACGGCCCGAGAATCTTTTGCAAGGAGCCGAGTTCCCGCAACAAGGCTGGGTAATCCCCACGACCCACCCGCTCCGGGTCGGAAGCGGCACGCTCCAACTCCTGCTGACGCGCTTCAAGCTGGCCGACTCGCCCGCGTAGGACATCGACCAAACTCATCGCGTTTCCTCCGGAACGAAATCAGACAGGGCTCAGCCCTTGTTACCGTAACGTTTCTGGAAGCGGTCGACCCGGCCGGCGGTATCGACAAATTTCTGCTTGCCGGTATAGAAAGGATGGCAAGCCGAGCAAATCTCCACATGCACCTCTTTGCGGGTGCTCCGGGTATTGAACTCGTTGCCACAACCGCACTTGACGTGACAGTCGACGTAATCGGGATGGATGCCTTCCTTCATCTGTACAAATGCCCAACTAGAGGGATCTCCAGAAACGGGCCCAACATTCTAACGCAGGAAGGCGCCAGGAGGAAGCCCTGCTTGCTGAAACAAGGCTAAAACCGCTTCTTCGGCCAATCCCACCACGGTTTCTGGGTTGCCTTCGACGCACCGGGCATAGCGACCAGCCCAGCCCTGTAGGGCATAGGCACCGGCTTTGTCTTTCCATTCCACGCCACCCAGATAGGCCTCCAGCGCCTGCTCAGGAATCGGCTGAAACTCCACCACCGCCCTATCCGCGTGTAGCCAACATTCCGCATCCGGACTGTACAGGCAAAGACCAGTCCAAACCTCATGTTGCCCACAATCCTGAAGCAGGCGCAACATGGAAGCAGCCTCCTCCCGTCCTTTTGGCTTGGGCAAGGCTTGGTCAGCGGCAAAAACCAAGGTGTCGGCGGCGAGTACCCAGCAAGCCGGATGCCGACTCCAGACCCAATGGGCTTTAAATCGCGCATAGGCGGTCACACATTCTCCGGGCTTACCTTGATGTTCCGGTCCATCGCCGACGGCAGGCTGCACCCGAAAATTAAGCTGCATCCGCTCCAACAAGGCTTGCCGCCGCGGCGAGGCACTGGCCAAGAGGAGTGGTCGACTCAACTTTTTTTGCTGGTTTTCTTCGTCGCCTTTTTGCTGGTTTTCTTCGCCACCTTCTTTTTCGCCTTGGCCTTCTTGGTGCTTTTCTTCGTGGCCTTTTTACTCGTTTTCTTCGCCGCCTTCTTCTTGGTGCTTACTTTTTTCTTCACCCCATAGCCCGTGTGCAGCAGTGGGAAGTGGAAACCAATCCCGGCCAGCAATTCGGTTGCATCGGCGTCCGACATGGTTTTGCGATGCTTGTACAAATCCAAAATCGCCGCCACCTTGGGGCAATTCTTGGGCTTGTTCACGGGCAGCAAGAAGGACAACAAGGACAGGGAAATGAAGTTGGGGTAGAGGGAATCACCCTCCATATGCGGAGCCAACATCTCACGAATGACCGCTTCTTTGGGATTGTTTGGCGTCCATCCCAAGCGGCCAAACATGCGCTTCATGGCCGCACTAATGGGAATTCCTTGGTAGTCTTCATCCTCTTCATCCAAAGAATCTAAATCCAACACGAAACGGGCATGATCAGGGCAAACCTCCAAAGCTTCCAACAGGGTTTCCCGCCGTTCGCTGGAAGCATCGTAAAGCCAATCCAAATCCAGGTGGTTTTGCAACCCAAAAACACGACGAAGGTATTGCTGGGCAAGCTCTGCACGATGTTGCACGCCACCGATGCCATGGGCAGCCAAGGCATCTTTCACTTCGAACAACCGCGCCACACGCAGCTCGTTCCAGTTGACAAAATGTTCCTGGAAAGCCCGCACGCATTTGGCCGGTACAGCATAAGAACCATCCCCTTGCAGGATGAGTGCAAGTAGGCGCTCCAAGGCCGACATCGATTCTGGTCGCGGAGGGATGTGAAACACCCGCGAATCGATACGATGCAGGAATTCGGCCAGATCGCCTGGCTTCGGGCTAGCCGGCATATGCAGGCACTCCGTCTAGGACTCGGTGGAAGATTCGGAATCCGCAGCAGGCTGCGCCGTGTCTTCACCGCGCCGCACCGCTTTCAGATCAATGCCGCTCTCTTTCAAAAAGGAAGCGACTGTTTCCGAGGGTTGGGCACCGACCGAAAGCCAGTATTTGGCCCGCTCGACGTTCAGCACAAAGTGCTTGCCCTTTTCGGGATTCACTGGATCGTAATGACCCAATTCTTCAATCGCGCGTCCGTCCCGGCGCGTTTGCCGGTCCATCACACAAATGCGGTAAAAGGGGCGGTTACGCCGCCCAATCCGCTTCAAACGCAGGACAACTGCCATCGAGGCTGCTTTATTGGTGTTTCGTTTTAGTGGTATCCAGGCATGTTTGGCAATTTGCCAGCCGCACCCAACTGCTTGAGAAGACGCTTTTTGGAGCGTCCACCGCGAAGCATTTTGCGCATGGCCTTCATTTGCTTTTGCATCTGCTGGAAGGATTTGTACAGGCGATTGACGTCGGCCACTTCAACCCCGGAACCCCGAGCGATGCGCCGCCGCCTTTTGCCATCGAGAATCTCCGGATGGAGACGCTCGGCTGGAGTCATGGACAAAATAATCGCTTCCATGCGACTAAATTGTTTGTCGTCGACCGACTCCAAAAGGCCGGACATTTTACCCATTCCTGGCATCATGCCCATCAACTTCTTCATAGAACCCATCTTTTTGACCATACGGAACTGGTCGAGCAAATCCTGCATGGTGAGTTTCCCCGCCATCATC
>JAJRZS010000071.1 GCA_024275135.1 Planctomycetota bacterium | reverse complement strand
GCCCCGACATCTACGGGAAAATTGGCAATGCTGGAGTGTCCATCTGCTCCCTCGACGACGCAAAGCGCCTTTACTCTGGCTTCGATCTTTGCGCCCCCACCACCTCGGTGTCGATGACCATCAATGGCCCTGCACCCATGCTGTTGGCCTTCTTCCTCAACGCCGCCATTGATCAACAAGTTGAAAAACGGCTCAAGGAAACGGGGCGCTGGGAGCAGGCTCAGGCCAAAATCGAAGAGCTTTGCCAAGGCAAGGTACCAACTTATCGCGGTCCGCTGCCCCCCGGCAATGATGGCTTCGGCCTGGGCACCTTGGGTGTCAGTGGGGATTTGTTAATTCCGGCGGAGGAATACGCAGAAATTCGGGCCCAGGCATTGCAAGCGGTACGCGGAACGGTCCAGGCTGACATCCTCAAAGAGGATCAAGCACAAAACACCTGCATCTTTAGTACGGAATTTGCCCTCAAACTCATGGGCGACATCCAAGAGTTCTTTGTCGATGAAAACATCCGCAATTTTTATTCGGTCTCCATTTCTGGCTACCACATTGCGGAAGCTGGGGCCAACCCCATCACCCAGTTGGCCTTCACTTTGGCCAATGGCTTCACCTTCGTGGAGTATTACCGTGCACGTGGTCTCGACGTCGACAGTTTTGCCCCCAACCTTTCCTTTTTCTTCTCCAATGGCCTGGACGCGGAATACGCGGTCATCGGACGGGTCGCTCGACGCATTTGGGCGATTGCGATGAAAGATTTGTATGGAGCGAGTGAGCGCTCACAAAAGTTGAAGTACCACATTCAAACCAGTGGTCGCTCCTTGCATGCCCAAGAAATCGACTTCAACGACATTCGCACCACCTTGCAGGCCTTGTACGCCATTTACGACAATTGCCAAAGCTTGCATACCAACGCCTATGACGAAGCCATTACCACACCCACCGAGGAGTCAGTGCGCCGCGCATTAGCGATTCAACTCATCATCAACCGCGAGCTCGGAGAGGCCAAGAATGAAAACCCCCTACAAGGCGCGTTCATCATCGAAGAGTTGACCGAGCTAGTGGAAGAGGCGGTGCTTGCTGAATTCGATCGACTTACCGATCGCGGCGGAGTTTTGGGCGCGATGGAAACCATGTACCAACGCGGAAAAATCCAAGAGGAAAGCATGGTTTACGAAATGCAAAAACACAGTGGTGCTTTGCCCATTATTGGGGTCAATACTTTCCGCAATCCGCAAGCCGAAGACGGCAGTGTGGTCGAAACTGAATTAATTCGCTCCACCAAGGAAGAAAAGGATGCGCAGGTTCAACAAGTGGCCCATTTGCGCGAGCTGCATCGGGACCAATCCGAACAAGCGTTAATGCGCTTGCGCCATGCCGCAGAAAGCAATCGCAACATCTTTGCCGAGCTTATGGAAGCAGTCAAGGTATGCACCCTGGGGCAAATAAGCCACGCCCTGTATGAGGTAGGCGGCCAATATCGCCGCAACATGTAAGAAAAAAGGCGGGGACACAAAAGCCCCCGCCTTTGCTTGAGAAAGCACTACCAGACGAAGGGCAGCTTGATGTAATCGAGCACTGGCAAGGGGCTACTCAAATCAATCCCGGTGCCCTGAGCATCGGCCTCAAAGGTGACTCGGTAGCGAATAAACCGCTGCCCGTTCAGCAAGCTTAAATCGGTAACCCAGTTGTTGGCGCCACCGAAAGGTACGCCAGGCAAACCAGAGCCCGGACTCAACTCATCTGCACCTTGGAATTCAAACTTCACAGATGTGCTTGCCGGCAAGCTATTTTTTACCCCATTGGTATCGATGCGGAAGAATTTTTCCTTCACCGACCAAACGGGATTGCCGTTATCCAAGGCAAAAGTCATTGGACTATCGGTGGTTGCCGTCGACAAAGTCAGTATGTCGGCTGTGCGATCGTAAGCCGCATCCACAATTTCGAAGGTGGCCGAACCCGCCGCATTGGGCAAAACATCGTAGCCCACCAACAAGTTGGGCAAGCGCAAGAATTTGGCGTCGAAGAAGGTCGATGCACTGGGGATAGTGAGTTGGAAAGCATCAAAGGTTACTGCAGAAGTGGCCCCAGTCGCCACATCGGCAAGGGGCGCCACCGTGTCGCCACCAGTTTTTGCCACCAAACCTGTGCTTGGGAAAATGCCGTTGAAATCCAACAAAGGATCACCGTATTTGGGGTAGGTATTTGCATCACCCAAACGCAGTTCGGCCATGCCAGTATCAATCCACTCGGAAACCACCATGGAACTGGAGGAGAAGAACGGAATCAAGGAGTAGGCCTGCGGTGCTGTGTACAAGTTCAGCATTTCCTCGACACGGTCGGTGGGAATGCCGCTGGGGCTAGTGGTGATGTAATCGTTGATGCCGGGCGCCGCATTGGGGTGCCACAGGATGTCCGTGGTGGGATCGGGCACATGGATTTGAATGACGCCATTCGCGCCGGCACCGCCGCGTCCAACGCCAAAGGTGGGGTTGCCATCCGTGAAACTGATGGTGTAGTCGGGGCCCGCCCAACCACGGCGCCCACCAAAGGCTTGAATGTTCTCCGTGGGGATAAGGTTTCCAACTTGGCTCGCATTGTTGGCCACCCCTACATCGATGGCCGACAAATCCAGGCCCGTAGCCGAGTGCAACACCAGGTGGCCACCTGAGCCACCGCCTGAACCAGAAATACCGTTATCGGTATAGATGATGGACTCTCCAGAGAACCCGATTCCACCATTGGCAAGGATTTGGCCGTTGGCACCAATCCGAATCATGCCGATGGCCATCAACAAGCACTGGCCACCTCCGCCACCGCCGCCGGCACCTTTGCGGTAGTTCCTCCAGCCCTGCGACACAGAGTTTGCGGCTTTCTGAAAAGGAACCACCGGGTAGAAGCTGAGCAAGGGATCGTCGACGCCGTCATTGTCTGCGTCGTAGACCATGATTTCCATACTGTCGCCACTACCACCACCACCGGAGCCAGCCCATGGGGTGAGGAGCTCGCCGATAACAACCGAACCATCGTCCATGATGCGCGAGCCCCAAAAATCGTTCAGCGTGTTTAGGCCGGTTAAGTCGTTGCGGAAAACTGATGGCCCTGCCAAGCCGGGATCAGGCCCCTGGGTGGGGTGACCAAAATCAAATGGTGGTACAGAGCCTGTAGTCCAAGCTGGGTCGTAATCTGGATCATTGACAATACCGATATTATCAATCACCGGATCGTTGGTCGCGTCTTCCATGCCCATCGGAGGTTGCAAAACACCGAGTGGAAGATTATTCCAAGCGCTTACCCCGCGCATGCCATCCTCAGCACCAAAAATACCGTTTCCATTTGGATTATCCGGAGTGACACCGATGGTCGGCACCATTTGCGTGTGCTTGGTAATGATGTGATCAGGCCCTTCATTATCAACCCCAGCGGGCACCCAACCTGTGGCACGCGACCATTGATCCCACAACACAGAAACGTTTTCAGTGACGGCAAAACCACCACCACCACCGCCACCAACAACAAAGGTGTTGAGGCCGACAATACCACCAGCCGTGGTGTCGCTATTGAAGCCACCTTCGCCGCCGCCACCGCCGCCACCGGTGATAAAGAACGGGCCATCGCCATCCATCGCACGGGGCGTTTCCGCATTTCCAATTTGCGAGGCGTCACCGCCGCGGCCGCCGCCGCATTCCCCACCAGCCCCACCTTCCACGAACCAAGGCGAGTTGAGGGAAGAAGGCCAGGTGGCGAGGTTGCCACTGACATTTAGAGTGCCGTTAATCACAATTTCGCCGGTGGCATAAATCACCAAGGGATTGCTGCCACGTCCACGCAAAGTCGCGCCCGCTTCAATGGTGAAATTGTGCACGTTCAACACACCATTCTGCAAAGTATGCTGGCGGTTGTTGGAGTCGGTGAATACGGTTTGCGAATCGGTAAAGATTTCTGCACTGACCCCAGTTCCAAGATAAAAATCCGCATCGGAGGTAACAAAGGTTCCGGGGTAGTCGAAGTTGGCGGCAATGAAGCCGTCACTAACCTGCGCCAAAGGCAAAGGGATGGGTTCGGCCAAGTTCAAATGCAAGGTGTTGTCGAAATCGTCGCGGAACTCGTCCACCGTGGGATCCGTTTCCACCCAGCTTGGATCGTTGTAAACGGCGGCCAGGGTGGGTGTGGTATGGGTGGCCAAAATCACCATGGAGGAATTCCTTTGGCCCGTGAGATCACCAAACTGCGAGCTCATCTGCAGTTGCAACTTACGATTCACCGGCAAAATGCCAGTTACCCGAAACTCCACCAAGGCTCCCGCATCCGTGCAGTTTTCCACCAACACCAATTGTCCGGGCACGCGATTCCCCGCGGGAAAGATATCTTGGTTGGCCGTGCCGATTTCCCCATCTGCATAGAGCAGTGTGAGGTTGGAATTGTTGAGATTGGAAGCACGGCCGTCGATGGATTGATTGAATCGGATCGACACTACAGGATCAGGGTCGGCAAAGAAGTTCAGCCCCTTAGGAAAAGTCACACTGCTAACCCCGGGGGGACCGGGAAAGAGGTCGAGAAACTGGGGTTGGGAAGGAGGTGGAGTGGTGAACGTGCGATGCAAGCCAGAGGACAAGGGATGCCCTGTGGTATCGCGTAAAACAGTGGGACTATCAGACTGAGTGGGTAAATCAAGCTCATAGGTGATACCACCCGGCATAAAAGCCCCGTTGTCGTTGGTTTCATTCGTGGGGCAAGTGGGACGGAAAATCAAAGTGCGCCCGCCTGAACCAGCGTCCAACTCAAAGGTGCCCGTGACCGGATTCCCGATTGCTTGCGGGTCGGTCGACCGAATTTGCACCGTGCCGAAATTCACCGAATCTGGATCAATCGGATGGTTAAAATCGATGCGAATCGGGCGGTTCAGTTGCCAAAACATGCCGTCCAGCATGTTGGAGCCCTCGACGAAGAAGGTGCCAGCAGAGTTGTAGGAATCCCCGTTGGGGTCGATAACAAAGTCGTTGCCCGTCTTGCCGCAGGCAGCAAGCAAGGAGAGGGAGACGAGAATTAGGGTGCTAAGGTACTTCCGCATGGGACTAGGGGCGAGGAACCCACTTGATTGTAAGGTTTCCGTCGAGAATCGCCTCCCTCTATCCGGCAAGACTCGTGCCAAGCCATTCCCCCCGGGAAATGGGCCCCACAGGGAGCAGGCACGCGCGCACTGTTCGATACCGCACTTCTACCTTTTTGTATCCAATTGCGCCTCATGAGGTACACTGCACCAGCCCCTTTTTCGGCGGGTTTCCGCCTCCATCTCCCAAGTCGCCATGCTCCTTTCGTTTCTCCCAGCCCTACTGGCCGTCTTTTGTGCCCAATCCCTTCCCCAGCACTCCGCGCACACTGCCCAAGCAAAACCCGCTCCCTCCATCCAAAGCCCCCTTCCCGGCTTTGAGCGCATTGAGGTTCTAGCCAACACCTTCACCGGCAATCGCCAACAAGACCCAGCCGTCGCCGCAGACTCCCTTGGCAATCTCTTGGTCGCCTGGGGCAGCCGGCGTCAAGAACAAGGAACGTTCGGCATTTTTGCCGAATTAATGGACCCTAAAGGCCGTCCACTCACCACAGAGCTGCATGTCAATCAGTTTTTGCCGCGCGAGCAGGCCAAGCCCGCGGTGGCCTTTGCTGCCGACGGCACGGCTTGGGTTCTTTGGCATTCGGTCGGCCAAGATCGCAATGGCGTTGGGCTTTATGCCCGCCGCTTCGGCTACCAGGAGGAAGGATTTGGCCCCCTTGGCGATGAATTTCCCATTGCCCCGCATGCCGAAGGCGATCAACTCGACGCGGTGCTCTGCCCATCCGGCAGCGGCGGCATGATGGTGGCATGGACTGGATATGCCGACCAAAGGCAGGTCATCTTCGCCCGCCATTTCGCCACGGACGGCACACCCCAGGGCTCACCCTTTGCGCTCTCCTCCAGCAAAGATGGCTGGGATCGCTTGGTTTCTCTTGCTCCCACCCCCACCGGCGTGGTGGCAGTCTGGGCCCATCAAAACCAAGCGCAATGCCCAGAAGGAATCCTGGGAGCCTTATGGGATGGCCAAGCTGAAGAGCCACTGAAACCGTTCGTTGTCTCCCCCGGGGATAGCGCTTTCGACGTTGAACCATGCGTCGACACGGCCCAAGATGGTTCCTTTGTCGTCGCTTGGATGAGTAGCCAAAACTCGGAAGACTACACAGCCAAAGCCCAGCGTTTTTCTGCTGCTGCCAAGCCTTTGGGGGAAGCTCTGATTGTCGATGCTGGAGGCAGCCCTCACCGTTCCGGTGCCCAGGTCGCGGTGGCCGCCGATAGCCGCTTTGTCGTCGCTTACAACAGTCACCTGCCCAAGCAGTTCTCTCGCCCCGCCCATCGCCCCACGGAGCCCGCATCCATTTTTGGTCAGCGTTTTTCCGCTTCAGGCCAACCCCTGGGTGGGGGGTTCCGCTGGAACCAATTCGACGAGGGTGAGCAAAGCTTGCAGGTGGGCGTGAACGCCAAGCATTTGCTGTGGACAGCCCAAGATCAACTCGTCGCTGCCTGGCATGGCGCCCTGCCTGCGGATTCTCGCGGGGTCGGAGTCACCCTTTTTGTGCCCCAGAACCTCACCACCGCCCCCCCCCCTGCTCTGGAACCCAAAGCTGCCGGCCTCGACATCACCGCCGACATGGTCCATGGCGATGCCGCGCGCCCGCATTACAACCCGTGGTTCCGCCCCGGCCCTTATGTGCAACCTCCACCTGCCGCGGGAGGTTCCGGCGGGTTTGAAGCCATTCAAAATACCGGATGGACCCCCCCCGACCCCGATCTAGCTGTAGGCCCTACGCATATCGTCACTATGGCCAACGGTGAGATCTCCTTCTTTACCAAAGCTGGGGTCCAGACCTTTGCTACGGCGATTGCCGGTGGTGGAGGGTTTTGGGGTTCGGTCGGCGCCGGCGGCTTCGTGTTTGACCCGGTGTGCTTATACGACCCCCATACGGATCGCTTTGTGGTTGCAGCCGCCGACGGCGCCGGCAGCGGGGATGCTATTTTGATTGCCATGTCCGACGATAATGATCCCAACGGCACTTGGTACAAATATCGTTTTCCTGTCAGCAGCACTTGCGTGTTTTTGGATTTTCCGAACCTTGGCATTAACGAAGACGCCATTTACATCGCGGGTGACTGTTTCTCTGGTGGAGGCAACCGCGTTTTCATGTGGGACAAGAGCAAGGTCATGGCTGGCCTTCCCGTCAGCATGAAGCAAATCCAAACCAATGGCAGCACCATCTCATTGGGCGCAACCAAAAATTACGACACCAACTCGCCAGCCTATTTTGCGACGACCTACTCTTCCAGCAGTAGTCGCATCATGTTGAAGGCCATCACCAACCCCAACACCACCCCCACTTTGTTCCAGCGAGAAATTTCGGTTCCTGGTTTCAGTTTTCCTCCTGATGCAACCCAACTCGGCACCTCCAACCGTGCCGATACCATCGACTGGCGCATCAAAAATGGCGTGGTACGCAATGGCTCTTTGTGGATTACTCACAACACCGGCCCCAGCACCGCACGTGTAGCTTGGTACGAAATCGCCCTCAACGGCTGGCCGCTGAGCGGCAGTAATCCCACTTTGGTGCAATCCGGCACTTTGGATTTTGGCAACGGAGAACACAACTGGTATGGTGATATCAACGTGGCTGCCGATGGCAGTGCGGTGATTGCATTTAACCGCTCGTCCTCCTCGCAATACATCTCCATCGAGTTCGTCACCCGTAAACCGGGCGACCCCCTAGGCACCTTTAGCGCACCCAAGCAACTGCAAATCAGCACTTCTCCGGAAACTGGGAGTCGTTGGGGAGATTACTCGGGGGTGGAGCAAGATCCTTTGGATCCAACCTTGTTCTGGAGTCACCACGAATACCGCACCGCGGGTTGGCGCACTTGGGTTGGCGAGTTCAACACCACCCAGGATCTCAACCTCAGCATCACCGGTCTCACTGCGGGCGCCAACAGCACTTGGACGGTAGACGGCGCCGCATCGGGTGAAACCGTGCATTACTTGGTAAGTCTTAATGCCGGTACTTGGGCCCCACCGCAGCTCGGTGGCTTGGTACTCGATCTTGGAACTCCCGCCACCTACGTCGGTAGTGCCGTCGCCAATAGCAGTGGCACAGCCAGCTTGGTTGTTGCCGTTCCTGCGGGTGCTCCGGTGGGAGCCACCGCTTATCTCCAAGCAGCGGCTATTCGTGGCGTTGGTGGAATCGATTCGGTGAAATCGAACTTGGTCACCACCACCATCCAGTAATCCATGGCCTTCGCTTTTGTTCTGCCGCCTAGCGGCAGGACTGAAGCGACATATGGCGGTCGGAATCCTCCACCACTTCGGCATTCTGAATGCCAGCAGCACGCGCCGCCACCACTAATTCTTCCGGGGTTAGGGCGGCATGCAAGCTGGCTGCAAAAAGCTCTTGCGCCGCGGGAGGTTCCGAAGCGGCATGCAAAGCCACCAACTCCTGCACCGCCTCGGCATTGGTCGGGCGAAACAAATCCCGAATCAACAGCACCCCGCCTGGCTCCAACACGCGCCAGGCTTCGCGCAAAAAAGGTACAGGGTCGGGAATGTGGTGCAATATCGTGTTCGAGCAGACTGTTTGAAACGAAGCATCCGCAAACTGCAAGGCTTTGGCGTCGGCAAGGCAAAATTGCACACGATGGCCCTGGCTACATACAGCTTGGTGTTCCTTCGCGATAGCCAACATCGCCGGCGACAAATCAATCGCCACCACCTCCAAGCTAGAATCCTGCACTACGAGCTGCAAGGGAATGTGACCTGGTCCGCAGCCGATGTCCAGCACTCGGCCGCACGCTCCAAGCTCCCGCAAACGCTGCACAAAAGCGTCATTGGCGGCAGAATGGTCCATCGCATCGTAGGCTTCGGCCTCGGCCTCGGTATCCATAACTTCTGGTTCCAGCACGCGTTCCATGACGAAAAGGGTACACTCCCGCCCCATGTCTCTGCTTGCCCTGGACCGCAAACTCTCCCGAGCAGTCGCTGCGCTCTCTTTCCCCGAGCCGGTGCACCATGTTTATAACCCGCTGGATTACGCACGCAAACCGCATGAAGAATATTTGCGGCGCTTTGCCAAGCCCCAAGTCCCCTTTGTATTGCTTGGCATGAATCCAGGCCCATGGGGCATGGCGCAAACCGGCGTCCCCTTCGGCGAAGTAGGTTTTGTGCGCGATTGGATGGGAATTGAAAAACCCGTTGAGCCACCCCAACATCAACATCCCAAGCGGCCCATCCAAGGATTTTCCTGTACCCGTTCCGAAGTAAGCGGCAAGCGTTTGTGGGGTTGGGCACAACAACGTTTTGGCACTGCCGAAGCTTTTTTTCAGCAATTTTTTGTATTGAACTACTGCCCGTTGGTATTCATGGCAGAAAGCGGACGCAACCTTACACCTGACAAACTCCCCGCCGACTCTGCAGCACCTCTCTTTCACCACTGCGACCAAGCCCTCCGCGAAACCATTGCCTGGCTGCAGCCGAAAATGGTCATCGGCATTGGCAAATTCGCCGAACGCAAAGCCCGTGAAGTTTTGGCGGCAACCGCAGTGGACTTTGGTTTTGTTTTGCATCCGAGCCCTGCCAGCCCTATGGCCAACCGAGGCTGGGCCGAACAAGCCGAAAAACAACTGCGCGCCCTAGGCGCTTTAGAAAATCCATGCGCATAGTCACCCTCAATCTCAACGGCATTCGCTCTGCCGACCGCAAAGGCTTTTTTGAATGGCTTCCCCAACAGCAGGCAGACATCGTGTGCTTGCAAGAAACGCGGATTCAACAGCATCAACTCACTGCAGTGATGCAATCCCCCGCAGGCATGCATACTATTTACCACAGCGCGGAAAAACCCGGTTACAGCGGGGTTGCAATATATAGCAAGGAGAAGCCTGACCGCGTGCAGGTTGGCTTGGGTTGGGACATCTTCGATTGCGAAGGACGTTTTCTGCAAGCCGACTTCGGACGCTTGAGCGTGGTATCCCTTTACATGCCTTCAGGGTCGGCAAGGGAAGAGCGTCAAGCATTCAAATATCGATGCATGGATCGCTTTGCTGCATGGTTGCAGGCAAAAAGGAAATCCAAACGCCATGTTGTGGTTTGTGGTGATTGGAATATCGCACATACGGAGAAAGATTTGAAGAATTGGCGTGGCAACCGAGATAAATCTGGATTTCTCCCCGCCGAACGCGCCTGGATGGGCCAAGTTTTTGGGGAGTTTGGCTGGCATGATGTCTTTCGCCAACTTTATCCGCAAGCGGAAGGCGAAGGTTACACCTGGTGGTCGAATCGAGGCCAAGCCTGGAAGAACAACACTGGCTGGCGCATCGATTATCAGGTTTGCACCCCAGGAATGGCAAAAAAAGCCCAGCAAGCAGCCGTCTACAAAGACCAGAGATTCTCGGATCACGCCCCGCTTACTGTGGACTATCGCTTTTAGGCAAGGCCTTTCCCTGCTGCCAACCCTCTGGATTCGGAGTATGATGCAGAAAGGCCTAATTCCTCGGCCTTCCCCCCTTCCTGATTTGTCATGTTCAAAATCCTGCTCCCTCTCGCTCTTTGCGCGGTCCCATTAAGCGCGCAAACCACTCAATTTTCTGCTGTCCTCGACCAACCCAACAATGTGGTGAGTTGGAGCGTGTCGACCAGCATCGGCAACGTCAATCTTTCTCCAACCACCTTCCGCATCGGTGGCACAATGGAGATTCTTCTCGACTCTGCCAATGCCCCCTTTACTACGGGAGCGTTAAATGGCGCTTTGAGTTTCACGAGCCCCTCTACCTTGAGTGGCGAAATTCCAAACCCCATTCCATTCCTTCCGCCTATCGCCACCTTCGATATCCAAAACATGGAGTTCTATTTGCAATCTCCAAGTTTCACCATTCAACCCAATGGAGATTTCACCGCCACCCTCACCCTCACCACCACCGCCGGCACCAATACCATGGGCGGCTTGTTTGGTAGCGGCACCGAGCCCATTTACGGCGTTATTTCTCCACCTACCGTGGTTACCGGCAATGTTAGCCAAAATGGCAACACCATTACCTTTCACCTCAATCTCAATATCACCGTCACCATCGTGGATCCTGGCACGGGCGTGAGCAGCGATATCACTTTCAACGGCCCCCTGGATGCCTTTGCCGACAGCACGCAAAGCGGTAGTTTGCATTTGCAAGGCGGTTTGCCTCTCGCCTTAGGCGGCAACGTCCTCAACTTCAGTGGAGCCACCCCCAATACCACCGTGTTTTTGGCTGGCAGCCTAGCTGGACGCGGTTCGGTATTCATTCCTCCCGTTGGCGTCACCTTGGGCATCGCCAATCCCGTGCAAGCGGGTAGTGCTACCGCCGATGCCTCGGGCAATGGCAGCTTCAGCATCGCCATTCCTGGTAACCTCGCCTTGAAGTCGGTTTGGCTGCAATGCGTGGAAGTCGGTCGAGCCAGCAATGTGTTTGGCTCTTGGGTGCAATAGCCACCCTATGCGCTTGATTCTAGCTCTCCTCCTGGTGTTCAGCACCTCATCCTGGGCTCAAGAGGAGAGCCTTGGCACCGGCTGTAATGTCTGCCAACACACCGGCGTCAAAACCTGCAGCAAGCATAAAAAGCTGTTGGCAGCAGAAAAGGAGGTTCTTTATTGTTCTGTGGCCGCCGATTGCCCAACCTGCCAAGGCGGGCTCGGTGTGGATTGCAATCGCTGTAGCAGTGGCCCGGATATTCCCGCGCTCGAAGAACGCTTAGCTAGAGTCGAAGCTTTCCGCCAACGCCCGAATGCGCCACAAAAACTATTAGACCAAACGATGGTGCGCATCATCACCCCGCATTTCGACATTCTGTTGAGCGGAAAGAAGTTCAAAGACGGGCCAAGGAATATGTCCGCCCACGAGGTTGCCCATGCTTTGGCCACGGAAGCCGAAAAAGCCGCCGAGTTACTCGATCAACAACTGCAGGCCAAACTTTTCCATTACGCCCATCGTTCCAACATTTGGTTTTGGGGAGAGTTGGATGACCATGTTCAGGTGATGCGGGAAATCTTGGAGGTGAACGACAAGGGCGGCTTCACCCTCTATGGCACCGAACCCACCTATTCCTGCTGGACCGGCGAAGAAGGGCTGAAAAACGACGCCATGGCCATCGTATCCAATGGTGTTCACATCGGCATCCATATGCTCTTGAGCAACGCCTTTCGCCCGCAATGGATAGGGCGGCAAAAAGCTGGATGGTTTGACGACGGTGCGGCGCATTGGTTCGAAGATAAGTTGTTTGGTCGCATTAGCACCTATTGCATCGACGAAGCCAAGGCAAATCTCGACTACGAAGATGGCAAGTGGCATGTTGCCGTGCGCAAATACCTTCAGAAGCATAAGGAAAACCTTTTGCCTGGCTTGATGAAAAAATTGTCGGGCACTTTATGGGAAGAAGAGCATGTCCTATCTTGGAGTCTTTATGATTGGTTGGTGGCAGAGCACCCGCAAGCCATTAAGCCTTTGCTTATAGGCTACAAAGATAAGCGTCCTACCCGGGATTTGTTGCGCGAGAACCTCGACATGAGCCTGCTTCAAGTGGAGCAGGCATGGCGTCAGTGGGTGCTTGCTACCTATCCCGTCAAAGATCCAAAACCTCGCAAAAAACTCTAGCATGTGGCTCCTCTGGATTTATTTGGCGCAAGCACTGACGCCAAACACCGGCGAACTTCCTCCTTTTCAACATGTCGTCCTCATTAGTGTAGACGGCCTGGCAAGTGAAGCCTTGTTACTTGATGGCGGCGTTCGTACCCCCAACTTCCAGCGGCTCAAACAAGGCCCGCATAGTTTGAATGCGCGCTGCGACCCTAGCTCTTCGGTTACTCTGCCAAATCATGTCGACATGCTTACTGGTCGATTGGTTGACGGTCCTCTTGGCCATCATTGGACTATCAATGTCGACCCGGAACCCGACGCAACTTTGCATGACCAACACGGCCAAATCCTCCCCAGCTTATTTCAGCCTATGCATCAGGCAGGCATTGTCACCGCCATGTTCGCCTCAAAATCGAAGTTCGTGTTGTTTCGCAACTCTTGGAATCGTGATGGGGAAAACCAAATTGACGAGGTTTCTCTCCTTGTGGACCCCGCACAGCAAGTCGCCCAAAGCCTCGCCTTCCTCCGCAACCCCAAACATCCGCGTTCCTTTTTGTTTTTACATTTTCGCGGTCCCGACGATGCCGGCCACCGTGCCGGTTGGAACTTAAGCCCAGGCTCTCCCTATTTTCGGGCGGTCCAGGAAGTAGACAAACAGTTGGGAGAACTCATGGATGCCGTAGCCCAACACCCCCAACTCCAATCCAATACGGTCTTCGTACTTTGCGCCGACCACGGCGGCGGCATCCCCTGGCACAATCATACTGGACATGGCCTGTTGCTCAGCAATACCCGCATCCCTTTGCTCCTTTGGACACCGCAGGCCGTCCCCGCCGACCTCTATGCGATTTGCGCCAACACTCGTCTCAACCCCGGTGTCGACCCTGTGGCCACCCAACAAAAACTTCCTCCCATTCGCAATGCCGACGTAGCCAATTTGTGCTTGGCGCTTCTTGGTTTGCCGCCACTGCCAAGCGCTACCGTCAACCCAACCCAAGATTTGTCCGCTGCCAGCCAAAAATTTCTTCGCCCTTCTCTACCGAGGTGAACACCCAGCCACTTTTCCTCGCCATCGACCAAGGCACCACCTCCACCCGGGCCTTGCTCTTTAACGCCTGCCTTGGCATGGTCGGCCAAGCCCACAAAGAACTTCCACAATCCTTTCCCCAAGCTGGATGGGTAGAACATAATCCCCACCTTATTTGGCAGCATACCTTGGATGTGTGCCAACAGGTCTTTGCCGATTACCCGGGAAGTTTGTCCAGGGTTGCCTCTTTGGGCATCACGAACCAACGCGAAACCATCGTGCTTTGGGATCGCCGCAGCGGCGAAGCCTTGCATCCCGCTATTGTCTGGCAAGACCGACGCACCACCGAGGATTGCGCCAGAAAAAAATCCCAGGGGCTAGAAGCTGAAATTCGACAACGTACTGGTCTGCTTCTCGACCCTTATTTCAGCGCTACAAAAATTACCTGGTTGCTCGAGCATGTGGATGGTGCCCGAGCCCAGGCCGAGCAAGGCCACCTCGCTGTGGGAACCATCGATAGTTGGTTATTGTGGAATCTCAGTGGCGGCCAGGTACATGCCACCGATCCCAGCAATGCCTCGCGCACCTTGCTTTATCATTTGCAACAGCAAAGGTGGGATCCATGGTTGTGTGAGCAGTTTCAAATTCCTCCTTCCCTGCTGCCCGAGGTTCTTCCTAGCTGTGGCTTGTTTGGCCATACCGCAGCCAAGTTGTTTGGTCGCTCTATTCCCATCGGCGCCATTCTCGGCGACCAACAAGCCGCCACCTTGGGCCAGGGCTGTTTTACGCCCGGCTCTATGAAATGCACATTTGGCACGGGCGCTTTTGCTATGCAAAACACCGGCAGCAATTGCTTGGTTGAAAGTGAAAACCTGCTCACCACGGTGCTTTGGCAAAACGCCGAAACTACCCACTATGCATTAGAAGGAAGTATTTTTTCTGCTGGCTCCACGATGCAATGGCTGCGTGATGGCTTGCATCTTTTTCAGGATGTAACGGAAACAGAGGCGATGGCCCACCAAGCCGACCCTAATGCAGAGGTCTATTTGGTTCCCGCCTTCAATGGCCTAGGCGCTCCATGGTGGGACCCCAACGCCCGCGCCGCTCTGCTCGGCGTCACCCGTGGCACTGGCCCTGCCGAAATCGTGCGCGCAGGCCTCGAAGCAACCTGTTTTCAAACCCGGGATTTGTTGGAGACGGCTCGTGCCGATGGCGCACAAATGCCTAGCGAGCTACGCGTAGACGGAGGTCTATGCAATAATTTGTGGTTCCTTCAGTTTCTGGCTGACATCCTTAACATCCCCATTGTCCGCCCCAACAATCTGGAAACCACGGCCACCGGTGCCGCATTCTGCGCAGCCTTGCAATCTTCGCTTTGCAGCTTGCAAGAGGTCGCCCCGTTCTTGCACCAGGAATCGGCGCGCTTCGACCCCAAACTATCTGCTGGCGAGCGCGAAAGTCGTTACCACAAGTGGCGGCAGGCGGTAAAGCGTACACTAAGCCTGCCATGAGCGAGATTCGCCTCCGCAACGCCATCCTCACTTCCATCAAACGTACCTGGTGGTTGGTGGGCGCCTTGCTCGTGGTTATGTCGGGGTTTCGGCTCTTGTTCACTATTCAATTCGCCCACCCCGAAATTTGGCGCGATTTCCTTGGTTCGCTCCCCGTGGCCTTCGCCTTTGGCGCCCTCCACGACTTGCGCATTTTGTTGTTGTTTGCCCTTCCTCCAACCTTCTCGCTGATGTGGATGCGCGACCGCGATCGCCAGCGCTGGAAATCCTGGTTACGACGCACTTCCACCTATTGGTTCCTGGGCACCTCGGTCATCGTCATTGCCCTGGCTTCCGAACAAATCTACTACTCCTATTTTGGCTCGCGCTTCAATATCCTTGCCTTTGGCGCTATTGAAGACGATATCGGTGCTGTTTTATTAAGCGCCTGGCAAACCTACCCATTGCTCCTCTATCTGTTGGTAGGTCTGATTCTGGAGTATATCGTGCTGCGCATCATCCGCCGTGCCTTTCACTTCACCGATTTCCTTCACGCCTCTACGCAACCCGAAGCCGAACAGGTCGACCTCGCCTTAAATCGACATATTGTGGCTCACAGCATGTTGGCTGTGGTGTTATGCTCGCTTCCTCTCACTCCAATTTTCGTCAGCCTTGATCAGGAAGTTCCACAAACGGCTTTCGTGCGCACCATTCCCGAAAATGGCGTGGAGAAACTTGCCGAAACTTTGTGGACGCGTATCAGCGAAAATTCCCTTTCCACGGCTCGCCGTTATGGTTTTGATTTAGATGCCCAAGCTGCCATAGAGCAATTTACGCAAGGACATAGCGCGGCAAACCAAGGTCCTTTGTTGCAGCGACTCCCCGTGCAAGCGATGACACCCACCCCCCATGTGGAGCGTCCACCTCATGTGGTCCTCGTGGTCATGGAAAGCTTTGCCACTCATCTACTGCAATATCAATCACCTAACTTTGATTTGCTTGGACCGGCCCAACCCTTTTTTGAACAGGGTGCCCTTTTTGAGCGGTTTTTACCAACCGACAACATCTCCATCGGCAGCATTCTGGGCATCATACTGGATTTGCCCTATCGCCCTGGCACCAAACATCTATCCCAATCCGAACAACGCCACAAAAGTTTTGCCACCAGCAGCGCCAAATTGTTTGCCGACCAAGGTTACGACACGGCATTTTTCTATGGTGGACCAGCGAACTGGAGGAACTTGGATCAATTTCTTCCTCTGCAAGGTTTCCAAGAGGAGGTGGGCATGGAGGAAATCCTAGAGCAATACCACTTGGATCCGCAGACCGATGCCGGCCCGTGGGGGCTTTGGGATGAACATCTGTTCCGCGCTATTGCCGATCGCCTCGAACATGCCGAAAAACCACTCTTTCTTGTTGCGTTCACCACCACCAACCATCCACCACATCATTTACCTGCAAGCTGGAGCCTACCTGCTTTGCGTCCCCCCGACCGTCTGCTAGCACGCACTGGCCCCTTGGATGAAACCCAGAAAGCACAGCTGGAAACCTATCGCTACGCCGCCCACCAGCTTGGGAACTGGCTGCAAGAACTCCAACAAACCGGCTTGATTCAACACTGCGTGATTGGCGTCACCGGTGATCACACAGCGGGCATAGGCATTCCCTTTGCCCATCAAGAAATCCTGCTTGAGCGCGCAGTGCCTTTTTTATTATGGATGCCTGAAGCCATCCGCCATCAGTTTCAGCCAAATGTGCTACTACCCGGTTCGCACAAGGACATCGTGCCCACCTTGTTTCATGCCGCCGGCCTCGGGCCCAACCGCTACCGTGGTCTTGGCTCCAGCCTGCTCGACAAAAACGCAACGCATATCGGCTTCAACTCTTCCGGCCTTCTGCTCCTCGAAGACGGGGCCATCAAAATCCACGAAGAAGGCTACGACCCCATGCGCTGGATTGGGGATAGCTTGGAGCTGGAGCCCACGCATCACCCCATAGGTGCCGCCGCCGCGCTCAGATACTACCAGGCAGCTCTATCCCTGGCCGACTGGATGGTTTACGAGGACAGCCTTCCTGCCAAGGGCAATTGAAGCGGGAAAAACTTCGAATTTCCTAGTTTCCACTGCGGGGCGACTGATAGCTTAGGGATGGTCCTCTGTTTCTCCAATCGCATGTTCAAGCCTCATAGCTTCCTTGTCTTTGCAGTCCTTTTCGCCTTGTGCGCTCCTTTGGCTGCGGTCCCTCAATGATGTCCTTCCAGGGCTCCCCGTGGGGGTGCCGGATACGGAGGACCTGGCGACACCACTGGCCCCGGGAAAAAGGCCACCCCATCGACGCCTTCCACCCCAGCTACGCCAGCCACGCCAGCCGCCCCCGCCACACCGGGCGCAGCACCAGCAACGGGTGGTGGCGCAGCCCTCCCCACCGAGCATGGCAAAACCGCCAAGACCCTGCTCAAAATGCGTTGGGACTATCCCGTGCACAAGCTCATCAATGTGCAAGCCGACCCCTTAAAACGCACGGGCACGGTCGCGCAAGCAGTGCGCCAGGCACTCGATTCGCAAGTCGCTTTTTACACTTTAGCCGGTGATTCCCGCAAACCCTTGCTGGTGTTGCGGGAATGCCGACTGTGCAATGGCACCGACGACGCTTTGTTGTCGAGAACAGGTGGCAATGAGCGCACCTTGATCATGACCCGCTGGTTTCATTGTGTGAAACTGCCCATGGAAGTGCTGGAAGAGGATCATCCCTTCCGCAAAGTCTTTGCCGAAGAGCATCCTCCCCATTTGTTCTTAGCGCACTGGGATGGCTCCAATCCAATTCCTCTGCGTGGCGATCAATCCCGAGTGGAGTTGTGGGATCACATGTACACAGCTTTAGCCGCCGAATATCGCAAGGATGCGCACCATGCGGTTAAGGAAATCGAAAAAATTCTCGCCCAGTATGACATGCTGGATGAAAAAATCGCGCGGCTGGAAATCGCCATCGACGACGAAATCGAGCGCAATGGGCCCAAATCGAGAAAATTGAAAAAACTGCGCAAAGATTTAGCCAAGGTGCAAGAAGAAATGGAGTCTTGGAAGAAGGCCGAGGAGAAACTGTCCGACTTGGGATTAAAGGCCGAAGATGAAAAACCCAAGATAGAGATTCGGCAACCAGGCTTGTAGGCTTAGGCCTCTCCATGATGCCCAAGCTCTGGATACTCTTTCTCCTTTTCTACAGTTCCCCTCTTCTCAGTCTGTATGGGCAAAAGTCCAAACCAGACAAGGGGGAAGAAGTCGTGTTGTGGGAGAATGATCCTTACACGCACAACGATACCGAGCTCCTGGCTCGGCTTGGTTATGTCAAGACAGGGCGATTCCATTGGGCCGACAATCACAGCACCAAAGATATTGAGGAGGCCTTGGGTGGGGTTCGCATGCGCTGGCTGGAAACCAAGCATTTCCGCCTCGGCTGTAGTCTCCCAAGCTATACCATCGACACCGGCAGTCGCACCGAAAAAACAAAAATCCAAGCCGAATTGAAACGCTTAAAGGAATTCTTTCCTAAGCTCTCAACCAAAAGCAGAAAGCTCGACCCATGGTTAAGGTTGCATCTCTATGCCATGCGGGCAGAAGATTTGTATCAGCAAATCGAATCCCTGTTGCAAGTAGACGATGCCGACTTCCCTTCCGGACCTGGAATAAAATTAAATGGCCGCTATATGGGAGAAGGACCCTACCTGGGCATGAAAAGCAAATTCACCATTCTCTTGTTCGAGAAGGAAAGCAGCTTGGGCCGCTATCGCGCAGCTTTCATGGGTACACAAGGGGACAAACCGATTCGCCATATGTTCCCTTTCGACGGCACTTTGCTGTTCGGTGTGGCTGCCGAGAATGAAGGCATGTTTGCCGACACCACCATGCATTGCCTGTTTACCTACAGTCTCAGCATGAATCTATTGAATGGCTTTCGCTACTATCGCCACAGGCTTCCCGAGTGGGTGAATGTAGGTCTTGGGCATTGGTATGCACGACAAATCGATCCCACTCGCAATTATTTCACGGAGGATCGTCTTTTCGGCAGCGACGACAAAAACATCTGGAAATGGGGGCCGAAAGTGCGTGCCCGCGTCGGTCATGACTACTATCCAAGTTTCGAGAAAATCATGAACTACGCCAATGCCGAGAGCATGAAATATTCTGAACATATGCTGGCATGGTCGCGCATTGATTTCCTAATGGCGCAAAAACGAGAGGGCTTTGCTCTGTGGTTTGACTTACTGAAAGAACCCTATCCCAATGGTGTGGTCCCATCTGCTGAAAGCCTGAAACAATGCCAAGTCGACGCCCTGGCCCAAGCTTGGCAGCTCAGCCCTTCCACCTTTGATCGCGAATGGGCTGCTTGGTGCCTTCAGCATTATCCAAAAAAATGACTTTTCTCTCCCTCGCCTGCGTGCTTGCCACATGTCTTCCTCAAACTGCTACTCCAGATTCGCAAACACCGGCACCCCACCAGCTTGGGCTTGAACTTTTCGCCAAAGGCCTCGACTTCCCTACCTTCCTTTGTTCGGATCCTGCCGACCCTTCGCGCATCTTGATTGCAGAGAAAGCCGGCCGCATTCGCCTATTCAAAGATGGCCGTCTCCGCGCTACCGATTTTTTAGATTTAAGCGACCAAATCAACATTCGGTCCGAACGTGGCCTGTTGGGCATGGCCTTTCATCCCAACTTCCCTACCCCACCCTGGGTGTTTCTCCACTACTCCGACAGCAAAGGCAGCACCTGTTTATCGCGGTTTCCAGTGGACTTAAAAACTTGGGCCGCAGAGGCCAACGAAGAAACCATTCTCCTTCAGTTGGAACAACCATGGGCCAACCACAATGGCGGCATGATTGCTTTCAGCCCCAGGGACGGCTACCTCTATCTTGGCTTAGGCGATGGCGGCGCTGCTCAAGATCCCCGCGACGCGGCGCAGAATGGGCATTCTCTGCTTGGCAAGATCTTGCGCCTGGATGTGGATCACGGCTTGCCCTACAAGATCCCAGCCGACAATCCCTTTCGCAACAATCCAGAATTTTTTTCCGAGATCTGGGCTTTCGGCCTACGCAACCCTTGGCGTTTTTGCTTTGATCCAGAAAATGGGGATTTGTACATCGGCGATGTCGGCCAAGATCAGTGGGAGGAAATCAACTGGCAAGCCGGCAACAGTCTGGGTGGTGAAAACTACGGCTGGCGCCTGCGCGAAGGCAAGCATGAATTCCTCACCAGCAAGCATTCTCATGGCCAACCGCTGGTGGAACCCATTCATGAATACAAGCATCAACATGGCCATTGCTCCATCACCGGTGGTTACGTGTATCGAGGCAGCCAAATCCCCTGGTTGCAGGGAGCGTATTTCTATGGCGACTACTGCAGCGGGGCCGTTGGTACTTTGCGGATGAAAAATGGGGAAATGATCGAGCGGATTCCCCGCAGGAAGGAATTGGCAAAAAGCGCAAACCTAAGCGGGCTCGTAAGCTTTGGCGTAGACGCCGCGCAAGAGTTGTATATCCTCTGTGCCGACGGTCGCGTCTACCGTTTGGTGGAAGCCACAAAATAAATTTTCCAATTGCTGAACCGCAGGAAGAAGCTACCGTTCTCTTCACATGTTCTTCACACTCCTTCTTCTTGCCCAACAAGGTGCTCCCCCTCCTTGTGTCCCCGAACCCCTACAAGCGGAAGAGATCGTAGTCACAGCAACTGGGTTTCCAGAATCCGAACTCGACCTTCCCTATAGCATCGACATCCTGAACCAGCAGTGGTTACGCACCCGTGCCCGCACCTTACCCGAATCCTTGCAAACCCTGCCCGGAATCATGGTGCAAAAGACCGCCTATGGCCAATCGTCCCCATTTTTGCGGGGATTTACTGGTTTTCGTACGCGCATGCTTATCGATGGCATCCCACTCAACCATGCGGCCATGCGCGAAGGCCCCAATCAATACTGGAGCACCATCGACAGTCTTACTGTGGAACGCTTGGAAATTGTGCGTGGGCCCTCCAGTGTTCTTTATGGTTCTGACGCCATCGGCGGCACAGTGAATGCCATTACCCGCCGCGCCAAGGTTGGAGGCCATGGTTTTGAGATGAGTGGCTCCAACTTCACTCGCTTTAGTTCGGCTGAGAGCAGCTGGACGGAGCGCTTGGAAACCAGCATGCACCAAGGTGAACAATGGGGTTTCCTCGCCGGGGCCACCATGAGTCGATTCGGTGATTTACGAGCCGGCTCTGGAACCTTACCCGAAACCGGCTACGAGGAAGGGGGCGGGGATTTTCGCTTCGACCGCTACTTTGCCAACTCTGTGGAATGGACATTCGCCGGTCAAACTTTTCGACAAGCTAATGTTCCCCGCACCCACAAAACCATTTTCGCCGTCCCCTACGCAGGCACTTCGGTGGGCAGCGAATTGCAACGCGACCAAGATCAGATTCGGGATCTCTTGTACTCCCGGGTGCGTTGGGATAGCCAAGGCGGGTGGATGAATGATGGCGAAATCACGCTCAGCTTCCAACGTC
The DNA here is from genome assembly GCA_024275135.1 of Planctomycetota bacterium. Classification (GTDB taxonomy): domain Bacteria; phylum Planctomycetota; class UBA1135; order UBA1135; family UBA1135. Next base: position 27,690 of record JAJRZS010000071.1, on the reverse strand, counting down.
ATGCGGAAGATCGCGATCGCTTGCGCTCAGGTGGGCGTCGCGACCTCCAAGGATTTGAATTGTTCGACTGGGGATTGACCGCAAGATTCCAAAGCGAACAGAAGAAAAGCGGCATTTGGAGCTGGGGCGCGGAACTGCACCAACAAAATGCCGATTCCTTCCGCAACAACTTCACCAATGGAGTCTTTACCGGAAGCGCAATCCAAGGTGCTATTGGCGACAACGCTAGCTACCGTTCCGTGGAAGCCTATGCCCAAGATGAATTGTTTGTCACCGACCATTTCAGCGTGATTCCAGGCTTGCGTTTTAGCTCCTTTTCTTTCTCTGCGGATCGTGTCGACAATCCCGAACCAACGGGGCCTGCTGTGCTCTCTCTCAGCGACAATTGGACCAACCTCGCTGCCAGTCTTCGTTCCGTTGTTTATCTGTCGGAACAAACCACCGTCTACTGCGGATTGTCCCAAGGGTTCCGCGCCCCCAACATTTCCGACCTAACAGCATTAGACGCCACTAGTGCGGTGGAGACCCCCACCCCAGGCTTGGACCCGGAGCATTTTTTGCAAGCCGAGGTTGGCAGCAAGGGCACCAATGGAGCATTACATTGGCAGGTTTCCGCCTACCACACCGTCATTCGAAATATGATTGTGCAATCTCCAACCGGTGCGCTCATCGGCGGCACTCCTGAAGTGCAAAAAAGCAATGTTGGGGACGGCTGGGTCCGTGGCCTGGAACTGTCGGGCGACTACTCCCTAGACCAAGGCTGGAGTGTTTTTCTCAGCGCTTCTTGGATGGACGGAAAAGTCGACCAAGTCACCCTGCCGTCCGGCACCATTACGCGGGAACCCCTCACGCGCCTGATGCCCTTGCAAGCAACTTCGGGCCTGCGCTGGCAGAGCTCCAATCAGAAAACCTGGGTTGAAGGCTGGGCCTGGGCCATGGACAACCAAGACAAACTTGCCCTCCGCGACATCACCGACACCTCTCGCATCCCGGGCGGCGGAACCCCAGGGTTTACCATTCTGGGTATTTCCGGGGGAGTCCAACTCACCGACAACATGGTATGGACCCTGTCACTGGAAAATTTAACCGACCGCGATTACCGGGTTCATGGCTCTGGCGTCAACGGGCCAGGTTTCAATGCGGTCACCACACTCGACCTGAGTTTTTAGCCCCCTAGTGGAAAATGGTCGGGGCGAGAAGATTCGAACTTCCGACCTCTGCAACCCCATTGCAGCGCGCTATCCAGGCTGCGCCACGCCCCGACCGATTCCAAACTGCTCGCTCGCACAGGCAAGCCCAGCTTGGGGGAGGGGGAATTCTAGCGTCCCCGACAAGGCGCACAAGCACCCACCAAAAGCCGGGTTTGGGGGCCACCTCGCCTTGGGCGAATTTCCCAAAAACAGCCTAAAGCCCCCCCCTTCTCCAGCCGTCATTGGCCTGTAGGCGGCGTTCAATTAGAAGGATTGCTTAACTGCCATGATGGGTACCGGTGGTCGGAAACGGCCGCCGGTTTTTCCCTTGGCCGGCCCCCCGTCCCAAACTCAGTTGGCGTTGTCGGCACGATAATGCCAGCAACCGCGCTGCCCTTGGGTTTCTTCCACCCCCAGGGTGAGGCCTTCAATCTCCACTTCTGGAAATTGCGTGCGCAGCTTGGTCAACAAACTCCGCCCTACCCAAGCAGCCAGCTTTTCCGCAGAAATATTACGGAGCGGCAGCACAAGGACGTCCGTGCGCGGTGCTGCGTAGTACAAATCTCGGTAACGCACCTCCACCACTCCGTCATCACGTTCCTGCCAACGCAAATGAGGATGCTCGCCCGGAATTAGCCAATGCTCATCCAACTCATCTACCAGCTCTCGAATGAGCGGCTTCACCCGCTTGAAATCCAACACCAAACCATGCTCCGACAAAGCGCCTTGGATTTGGCAAAACACTCGATAGTTATGACCATGCAGACGCTCGGAAGAACCGTCGGGAAAAATCAAAAAATGAGCCGCTGAAAACTTCAGATACTCCTTGTCAACTTGAATGGACCAAGATTCCATAACTAAAATTGAATGTCACGCAGGGAAAAAACCGGGCCGTCGGTACAAGTGCGAGCATAAGGCCAAGCGCCCAATGCCCCGGCAGCCTCGGTAGGCACCGGACAAGCGTTACAAACTCCATAGCCACAACCCATGTAAGTTTCTAAGCTGAGCCAGGCGTCGAGTTTTCGCGCGCGGGCAAAAGAAGCAAAGCCATGAAGCAAGCCAGCGGGACCGCAGGCTAAGAACAAAGCCTCCGCGGGAATGGTGTTGTCAGCCAAGGCGGCTTCCACCGCAGCCAACACATTGCCAGCAAAGCCCAAGCTGCCGTCGTCGGTCGCAAAGTGGGAACAGATGGCCAGAGATGCAAACGCTTGTCGATCGTAAAGACGCTCCCCGCTGCGCGCGCCAAAGAAAAAATGGGTGTTTGCTCCTGCGCCTAGAGCCACTCGCTTTTGCGCGTAAAGCAAAAACGGCGCACTGCCAACGCCACCCGCCACCATCACCACCGTACGCTCGGCTGCAGCCACTTGGAAACCATTGCCCAAGGGAAAGGTACAGCGCACTGCAGAGCCCGGCGGAAGAGCAGCCAATGCCCGAGTGCCACAACCCAAAGTTTGGATAAGAAAGCTCACCTGGTTCGGACCCGGGCAATCATACAAACTGAATGGGCGCGCTATTTCTGGGCCACTTCCATCCTCGGGGGAAAGCATGGCGAAAACTCCCGGCGCCAGGGAGTCCGGGAGTTGGGGCAAGGCGAGTTGCAAAAGGAAAGCGTCGGGCCCTACGGGGCGATGCTCCTCGACCAAGGCAATCACACTTGCGGCGGATGGGGCAGCCACCATAGGCAGATTGTACCGACCCCCTGCGGGTAGAATCCCCCGGTGGCAGTTGGCTCTCCCTCCTCCCCCGATGCGGGCACGTCCACCCGCCCGGTTTTGGCGGTTGGGGTGGTGCTTTGGACCGGCACCCGACAAAACCCCAAGTTTCTTCTCCTGCAAAACGCTAGGCACCAAAGTTGGGGCCTGGCCAAAGGACATGCCGAAGCAGAGGAGGCCTTGGTGCAAACCGCACTGCGCGAAGTTGCCGAAGAGACTGGATTTACCCTTACCGCAGACCACCTTCACCCCTCCTTTCTCGACACATCCATCTACCAAGTCGATGGGGAAGGCTGGAAGCGCGTGCTCTCCTTCTTGGCCTTGCATCCGGTGGACGCAAACGCACTTGTCTGCAGCGAGGAACATCAAGATTTCCGCTGGGCAAGCCTCGAAGAAGCTTGCTCCCTCCTCGCCTATTCCGACCTTCGCCGCTGCCTGCACCGCGCCGCTTTGTGCTTGCAAAATTCCCCTCCCACCCCCCAGCCATGAGCGCCTCTTCGTCCCGTCTGGATTTCTCCCAGGCCCAAGCGTTGTTGCGCCAACATGCCAACCCCAAAGACGCTTGGGTGGGTCACTGCCACCAAGTAGCAAAGGTGGCGCGCTGTTTGGGCACAGCACTTCTACAAGCTGGTGCTGATTTTGATTTAGACCTACTCGAAGTCCGCGCCTTATTGCATGACATTGGACGCAGCAAAACCCATGGCCCCCTGCATGGTTGGAGCGGCTTTTGTTTGCTACAAGCTGCGGGCCATGCCGCCGAAGGCCGTGGATGTCTCACTCACTGGCTGAAGGGGCGCAGTTTGGAGGAAGTTGCCGCCAACGAGCATTGGCAACCGTCTCTCGCTCACAAAGCATTCGCCGCCCTGGATCCCCCGCAATGGGAACTTGCCGACAGTGTGCTCAGTGTCGCCGATTCCAGCGTGCAACACACCACCATTGTGCCCATGGCCCAACGACACCAAGATTTGCTCGCTCGTTATGGTTCCTCTCCTTGGTTGCAACGCGCGGCGGAACTCGCCGAAAGCCACGCCGCAGAGCTGGAAGAGTGCCTAGGATTTCCGCTCGACCAGTTGCTGCACCCCCTGTTCGGGGATACCGATCATGCCCACGCCTCCTAGCTCCCACCAAGGCAACGGCCTCGACGCCTTTGCCACCCGAATCCGTCAATCGCTCGCCGAGGCTTCGTCCCTAACGGTCGATGCCATCCTCCTCGAGCGCCCACGCCAAGAACTACATGGCGAATTTGCCTTTCCCTGCTTTCGCTTCGCCAAAGCCGCCGGCAAAAACCCAGCGGAACTCGCCTCTGCTCTGGCCTCCACGCTGCAAATAGAAGATGTAGAACTGACTGCGGTTGGACCCTTCCTCAATTTTTCCATTCACCCTTCGGCACTAGCCCAGGTGGTACTAGCCAGTACCTTGCGGGATGATTTTGGCTGCGCCCAGGAAAACCTCACCACCATCGTTGAGTTTTCCTCCCCGAATATTGCCAAGCCCATGCATGTGGGGCACATGCGCACCACCGTCATTGGCGCTGCCTTGTCGCGCATTTTTCAGCGTCTTGGCCACAAAGTCATTCGCATCAATCACCTTGGCGATTGGGGTTCTCAGTTCGGCAAACTGGTTGCTGCTTGGCAGCGTTGGGGTTCGGAGGAAGCCTTGGAAGCCAGCCCTATCGCCCATTTGCTCGAGCTGTATGTGCATTTCCATAAGGAAGCGGAAACCGACCCCAGCTTAGCCGAAGAAGCCAAACGCGCCTTCCAGGAATTGGAATCCGGCGAGGATAACCTCACGCGGGCCACTTGGAAACGCTTCACCGAATTATCGCTTCGTGAATTCCAACGCGTTTACGACCGTTTCGGCATCACCTTCGATTATGTGCGCGGCGAGTCTTGGTATGAAAACCAGCTCCAAGATGTTTTGGCTTGGTTGGAAGGTTGCGGTGTCCTGGAAGAGGACGATGGCGCCTTCATCATCGACCTAAGCGAGGAAGGCATCAAAACACCGTGTTTGGTGAAAACTACCCACGGAACCACGCTGTATGCCACTCGCGATATCGCCGCTGCCAAATCCCGCTGGGAAGAGTTTCATTTCGACCAAATGCTGTATGTGGTCGGCGCCGAACAAACCCTGCATTTTCAGCAATTCAAAGCGGCGCTAAAGAAATGCGGCGCCAGCTGGCAAGAGCGCATGGAGCATATCCCCTTTGGTTTGATTCGCTTAACCGAGGGCAAACTCTCTACCCGCGAAGGACGAGTGATTTCGCTCTCGGAAGTTTTGGATCGCGCGGTGGATTTGGCACAAAAGGCGGTAGAAGAGAAAAATCCAGAACTCGCCGACAAAAAGAAGGTGGCGGAAATGGTGGGCGTTGGCGCCGTCGTCTTCCATGATTTGAAACATCAACGGCAAAAGGACGTCATCTTCAACTGGCAGGAGGTGTTGTCCTTCGAAGGCGATACTGGCCCCTATTTGCAATACACACACGCACGTTGTTGCTCGATTTTGCGCAAAGCCGAGCGCCCGATTCCCAGTTTCTCCGCCATCCAACCCGAGCTGGTGCAAGACGGCCGCGATTTGTTTGTGGCCATGGGGCGTCTCCCCCAAGCCATTCGCGATGCTGGACAAAAACGGGAACCGATGATTTTGGCCCAGGCTCTATTGCGAATCGGCGCGGCCGGAAATGCCTTTTATCGGGAACACCGAGTTTTGGGGACTGGCGATGAAGAGCTAGAAAAAGCGCGATTGGCGACGATTGACGCCCTGCGGCGCACCCTGGCCTTAGGGCTCGAACTTCTTGGCGTCCCCGTCCCCGAGGAAATGTGATGGCAACCCCCACTTCTTTGCTTGCTTTTATCCGCGACATTCCCGATTACCCCAAACCTGGAATCGTCTTCAAAGACATCACTCCCTTGTTGCAAGACGCAGAAGCCTTTGCCTCTTGTTTGCAACAACTCGCCGCGCTGGCAAAAGAGTTCCGCCCCACGCACATTGCCGGCATGGAAGCCCGCGGTTTTTTGTTTGGCGCCCCCCTCGCCCATGCCCTCAATCTTGGCTTTCTGCCCATTCGCAAACCCGGAAAATTGCCGTGGCAGACCTACCAGCAGAGCTACGACCTGGAATATGGCCAAGATGCCTTGGAAATCCACACCGACGCCGCGGCTCCTGGCCAGCGGGTGTTGGTGGTCGATGATTTACTCGCCACCGGCGGCACCGCTGCAGCCTCTGTGGATTTGCTCCGTCGCACGGGTGCTGAGGTCGTCGGCTGCCTTTTTGTCTTAGAATTGAGTTTCCTTGCTGGGCGGCGGCGGCTGCCAGCGGTGGAAGTGCGAAGCCTCCTAGATATCCAAGGCTCCTAGCGTCTAGAATCCCCCCATGGCCGTTGATCCATCCCCTGCCTCTGCGGAAGAGGAGCCCGTCCCTACCGAAGAGCTCTGGAAGCAATACAAGAAGAAGGCAGACCCCGCAATTCGCCAGGAGCTTGTCCACCGTTACGAACCTTTGGTGCGTTTCCTTGCCGAACATATGGCAATCAAGTTGCCGCGCTCGGTCGATGTGGAAGATTTGGTGCAAGAAGGCATGTTTGGCCTGATGGATGCCATCGAAAAGTTTGACCCCGAGCGCGGCTTCAAGTTCAAAACCTATTGCAGCACCCGCGTGCGCGGCGCCATCTTGGATTCCTTGCGCCATCAAGATTGGGTGCCCCGACTTGCCCGCCAACGCGCCAACAAAATCATCAAAATGCGCGAGCAATGGCAAAATCTGCATCATCGCGAGCCCACCGATGAGGAAATCGCCAAAGAGTTGCAGGTGCCCGTGGAGGAAGTGGCCAAGCTGTCCCCCCGCGCCATGCACAACTTGAGCGATCGGCGCGTTTCTCCCACCGCCGAGAGCGAAACCCAGATGGATGCTTTGGGGGAATCGACGGAAGAAGATCCGCTCGATTTTGCTCACCGCAGCGACTTGATTGAGGTTCTCACCAGTACGCTCAGCGAAAAGGAGCGCAGCATTTTGCAAATGTACTATCTGGAAGGTCTTACTCTCGCCGAAGTAGGTTCGGTGTTGTCAATTACCGAGTCCAGGGTATGCCAAATCCGCTCCAACATCATCAAGCGTTTGCGGCAACGCCTATCGAAGAACCAAGAACAGTATCCTGCCTGATGGTTTCCTCCGCCTAAGCTGTGGCCGACTTCTCCCACCATGCTCTAGAACGCAGTCTTTGCGAGCAACGGTGGCTGGCACGCCGAGTGCATGTGTTATCCACTTGCCGCAGCACCAACGAAGTCGCAAAAATGGCTTTGCAGGAGCAGGGGGAAGACGCGGCTAAGGGGCTGTGGATTGCCGAAGAGCAAACGGGAGGACGCGGGCGCCAGCGGCGGGATTGGTGGTCCGGACCGCGCGGAGCCAACCTCGCCCTTAGCTTGGGTTATCGCAACCCGCAACTCGCGCCGGAATTGTTTGGACTGCTGGGTGCCGTCGCGCTGGCCAAGACCTTGGAACGATGGTTGCCTCGATGTCGCATCGCCATCAAATGGCCGAATGACGTGTTGGTGAATGGGGCCAAAGTCTCCGGCTTTTTGTGTGAACAACCGGCCGTCGGCCATGGGGCTTTGCTGCTTGGTTTAGGCGTCAACCTAGCGGCCGCGCCACCTGCCAACATTGCGCCCTACCCCACCACCAGTATCCGTCAACATGCACCTCAGACTTGCCCCAGCCGCGAGCAATTAGCAAGTGCTTGGCTGTGGGGAATCGAACATGGCTTGCGCCGCTTCCTACGCCAAAATCCCCGCTCCTTCGAGCAAGACTTCCTCTTCTACTTGCGGCAATGGGCTCCCTATGGGGTGCGCGATCCACGCGGCGGACACCAGGGGCAGCTGCTAGAATTCTCCTCCGCCAAAGGGCTGCGTTGGGGCATGGAACCGGATGCAAGCTTTCACCCTTTGGGTTGGATTCCTAGCCTAGAAGCACTCGCACCATGACTCGCAACGACGGACGCAACCCCGACCAACTTCGCCCTCTGGATTTTCAACGCAACTTTCCTTCGCATGCAGAAGGTTCGGTCTTGGTCAGCGCGGGGCATACCAAAGTGTTGTGCACTGCGGCGATTACCCAGGGTGTCCCTTCTTGGCGCAAGGATTCCGGCAAAGGCTGGCTCACTGCCGAGTACGCCATGCTTCCAGGTTCGGTCGTCGGCCGCAAGCGACGCGAATTTCAACGCCGCGATGGGCGCAGTATTGAAATTCAGCGCTTGATTGGCCGCGCCTTGCGGGCAACTTTAGATATGCGCGGCTTCCCCGGTCATACCCTCAACATCGACTGTGATGTGCTCCAGGCCGATGGCGGCACCCGCTGCGCATCCATCTGTGGAGCCATGTTGGCTGTCCATGATGCGCTCAAAGTGCTGGATGAACGAGGCAAGCTCGTATCTTGGCCGTTGCAACATTGGATTGCCGCGATTTCGGTAGGCCATGTTGATGGGGAAGTGCTGCTGGATTTGGACTACTCTGAAGATTCCACCGCCGACGTCGATATGAATGTCATCGCTACCGAAGATGGACGCCTCATCGAGGTGCAAGGCACGGCCGAGGGGGAGCCTTTTTCGCGCGCCATTCATGATCAGATGCTGGATTTGGCCATGCGGGGCACACAAACCGTCATCCAGCAGATGCAAGCTTTGGTGGCCCCGGTGACCGCATAATGTTGGGGCGGCGCTGGAAACTGCGCAATCAGCTGCTTCTGCTTTGCGGCCTGGTCCTTTTTGGTTTTTTGGGCCTCGGTTGGTTCGCTTTTGGACTCCGCCTTCCCCCTCTGCAATGGGAACCCTCGCCGCGGGCTTGGTCGCAAAAATCCTCCTCTGGCCTGTTTTTCGTCGAAGCCAAGGGCGCCTATTTCTTAGAAGAAAAAGACGACGTCTTAGTCTTTCGCGCTTTCGTTCCCGAACCCACGCTCATCGTCACTTGCAAAGAAGCCACCACTGCCAAAGTGTTGGTGCAAAACCTATCCCCCCAATTGCTACCCGGCTCCGTTGCCCCTAGCCAAATTGAGGGTTTGCAACGACGTTATGCCATCCCTGTGGTTCCTGGCGAAGGGCAACTCATCCGGCCGCGCTTTGCTACCAGCAAAAAGCAATTTCGGTTTGTCGCTATCGGCGACACCGGTGGCGAAGCCGAGCTTGCCCGTGCCATCCAACGCGCCACCGACCTAGGCGCGGATTTTTTTCTGCATCTTGGTGATATTGAATATGAGGAAGACGGCATTTTGCATGCGGCCCAATTGTTCCAACAAGCACCTATCCCGGTATTTGCCGCCATTGGCAATCACGATTTTCACCGTGGCCTGGATTTGGTGCACAAGAGCTTCACCCAATGGATTGGGCCGAGGAATAGCTACTTCCGCTTAGGCGGTGTGGATTTTCTCAACTTGGATACCGCTGCGGATACTTATCCTGCGGATGGCGGAGAGCGCGGACGTTTGATTGCATCTTTGGATCTTCCCCATTTCGACCGCTCGCCTTTTCTCGTGCTTTGGACCCACCGCCCTTTGCGCGATCCGCGTCCCAATCGCACCGAGGATGAAGGCCATGCCTTAGGCTCGGCTGCCGAGCGCAAATGGTTGGCTGCAACTGCCACGGCCGTTGGCGCCGACCTTCTACTGCATGGGCATATTCACCAAAGTTTCGCCTTCGAAGAGGAAGGCATCCCTGCGTTCATTGTTGGCAATGGCCTGGCCTTGCCCGAAGAAAACACCAGCCGCGAGGAGCCTTCCTTGCTGGTTGGCGAGTGGCAGGTGGAAAATCCCCAGGTGCAATGTCACTGGGAGCGACTAGACGCTAACAAGTAGAGCAAACACTGGAGGTTCTGCCGGTAGGTGGCAAAAGCCTCCCTCCCAGCCGGACTCAAACGGAGGACGGTACGGGGTTTTTTCTGGCGAAACTCTTTGCGCATCTGCACATAGCCTGCTGCTTCCAATTTCTGCAGGTGGGAAGATAGATTACCGCCCGTAAGTCCAGTTTGCTGCTGGACTTCGACAAAGTCGGTTTCTTCCACCCCAGCCAAACAGGCAACCAAACCCAAGCGCGTAGGTTCGTGGAGCAGCTTGTCGAGCCGATGGATGAGAGCGAGGTGAGGCCTCGGCGCCATCTTTGATTTGTAGCGCAAACTTATTTTTTATGCAAATCTTTTTTCAATTTCCCAACTTTTTTCTATTTCTTATTTAAGACTCTTTACTCTGAAACGCGCATCCATAAAATGGATAGTCCCGGATGGGTGCGGGAATTGCCCCGCTCCTTCCGGTCTCCTTGCGCCATGAGTTGCACACCGCCATCCGATTCGGCACCGTCGACCACTGCCCCCACTGCGGCCACGGTCCACACTCTCCCAGAGCACATCCTCGAAATCCTCTCGGATTCCGGGGAAGGCGCCCAGAAATGTGGGCAAAGCTTTGGAGCTGTTTCCGCCAAAATGGGCAATGGGGCCTGGACTGTGGAGATTATTCCAGCAGAAATCCAACCCCCACCCCGCACCCCTGAGGGAGCAAGTGGGGTTCGCATCCGCATCGGTACTGACGAAGTCACAAACTGGGGCAATCGCACCAAACTGGTCATCGCTTTCAATGAGCAGGTGCTCCTTTCGCGGCACCGCGTCCAAGCCCTTGCCGATGATGCCATCATCTTGATTGAAAACATGTGGGAAACCCACGCGGATGCCAATATCCGCCAAGCCTGGGCCGATGCGTTTGCAGAACTTTCCACCGCCAACTACCGCTTTATTCAGGTGCCGATGGAGGAGGAATGTTTGAAAATCGTCGACAACCCGCGGCGCGGAAAAAACATGTTTGCCTTGGGCCTGATGTCGTGGATTTATCACCGCGATGTAGAAAAGGTCAAAGATCAAATCGCCATGCAGTTTCGCCACAAACCCAAGGAGGTTTATGAGCGAAATGTCCGTCTATTGGAAGCAGGCATTGCTTGGGCACAAACTCATCTCGACTTCCGCTTTGACATTCCCACTGGGGATGTGTCGGAAGATTTGGTGGTGATGAATGGCAATACCGCCTTGGCCATGGGAGCGGTGATGTCGGGCTTGGAACTTTGCTCCATGTACCCCATCACTCCCGCAACTTCGGTTTCCCATTACCTCAGCTCTATTTTCGATGACATGGGCGGCGTGGTCCACCAAGCCGAAGACGAAATTGCTGCCATTGGGGTGGCCATTGGTGCCTCCTACGCCGGCAAAGTGGCCTTCACCGTTACTTCCGGGCCTGGCATGGCGTTAAAAACGGAGTTCATCGGTCTCGCCGTCATGTCCGAAACCCCGCTGGTGATTGTAGATGTCCAACGCGGCGGGCCGAGTACCGGCTTGCCAACCAAAGTCGAGCAGTCTGATTTGCTTTCCACCTTGTTCGCCTCCCCCGGCGACAGCCCCAAGGTGGTGTTGGCTCCCTCCACCATTGAGGAGTGTTTCCACTGCATGATTACAGCGCGACAAATCGCCGAAACTTTCCGCGCGGTTGTCGTCGTCCTTTCCGACGCCAATCTTGCCACTGGCCAGCAACCCTTTTCGCGCCCCAAACTGCAAGCCAATTGGCATGCATTAGAGCCCAACTTAGGGCCTGTGAAGGATGGGCATCAACCTTTTGGTTGGGACGCGGAAACCGGGCTCAGCCAACGCATTGTTCCCGGGCGATTGGGTGGTCAATATACGGCTACCGGACTGGCCCACAATGAAGACAGTCACGTTTCCTACGATCCCTACAACAACCAACGCACTTCTGCTATGCGCAGTCGCAAGTTGGCGGTTTTGCAAAGCACTTTGGAACCGCCGCGAGTGGTTGGCCCAGAAAGCAACGATTTGTTGTTGGTTGGCTGGGGTAGTACGCGCGGTGCCATTGAAGAAGCGGCAGAAAAAGCGCGGGCGGAAGGCCTGGGCGTTTCCAGCACGCACCTCACCTTCCTCTCTCCCCTGCAGCCAGGACTAAAAGAGATTTTTTCTCGCTTCCAACATGTGATGACGGTGGAGATCAATTACAGCGATGAAGCCGACGATCCCTATATCAATGAAGAAAACCGCCGCCGTGGCCAATTAAGTTGGCTGTTGCGCGCCACCACTTTGGTCGATGTCGATTGTTGGACCCGGGTTTTAGGTCAGCCTCTAAGCCCTGGCGACATTCTCCAAGTCATCAAGAAAAAACTTTCCTGAGGATTCCCCATGAGTTCTACCTGTTCCCTACTCGGTTGCGAAACTCTGGATAATCGCAACTTTTCCTTGGAGGACTATGGGGGCCCCACCCCTCGTTGGTGTCCAGGTTGCGGCGACCACGCCATCTTAACTGCGGTTCAACGTTTGTTGGCTACGGAGCAACTCAAGCCAGAAACCACCGTGTTTGTGTCGGGCATCGGCTGCTCCAGCCGCTTCCCACACTACGTCGAAACTTATGGCTTTCACGGCATTCACGGCCGTGCATTACCCTTGGCTACCGGCATCAAATTAGCGCGCCCAGAACTGGATGTGTTTGTGGTCATGGGAGATGGGGATTGTTGCTCCATTGGTGCGGGCCACTGGGTGCACGCCATTCGCTACAACCTCAACCTCACGGTGATGCTGTTGGACAACAACATCTACGGTCTCACCAAAAAGCAAACCTCGCCCACAACCCCGCAGGGATTTAAATCCAATACCCAGCCGCGGGGGAGCTACTTGCCACCAATCAATCCACTGCAAACGACCTTGGGCATCACCAACGCTAGTTTTGTTGCCCAAACTGCCGATTGGATGCCCTCGCACCTGGCTGCCACTTTGGAAGCGGCTCATGCCCACCAAGGCCTTTCTTTTGTGCGCATCCTCCAGCGCTGCCCGGTGTTCACCCCCGACATCTTCACCGAAGCGGTGAAGAATCCGCAGATTACCGATGTTCTAGTCCATCCTCAGGGCATTGAAGATCCAACCAGCGCAGGCATCTACAAATCCCAAATCACCCACGACCCGAGCGACATCCACGAAGCTCGCCGCCTTGCTGAAGCCTGCGATCGGGTACGCGTCGGATTGTTCTTCCGCAACGAAAGCTTTCCTCGCTACGAAGTGTTGCGCACTGTCCCCAAACGCACCGTGGAGGAAAAAATAAACCTCCTCAATAAGGAGTTTGACCGCTATGCCATCTGACGCCCACACCAAACATCTGGCGGCAGTAGCCAAGCCATCCTTGGAAGGCTTTCGCTCCTCCCTGGCAACTACCATCGCCCAACTGCAAAGTCTGGTCGCCGAGTTGGAAGGCGACGAGGCCGCGCGCTCCGTGCATATGGCTGAGCATTTGGGCGCTTTTGCGCAAGGCCGCGTCAACCCGAATCGTTTTGCTCAGTTCGCCCAGGGCCAGCAAGCGGCAACCCCAGCGGCGGCTCCGGTCTTGCAGCGCGCCATTGCGGTCTTGCAAGAGGTACATCAAGCGGGCACCCAGCTCACCCACCACACCTTGCAACCCGGCAAAAACTTGCGGTGCCTATTGTCGCACAGCCTGCGCCAAATCGGACGTGCCTTTGGCGCTGCACGGGTAGCCCAACTGGCCACAGCAGGATGTTTCGACGAACGAGAGCATGCACCACTGCTCGACCAATATTTGTTCCGCTACTGGGGCCCGGAACAACGCAAGTTGGCACCGATGTTGGTCATTCATATCGAAGACGGCGATGTGCAAGCCACCAACCTTGGCGAGTTCCTGGATGGCGCCGTCAAAGTCATCCTCAACTTTGGCAACCTCTGCTCGGCCGCCCCACTGGCGCGCTTAATCAGCCCTGGAGTTTTCGTCGTGCAAACCACCGACCCCCAACTGCTAGCAGAATTTGCCGCCTGGGACGGCCCCGGCGTTGCCGCAATCGTCCCCCAAGATTGCGCCCAGTTCGTACACAACCCATTAGCCGGCACTGCACTGCATCAGCGGCTGAACCTGCTGCACCTACCATCGCATGCGCCCAAACATGCTTTTGGCGGACTCAGCCTACAGCAACAGATGGAAGATGTTCATCAACTGCAAGTCCTGGCCAAGGCCGCAGAATCGGCACCTGCCAGCGAAGAGGCCTCACCTGCACGTCCGGTGGACAAACTCGCCGCTTTGTTACTGAACAAAGCCCACCTCGAAGAGGTTTAGCACCATGTCGGCATCGGCCCTGCTCGTCTCCGCCCTCATCCTTGGTGGAGTGTGCACTTTTTTCGGGGTGTCGATTGCCCTCGCCAATCGCAAGCTGCGCGTTTGGGAAGACCCGCGCATTGCCGAAGTCGAAGAATTGCTGCCAGGCACCAACTGCGGAGCCTGTGGCACGCCCGGTTGCCGCGCTTTTGCCGAGGCCCTGGTGAAAGAAGAGCATCAACCTTCCGGCTGCACGGTTATGGGCCCCGACGATGTGGACGTGGTTGCCGAATACCTCGGCGTGGATGCGGGTGAAGCCCAAAAACGGGTAGCGCGCCTGCTTTGTGCCGGTAGTTCCGATGTTGCAGTCCAACTTGCCCCCTATCAAGGACATCACACCTGCCAGGCCGCTGCCGCTGTTACTGGTGGTGGTAAGGGATGCGCCTGGGGATGCCTGGGTTTGGCCGACTGCGCCGAGGCCTGCGACTTTGACGCCATCCATATGAGCGCCAATGATCTTCCCGTCGTCAATCCCGACCTGTGCACCGCGTGCAACGATTGCGTGGTGGTTTGCCCTAAAGATTTGTTCGTACTCATGCCTATCGAGCAAAAGATCCTGGTGCAGTGCAAGAGTTTGTTGGAAGGGGAGCCGGCTCAGGAGTTATGCGAGGTGGCTTGCACCGGTTGCGGAATCTGCGCCGCGGACGCCGCCGAAGGCTTGATTGCCATCACCGACGGCCTCGCCGTGGTCGACTACAGCAAAAATGAAAGCGCCAGTGAAGATGCCATTCGGCGCTGCCCTACCAACGCCATCGTCTGGATCGATGGTGCCCAATTCCCCGAACTACAGGTTCCTGAACGGAGTTTTGCCGTATGAGCGCCTCGCACAACGGAAAACCTGGCACCCCACAATTTCCCGGCCTTGCCGTCACCATGGATGGTTCTTCGGCCGTCGTCGCCATGGAAACGGCAGCCAGTGAAGCTGCAGGTGCCTACCCCATCACACCCTCTACACAAATGGGGGAAGGCTGGGCTGCGGCAGTCGCGGCGGGCAAAACCAATGTCTTTGGGCGCCGCTTGTTGTTTTTTGAACCGGAAGGAGAGCATGCTGCGGCTGCGGTCACGACTGGCATGAATTTGATGGGCTTGCGTTCCACCAATTTCTCCAGTGGCCAAGGCATTGCCTATATGCATGAATCACTGTATGCCGCCGTCGGCAAACGTCTTTGTTACGTCCTCAACATGGCGTGCCGAGCGATGACCAAACACACGCTCAATGTGCATGCGGGGCACGACGATTATCACGCCGTCGACGACACCGGCTTCTTCCAAATCTTTGCCAAAAACGTCAGCCAAGCGGCCGATTTGAACCTCATATGCCACCGCATCGCAGAGTTGGCGTTAAATCCTGGCGTCTGCGCCCAAGACGGCTTCCTCACCAGCCACTCCATCGAGTCAGCTATCATTCCCGAGCCCGACTTGGTGCGCACCTACCTAGGAGACCCCGCCGACATCATCGATTCCCCCACTCCGGCGCAGCGTTTGGTTTTTGGCGAAAAGCGCCGACGCATTCCCGAGCTTTATGATTTGGACTACCCATCCATGTTGGGAGTGGTGCAAAACCAAGATAGCTATGCGCAAGGCGTGGCTGCCCAACGCCCGTTCTATTTCGATCATGTTGCCGAGCTCGCCGACCAAGCCATGGCCGAATTTGCTGCCCTCACGGGGCGGCAATATGCCCGCGCCATGGGTTATCGCCTTGAAGACGCCGATTACGTCCTAGTGGGGCAAGGCTCCGTTACCGAAAATTCGGAAGCCGTTGCCGATTTCTTCCGTGAACAACGCGGAATCAAAGTGGGCGTTTTAAACCTCACCATGTTCCGTCCATTCCCCGCCGACCTCATCACCCAGATGTTGCGCAGCAAAAAAGGCGTGGTGGTTTTAGAGCGCCTCGATCAGCCGCTCTCGGTGGATGCCCCCATCCTGCGAGAAATTCGTGCGGCCATGAGTCAGGGATTGGAAAACGGACGTGGATCCAACAAAGCCTATCCGGGCATTACCGCCTTGCAGGCAACGGAAATACCCGATTTCTATTCTGGCTGCTTTGGCATGGGCAGTCGAGATTTGCAGCCCAACGACATCATCGCCGCCGTCGACAACATGTTGGAGGCGGGAGCCAAACGTCGGCAGTTTTATCTGAGCATTGATTTTGTACGCAAAAACACGCGCCTGCCCAAGCTGCAGATTTGGCAGCAACAACTGCTCGACGCCTATCCTGATTTGGAAAACCTGGCCTTGGATGCTGCTGAGCCGGTCAATTTGTTGCCCACAGGAACCACCAATATTCGCATCCATTCCATTGGCGGCTGGGGAGCCATCACCATGGGCAAAAACCTGGCCGTCACGGCAGCCGAATTGCTCGGCTTGCAGATGAAAGCCAATCCAAAATATGGCTCCGAGAAGAAAGGGCAACCAACGACGTTTTATGCTTCTCTGGCTCCGGAGCCTATCCGTCTAAACTGCGAGCTCTGCCATGTGGATGTGGTGCTCTCGCCCGATCCCAATGTGTTCCGCCACTCCAACCCGCTTGCAGGATTGGCGGAAGGCGGCGTGTTTATTATCCAAAGTGAATTGGCAGCACAAGAATTTTGGAACACTTTGCCGCGCCTGACCCAGCAAACCATTCGCCAGCGCAAGATTCAAGTTTGGTATTTGGATGCGTTCAAAATTGCTGCAGAAGAAGCATCCAAAGAGGATTTGAAATACCGGATGCAAGGCACCGCCTTTTTAGGAGCCTTCTTCCACGCTGCCCCGATGGTGCATCGGGCAGGATTAGAGGAAGACCAGTTCCTCGATGCCATGCGCAAGCAGGTGGAGAAAAAATTCGGCCATCTCGGTCAACAAGTGGTCGAAGACAACATGCGTGTGATTCGCCGCGGTTATGAATCGCTGCAACGCCTAGATTTGGAAAGCGTCGAAGATGGCGGCCTGGAGGCCGGTGAAGTTCCGCATATTCCCGACCGCATGCGCGTCGACAATGCACAATCTGGCCTCGGCAACCCGGGCCGCTTTTGGGAACAAGTCGGCCATATGTACAGCACCGGACAAGAGGGCATCGCCGATCCCTTTGCCGCCACCAGCACCATTCCTGCCGTCACGAGCAGCATGCGCGACATGACCAATGTGCGGTTTGAGCTGCCGCAATTTGTGGCTGAAAACTGCACGGGGTGCAGTCAATGCTGGACCCAATGCCCGGATACGGCCATTCCCGGCCTGGTCACACCCATCCCCGATTTACTAGAAAAAGCCGTCGCGCGGGCGTCGAAGGCGCACTCATTGCAGCGCTTCCCCACCATCCTCAGACATTTGGATAGGGAGCTTCGCAAGCTAATGAAGGCCGGCCCCTTCCCGGGATTTGCCGCCACCTTCACCACCGCCTTTGAGAACGTGGTGGAGAAAATGGCGCCCCCTGCGGAGCGCAAAGCCGAGCTAGAGAAAGAGTTTGCGGCAGTCCATGCCATCTTAGCTGAGTTTCCGCTTGCCAAAACCGGCCCATTCTTCGATGGCCCCGAAGGCAAGGAAAAGGGCAGTGGTGGTTTGCTATCCATCACCATCAACCCCAATACCTGCAAGGGATGCATGATTTGTGTCGACGTTTGCCCGGATGGCGCTCTAGAAGTGGTCAAACAAACGGACGAAAAGGTCGAGACGCTGCGTCGCAATTGGGACCTTTGGCTCGATTTACCAGAAACCGATGACCGTTACGTAAAAATCGCAAGCCTTGATGAAGGCATTGGGGTTCTTCCCTCTCTGCTGTTGAAGAAAGAAAACTACCTGTCGATGACAGGTGGCGATGGTGCCTGTCTGGGATGCGGAGAAAAAACGGCTTTGCATTTGGTCATTGCCGCAGCCAATGCGCAAGTGATGCCGCGCGTTGCAGAGCGCGTTCAGCGCTTGGAAACGATGATTGCTGAACTCGAAAAACGTGCCCGCAAATTGCTGGGAGCCGACATCGATTTGCAAGCGATTGCCGAAGACAAAACCCAAGCCATTGCCGTTGCGGAAGACAAGCAGGCGGATGTCCGCCGCATTGTGGATTGCGTTCAGGAGCTCAAAGATTTGCACTGGCGCTACACAGAAGGCCCGAGCGGACATGGGCGAGCCCATCTTGGTTTTGCCAACTCCACAGGTTGTAGCTCGGTGTGGGCAAGCACCTACCCCTACAACCCATACCCCTTCCCCTGGGTCAACCATTTGTTCCAGGATGCCCCCTCCGTCGCCATTGGTTTGTTTGAAGCGCATATGCGCAAAATGGCGGACGGTTTTCTTGCCGAGCGTCGGGCACAGATGGAGTTGGAGGGCAACTACAACCCAGAAGAGTTCGCCAAAACATATTCTGGATTTGATTGGCAACAATTCAGTGAGGAAGAGTTCGCCCTGTGTCCGCCGATCTTTGCCGTCGGCGGAGATGGTGCGATGATGGACATTGGTTTCCAAAACTTGTCGCGCTTGTTAGCTTCGGGCAAACCCGTTCGCGTCGTGGTGCTCGACACCCAAGTTTATTCCAACACCGGTGGGCAAGCTTGTACCAGCGGCTATACCGGTCAGGTTTCCGACATGGCTATGTTCGGTCGCGGCCAGCATGGCAAAACCGAGACACGCAAAGAGTTGGCTTTGTTGGCGATGGCACACCGCAATGTGTTTGTTTTGCAATCGAGCCAAGCCACTGCCTCGCACCTCCTCGGCGGCGTACTCCGAGGTTTGCAATCCAAGCATCCCGCCATTTTCATTTTGCATGCCGCTTGCCCACCCGAGCATGGCATTGCCGACGACGCCGCCACGCGTTGTTCTCGTTTGGCTCTGGAAAGCCGCGCCTTCCCCGCCATCGAATTCGATCCCGATGCCGGTGAGTCTATGGCTGATTGTTTGAGTTTGGATGCCAACCCAGCCCTAGAAGACACTTGGCCCAATTATCAGCTCCACTATGTGGATGACGACGGTGCCGAACAAGTCATGGAAATGCCAATGACCACCGCCGATTGGGCAGCCAATGAAGGGCGATTTAAAAAGCATTTCCGTCCACTGGCCGCTGACGCCGACGGCATGCCCTTCCACCAATTTATGGCCTTGCCGAAAGCAGAGCGCGGCGATGCTAAGCCCTTTATTTATGTCGTCGACGAAAACCGCAAACTCCATCGCATGGAAGCCTCAGCGGAAATCGTCGCCCTCGCTGAAGATCGGCTTTCCTTCTGGCATCAATTGCGTGAGATGGCTGGTTTGGAGGTCAGTGAAGATGCCCGCAGTCAGGTCGCCTCGGAGCTGGAAGGAGAATACGAACAGCGCATGCAGGATTTGCGCCAGGAATACGAGGCGAAAATCCAAAAGCTGCGCACGGAATTCCCACAAATCATTGCCCGCCGCATGGCAGAAGGTTTGTTGCGCACCGGCGATGGAAGTCAAACGGTTGCTGAATTGTTGGAACGAGCGCAAAGCCTGGAAGCTTTACCACCAATCGACCTTTCGGCATGGGAGCAAGCCGAATCAAGCTCTACCACGAAACCCGCAGCTGAGCCGGCAGAGAATGCAGAAACGCAACCGGTAGCGGAAGCCCCCGCCACCGTTGCGGTAATTGAAGAAGAGGTGGAAGAGGAAGAAGACGATTTCGGCATGGAAGCCTACATCGAGTCTGCGCGCTGCACATCTTGCAACGAATGCACCAATCTCAACGGCAAAATGTTTGCCTACAACGACCTAAAGCAAGCCTACATCGCAGATGTCAAAGCTGGCACATTCCAACAATTGGTAAAAGCCGCCGAGGCTTGCCCGGTTGGCATCATTCACCCCGGCACTCCGGTCAACCCTAAAGAAAAAGACCTCGATAAGTGGCTCCAGCGGGCTGAGCCCTTCAACTAAGCCCTCTCACCATGTTCGGCAAGGACTTCTTCAAGCACGGCGTTCATCCCCCGGAGTTCAAGGAACTCACGGCGCAGGAGCCCACACGTCGTATTCCTTTTCCTAAAGAAATCATCCTGCCTCTTGCTCAGCATATTGGGGCACCGGCCGTGCCCTTGGTGAAGGTTGGCGACCGGGTGGAACGCGGCGACAAAATTGCAGACGCCGGCGGCTTTGTTTCCGTTCCTATTCATGCTTCCGCTTCCGGCGTGGTTACCAAGATTGCCCGTGCCCCGCATCCCAACGGTAGCTGGTCAGAAGCCATTCATCTTGAAGTGGATACTTGGTCTGCCCAGGAACCGCGGCCACGCATAATTTCCAACTGGCAAGAGAATCTAAGCCCTAAAGAAATCATCGACGCCATTCAGCAAGGGGGTTTGGTAGGCATGGGGGGTGCGGCTTTCCCCACCCATGTCAAACTTTCGCCCCCGCCAGAGCAAAAGCTAGATTTGATTTTGCTCAATGGTTGTGAATGCGAACCTTATCTCACCACCGACCATCGCTCCATGGTGGAGTTTCCAGATCGCGTTCACCTGGGTACGCGTATTTTGATGAAGTGCTTGGGTGTGCAGAAAGCAATCGTTGGCATTGAGCGCAACAAACCTGACGCCATCGAAATCATGCGCGCAACGGTTCCTAGTGATTTGGATATTGAAATCTTGCCCTTGGAAGTGAAATATCCACAAGGCGCGGAAAAGATGTTGATTAAGGCGGTAACGAATCGTGAAGTGCCCACGGGCGGATTGCCCATGCATATTGGGGTGGTCGTGCAAAACGTGGCTTCTGTCGCCACCATTGCCGAGATTTTCGAAACCGGACTTCCCTTAATCGAGCGCATCCTAACGGTCACCGGCCGCGGTGTTCGCCAACCACGCAATCTCATTGTGCCCATCGGCACTCCACTCGAAGACATTCTTCAAGCCTGCGGTGGTTTTGCCGAGGATGCGGCGGAAGTCATCATGGGAGGGCCAATGATGGGGATTGCCCAGGGCAACCTCCGCACCCCCATCCTCAAAGGAACATCCGGTGTGGTGGTTCTCACCACCGAAGATGTTAAGCCAAAGGATGTTTATCCATGCATTCGCTGCGGACATTGCCTGGATGCTTGTCCCGTATTCTTAGATCCACAAATCCTGGGCAGCTTAGGCTTGCACCAAGATTACGAAACCATGATGGAGCACCACCTCTCCACTTGCATGCTCTGTGGATGTTGTTCCTATGTTTGCCCGTCCCGCATTCCGCTCAGTCACATCTTTGGCGTGGCCAAAGCCTCTCTCCGCAGCCAGGGAGTCCGCGTATGAACAAACCCCGACTCGTTTTAAGCGCCTCCCCACATTTGCTTGGCGCCGACAGCACCCCACGCATCATGATGACGGTGCTGCTAAGCTTGCTTCCCGTCGTCGCTGCCGCCATCTATACCTTTGGCCCCAGTGCCTTTCTCATTCTTTGCGCCTCCACCCTAGGGGCTTTATTGCCGGAAAAGCTCGTCGGCAAGCAGGGATCGCTCAAAGATGGCTCCGCTTTGATTACGGGAGTTTTGCTGGGGCTAACTCTCCCTCCAGGCATGCCTTTGTGGATGGCTTTTTTAGGTGGATTCTTTGGTATTGCCTTTGGCAAGCTCATCTTTGGAGGACTTGGGCAAAATGCATTTAACCCTGCCCTGCTTGGTCGTGCGTTTTTGCAAGCGGCATTTCCAGTTGCCATTACCACTTGGCCGAAAACTGGGGGGCCATGGATGGCCCTACGCGGCGACAACTTCGCCTTGCCGCTGATGAGTCCCCAGGTAGTTGACGGCACAACCGGAGCAACCCCCCTTGGCTTATTCAAATTTGAACATGTACCAACCTCAACATCGTCCTTGTTTTTTGGCAGCACCAGCGGTTCGGTTGGCGAAACTTGCGCTTGGATTATTCTCCTTTGTGGATTGTTGTTGGCCTGGAAAAATTATCTCAACTGGCGCATCCCAATCAGCATCTTCGCCACCACTTTTTTGTTCACCGGAGTGTTGTGGCTCATTGACGCCAACCACTACCCTAGCCCCTGGTTCATGCTCTTCTCCGGCGGCATGATGCTTGGCGCTGTGTATATGGCCACCGACATGGTCACCTCCCCCACCACCAATTTAGGCTGCTGGATTTTCGGCGCCGGCATTGGTTTGTTGGTTGTCATCATTCGTATTTGGGGAGGTTTGCCCGAGGGCATGATGTACTCCATTTTGTTTATGAATGCCTTTGTGCCCTTCCTTAACCGTGCCACACGCCCCAAAGTCTTTGGTGCGCCAAGTCGCGCCGAACTGCGCGCTGCCAAACGCGCCCAAAAACAGGAGGACCAAACATGAGCCAGGCCGACCAGCCCAAATCGGCCTCTGCGGCGAGCATTGTGCTCACTTTGTGTTTTGCCGGAGTTCTCGCTGGACTTCTTTTGGTCGTGGTTTATCAGGCCACGCAGCCGCGCATCCAAGCTTACAAAGACAAAATGCTGAAGCTGGCAGTTGAGGAAGTTTTGCAACATCCAGCGAGTTACCAAACTCTTTACCTGGTCGACGGCAAGCTCACTCCGGATCTCCCCGCCGGCAGCTCTGCCCATGACTTTGAACAGGTCTTCCACGGCTTCGACCAGCAAGGCCACTCTCTGGGCTTTGCCTTGGTTCATGCGAGAGCAGGTTTCCAAGACACTGTGCGCGTCATTTTCGGTTATCACCCGCAGACAGGAGACATGCTCGGCATGCGCGTTCTAGAGAGCAAAGAAACCCCAGGCTTAGGGGACAAGATTGAAAAAGAGGCCTGGTTTGGGGAACAATTTTCAAGCTGCACCCTGCCCTTGATTGGTGTCAAAGCTGGCAAGGGCACAGGCGATCGCCACGAAGTCGACATGATTACAGGAGCCACGATTTCTTCGCGCGCCGTCATCCGCATTTTGAATGAGGCCTTTACGGAATGGAATCCCTTGCTCCAACCCCTTGCTGAGGAGGAACAACCATGAGAGAAACCACGCCCTCCGAAGATTTCCTCCGCGGCGTGTGGAAAGAAAACCCAGTGCTAGTGCAAATGCTCGGCCTTTGCCCAGCGCTCGCCGTCACCAACTCGGTGGAAAACAGCTTGGCCATGGGCATCGCCACTTTCTTCGTCTTGTGCGGCTCCAGTTTGTTCGTTTCTCTGCTCAAGCACTTCATCCCACATGAAGTCAGGATTTCCACCTACATCATGATTATCGCCACCTTTGTCACCGTAGCCGATATGGGTTTGGAAGCTCTGGTGCCTACTGTGCACAAAGCGCTAGGCGCCTTCATCGCTTTGATTGTGGTCAACTGCATGATTCTCGGCCGCCAAGAAGCCTTTGCCTCGAAACGCCCCGTCGGCCGATCCTTACTGGATGCCGCCGGTAGCGGCCTGGGTTTTCTCCTCGCTTTGCTCATGATTGGGGGCGTCCGCGAAATCCTTGGTAGCGGTTCTTTCTTGGGGCATCCCCTATTCGGCCCCCACTATGAGCCATGGGTAATCATGATTCTGCCCCCAGGCGGTTTTCTCACATTGGGCTTTTGGCTGCTCGGTATGAACTGGTTCCGTGCACGCAAACAACAACGGAGGGTGTCCTGATGGGCGACCTCATCTGGATTTTGCTCTCCACCATGGTGGTCAACAACTTCACCTTGGCCTACTTCCTCGGGCTTTGTCCCTTCATGGGAGTCTCTGGTAGGGTGGAAACCGCTTTTCGCATGGGCATGGCCAACATTTTCGTATTGGTCCTCACCTCCATTTGTAGCTGGGCGCTGAATACCTATGTTCTCGACTATGCACCCTACCTGCGCTTGATTTCCTTCATCGTGGTCATTGCCTCCCTGGTGCAAATTGTGGAAATGGCCATCAAAAAGCTGAGCCCCACCCTGTTCCAGCAGTTGGGGATTTATTTGCCGCTCATCACCACCAACTGCGCCATTCTCGGGTTGGCTATTTTCCAAACCAACCGCGAATACAACTTTTTCCAAGGCTTGTTCTTCGCTCTCGGCGCAGGCCTTGGTCTCACTTTGGCCCTTGTGCTTATGGCTTCTATCCGCGAGGATGCAGAGCGGGCCGCCGTGCCAGCCGCCGCTCGCGGAATGGCCTTGGTCCTCATCATCGCCGGCAGTTTGTCCATGGCTTTCATGGGTTTTGCCGGTCTAGGCAGCGCTGCCTAAACTTCTCCTCATGTCGACTCTCTTCGGAATCCTTGGCCTCGGACTTTTGTTCGGCTTGTTCGCCGCCCTCCATTTGTGGCGGGGTGATGCTGGGGTAAGCTCTTGCGGAGGCGACGGCAAATGCGGAAATTGTCAGGGAAACTGCACTCAGCAGGCCCCCCCATCCGACACCCAAAACCATGACTAGCTACATTCAGGATTTCCTCTCCGACCTCGAGAACCGCAATGGGCATGAGGCCGAGTTCCTTCAAGCCGTGCGTGAGGTGGTCAGCTCTCTCGCTCCCATGCTCGACCAGCATCCCGAGTACCGCAGTGCGGCCATTTTGGAACGCATCGTAGAACCCGAGCGAGTCATCATGTTTCGCGTACCCTGGATGACCGATGCTGGCGAAGTGCGTGTGCAACGTGGCTTTCGGGTGGAATTCAATAGCGCCATCGGCCCCTATAAAGGCGGCTTGCGCTTCCATCCCAGTGTGAATCTCTCCATTCTGAAATTCCTTGGATTTGAGCAGGTGTTTAAAAATAGCCTCACCACCCTACCCATGGGCGGTGGCAAAGGCGGTTCCGATTTTGATCCTAAGGGCAAATCCGATAACGAAGTCATGCGTTTTTGCCAAAGCTTCATGACTGAACTGCAACGCCACATCGGTCCCGACACGGATGTTCCAGCTGGGGATATTGGCGTAGGCGGACGGGAAATTGGCTTCTTGTTCGGCCAGTACAAACGACTGCGCAATGAATTTACCGGGGTCCTAACCGGTAAAGGTTTGAGCTGGGGCGGCAGTTTAATTCGCCCAGAAGCCACAGGCTATGGCTCGGTTTATTCTGCTAGTGAAATGGCTGCGAGCCATGGCGATTCTCTCGACGGGAAAACCTGCCTGGTTTCCGGTTCTGGAAATGTTGCTCAGTACACAGTGGAGAAGATTAACCAGATGGGAGGCAAAGCAATTACTCTTAGTGATTCCAGCGGTTTTATTCATGATCCCGAAGGCATTGATGCTGAGAAGTTGGCTTGGGTGATGGAATTGAAAAACGCCCGCCGTGGCCGCATCAGTGAATATGCATCCCAATTTTCTAGTGCCACCTATCAGGAGGCGGATCGCTCTTTGGACCACAATCCGCTGTGGTCGATTCCTGCAGATTGCGCTTTCCCATCTGCCACGCAAAACGAAATCAACGAGAACGATGCCAAGCATTTGCTTGCGGGCGGCGTCAAGCTGGTCTCGGAAGGGGCCAACATGCCCACCACGGCCGAAGGCGTCGACATTTTCCTAGACGCCGGCATCTTGTTCGGCCCAGGCAAGGCTGCCAATGCCGGCGGTGTTGCGGTTTCTGGTTTGGAGATGTCGCAGAACAGTGCCCGCTTGGCATGGACACGTGAAGAGGTGGATCAAAGATTGCGCGGCATCATGAAGAGCATTCATGAAGCCTGCGCCCAAAACGCCGAGGCCTATGGCACCCCTGGCAACTACGTGAATGGAGCTAATATTGCTGGCTTCCGCAAAGTTGCCGATGCCATGCTTGATCAAGGTTTGGTCTAAAATTCCACCTCAACACAACCAGGGAGAGGAGTTCTTCTCTCCCTGGTTTTATTTTTTCAAGCAAAAAACAACCCTTGATTTATCATGGGAAAAACAATACTATCTTTCATCTGATGGGTGGTTTGTACCCTCAACCCTCAACCCATGAACCTAAAATTAGCTCTTGCCTTTTTGGCTGCCCTTTTCTTTTCCATTTCGGTCCTAGCTCAAGAGACGTCTTGCGTAACTTTGCAAATTGCCGTCGTCGATGGGGAACAAGAGACCACCATTGCAGGGGTTACCGTGCTGGATATGGGGTCCAACGAAATCGTGCAGACCGACCAAACGGGTAACGCAACCTTTCAACAAAAGTATGCTCCAGGCACAGAGCACCTTTTTCAGTTGTATGCCCCAGGCTATCCAGATACTTATCGAACCATCACCCTTCCCGGCCTTGAGCCAGGTGGAAGTTGCTCAGGCGGAGCCATCACAACTTTCACCTTTAGCATCTCTTCAGATCGCCTGTACCTCTCTCCGCCGATTGGCCCTAGAGGTGGTGAAAAAATGATTTGGCATCCTTCTGGAGAAATGCTTTTCGCTGACGAAAGCTACACCGACATCCCTGAGGAATATCTCCAACGCATAAAAATTGTGGTTCCTCCGGGCGTGTTTTCCCATCAATATCGAATTGGCCTGACGCCATTTCGAGACAGTGCTTTCAACAACGCTTTTATGGAAACTTTCACCACCAATCCGGTGATGCAATTGGCTCAGTTTCGAATCAACCTCTACGATTTAGACGGAAATCTCGTTCCTTCTCCCACCTTTGCCGCCCCAATCCGGATTGAAATTGCCCCTGCCACTCTTACTCCCTGGACCAATGTGGAAGCCGGAATTGGCCTATCCTTTCTCCACTTTGATGAAACTAATCTTTCTTGGGATCAATCAGGAATCGTCGATTCAGGCCTTCTACTCGACAAGGGCTCGGCTTTTGTCGAAATTGAGCATTTTTCTGTTTACTCCATGTGCGCCTTAGAACCCCCAGCCCCAGAATGCTGGTGGGATTTAGTTGCAAGCTATGATCGGCCTTGCGCAAGCCCCAATGGGGCCGTTCTCGACACCAACCCTGTTGTCTGCGGGGTCGGCGGGCAGGGGCATCAACCTATTTGTGTTAGTCAAGGTGATACAATGAGCTTGGACACCTCCAATGGTGCGGAACTATCTGCAGATATGGCAAACAAGGTTCGTGCCGCAGGTTTCCATGTTTCCATTGCAGCAACCAATTCTAAAAGAGTTTCTTTTGAGAAAACGGTAGCGGTTTGTCGCTCCATGCCGAACGGGTCTGATCCGATTACCTATGGGGTCGACGTGCCAGTGTTTGATTCGGACGGCAATCCCGTAGTGGATGCAAACGGAGACCCAATTATGGAACGTAAACCTGGTTCTGGCACTGCAAAAATGAGGGAACTCATGACTACCTGGATTTGGGAGATGTACTGCAGCAATACCCAGGGCGTCCAAGATACGAAGCTTCACACGCGGCCTACTGGTTTGTGTATCGACACTTCAGGCCTTGTTCCCTGTCCATAATCGGCGGCAACAACCAGGGAGAGGAGGAGTCCTCTCCCTGGTTTCCCTATTCCAAGCCTAGTTTTTTGAGCACGGCCATCATCGGGCACCAATTGCTGAAGGCAGATTGCAGCAAATTGAAGCCGATAAAGGCAATCATCCACAGCCAAGACAGCGAGCCGAGTTCAATTTGGTGAAACATGCTTCCAAGGCCAAGGGACAGCAGGAGGAAGAAGCCGGCAAGACCACGTAAGGTACGTTCTAGTTTCATGGGTCTACTTTTTGAGGACATCCACTTGGAGCCAAGTCGAAACAAAAGGTTCCGAACCTGGCCCACTTGGGTGGGCAAGAATCCTAGAAAGCGGGTAACGAAACAACACCTTCTCCGTCTTCTCCATGTCGCTGCCTAGCGACTTGAGAAAGACCATGAAGTTTCGCCCCCCGTTTTGCCCCAATCCCGCCTG
>JAJRZS010000070.1 GCA_024275135.1 Planctomycetota bacterium | reverse complement strand
CTAAAAACACTCAACGAGCCTATATGTTCCAACTTCAAGGAAAAACTCACAGCAAACATTTTGGCGGAGCGCGATCGGGCAAACCCGCGAGGCTATTAGCCAAGTCGCCAATGTCGGAGCTGACTTGATCGAAGGACACCTTGATTTGATGGAGACCACCGATAGTCCTAGCTTTGTCAACAGAGTTCTATGCAGATTGGCAGAGCGCCCCCCCCAAAGCAGAGTGGAACCCAACCGTCCAATCCACTAGGCTGGGAGCTTGAGTACGTCCATGCTGCCCCGCCTCCTTCGCCTTCTCCTTGTGGCCTCGGCTGCGTCTTGCGCCATTCCCGCCATGGATGCGGTGCATGATTTAGCGGCCATCCACACCCCAACCGACTGGCGGCCGCAAACCCCGGCCATGCTCACCGCCGCCCCAGCTTTTTATTTGGGGGATTTGAGTGCCGCTTCGCAAGGAGCTGGATCCTATGCCATTCCCGAACACCGTCCCTTGGAACTAGCCATGCTACAACGCATCGCCTCCGTGGATTTGCATGATCCAGCACGCTCCATCGAAGTTAGCGCGTGGATGATGGTGGAGTTGCTGCAGGATGATTACCCCGCAGCACGCAACGAGGCGGCGAAGATTTTAGCGCGCCTTGCCGGCACTTGGATTGTGGAAGAAAATGCGGCCTTGGCTGCCGTCGACACAAACATCCATTTGACCGCAGCCCTGCAAGACTTCGACCAAGCCCAGAGCCGCGCTGACTTCGATGCCGCCATCAGCAAAATCGGACAAGCTCCCATCCCCGACGCCATTACCGCCTTGCGTATCCTCACCGCCTTGGGGCGCAAAGCCAACGACTATGCCTTCACTTCGGGGGAGGGGAACCAACATGTGTTTTCCACGGCTTTGCGCCTCATCCTCATCGGCTTAGAGCAAGGCAGCAAAGATGCCGACTCTACCGTCGCCGCCACTTGTGCCCATTGGGTGGATCTACTTTCTGCACCCAGAACTTAATTCACTGTGCAGAAACCTCTGTTCACCATCCTCAAGCTGGCCTTGGCCGCGATCTTGGTTTGGTTTGTCCTCGGGCAGATTGCAACCCAAGACCGTTTGCGCTTGACGGTCGAGAACATGGCCGAGCCTACAGTGCTGGCCGGACACTTCCACGGTGATTGGCGCGCCGAGGATTGGCAGTTTCAATCCACGGAGGGGGAGCACTATCAAGGCCCCCTCGACAACGCCACCTTGTTGCCTGGTTTTTTCACCGCCATGGCCAGCTTGGAATGGAAATGGTTTGCCCTTGGTGTTGGACTGTGGGGTCTCTTGCTGTTATTCGCCGCCCAACGCTGGCGTATTTTGTTGCAAGCGGCCGAAGTTCCCGTTGCCTATGGCCAAGCTTTCCGCCTCACCATCATCGGCTACTTTTTCAACAACGTCATGCTAGGCTCCACCGGCGGCGATTTGGTGCGCGCGGTCATGGTCACCCGCGGCTTGGAAAGCAATCGCATGCGTGCAGCCTTGTCGGTTATTGTCGATCGCTTGATTGGACTGTTTGCCCTGATGCTCATTGCCGGCTGCGTGCTTTCGGCTTTTTGGGCCGCCCATCGAATTTCGGAAGTGGCCGGCCTACGCATGGTGACCGGCATGGTTTATGGCCTGATTCTGGCTGCCATCCTTGGTGCCGGTATTTATCTTTCCCGCCGCGCGCGCAAACGACTGGGCGTGGACTGGATATTGAAAAAACTCCCCGCGCAAGGCGTCATCCAAAAATTAGATGACGCCATTTTGGTTTATCGCGACCGCAAAAAGCCGGTCCTGGCTGCATTGCTGTTGTCGGTACCCCTGCAAATCTCCGGTATTTTATCGTTTTGGGCCATTGGCAGCGCTTTGGGCAGCAGCCTGGGCGTGGACGAATATTTTGTCATCTTCCCGGTTGTACAAACCGTTTCCGCCCTGCCCATAGCCCCTGCAGGATGGGGGGTGGGGGAAACTTTATATGGCACCTTCTTTCGCAACTTTGGGGATTCCTTTACCCTCGGAGTTGCCGTTTCCGTCTTGTTCCGCCTAACCTCTCAAGTTGGTTTCGGCTTGCTCGGTGGCCTGGTTTGGGTTACCTCGCGCGAACGCCGTCAGGGCATGTCCCTTCCCGAAAATAAATCATGACACTCGCCGTTTTTGGTTCCGTTGGTTTAGACAACATCGTCACCCCTGCCGCCTCGGTGGAAGGCGTGGTTGGCGGCTCTGCCGTCTACTTCTCCCTCGCCGCTTCTTTGTTCACCCAAGTGCGGTTGGCTGCCAATGTGGGCGGTGATTTCCCAACCCAAGCCTGGGATACTTTGCGCGCGCGCGGCACCGATTTAAGTGGTTTGCAAGTTTTTGCCGATCGCCCTACCTTCCGCTGGAGCGGGCGCTACCAAGGCACCATGAATGAAGCCGAAACTTTGGCCACCGAGTTGAATGTGTTGGTGGAGGAGCCTTTGGTGCCGGACAGTTACCGCGATTCCAGGTATTTGTTTTTGGCCAACATGGCACCGGCCACGCAGTTGGAAATCTTGCAAGCTTTTCCGCAAGCCACCGCCTTTGCCGACACCATGAATCTGTGGATCGAAAATGAGCGCGCGGCCTTGGATTCCTTGTTGGAACTGATTTACGGTTTGGTGGTCAACGAAGGCGAGGCGCGGATGTTGACTGGGGAACATAATTTGTTGCGTGCCGGCATGGCCTTGCAAAACATGGGGCCGGATGTGGTCATCATCAAGAAGGGGGAGCATGGTGCCTTCCTCTTCACCCCCGATGGACGCTTTGGTCTGCCGGCCTATCCGGTGGAAAATGTGGTCGATCCAACCGGCGCCGGAGATAGCTTTGCCGGAGGTTTGATGGGCTCTTTGGCCGCGGCCGAAGATTTCGGCATGGATGCTTTGCGCCGGGCCATGGCCACGGGCACGGTTTGCGCCTCGCTGACCGTCGAGGCCTTTTCCACCTCGGGCTTGGAGGCCGCCAGCCTGGCCGATGTGGAAAAACGCTACCTGGAGTTGCAGGATTTCCTGCGTTTTCAGTAAAAACTATGCCGAAACCCAGTGTGCCTCGTCTGCTGGGAAAAGTTTTTCGGATGGGG
>JAJRZS010000069.1 GCA_024275135.1 Planctomycetota bacterium | reverse complement strand
TCTTTTCAGGATGCTTGACATCCCGCAGATGCAACCCCCAATGCATCGTGTCCAACACGATGGCCAGGATGAGGATGCGAGCGAGGGAGCGTAGCATGGAACAGGGAGGCGGGCGCCATGCGTGGGGGGGGTGCCGCTTTTCAACTCTAGCAGAGGAAATCCGTAGTGGTGGGAAACAATTTGAAAAACCTTCCTAAATTTTGGTTACCTACTGATTCGGGGCCATCAAGGTTTTCTTGGGAAAATTGAAAAAACCTGGCTAAACCATAGATTTAGCCAGGTTTTTGAGTGGGAAAAGCGAATGGCTTACATCACCGGCTCAATGCCCAATTGGGCGAAACCCTTGTCTTCGAAGTTCTTTTGGAACATGGCGCGTAGTTTTTCTGCAGCCCGGTCATAAGCTTCTTTGTCCTCCCAGGTGTTGCGGGGGTTGAGAATCTCACTGGGTACCTCGGGGCAGCTTTTGGGCATTTTGAGATTGAGGATTGGGTGGATTTCGGTCTCGACATGATCCAAATCCCCACGCAAGGCCGCATTGAGAAGAGCACGGGTGTAGCCGATGGAAATGCGCTTGCCCACCCCATAAGGGCCACCGCCCCAGCCGGTGTTGAGCAAAATGCAGCGGGTGTGGTGTTTTTCCATCTTTTCCGCCAACAAACGGGCGTAAACCGAGGGAAACTGGGCCATGAAGGGGGCTCCGAAACAGGCGGAGAAGGCGGCCTGGGGCTCGGTAATGCCCACCTCCGTGCCTGCCAGCTTGGAGGTGAAGCCGGAAACGAAGTGGTACATGACGTCGGCCTTGTCGAGGATGGAAACCGGCGGCAATACCCCGAAGGCGTCGGCGGTGAGGAGGACGATGGTTTTGGGGTGGGGACCCTTGGCGCCAGGCATAACATTGGGGTTGGCGTCGAGGGGGTAGCTGAAGCGAGTGTTTTCGGTGACCGAGGAGTCGGTGAGATCCAGTTCCTGTGGGTCCAACTCTTCCATTTTGCGGCCAGGCAGAGGAGGAACATTCTCAATGATGGTGCCCGGCATGCTGAGGGCAGCGGCGATGACCGGCTCGGCCTCTTTATCCAAATCGATGAGCTTGGCGTAGCATCCCCCTTCCAGGTTGGAAACGCCAATACCGGTCCAGGCATGCTCATCGTCGCCAATGAGACGGCGCTCGGGATCCGCAGAAAGGGTGGTTTTACCGGTGCCAGAGAGGCCGAAAAGAATGGCGCCGTCGTCTGCTGCGCCCACATTGGCCGAGCAGTGCATGCTCATTTCTCCCATTTCCGGCAGCAGGAAGTTCATCACCGTGAACATGGATTTTTTCACCACTCCGCAATAATCTGCGCGACCGGCGACTAGCACCCGGCGTTTGGCGAAATCCAAGCAAACGATGCGGGTGCCAGGGGTGCCATCGCGTTCGGGATCACAGTGAAAACTCGGGGCGTTGAGCATGGTCCACCGCTTTTCATCCTCGTTTTCTACTCCTTCAATGTTGTGCATGAACATGTTGTGGCAGAAAAAACTATGGGTGGCATATTCCGAAACCAGGCGGTAGGGGCGGGCATAGCTGGGGTCGGACCCGCAGTAGACATCCTTTACATAGAGGTGGCTGGCTTTTTCATTGAGGTGGGCGACGACGCGCTGAAACAAGGCCTCAAACTTGTCAGGGTCGAACTTTTGGAAGTCGGGCTTCCACCAAATCTTGTCCTCCAGCTCGGGGGAAGCCACGCCGAAAGTGTCTTTTACCGGACGTCCGGTGCAGGTGGGATCGGTGTAATAAACCAATGGACCCTGCACTCCGAGCTTGGTGGCAAAGGCTTTTTGCTCGTTGTCGGGCCCTCCTTTGCGGACGCGCCCACGGTCATGGGCAATGGCTTCTTGAAAAAGCTCTTCTTTGGATAGGTTAATCCGGAGCTCGACGCCCTTCAGGCCCATGAGGGCTTCCAGTTCGGCGGCGTGGTTGGTTGGTGCGGTGGATTCGGGCATGACAGACCTCACGGGGAAGGCGGGGGCGGGAAAGCCACACATTCTACCCATGCACCTCTTTTTATCTGGCCGGAAAAAACTTTAGAATTTAAACTACCAAAGTAGTTTTCGTGCGTAGTGAAGGGCGTGAGTCGCCGCCATCGCCTTGGAGACCTGCAACTTGCCATCATGCAAGTGTTGTGGGCTGTGGAAGAGGCCACCAGTGCCCAAATCCATGCTGCTTTATTTGCTAAGCATGGTTTGGCGCTCACCACCATCGCCACCATGTTGCAGAAAATGGAGGCCAAGGGGGTCGTTGCGCACCGCAAGCAGGGCCGCTCCTTTCACTATCGGCCTATCGTGGGCGAAGAAGAAGTCCGGCAAACGATGGTTGGCGAATTGGTGGGGCGATTGTTTGGTGGGGATTCTTTGGCCTTGGTGCATCACTTGTTGGCTGCCGGGGAGCTGAATGAACAAGAACTGGCTGCTTTGCGGCCATGGATCGAGCAAGTGCGCAAGGAGGAGAAAGATGCTTAGCCTCAGCGCTTGGCTGCTCACGTTCTTTTTTCACAGCACCCTCTGGTTGGGAGGGGTTCTTCTTTTCTTGCGTTGGCAACCCCAACTCTCTCCTGCCTGGCGCGACCGTTTGTGCAAGATGGCTTTGTTGGGTTGTTTGGTTTCGCCTACTTTGCAGTTGCTTGGACACCCCACTTCCTATGCTTGGCGCATGCCACTGGGGGCAACCACGGTCCCCGCTGTCTCTTCCAAGGTTTCCAATCAAAGAGTTGTTTCGGCCCACATCCATTGGCAGCGGAATCTCGGAGTAGCTTCTTCGTCTGCGGCCCACTTCAAGGAAAGGATTCTTGCTTTGCCGAAACCTATTTCTGATTCTGATCGTTCACATGCTTTTGTAGAGGCTAAGGCATTTCCATGGCAAAGTCTCGGGCTCGTTCTCTGGGCCGGTTTGGCGATTTTGGGTTTTATCCATTGGGGATGGCAATGGCGACGGTTGCGCCAACAACTAGCTCAACGCAAGCCAATTACCGGCAGTCGGATTTTCCAATTGGTGCAGCCCGAGCTTGCACGCGCGCCTGGCCTCGCCAAACATTTAAAACTCAGTGTTTCTTCCCAACTTACGGTGCCTATTGCTTTTGGGTGGTTGCGGCCAGAAATCTGTTTGCCTCAACGTGCGCTGTGGGAGCTGCCGGAAGACTCCTTGCGCTGCATGTTCGGCCATGAGCTTGCGCATCTTCAGCGCAAGGATCCTTGGTGGCTACTCCTGATGCAAGCGATGCAAAGGCTGTTTTTCTTCCAGCCCTTGCTTCCTTTGTTGTTTCGGCAAGCTCGGGTTGCTGCGGAAGAATTATGTGATGATTGGGCAATCCAGGAGCAAACAACTGGGGTGGCCTTGGCGGACTGCTTGGTTCAAGTCGCCTCGTGGATGCAAGCGAGTTGTCCACCCCAACTGGTTGCCGGCATGGCCCAGCCGCACTCTCCAATTGGCAAACGCATTCAGCGCATGTTGACGGCCAATCCGCAAAAGCTGAAGAAAAAACCGTCCACCTTGGCTTTGGGGCTTGGACTCCTGTTTGTTAGCGCTTGCATGGTTGCCTTCGCTCCTGGTGCTGAGGCTTCTTCTGCTCTTTCTTGGCGTCCGCATGGCGCGCACTTAAGCCAAACGATGGAATGGCAAGCGATTCAGGTTGAAATACAAGCTCTGAACAACGAAATCCTTGCTTTCCAAGAAATGCTTTGGCAACAGCCAAACCATGCTCATGGATTGGTGCTGCAAAGCACTCTGGACGCGTTGCAACTGCAACTGCAGCGTCTCCAACAACTTTACCTTCACTCGATTCCTCCACCCACTTTGTCTACACCATGAAATCAAACCTTCTTTGTTTGGCAGGCCTGTTGCTTGCCACTCCTCTTTTTGCGCAAGCCAAGCCCGCTTCCTCCACCAATCAAGTGTCGGAGATGTTGGCCAAAAGTGCCGCACTTGCTGCTGCTGGAGATTCTGCTCAAGCGTCTGCTTTGGCGGCAGAAGCCTTGCAGCTGATGCAAGAGCCTGCATCCCAGGATGATTTACAGCATCAGCTACGGGAGATTCATTTTGAGCTGGAACAGATGCGCCACGAACTTCAAGCACTGCGTGAACAGATGCAAGGAGCCAACATGGGTTTTGGCTTGCACCGCGGAGGCGGCATGGGTTTTGCGCAAGGCTTTGGCGGATTTGGGGGTGGTTCAGGCTTCGGCCCGCAAATGCACTGGCAGGGTTTTCCCCAGCCTCATGTTCTTGCAGAAGAGTTTAGCGGCAAGATCCAGGAGGAGATGAGGCGCCATATGCCGAAGTTTTTCTTTCAACCAGACGGAGACGATTCTTGCTGCGAAGATGAATTCGAGTTTTCCATGGACTTGCCGGAGGATCTGGAGCATGCGGAAAAAATTATGGTCATCATCAACGGGGAAGTTTTTGAAGGCGATGCGGCTCGTGAGAAACTGGAAGAATTGCAGAATTCTGGAGAGCACCCGCGTGGCGGGATGATGAAGATGCGCTTTTCAGGCGGTCTCCATTCTTCGCCTGAGGACTCTACGAAAGCCCCAGCGCCAGCCCCCGAAAAAGAATCGGAAGACCTTTAATTAAAGCGTCAGTCAGGAAAACCGAGCACGTTATCATGGGCGGCTTCCAGGATGGGGGTCGCCCCATCTTTGTTGTTCGCTCGATGGAGCCAAGCCCGCCATGTCAGCCAGCAAGATTGTCATCGCCTCTGCGGTGCGCACCCCAATTGGACGCTTTAACGGCACTTTGGCCTCTCTTTCGGCTCCACAGTTGGGGGCCGTTGCTGGGGCCGCTGCGCTTAAGGCTGCCGAGGTGCCGCCAGCAGATGTGGATCGAGTTATTTTAGGCTACGCGCGCCAGGCCGGGGCTGGGCCAAATCCGGCGCGCCAGGTGCTCCACCAGCTGGGGATTCCCCACACCGCCACTGCCTGGACCCTCAATCAAGCCTGTGCCTCCGGTCTCAAAACCTTGCAAATGGCGGCAGACGAACTTCGCCTTGGGCGTGCCAAAGTGGTTTTGGCTGGCGGCATGGAAAGCATGAGTCGGGTGCCCTTTATGCTCGATCGCATGCGCATGGGCTATCGACTTGGCGATGCACCTGTAATCGACGGGATGTACAGAGATGGCTTTTTATGTCCTCTTTCCAACATGATCATGGGAGAGACCGCCGAGTTGCTCGCTCAGGAACGTGGCATCAGCCGAGAGCAACAAGATGCTTTTGCTTTGGAGTCTCAGAAAAAAGCGGCGGCGGCTTGGGAGGGCGGTCGTTTCGACGCGGAAATCGTGCCGGTGACGGTTCGCCAACGAAAAGGAGACGTTGTTTTCGCCAAGGATGAACATATCCGGCCCCAAGCCACGATGGAGGGCTTGGCAAAATTGCCTGGTGTGTTTGCTGACCAAAATGGCACCGTCACTCCGGGCAATGCTTCCGGCATAACCGATGGCGCAGCGGCTTTGGTTTTGATGACCGACACCGAGGCGGAAAAGCGAGGCATTCAACCCCTGGCTGAATTACTGGATGTCGAAGTTGCGGGTACCGATCCCAAGCGCATGGGCTTAGGACCGGTCCCAGCCACCCAAAAACTGTTTGCGCGCAATCATTGGCAACTCGAAGACTTCGGTTTGTTTGAGTTGAACGAAGCTTTCGCCGCCCAAGTATTAGCCTGTTTGCAAGAGCTTCCCATTCCTC
>JAJRZS010000068.1 GCA_024275135.1 Planctomycetota bacterium | reverse complement strand
GTATGGACGCTGTCGAAAGTGAACTTAACCTGGGATTTGAAACGCGCTTCTCGAGAAGCCATTTTGAATGCGCGGGCGAAAGTGAAGGCCGAGCTAGAAGCGCGGAAGCCGAAAACCGCGGCATCTAACTAAAACCTCCCAAATCTTCTACGTCCCCCTACATCAAGCTTTGCAAGCGGTCGACGGCGGATTCGGGGCCGAATACGACCAGGCGGTCGCCCGCGCTAAGCAAATCACCAGGGGCCACGGCTTGCGGTTCTTGCAAACCTTTTACTGGATCCAAACGCCGGATTAAAAGGACGTTGACTCCATAGCGCTGGCGAAAAGCCGCACCGGCAATGGTTAAGCCAACCAAAGAAGGTGGGGCCTCCACCTCGGCCATGACAAAGCCCCCCACGCGATGCCGCTTTTGTTCGCCATCCCCCACCGGCAAACTGCCAGCAAGTTCGTTGGCCATTTGGGTTTTGAATAACTCCCTACGATAGCGGTCCAGAACGTCCGCCAGATGCACCACACCAAGAAACGTGCCATCCAAATG
Source organism: Planctomycetota bacterium (assembly GCA_024275135.1). Classification (GTDB taxonomy): domain Bacteria; phylum Planctomycetota; class UBA1135; order UBA1135; family UBA1135. Next base: position 16,563 of record JAJRZS010000068.1, on the reverse strand, counting down.
CGCCACCGGCATTTCATCGCGATAGCCCTTGTCCAAAGACTCTAAAACAAAATCCAAGGTGGCGTCGGCGGGGATGCTAGGCAAATTGGTACTGGCCATATCGCCAGCGGTAAGCAATTGACGCACCATGCCTTCCTCATCCAAGAAAGGGCGTAGCTCCGGCAGACCAATGGTGCCCAAATATTTTCGGTTTTCATCCACCACCGGAAGTAAAGAGGCACCCTCGCGAAAAATGCGCTTGAGCAAAGGTTCCAGTCGCTCGTTTGGCAACACGCAAATAGCGTCTTCCCGCGCCACCTCGGTAACCGGAATCGAACGCAACAAATTGATGTCTTGGCCGCGGCGGACCTCAATGCCACGTTCACTCAACTTGATGGTATAAATCGATTCGCGGTTGATTCGCATCATGATGAGCGTGGCCAAAATGCAAGAAATCATGAGCGGCAAAATGATTTTGTAGTCGGCAGTCAACTCAAACAAAATCATGATGGCGGTAATCGGGGCGTGGGTTGCTGCCGCCACTACCGCGCCCATTCCAACCAAAGCAAAGGCGCCGGGAGGAGCGCAATCCGGCATCACATATTGCATGGCCACGCCCACAGCACCACCCAGCATGGCGCCAAGGAATAACGAAGGCGCAAAAATACCACCCGAGCCGCCGGTGCCGAGGGTGAGACAAACGGCGAACAATTTGGCGAGCATCAATAGCAACAACATCAGCAAGCCAACATGTCCATCCAGGGCTTCGTTCATGGCCTCGTAGCCCACGCCCAAAACCTCCGGCACCAAAAGCGCCAGCACTCCCACCAACAAACCACCACCTGCCGTCTTCAGCGGATCCCACAGCGGCATGCGATCCACCACGGATTCGGTGACATGCAAAGTGCGCGTGAACAAAATGGCAGTGAACGCAGCCAAGACCCCCAACACGGCATAGCCCACCATTTCGGTCGGGTGATGCATGGAATAGGCCGGGATTTCAAAGGCTGGGAAATCCCCCAGGAAATGGCGGGACACCACCGTGGCCACCACTGAGCTAATCACAATGGGCGAAAACTGCGGCACACCGAAGTCGCCAAGAATCACTTCGACGGCGAACAAAGCGCCAGCAACCGGGGCGTTAAAAGCGGCGGCAATACCTGCAGCAGCACCACAGCCGACCAGGGTGCGCATGCGACGTGGACCTAAACCCAAAACTTGGGCCACGCTGGAACCAATGGCGGAGCCGATTTGCACGATAGGGCCTTCCCGCCCCACCGAACCGCCCGAAGCGATGCACAAACTGGAAGCCAGGGCTTTGATGCCGGCCACGCGCGGACGAATCCGGCCGCCTTGGGTGGCCACCGCCCCCATCACTTCCGGCACACCATGACCGCGCGCTTCCCGAGCTCCATAATGCACAATCAGACCCACCACAAAACCACCGACCGTCGGTGCCAAAACCAACCAATACCAAGGTAAATCTTGAATCCAAGTTAATAGGCTCCAATGTTCACTCGGCAGCTCCGGGGTGCTCCAAATCGCCTTTTGCCTCTGTTGAATCATCATGCGCAACAACACTGCGGAATAGCCGCCCAACAGCCCAACCAAAGAAGCCACCAACACCATATAAACGGTGGTGGATTGCTTGAGGTAGCGGTTGAGAGCCGCGAGTGGGCGGAGGGTAGGATGCATGCGGCGCCTATGTTAGGTCTGCCACAGTTTCGCCTGCACCCCACCATCCCCAACTATGCGAATCGGCTCAGCCCCCTCCACGCAATTGTAGGCGGCAAAATCATCAACTCCGACCAGGGCCAAGGCTTGTTCGTCGATCAAACACCGACCTTGCACTTGCTGCAGAGGAGCCTTCAATAAGGCGAGGGTGGCGTCGGCGAGAATGTCGGCCTTGCGCCAATCCTTGGGCTCTCCCAAACCGTGATTGATGGTGGCTTGGGATTCGATTGCGGTAGACGGCCACAAGGCACAGGAACGAACGGCAGCCTCCCCAACTTCTTGTGCCAGCCCCATCGCCAACAAACTCATGCCGAATTTGGAAATGCAATAGGGAGTTTTGCCCGCCATCATGTCCAGCGCCAGTGGAGGAGACATTTGCACGATGCATCCGCTGCCTTGTTGCAGCATATGCGGTAACACCTCATGCGTGGCCAAATAGGCGGCACGCACATTCACCTCCATCATTAAATCAAAACGCTTGACTGGGGTTTGCAGCACCGGACGCCAAAACATCGCGCCGGCATTGTTGAGCAAAATATCGATGCGCCCAAACTCGTCCAAAGTGGCGTGCACCATGGCCTCCACTTCCTCGGCATTGCGTACATTGGTTTTGACCGCCAAAGCCCGACGCCCCAAAGCACGCACCTCTTCCGCCGTTTGATGGATATTGCCTGGCAGGCGCTCCCGCGATTGCTCGCTTTTCGCCGCAATCACCACGTCAGCACCCGCCGCAGCTAAGGCAAGGGCGATGACTTTGCCAATACCACGACTGGCACCGGTCACGATGGCGACCTGCTCGTGCAAATCCGGGGGAGCAAAGGGTGGTTTATGCATTTCCCGATTGCTTTTTGGCAATTTCTTCGTCGCGCAACTCGCGGCGCAACAACTTCATCATCGCTGATTTGGGCAGGGATTCGCGGAATTCCCAAAGTTTCGGCACCTTGTAAGCCGCCATTTCCGACGCGCACCAAGCCTCCAACTCTTCCTTGGTCACCGTTTCACCCGGCTGCACCACGATGAAGGCTTTCACCGTTTCCCCGCGCTTTTGGTCGGGCACGCCAATGGTGCAAGACTCGAATACCTTTTCATGCGCCATCAACACCCGATCAATCTCATCGGGGAAAATGTTGTAGCCGGAAGCAATAATCATGTCTTTTTTGCGACCGACAATTTTGAAATAGCCCTCTTCATCCATCACTGCAAGATCGCCGGTGTAAAGCCAACCGTTGCGAATGGTGTTGGCCGTTTCTTGCTCGCGATTGAGATAGCCTTGCATGACTTGGGGGCCACGCACGATCAACTCCCCAGTTTCGCCCGGCGCCAGCTCCGGAAGTCCGCCTTCGGGATCCACAATACGAATGTCGGTTTCCGGAATTGGCAAACCAATATGCCCGATTTTGCGTTTGCCTCCCACGGGATTGGCGGTGACGACAGGGGAAGTTTCGGTGAGCCCAAACCCCTCCACAATGATGGCGCCGGTAAGCTGTTCAAAGCGGTTTTGCACATCTTCGGGCAGTGGCGCCGACCCAGAGAAGCAGCGTTTCACACAAGACAAATCCTTGGTTTCGATGCCAGGATATTGATTGATGGCATTAAACAAGGCGGGCAAGGCCGGAAACAGGCTGACCCGATGCTTGGTGATGTTTTTAATCATGCCGTCGATGTCGCGCGGATTGGGTTGCAACACAACGCACGCGCCAACGGCAATGGGCCAAGTCAGACAAACGGTAAGCCCAAAAATGTGAAAGAAAGGCAAGGCGGCAAGCAGCACTTCTTTGCCGGGATCCAACCCAATAAACCAAGCTCGCACTTGTTGCACGTTATAGCTGAGGTTGCGATGGGTAAGTACCGCACCTTTAGAAACGCCCGTGGTGCCACCTGTGTATTGGATGACGGCGATGTCGTCCATGGAGATTTCCACTTGTGGCGGCGCAGCTGCTGCAGCGCGCACTAACTTGCGAAAGAAATGCACCCCGGGTTCAGGCTTCACCTTGGCCACCATCGGTGGGTCGGCTTTTTTCAGTTTAAGTGGTGCCAGTAGGTTGAGCGGAAAACCAAGATACTCGGGCACCGAAGCAATGATGTATTCACGCACCGGGAGTTTGTCGCGAATTGCGCGCACCTTTTGATCCCACAGAAAATCCATGGTGATGGCAACTTCCACCGAGGCATCGTTCCATTGATGCTCGATTTCCCTTGGCATATACAGTGGGTTGGTCATCACTGCATGTGCGCCAAGTTTTTGGATGGCAAGATAGGCGATGACGGTTTGCGGAATGTTCGGTGCCTGCACAGCAACCCGCGTTCCTTTATGCACCCCCAGGCCGGCCAATGCAGTGGCAAAGCGATCCACTTCTTCCTTCAGCTGCCGATACGTGAAGCGGCAATTCATGAAGATGAGCGCGTTCGATTCTGGGTAATGGCGAACGGCTTTTTCCAGATATCCTGCAAGCGGGATATCCTCGAAATTCATGGAGGTTGGAACCCCCTCTTCGTAATGGGCAAACCAGCGGTGCTTCTCCATAAGTGAAGCATAGCAACACCCGAGGTGGGCCTGCGCCTAGAGCACGGTACCGCTGATTAAATTACTCACCTTGCCGGCTTGGAGGGCCTGCATCCAGTAGCTGGTGCCAGTGGCGTTGGCAGGGACGGTAACCGGAAAAGTGGCCGCACCGAGACTATCGGCGGTTTGGGCGCTACCCAACTGTTGAGGATTGCTCAGGCCCAAAGTAACGCCCAATGAAGGAATACTGAAACTTCCCGGGCCAACCAAGGAGTAAGCCATCCAGGTGGTGGCGCTCGGCGTGCCGTTGGTCACTTGGAAGGAGGCGGAGGCACCAGCAGTGAGCGTGGGCGAGGACAACGTGAGGCCCTGGCCGGCGGAATCGTGGCCGTAGATGGTGAGGGTGAAATCATTCCAAGTGCCGACCACGCCATTAGATTCATCGTGGATTTCCACCGTCCAGTTGCCCAAGGAAGACTCTCCCCATTGGCGCATAGAAGTGAAGATGAAGTTGTTGAAGTTGTTGGTGGTATCGCCGCGTTGACGGGCCAGAATCGAGTTGACGCCGTTGGGAGAAATGAGCTTGACGAACAAATCGCCAATGTTGGTATGCGAAACATTGAGCTTCACTTCAACGGCTTCCACCACAATATCGGTGGCGATGTTGACCGTTTGGCTGATGCCGTTGAAATCGTTGTCCGGAATGGTTTGGTTCACGGCGACCACACCAGAACTTAATGCTTGCTCCGGCGGCAGGTTGGTCCAGGTGAGTGCAGTTTGCACCGCGGCGTCGGCATCGATGGAGCCAAATCCGTAATGCACATTGACGTCATACCCCGCGCCATTCACCATCCAGTTCACATTGTTTGGATCGTTTTTGCGCGCCGACTCAATCAACACGGCTTTTACATCACGCCAAGTGAGTGCTGGATTGGCTTCCAAGACCAGGGCGGCTACACCAGCGCCAAGAGGGCTTGCCGCAGAGGTGCCACCAAAGTTGCTGGTATAGCCAGCGCCTCCGGTGGTGGTGTAGATACCTCGGTTGTTGCCGTCGGATTGGGTCACCACCGTCATCGAAGAGCCTGGCTCGTTATACCAAGCACGGGTATCCAAGTCGCCAATTGCGCCAACAGCAATGGTCAAGCGGCTTGAGGCATAGGGATCATATTCCACGCGGTCGGCGGTGCCGCCATTGCCGGCAGCCCAAGTAAAGACCTCGCCTAATCCGCCGCGTCCAGATGCCACGGCATTTTCCAAAGCGGTGCGCTCGGCGCTGGTCATATAAGAAATGGTGCCGTTGTCGATAGGGCCCCAAGAGTTGGTTTTGATGTCGTTGATATCGTTGCGATAACCGAACGCCGTAACATTGGTGCTGGAACCACCAAAATACTGCTTCGACCATTGCGCACCATAGGCTGCGCCAACTCCACCTTGCCCATTGTTGGCTGCCGCTGCGGCAATGCCTGCGCAAGACGTGCCGTGGTTGCTATTGCCGCCAGAAAGACTGGCCGTGGAGTTGTAGTTGGGAGCTAGGTCGGGATGAGTGGAATAAACCCCACCGTCGGTGACGCCAATCACCACGCCTTGACCGGTAATGCCTGCGTTCCACGCGCCTTCCACATTGACGTCGGCAATCGGGTTGGAGGTGTTAAGCAAATGCCATTGATTGCCAAAGCCAGGATCAGAAGGCAGAGCACGGGTGGACCAAGGTCGGGCAGCATCCAGATAAACCGCTTCATCGCCGTAAAAGGCCTCTAGGTCGCGGGCGAGGAGCAAGGCGTCGGCCACAGTGGAGGCATGCACCAGCTGAAATCCGGGGGCCGGGAGCAGGGGTTCGACCCAAGATTCAGCAATCGACTGCGCGGTCTGCTGCAAAGATGCGCCATCCCAGGTTTCGACAATGACCGTGGCGAACAAGGTGTAGCCGGCACTGGGCGGTGGGATGATGCCGTCTTTGCCAGCTAAATCATCGTTGATGCGAGTGGCTGGGCTGGCAGCGGCCTGTGGCTCGGCAATCTCGAACAAGGCGCGGTCGAAACCCGTGTCGACCCACTGCAAGGCAGAGGGATTCGGAGCCTGCCCCACTTGGGCCAGGGGAAGAGCAAGGAGAATGAGTGAAATCAACATGTTGGCAAAGGTCAGGCACCTCTTAGAGGGACATGGAGGCCGGATGTTCCGCCAATAAAAGCGAGACTTGCCTGCTGCCGACGACCTATGCCCAAGCTTATGATGAGAATGTGCATCCTGCCGAGAAATCCGTGGAAGAGCTGCTCAAAGAAGTGCATTTCGAGGCCACGCGCTCGACTGGGCCAGGTGGCCAACACCGAAATCGGGTAGCCACCGCGATTCGGGTAGAGCATTTGCCAAGCGGCATTACAGCCATGGCTACGGAACGGCGCTCTCAGTTCGAAAACAAGGAAGAGGCCTTGTTTCGATTGCGGGTGAAGCTGGCCATTCAGCTGCGCTCCGAATTGGTCGACGCCGACTTCATCCCCCCAGGCGCATACAAGCCTTCTAGCTTGTGGCTTTCCCGCGTGAAAGGCGGCAAGATTAAGGTCAACCCACATCACCCCGATTTCCCCGCCCTGCTGGCCGAAGTCCTGGATCGGCTGCACCTAGAGGAAGACGACTTGGAGCGCACCGCCACCGCCTTTCAAATCAGCAAAAGCCAGCTGGTCAAATTTCTCGCCACGGAAGCCTCGGTTTTGCATGCTCTCAACGAGCGCCGCAAACAGAAGGGCAAGCGTCCCCTTCGGGTTGGCCGATGATGGCTGCGCTCCATCGCCAAGTTCGCCGCTCTCTGCTCTTCCTCGGTGGTTGGATTGCGCTGGTACTGGCGATAATAGGAACCGTCTTGCCCATCATGCCAACCGTCCCCTTTTTGCTATTGGCCATTGCCTGCTTCTCACGCAGCTCGGAAAAAATGCATCAATGGATTTTGCAGCTGCCCGGCGTCGGCCCGGAGTTGCGGGCCTGGGAAGAAGAGGGAGCCATCTCCCTCCGCGCCAAGCTATGGGCCAGTTTTGCTCTGGTCGTCCTCGTTGCCATTCCGCTTATGTTGCGCCCGATTGCCTGGGCTTTCAAACTTTTGGCCAGTCTTTGCGTAGCGGGGTTGTTGCTCTTTTTATGGACGCGCCCTAACGCCAAGCGCAACCGGGATTAGGCACCGCGCACCAGCCACACTCCGGCAAAAAACAAAGCCGTGCCAAGGACAACATTGGCAGCCACATTCATGAAGGCCACCCCCATCGCTCCAGTGCGCAAAAAATCCGAACTTTCAAAAACGAAGGTGGAGAAGGTGGTGAAGGCACCAAGGAAACCCACCATAATCCAGGTGGCTGTTTCCCCTTCGATGAGGCCTTTTTCGCGCACCATCGTCAAGATGGCCCCAAAGAGGAAGCAGCCGATGGCATTCACTGCCAAAGTTCCCCAGGGAAAGCCACTACCCGCCCAGCCGCGGACCCAGCTACTGACGCCATAACGCGCCAGAGTCCCGGCAGCGCCAGCAACAGCGATCAAGAGCAGACGAAACATGGATTGCCTATTCTATGGGGCTCGACCACCATGAACGACCCCTCCATCTTCCCGCTGCTCAACGCCTCCCTCAATGGCTTAGCCGGCTTCCTCTTGCTGGTCGGCATCGTTCTTATTCGCCAAGGCAAGGAATCCGCGCATAAGCGGGCGATGCTCAGCGCCTTCGCCTGTTCGGTGGTGTTTTTAGTCTCCTACCTTTATTACCACTTCCATTTTTCCATTCAAGTACGCTATCAAGGGCCAGACTGGGGCAAATGGCCCTACCTTGGCCTGCTACTCAGCCACACTTTGCTCGCTGCCGCCGTTCCTTTTTTGGCCTTGCGCACCATCTGGCTCGGCCTCCACGACCGACGCCAACAACATCGCCGCTTGGCGCGCCTCACTTTCCCCATCTGGCTCTATGTCTCCACCACAGGTGTTTTGGTCTATCTCATTCTCTATGTGTGGACCGAGAGTGGCGCCCTCGCCCTTCAAGCCCTCTCTGCCTAATGATTCCCAAGGCCGACTTTTTCGCTTTGCTTGCCGTCACCCTGGCTGCAGTTTCCGGGCTCAGCATCACCCTGAGTGAACCTTTTGTCGCCCCGGAGGCGGAGCCGGTGTTCACCTTCGACAACGCTCAAGAAAAAGCCTTGTTTCATCTGATTGAACAGGAATTTGGCAGCTTCACTCATCCCCATCTGAGTGATAGTTGGCAACAGGAGCTTGTTGGCAGTCTCCGCCAAGGACGCTTGGTTTATCAGGTGCAATGTTTGCATTGCCATGGCAGTGACGGTGGAGCAGAAACCCCAACCGCACGTTTGCTTACCCCGCCCCCGCGAAACTTCAGTTTGGGCGCGGTGCGTTACCAAAGCACGGAACCCGGTTCTCCGCCTCTACGCGCCGACCTTATGCAAACTGTGGTGCATGGCATTGCCAATACATCCATGAGCAGTTTTGCTCGCTTGTCGGCAGCGGAGCGCAACGCAGCCGTGGATTATGTTCTTTACTTGCTGATTCGAGGGGCGGTGTGGAATCAGGCCCTCGCCATGTTGGAAAGCACCTCCCCCGAAGAGGCGTTTGCCATCGCCATGCAAACGCAAAAAGCTCGCTGGGCCTCTGCGGAGGGCATGCGCTAATGGAAACTTCCCCCTATTTCGCCTGGCTCCATCGCCTAGCCGTCGCCGGTTTGGTGATCACCATCGCCTTGACCTGCGGCATTGGCGGCACCATTACCAGTGCCGAAGTTGGCATGGCCTATCCCACTTGGCCCGACATCAACGGCGGTTCTTTGTTCAATATTTTTTACGGCAAACTAGCCGACACCTTCGGCCTCGGCTCGGTGGTGGAACATACCCATCGCCAAGCCGCCAGCCTCACCGGCCTGCTCATCCTGCTCCTTTGCTTAAGTTCTTGGTTCACTCGTGGGGTTCCCAAGCGCCTACGCCTATTAGCAACGGCCTCCTTGGTCATTGTGATTGGACAAGGATTATTGGGTGCTGGGCGTGTGCTCGAGAATGACTATCTAGTCGCCATTCTCCACGCCCTCGGTGCGCAGCTGGTGGTGGTCTTCCTGGTAGTGCTTTGCAAATGCACAGCCAAAGATTGGAATCGCCCTCTCATCTCCTTTCCCAAACATCGCGTCATCCGGTTGCGCTTGTGGACCAGCGTCTCCCTAGTCTTACTGTTTCTCAATCTATTCACCGCTGCCAGCTTGCGTCACAAACAAGGCGCTTTTGAAGGCCATCTCACCCTGGCAATGACTACCGCACTGGTGGTTTTATTTCTCATTCAACAAACCCTAACCCAATTCCGAGCACAAGCGCGGATGACCAAACTAGCGCGCAGCTTGGCCCATGTACTTGGCACCCAATTAGCTCTAGGCTGCGCGGCTTGGGCCTTTTTGCTTGGCCCCCTCGTCGGCAACTTCTCGAATGAAGAAACACGCTTCTTCTTTCAAAGCTTGATTGCAACCGGCCATCTACTGTGTGGAGTGCTGGTCATGGCCTATGTCACGGCCTTGTGGATGGAAGTGAAGTGGCGCATTGAGCCAGCAAGCGACGGATGAGAGGCAGCCCCAAGGATTGGGTCGATCTGGCCAAAGCGCGCATTCAACTTCTTGCCTCTCCGGCGGCCTTACTGTGCTATTGGATTGGTGGCCATGGATATTGGTCTTGGCTCGATGCCATGCACTTGGTGATTGGTCTGACTCTCACCAGTTCCGCATCCGCCATCATTAATCAGATTTTGGAAGTGGACATTGACAAGCGCATGCCACGCACTTGCAATCGCCCACTCCCTACCGGCCGCGTGCGCTTGCAGGATGCCAGGCGCGTAGCATGGGCAACCGCCATCATCGGGTTGTTTTGGCTTTGGTTCTTCCTCAATCCCTTATGCGCGTGGCTGGCATTGGTGATGATTCTTCTTTATGACTTCATCTATACACCCCTCAAACGCATTACTCCTATGAACACCTTGGTTGGCGCCGTGCCTGGAGCCATGCCCCTGCTCATTGGTTATTCTGCTGCTGGCCATGGCCTCGATATCATGGCCGGCGTTTTGTTCCTGATTTTGTTTTTGTGGCAACTTCCCCACTTCTTTGCCATCGCCTGGCTTTACCGCGATGACTATGTGCAAGGAGGCTTACGCATGTTGCCCGGAGTCGACCCCACCGGTGCCGCCTCTGGCCGTCAATCTGTACATTACGCCATCGCCTTGGTGCCCGTCAGCATGCTTCCCACCATGTTTCATGTTGCTGGAAGAGTCTATTTCTACGGTGCTTTCACCCTCTCCCTTTTGTTTTTAGTCGCCGTCATTTTCTTTGGCATGAAACGCCGCGATGGCCGCGCACGCACCGTCTTTTGGGCTTCCATCGTCTATTTACCCTCGCTGTTTCTGCTTTTGCTATTTGATACTCGACTGTAAGCTCATCGTGCAAAAACATGCACCTGAGACGCCACCCGTTCTCCTGAGAAAAGGGCGCCGTGGACTGTAGACGGGTATTCTGCGCATGTGTGCTCTCCAGCAAAAAATAGACGCTCGCCGATGACTTGTTGAAAATTGCGATTGTCATCGGGGCCAGAGCCAACAACCCAGGCGCTGTAGGCTCCACCATACAGTTCATCTTGTCCCCAATGACTTGCTTCCACCTGAATTGGATTTGGTACATTCGGTCCGTAAATTTTTCGCAAAGCATCTAGTGCATATTGAGTTGCTCTAGTTGCTCCCATTTGTTCCAGTTGATGGCTAAGCCTTTCAATTGCATCCATGCTCAGAATGGGGCGACCTACGACTGGATATCGATTAACAAAAGACAGATGTTCCCCCAATCCGTAACGCCCGTAAGGAGTGCCAACTTTTCCCACAATTTCAGCTTGAGGATCCCAAAACACGAAAGGAAACTCCATAACAAGGCGATATCTATTGCCAAACCCAAGGGCTCGAATGGAGTGCTGCAAATTTGCCGGCAAGCTAGGTTGGAAATCAACCAACCCCGACTTCAATACGCCCAGCGGCAGGGTAACCACGGCTCGTTCTGCATCAAAACGACCTTGGTCAGTGAAAACCCGTACTCCGCGAGAGTTAAGAAGGACTCTTTGCACTTTATGGTTCAGGTCAATATGCAGTCCCCGCGATAGGTGTTCCGTCAAGTTATCAAAACCATGAACAAAGAGAGCATCTCCACCCTTAAACTCCTCGTCGGTAAACCAATACATGGCCGATTCTTGCTGCAAATACTGGCACAATTCGTCCACCATCTGACTGTAGAAAAACTCGGAAGCCTCAACCTCCTGGGGGCGAAAAAGGCTGCGTGCACCAACAGCATCCAAAGTGTCTGCCAAGGATTCATCTTGTAGCAGGCGATTGCGTCGGCGCTTTGCGGCCGCATAAGATGCATAAACCTTGGCCTCTGCCAAGTGGCGAATACTCCTTGAAATTGGACGCCCATTCAAACCGAATAAATCCAGTGAACTCCAATCCGTTTGATAGCGAGCCAAATCAAATTGGTCTGCCATCTGGGAAAGTGGGTTGCCTTGAATGCCATGAATCCAAGTAGCCCCCAAATCAATGGCCACTCCTCCTTGAAAACTTCTACAACTTTCAATTCTTCCTCCTACATGGCTTTCTGCTTCCAGCACACGCACCTGGCCTGGTTGAGAAAACCCGTATCTTCTCTGCAGTAGTTGCGCAGTGATTAGCCCTGATATCCCTGCCCCCAGGATTAAAACCCTGTCATTATGGAGTTTTTGTGTGAACAAATTGCGGGAGAAGACTGGTAATGTCTTCCCTGACAGAGGGAGGGCACCCAGAATCTGCAAAAATCGGCGGCGATCCATAGACTTTAGGATGAAGGATAATTGTTTCTGAATTGTTACAAAATGTTCAAAGAGTTCCGGCCGGGAAATAATCTCAAAAGGAGTACAATCCCAGGCCTGATGGAAACCATCCTCCGCATTCAGGGCGCGTCAAAGAGTTTTGGCGAGGTTCAGGCCTTACAAGATGTTGGCTTTGAGGTGGCCGGCGGCGAAGTGGTCGCCCTGCTGGGCCCCAATGGAGCTGGAAAAAGCACGCTCATTCGCTCGATTACCACTCTGGAACGTCTAGATTCGGGCACGATTCAAGTTTGCGATGCAAAAGCCCAGGCAAACCCCCGAAAGGTGCGTGGCTATCTCGGTTATGCCGGCCAGGAGTCTGCACTAGATAAGGTTCTTACTGGGCGGGAGTTTTTACGCTTCCAAGGGGGCTTGGTGCATTTGCCCAAAAACACCATCGCCACCCGCGTCGAAGAACTACTGCAGAGGTTTGGCTTAGCCGAAGCTGGCGACCGCACTTTGGAAGGCTATTCGGGCGGTATGGCCCGACGCCTCGATTTAGCGGCCTCCGTCATGCACAAACCCAAACTGCTCATCCTCGACGAGCCATCCACAGGCCTCGACTACGATGCCCGCCGTGAGTTGTGGCAATTGCTTTCCGAACTGCGGGCGGAAGGTACGGCCTTATTGTTGGCCACACATGATTTCGAAGAAGCCGATGTTCTCGCCGACCGTGCGGTCATGATGAGTCATGGTTCGGTGGTTGGAGTGGGCACTCCAGACGAACTCCGTAACGGGCTTGGCAGTTGGATTTTAAGCGCCATGTTGCATGAGCATCGTGTTTCTGGAGATCGCGAACAGCTACGTCAGCTGTTCACTGCAGTGCCCGGTCAAGAAATGCCGCCTGCACCCCAATCGCCCGAATATGCAAAAGCCATTTCTCCGGGACAAGAAACCAAAGAGGGGCGCTCGTGGAGTGCCTGGTTAAGTGAACATGCCCAAAACCAAAATATCAACTTAGTCAGTGTTGGCATGCGTCGACCAACTTTACAAGATGCTTATCTAGCAGGAACAAAAGAAACTGCGGAGGTCACAGCATGAGTTCCCCCTTCTGGCAAGAAACTCGGATTCAAACTTGGCGGTGGTTTTTGCACAGCAAGCGGCGGCCGATTGTGGTCATCAGCGGTTTGATGCAGCCCATCATTTGGATGACTCTGTTTGTCCTCGTGCTCAAAGATTCCATGAGTACAGCCTTAGGCGGTAGTAACTATTTGGATTTCGTTACCCCAGGGGCCTTACTGTTTACCGCGTTCAATGCCTCGCTAAACGCCGGCGTACCCATTTTGTTCGACCGCGAGATGGGCTTTCTCGATCGCATCCGCGCCGCACCTTTGGTCGATCGCTTCAGTATTGTTTTGTCGAGCGCCATTCACATTGCAGTGATGACCCTGCTGCAATGTTTCGTCATCGTTGGTGCCACGGCGGTGCTTGGAGTTCATTTCGCTGGAGGTTGGGACGGTGCCTTGGTTGGATTGGCAGCTTTGTTGTTGGTCATCCTCGGCTTCACCTCTCTAAGCCTAGGATTAGCCTTTCAATTCAAACGCCACTTCGAGATGCTCGCCGTCATCATGATTGTCACTTTGCCGATGATCTTCTTGTCGAGCGCTTTCGCTCCACTCGACCGTCTTCCCGATTTCTTGCGCAGCTTAGTGGTCTTCAATCCAGTCACCATGGCCATTGAACCTCTGCGCATGGTTTACTCCACTACGGATTGGTCGATGAGCACCACCCTGGCCCAAACCCACTTCGGCAGCCTCAACGCCTGGCATTTTTTCTTCGGCCTCATTCTGTTCAACCTGCTAACTGGGTTATGGAGCCGCAAGGTGCTGGCGAAGAAATTGGCTTAAGTTTCTTGGTAGGGTGGGTGGCATGCAACCCACCCAGTCCAACCGTGGGGTTATCGCCCCAGCCTTGCTTTTACTCGCCTTGGTCGCTGGTACAGGTCTTGCCCTGGAATGGCGAGTGCAAAAGCAAGAACCTAAGAAGGAAACCGAGGTTCACAATCCTGCCGTCCAGCGTCGAGAAATGATTGATGCGCTTCACGCCATCAATCAGCAGTTGGAGGTGATGACAAAGAGCCTGCAAAGCCTGGAGCGCATCGAAACGGCGCAACTGCGGCTGCAGTTTGAGCAGCAAAAAGCCAAACCAGCTGAAGAAAAAGAGCCCACGGAGTAGGGGAACCTCCACCCCAAAGTTGGCCCTAATCGGGAGTAGACTCAACCTCCCATGAAAGCCAATCCCCTAAACACCGCCCTCTTGTTGCTATGGTTTGCCGCCTGCTCGACGCCGGTTGCAGTAGAACGAGCCACGGCTCCACCGCTTCCCACGGTTGAGCCTGCAAATGCCGAAATACTCTTACCCCAGCAGCTGGACTTGGCACAGGCTGTGGATTTGGTGCTGGCTCACAACCCTAATGCGCATTTGGCCGCGGCCCACCTTGCTCAAGCCACGGCTGCCCTTGACGCTAGTCGCTCTGCTTTTCAACCGCAAGTGAATGCAAACTGGAATTATCTCCATGCGGATGCGCCGTCGGCCTACTTATACAAAACCATCGACGCCCGCCGCTACCAGCCTGGCACCAATTTTAACGACCCCGGCACCTTCGATAATTGGGAACTAGGATTGCAAGTGGGCTACAACCTTTACGCTGGTGGCCAGCATGCTTTGGGTGTTGAAATTGCGGAACTGGAACAACGCTTAGGGCAATTGGGAGAATTGGCGGTACGCAATCAACTTGCCGCCGCCACCTTCCAAACTTGGTATCAAATTATGGCAGCACAGGAGCAAATTACGGCAGCCAAAAAATCCTTGGAAACTGTGCGCGCACAACGGCAAGAAGTGCAACATCTGGTCGAAGAAGGTCAAAGTTTGAAATCGGATCTCCTTTCATTAGACGTCCGCCTAGCGGAAGCGGAAGAGCAACAGCTGGCAGCCGAGCAAGGAGAACAGTTAGCCAAGGTTGCTCTTGCCAACTTACTTGCCATCCCGGCTGCAGAACTTCCCCCGCTCGACCTCCAGCAAGGTCCGGCTTTCGCCACTCCTGCAAGCTTGGAGGAAGCCCTTCGTCTTGCTTTTTCCCAACGCCCTGAGCTAGAGGCCGCGCGCACGCGATTGCAACAAGCTCAACTCCGTGTGTCCCAAGCCGATGCTTCGCAGCGACCGAGGGTCGACCTTTTTGGCCAGAGCTGGGCCGACAACCCCGACATGGACTTTCAAGGCAGTGAAGCCAACTGGACATTAGGCTTTGCCGTTTCTTGGAATCTTTTCGATGGCGGCGCAAACCAGGCCCGAAGTGCAGAAGCTCGCGCCCAACGCTTAGCTAGCAAGGCCGCCGATCGTAAAGCGTGGTTGCAAATCCAAGCGGATGTGGAAGCAGCGTATCTGCGCCTGGAAGATGCGGGTGCGCGCCTGGAAGTCGCAAACAAAGCTGTCGCCTTTGCGGAAGAATCCCTGCGCCTAGTGCAAGCCCAATTCGAGGGCGGCAATGCCACCATCACGCGATTCCTAGAAGCCGAGGCCATGCGCACCCAAGCTCTCATTCGCCAAGCGCAAGCGAACTATGCCCTGTTGAGCGCTAGTGTCGATCTCAGTCGAGCCATGGGCAATCTAGGAATGCCAACTCCCGAGGAGGTTCAATAATGCAAAAAATCATCAAACTCGTCGTTGTTGTCGCCATGATGGCTTTGCTCGTGATTCTCTCCGGGGCGCTGGATCAACCATCCATTCAAGCAGGAAAGTTGGATGCAACCACAGGTGGTCTGGCTCCTCAACAGCAACTCAAAGTGGAGCCCCAGTCCCTGCCAACAAGTTCTACTGCGGTCGGTTCTGTGCAAGCTGCACAAATCGTCAACTTAGCGCCAGAAGTTAGTGGTCGCATCCTCACTCTAAACGTCGAGGTTGGGGATCCAGTGAAGGTGGGGCAGGTCGTCGCCACCCTGGATATGCGCGACTCGGAAGCCCGAGTCGAGCAAGCGCGCAGTGGCTTGCGTGCAGCCCAAGCCGCTTTCGAACAAGCCACGGCCCATTATCAACGGTTTCAAAAGCTTCACGCCAAGGAGGCTGCAACCGATGCGCAACTGGAAGCTGCCCAAGCAGGGCATCTGCAAGCCAAGGCTGCAATGGATGCTGCCCAACAGCAACTAAGACAGGCCTTGTTGCTCCTCGATTTTGCAGAAATCAAAAGCCCTGTAGACGGCTTAGTACAAAAGCGATTGGCTGACCCAGGAGATTTGGCTGCCGCTGGTCGTCTGATTCTAGTTTTGCAAGACAGCCGCAACTTTGATTTTCTGGCTTCAGTGCCCGAATCAAAAATCAAGGAGGTGATAGTGGGGCAGAATTTGACGGTTCGGATTAACGCTGCGTCTCAACCACTGCAGGGCATGGTAAAAGAAATTCGACCGGCCGCGAATCCACAAACGCGGAGCTTCGACATCAAAATTGAACTGCCAAGCAATCAACATTTGC
>JAJRZS010000067.1 GCA_024275135.1 Planctomycetota bacterium | reverse complement strand
CGATCGACGTGGCATTACGAGAGGCGGGTACCCTCCGATGAGGCCGCTGCGATTGCCCACATCAAGAGCCTCGCTGAGCGCTTTCCTCGTTTCGGGTACCGCCGTATCACGGTCATGCTCAAGCGCGAGGGACGCCCAATGAATCGCAAGCGGGGCCAAAGGCTTGTGGCAGGCCGCAGGCCTGCAGGTACCCAAGAAGCGTCGTCGGCAGCGCACCTGGCGTAAGGAAGAGCCGTGGCCCGACCGCGGCCGCTGCCGTAATCACGTCTGGACGGTGGATTTCCTTTTCGACCGGAGGCGAGACGGCAAGGCAATCAAGGTGCTGTCGGTGCTCCGGCATTCGTCCGCTCGGATAACGATCCTGAATTCATCAGCATTGCGCTGCAGGAATGGGCAGCCACATGCGACGCGAGGATGCGCTACGTGAAGCCAGGGAGCCCATGGCAGAATGGCTGCGTAGAAAGCTTCCACGACAAGCTACGGGACGAGTTTCTCCAGATGGAGACCTTCGCCACCGTGGCCGAGGCACGCGTCCTGCTGGAAAGCTGGCGCATGCAGTAAAATCAGATCAGGCCGCACAGATCACTGGAGTATCGGACTCCCGAGGAGTTTGCGGCACTCCCCTGCGGGGCAGATTCCGCTCCGCTTCATCAGCCCCGCAGGGGCACAAGACCTAGTCGACTGTCACCTTGCTAACCGTACGGATAATGGGGGCAGGCCACCAACGATATCGATGATGTCACCAGCTTTGGCAGCAGCCATGGCTTTGGTAAATACTTGGATAAGCGAGCAGTGTGGCTCCGGACCCGTCCACCACCAAAACCTGTTGTCCAAAATCCGCTGCGCTTAGGCTAAGACAAGAGAATAGGGCGAGAAGCGAGAAGCTTAATGTG
This sequence comes from Planctomycetota bacterium, assembly GCA_024275135.1. Lineage (GTDB taxonomy): Bacteria > Planctomycetota > UBA1135 > UBA1135 > UBA1135. The sequence continues at coordinate 64,108 of JAJRZS010000067.1, read as the reverse complement.
GGGTGGCGTCATCCTGTTTTCCTCTCTAATCCATGAATTTTTGTTGTGCAAATATAATTTTGTCTTTTTTTGCAACAGAGCACCGCGAGACCTGCTGCGCTACACTCCCAAGCCATGAAATCCGATGTTGCCATTGCCCGCCAATTTCAGGCGCGTCCCATTGCCGAGATTGCTCAGAATCTCGGCATCGAAACCGCCGACCTACAACCCTTTGGCCAAACCATCGCCAAGGTGGATATCCAGGCTTTGAGTCGCCCTCGCCAGCGCACTGCGAAGCCGCGCTTGGTCTTGGTGTCGGCCATTACCCCCACTCCCGCCGGGGAAGGTAAAACCACCACCAGCATCGGTTTGGCCCAAGCCTTCCATGCCAAGAAAGAATCGGTTTGTCTTGCCTTGCGTGAACCCTCCTTAGGCCCTTGCATGGGAGTCAAAGGCGGAGCTTGTGGCGGCGGATACAGCCAGGTCATGCCGCTCGATCGCATCAACCTGCATTTCACTGGGGATTTTCACGCCATCACTGCCGCCAATAACTTGCTGGCGGCGATGATTGACAATCACTTGCACTTTGGCAATGCCTTGCGCTTGGATGTGCGACGCATTGTTTGGCGGCGGGTGATGGATATGAATGATCGCTCCCTGCGTAGTTTGGTGAGTGGGCTGGGTGGTACTGGGCAAGGGGTGCCGCGGCAAAGCGGTTTCGACATCACCGCCGCCAGCGAAATCATGGCCATTCTTTGTCTGGCCCAAGACGCCGACGATTTGCGTCAACGTTTGCAACGCATTCTGATTGCCTACGATTTGGATGGACAACCGGTCTATGCGCGGCAAATGGATTGCATTGGTGCGATGATGGCACTGTTGCGTGACGCCCTCAATCCCAACCTGGTGCAAAGTTTGGAAGGCACGCCCGCCTTTATCCACGGCGGCCCCTTCGCCAACATCGCCCATGGTTGCAATTCCATCCTCGCCACCCGCATGGCCATGCATTTTGCTGATTGGACCATCACCGAAGCTGGCTTTGGTGCCGATTTGGGTGCCGAAAAGTTTTTCGACATTAAATGCCGTCTGGCCGGGCTTGATCCCGACGCCGTAGTTTTGGTCGCCACCATCCGCGCCTTAAAAATGCATGGCGGTAAAGCCAAAACGGATTTGGATTCTGTCGACCTCGCCGCCGTCGAGGCCGGCCTGACCAATCTGGAAAAGCATATCGAAAACATCCAAACCCTCGGCAAACCACCCGTTGTGGCCCTCAACCGCTTCCAATCGGACGCAGAAGAAGAAATCGCGGTGGTGCAAAAACGCTGTGCCGAGTTGGGGGTGGAATTTGCGGTTTCCACCCACCACGCCGACGGCGGTCAAGGTGCGCTGGCCCTAGCCGACGCCGTCATGCATGCCGTTAACGCCGGCTCGCCCCCTTTTACTCCGGTGTATGCCTTAGAAGATTCCCCGCGGGAGAAAATTCGGAAAATTGCGCAGAAGCTCTACGGTGCCGAGGACGTGGGCTTCGCCTTTAGCGCGGTGAAAGATTTGCAACGCATCGAAGACATGGGGTTTTCTGAATTGCCAGTCTGCATTGCCAAAGTGCCCGGCTCACTCTCGGATGACGCCAAAAAAATCGGGCGCCCAACTGGTTTCAAATTGAAAGTGCGCAATGTCGTCGTCAATTCCGGCGCCGGGTTTTTGGTGGTCCTCACCGGCAATATTTTCCGCATGCCCGGGCTGCCGAAAAACCCTATGGCCACACAAATGGATTTGCTCCCCAACGGCGAGATTGTCGGCCTGGAGTAAAGACTGGCCGCGGGCAAAGTCAAGCCCCTACCCCCACTTGGTTTTCTTGGGACCATGCCCACAATGGTGAGCATGAGCCCCTTGCTGCAATCCCTGAATGCTGAACAGCGTCGTGCCGTAACCACGACGGAGGGGCCACTGCTGGTGTTGGCGGGTGCTGGCACGGGCAAAACACGCGTCATCACCGTGCGCGCAGCGCATTTGCTCGAGAAAGGGGTGGCGGCAGAGCAAATCCTCCTCGTCACCTTCACCAACAAAGCCGCTCGAGAAATGCAGGAACGCCTCCTCAGCCTAGCTGGAAAGCAGGCGGAAGGCATTCAGGTAAGTACCTTCCACAGCTTTTGCATTCGATTGCTGCGGCAGCATGCTGCTTTTTTGAATCTGCCCAGCAGCTTCGGCATCTGTGACGGCTCCGACCAAATCACCGCGGTGAAATCCGCCTTGCGCGAACTCCGCATTGCCGAAACTGCTATTCATCCGCGTGCCGCACAATCACGCATTTCTTTATTCAAGAATTCGCTCATTTCTGTGGAGCAAGCAAAAGACCAAGCCGACGACGACTGGGATCTGGGCGTGGCCATGGTTTATGAAAAATACCAACAACATTTGCAGCGCTCGCGTGTATTAGATTTTGACGACTTCCTCGTCCTCAGCCTCAAACTATTAAACGAGCAGGAGACGGTGCGCAAGCAATTGGAAGACCGCTTTCGCTATGTCATGGTTGATGAATATCAAGACACCAATGGTCCGCAATATGGCATTGTGCGTGCCATTGTGCAAAACCACCAAAATATTTGTGTGGTTGGCGACGACGACCAATCCATTTATGGTTGGCGTGGTGCAGACATTTCGAAAATCCTCGGCTTTGAAAAAGATTTTCCTGGTGCAACCAAAATCCATTTGCTTACCAATTATCGGTCGACGGAAGAAATCCTCGATGCCGCAAACAAGGTGATTCGCAACAATAGCAAGCGGCATGAAAAAGAATTGAAATCGGCCCTTGGCAGCGGCACCACGGTCGCTATTTTGCGCATGGAAGACGAAAGCCATGAAGCAAGTTTCGTCTGCAGTGAAATCGACCACCTTGTGCGCATTGGAGAAGCCCATTATCGAGATATCGCGATCTTGGTGCGCACCGCCCAACAACCGCGCAGCTTCGAGGCTGATTTGCGGGCGATGAACATTCCTTACCATTTAGTTGGAGGAATGAGTTTTTTCGACCGCAAAGAGGTGCGCGATTTACTGGCCTATTTGCGCCTCATTGCCAACCCCGCGGATGAAACAAGTTTCCTGCGCATTGCTAACATTCCGGCCCGCGGTATCGGCAAAGGTTCGATAGAAAAGGTGGTGGCAGCGGCGACTGCGGCTGGAGAAGGAGCCTTTCCCACCATGCGCAAGATGGTTGAAAGCGGAAGTTTGGGAGCTGCACCCAGCAAGGGTTTCCAGCAGCTGCGCACCGCCCTCAACCAAGCCCACGCTCTTGCCAAACAAGGTGATTTGGTAGCTTTGTTGCGCACCTTGTTGACGAGCATCCACTACCGCGACGAAATTGATCGCATCTACCCAGACGAAGCCACGCGCAACTTACGTTGGAATGGGGTGATGGAGGTTTTGAACTTTGCGGAGAATTACCAGCGCAAAGCATCCAAGCCAACTCTGCAAGGATTCCTGGAAGAGCTTAGCTTGAATGAAAACGACGACCGCGACCAAGAGGACCAAGGCGACGCCGTTACTTTAATGACTTTGCATGCCGCCAAAGGTCTTGAATTTCGCCGCGTCTATTTAGTCGGCGTGGAGGAAGGAATTTTGCCGCATACTCGCTCCGTCACCGAAGGCCATGTAGAAGAAGAGCGCCGGCTGATGTATGTGGGGGTAACCCGCGCCCAACGTGATTTGACCATCACCTATTGCGAAGCCAGAGCCAAGTTTGGGCGCCTGCAAAGTTGCCATCCATCCCGCTTTCTCTTTGAAATGCGAGAGAAGGAGCCACCCCAGGGCTGGGTGCCCTCTGGAGCTCCGCAAATGGCGCAAACCGCAGCCCCGGCGCCAAGAAAAGCCAAATCCGTCGTAACAGGGCGCAAACGGCGAAAAAAACGCTGAGCTCAGTGGTCGGGCGGAAAATTATCTCTAACTGAAATTATGTTCCGTACCCCCCCTTTACTTCCTCTGTGCACAATGCTTTTGTGCAGTTCTTTGTGTTTCGCCCAAACCGGCACACTCGACCAAGTTTCCCCTTCGTTCAATGCCTCATTTAACGGAGAGGCCTCGTTGAACTGGCAGTGCAATGTACGCGCGGGGATGGATGGCATTTTGGAGGGCTTCAACATGAACTTTTTGGGCAGTGCTGGCTCCACCATCGACATTGGGGTACGCCGTGGTGGTGGTTGGAATACCAGTGCCGTCTTGTTTCAAACGACGGTCACCATGCTTGGCACCTGCACTTACGAAATCCATTTCATCGATACCTCATCCGCCGGCATTGCTTTAACCACCGGCGAGTTGTTTGTTATCGAAATTTCGAATGGCTCTACCGAGGTTTTCTTGCAAGGAAGTTACGACGTTGTCAATCCTTTGTACCCCGAAGATTTGTTCCTCAATGGCCCGGGATGTTTCGCCGATTGCTGTTGGCGTATCGGTTTTGAAACCTACATGCTGCCTGTCTCTTCTGGGCCGGTTTTGAGCGTAAGTAATTTTGCCGCTGGCGCCTTGGCCACCTTCACCGTCTCTGGCGCCACGCCATCAGGCACAGTACAAATCGCACTCTCGTTAACGGGCAATGGTCCTCTCACCACCCCTTTCGGAGTGGCGGAGTTGTCGCCCCCTATCACCCCTTTGCCAGCCATGTTGGCCGACACCCTTGGCGATGCCAGCATGTCTGTTACTGTGCCTGCTGGCACGACCGTTTGGTTTCAAGCCTTAGATTTTGGCAGTGCCACTTTCAGCAACGGCTTGCAGGAAGTCGTGCAATAAGTCTTTACTCGGTGGCGATTCCGAGCTGGCGCAGGAATGCCCGGTTATCGGAATCGCGACCGAGAAATTTGCGTACGGAGATGCGCACGGGACGAGAGCCCCCCACCTCATAGATTTCTCGGCGTAGCCGCATTCCCACCTCTTGGTCCAGGAAACGGCCGGGTGCCTCTTCAAAGGCCGTAGCCAAATCAGCGGCGATGGAATCGGCCCACGCATATCCGTAATAGCCGGCATCGTAACCGGTCAAATGCCCCCAATAGGCAGCAAAATTGGTGCCTTCTGGCACGGGGAAAAGGACTTCCGAATTGGTGGCATTGCAAACTACGCCAGCGTCTTCTACATCGCCCACATGCATGCGCAAATCGGCTAGGGCAAGACCCATTTGCCGACGGTAAGTCACCGCAATCGTTGCCAACTCCGCCGCTTTCATTTGTGCGATGAGCTCTGCCGGAATCTTTTTACTTGGATCTTGATAATCGCTGGCAAATCGCTGCAAGACATCCACATCCCAAACCCAGTTTTCAAACATTTGGCTGGGCGCTTCGACAAAATCGCGGGGCACATTGCCACCGGCAAACTGACTGTAGCGAGCATGAGTTAGCACCGCATGCATGGCATGGCCAAACTCATGGAAAATGGTCTCCACCTCATAGTGCGACATCAGTGCCGGAGTATCCCCAACGCCAGGCGTAAAATTACAAACCAGGGCAGCAACAGGACGGCGGTAGCGACCATCAGCAAGCAATTTTCCGCCGCGCACGTCAAACTGTGCGAAATGGTTGTACTTGCCGGGGCGTGGAAACAAATCTAGATAAAAACATCCCAGTGGTTCCCCGCTGGCCGCATCCGTGACCACGTAAAGACGCAAATCGCCAATCCATTTATAGGGTGGTTCAATTGGGTGAAACTTCAGGCCGAAGATTTGCTGGTAAACACCGAACATCCCCTCCAAAACATCATCCAACTTGAAGTAGCGACGCAAGGCTTCCGCATCGACTCCGTACTCGTTTTTCATCAGCTTATTCTGGTAGTAGCGGAAATCCCACCAATGGATGACCGCCGCAGGATCCCCTGTCTCCTCTGCCTTAAGACGCTGCAAGGTGTCCACTTCTTCCCGGAATTTCGGCTCCAAACCGGCGACCAAATCTTCGCAAAAAGAAATTGCAGTGGCAGCGTCGCCGGCCATTTTGGGCTCAATTTTGTAGTCGGCCCAGCTGGCGTAACCAAGCTTGCTTGAGATTTCGGCGCGTAGATGAACAATCTCATTGAGCAAAGGACCGTTGGTGTCCAACGCCACCGAATAACGCGCGCGATTCGTTTTCTTGCGCACCTCACTGCGTCGTGCATTGCCAACAACCGTCATGTAATCGGGGGTTACCGTCACCCGCACTTCATGCCGACCGTCGGCTTGTAAGGAACTTTGCAAAAAGCTTTCCGGCACACCTTCGAGTTCCTCGGTGGTGAAGAATAAAGACACCGAAGCATTGGTGATGTTGGTATCGAACTGGTTGGTTAAGGAATTGAGGCGATTTTGCAAAGAGGCGACTTCTTCGCGCGTTGCCTCGTCTAAATCAAAGCCCGCGCGCCGATAATCGCGCATGGTGTCGGCAAAAAGCTTTTCGTCCTCCCCATGCAGGGGTGCGCGCTCGCCGCGAGCATAGCGCTCGGCATAGGCTTTGCAAATGTCGTACAAATCTTGGCGATAACTGGTCGCAACCATCCATTCGTCAACTTTTTGAACCTGTTGATTGCAGGCCTCCCGTACCTCCTCCTCTACCCGCGTTTCCTTCATCAGCCAAAGTTGATTCAAGATTTGAGTGACCGGATCTAGCGCATCGTCAAGAGCAGGAAAGACGCTTTCAAAACGGACATATTCGGGATCTTGGTGGGCGATGACCGCCAGCTTTTCCTCAGCCTGACCCAAGATCCGATCCACCTCAGGCCCAATTTCAGCAGCGGTCCAATCGAGTTTTACCAGACTAAGCTCGACACCATGGGCCTCTGCAGCTGCTTGAAAATCTTCAAGTTTTCCAAGCGCAGAAGAGGCAGCATTGGGGGTGACCTTTAGTCCGCCGCCAGTGGTATGCCCTACCGGTGCCTGGCACGCAAAAACGCAAAAACCTAAACCAGCAGCGAGAAGAAGGGAGGAGGCAACACGCATGAGGAGAATGGTAGCAACTACTTGGAAGGCAGCCTTAGGGTTTTGAAAAACGGAAAACATCTATTTGCTCTGCATTTTCAATGGGAAATTCTGTCTGCACCCAAGTCCATCCAGCGGCCTCGGCCTGCGGCAGAGACTGTAGAAACTCGGGAAGTGGGTAGGGCATGGCGGTGTTGTTGTCGTCGGTGTAAACCACCACCCATAGCGGCAGCATGGATGTGGGCAGGCTATACAGCCCCTGCATAAAACTCCGATCCATCCAACGAATGGGCACTTGCGCCTGCTCCACTTGGACCCGCATTCGCGCCATGGAGCCACCCAAACCATGGAAATCCGGAACACCAGCTTTCTGGTTGCACCACCCTAACACGCTGGTCGGGCCATCATGGTGCGCCGCAAGCCACTGCGCGAAGACTTGGGCCTGTCTGTCGCCCAAAGATTTATACGGTTTCTGTATATCCCGAACCAAGCCCAGGGCCAAAAAAGAAAACAGTAATGCCAAGATGCCGCTTTGCCCCCACCTTTCCAAGGGGGAGGGAAGTTTCTGCAAGCACACTACCAGCCCATGCCCCATCAACAGACAAAACGCCGGAGCCATGAAAATCGAAACCCGAACACTGCCACCGTAGGGATAGCGATGGTCCATGGCAGCAACCAAATTGAAAAGCAAAGGGCCCAATAGGATCCATAAAAAAGCACGCCGTCCCCGCCGCCAAAAGGCAATTGCTCCAAGCAAAATCAAAGCGAAACTTAGACTACTGCCAAAGTGACGCCCACCCGTTGGGTAAGCCGAAAGATAACCGCAATGGCGCTCCAACAGCCAGTACGGCAAAGTCCACCAAGAGTGCAAAGGAGGAAATGCGGTTTTCCACATCTCCATTTCCTGCAACCATGCTGCAGCCTGAGCATGGGGCAGAGCAAAACTCACAATCATCCAAAAGGCAGCGCCAGCATAGACTCCAAGCCCAAGCAAAATAGACCACGGATTGCGTCGCCATTTCCACAGTAAAAAAGGGCCAAGGGCGGCGCTCACAAACAACGATGGATAACTCATCCAAACGCCTAGCAGGGAAACACCTAGCAATGCTAAACCTTTCTTTTTCGATTCCTCAACCCCAGCAGCAAATAAATCTAATGCCAAGTTCAATTGCAACAAGGCAAACAACAAATCGGTGGAATAGGGCTTGATCTCAACCGCATGGCGCAAGGGATAATAAGATGCGCAAAATATGGCAAATCCAAAAAAGGCAGAGGGTTGTGGTAAAGCGCGTAGGCAAAAGCGCAGCATAAGCCAGGTGGAAGCGATGCCCGCTAGCACCGAGGGCAAGCGCATTGCCAAAACAGAGCCTTGGCTGAGGTTGAAACAGAACTTCTCCAGCCACAGCCACAGCAAGGGAGCAACCTGTCCATTTGCCAGTGGAGAAAACAAATCGAGGAACCTTGTGTCGGAAAAGTTGCGAACCACAAAGGCCTCATCCCCCCAAATTGGGAAAGCCAAAGCATAGCGGCCCAACAGCCACAGTATATGGGCTGCTAAGAAAACCCAAGTTCCGAGGAGCAGCTTCCTTTCCGACACCCCCCCATGGTAGTTTCTCCTATGGACGATGCCGATTTCCTCCCCCTGGGCCCTGTCTTTGATCCCCAATGCCCACCCGATGAGGCTGCCGAAGCTTTCTACAAAAGGATGACTTTGCGCCGCAGCGTGCGAAAGTTTTCCTCGCGACCGGTGGCCAAGGAAACGGTGGAATGGATTGTCAAAGCCGCCACCACTGCCCCCAGTGGTGCGAACAAACAACCTTGGCGCTTTGTGGCCATTAGCGACCCCAACCTTAAGAGAAAAATCCGTGAGGCCGCGGAGGAAGAAGAGCATGCTTTTTATCAACATCGCGCCCCCGACACCTGGATTGAAGATTTAGCACCGCTTGGCACTCACGCCGAAAAGCCTTACCTAGAAACAGCACCTTGGTTGCTTGCCGTCTTTCGCTGCAGCCAGGATGAAGAAGGTGGCAAAACCTATTACAGCCAAGAATCCGTCGGCATTGCGGTGGGCTTCTTACTTTGCGCCGCCCACCACGCCGGACTTTGCACGCTTACGCACACGCCCAGTCCGATGAAATTTCTGCAAACCATCCTCCAGCGTCCGCCAACAGAAAAAGCCTATATGCTCATCCCTCTCGGCTATCCTGCGGAAGACTGCCTTGTCCCCAAACTCGCCATGCAACGCAAACCACTTTCCCAAGTGCTGCATTTTCACAGTACCCTCCTGCTCCTGTTGCTGTTTTTTGCAGCTTGGTTCTCCTCCGTACCTCAAGAACCTGCAACAACCACTCCCGACGCGCATCCCCACTACCGCATTTTGGTCGCCAATGACGACGGCATCCAAAGCCCCGGCCTGGCCGCGCTCACCCAAGCTTTGCAATCTTTGGGTGACGTTGTGGTTTGCGCTCCACCGCAAAACCGCTCCGGATCCAGCCATTCCAGCACCATGTATTCCGCACCCATGGCAATTCAAAAAAGCCAACTGCCCGGCGCCACCGAAGTTTGGGTGGTCGATGGTAGCCCTTCCGACTGCGTCACTTTCGGCCTGCTGCATCTTGGCGCCGAGCAACCTTTCGATTTAGTCGTGTCGGGGATTAACCGCGGACATAACGCTGGCTACATCGCGGAGTATTCCGGTACTGTGGGTGCGGCAATGGAAGGCGCTATGTATGGGGTGGTGTCGGTGGCGGTATCGCAAAGAGTGTCGCCAGGCAATACCCCCAACTACCAGTTTGCCGCCAACTTCACCGCGCGTTTGGCCCATCGGCTACTGCTAGAAAAGGCCCCGGCGGACGTGGTCTACAGTGTCAACATCCCTTTTGACCGAGCCGAAGAGACCAAGAATGTCGTCATTGCTCCCATGGGCGGGGCTTATTTGCAAGTAACCGGCTTCGAGATTCTGCCTGGGGAACAGCAAACCTTTGCCCGCACCCTGGCCCGCTACAACCAAGATGTCCCGGCTGGTAGCGACACTGCATGGCTGCAAAGTGGCTGCATCACCATTACCCCTCTTCGCTTGGATTGGACCGATCAGACCATGCTAAAGCGCATGCAAGGATGGAACCTGCAACTTGATACTTCTACCAAAGAATCCGCGCACCCGCCCAAGTAAGCCCACACCCAAAAGCACCCAAAACTAGGTATGTGTCTTTTTCGAACAAGCCTTTGTAGTAGCCTTCTGACATCAACAATGGCACCGAGGCCGAGCTGGTATTGCCATACTTAGAAATATTGTGCAAGACCTTTTCTGGTGGAATGCCAAGATGGGAAGTTGCTTGCTCAAGGATGCGGCGATTCATTTGATGCGGAATCATCCAGCCAAGCTTGTTGGGATCTTGCCCATGCATCGCCCAGTCTAATAGCCAAATCATTTTATTGGCAGCAAAGCGATAAACCGGCCGCCCTTCCATCTTGATGTAGTGGCTGCGTTCATCCAATATCTCGTGGGTCATGGGGTCGCCAGCTCCGCCGCGGGGGCGAATGATGTACTTGGCACCATCACCATCAGCACCAATGTGAATATCTTCAACCAAGCCTTGCTGGCACACAGCGTGAGGCTGCAACACGACCGCACCCGAGGCATCGCCGAACAACACCACCGTGGTGCGATCCTCTTTGTCGATCATGCGCGACATGGCATCGCCACCGATGACCAAAACATTTTGGTAGCGGCCGGTTTGGATAAATTGGCTACCCACAGCAAGGGCATACATAAACCCGGAGCAGGCCGCAGCGACATCGAAGGCGCCACATTTTTTCAACCCCAAACGGGACTGCACAATGCAGGCCGCAGAAGGAGCGGTGTAATCCCCCGACACCGTGCCAATGACAATCATGTCGATGTCATCGGGGCCAACGCCTGCATCCTCCATTGCCATTTTGGCCGCGCCGACAAACATGTCGCAGGGTTTTTCGTCGTCGCGCAACCAACGGCGCTGGGCAATGCCCGTCCGCTGCTGGATCCATTCGTCCGACGTATCCAGATAAGTGGTAAACCACTCATTATCAATCACTTGGTCTGGGACAAAGTGGCCGATTCCGGCGATTCCAGCGGGTACAAGTTCTGCCATCGAGGGAGGTAGGCTGGGTTGAGCCTATCCGAATCATACCTTGTTATCGGCTAGGATAAAGCCGCTGCTTCAGTTGGGAAATGGTAGGCAGCCCCAACCAGGCCCCTTCCACCTCTCCTTGGGCATTGAGCAGCAAGGTACAAGGGGTGATTCCGCTGGCGGCAAAGCCGGTCTCCCCCCTTTGCCGGGCAGGTGGAGCCAGCACTTGGTCGAGCAGGGCATTGACGGCTGAAATATCGGCCTGGGAACGATTCTGCAGAGGAGTAAAGGCTGGGCGATACTGCTGGTAGTATTGTTGACGGGCCTCAAGGCTGTCTTCGGGGCGAACATTGAAGCCGAAAATACCCAGCTCTTTTGCAGCAAAGGCGGCGCGAATGGCCCAGAGTTCTGGCTCGGCACGCTTGCAGGCGGGACAGGCAAGGAACCAAGTCATCACCAAGGCATGTTCCGCTTGGTTTTCGACGGATGCGAGCAAAGCAGGGAGAACCGGCGACGGTAAGGGCGCAGAAGGAACCGACTGCGTGGCCAAGGGAACGGGACGATAGGGCTGACGGAACCAAGCACGTGGCTGCGGGCTTTGCTCTGGGTTTTCATAAACCTCCCAAAGACCCTCGGCTGCCAAGGGCCCCAGTTGGCTCTGTTTGCCGCTAGGCCAACGAATTTCGACTTGCTCGACCTCTTGCCCTGGTGCAATGCCAACGCTCAGCGTACAGCTATTTTGCGCCCCCAATCCTTCTCCACACCGGTATTCGCGCAAGAGCCAACCGTTAGTTGTTTTCACTCGAATCTGGGCACCGATGCCATCCCGGTTGCTCCATTCCGGATTGGCTTGGGCGAGTCGATTGCCACCATGCAAACGCAAACGCAAGGATCGCCCGCGTTTTCCTTTAGGCAGCAAGGAGCCGAATTGATTGCGAAACAACTGCACCCAAGGGCGGTTTGCATTCACCATGACAAAATCTTCGAAGCCGTCATGGTCAAAATCGAGCCAGGCAAAAGTGCGGCTGTCGTAAGGAACATCGACATCGGAAATCCCCGATAGCTCTAAGAAATTCTTTCCCTCTTGATTCCACCAGAAATGATTGCGTTCATGTCCGCTCCAAGAGGCACCGCGGGTGATGCCTGCGGGTTCGATGACCGCTTCGGCCTGACGCCCATGGCGTTGTTGACGAATCTCTTTGTCTCGGTCCACGACCGAGCGCCAAAAACTGCTTCATAAGTCGTCTGCAATGGCTGCTTGTGCAGGAGCTGTATAAAAACCAGCAGGCGCATACAAATCCAGCCAACCATCGTTATCAAAATCTACAAATTGCGCCCCCCAGCCCCAACCCCCAGCCTCGACAGGAATCAATGGAGCCTGCAAGCCCGAAACCTTTTTCCAGGGACGATTAGGCCCCTCGTTGTGGAATAGGGAATTGCCAGCTCCCAAAGAATGGTAAATCGGGTCGAGGGTGGGCAGGCCAGCTAAAAGCACTTCATCAAAGTTCGCCAGCCCCTGGGTAAAGAAGCTCGTAATGCGGCGCGCTGCCTTTGAAAACATATTGGTCACATACAAATCCTGCCAACCATCTCCGTCATAATCCCCCCAAGTTGCGCCCATACCAAAGCCAACATCCTGCACCTGTAAGAGTTCGCTTACATCTGCAAAGCGTCCTCCACCCTCATTGCGAAATAGATAATTGGGAGCAAAATCGTTGGCACAATACAAATCGGGATCCCCATCTTGGTCGTAGTCGGCCCAGGTGGACTGATAACAATTGCGGAAAATGCGCAGGTTATCCGCCCCCTGGGCAACCGCCAGGCGCCCTTGCCCAAGGTTATGCAGCAAAACATTGGGCGGCCCCGGCCGATTCGTATCAACCTCCAAAGTTTGCGCCTGTTCCAACATTGCTAGGTGCAAGCGCTCAAAATCTTCAGCACCAAGGTACGACTGCAGATGAAATTCGGCCACTTCCCGCGGTGCATTTTTATTGGTACCGCGAATCGCGTTGATGGCAAAATTGACGAAGTTTGCCGCATAGGTCGAGCAATAAATGTCTAGCAGGCCATCTTGATCGTAATCCACAGCATTAAGTGCAGATACGAAGTAAGGCAAATCCTCTTCCGCGACCCAATCACCGGAACGATCCACCCATTTTGCCCCCGTATTTTCTAAAACCTTGCTTCGCTCCAGGGTGCCTCCCAAAAAACAATCAAGATCGCCGTCGTTATCGAGATCCACAAACATGGCGGAGGAAGTAAAACCATTGAAATCCAAGCCTAAATCAGCTGCAACTTCCTCGAAGCTCCCATCGCCAAGGTTGTGAAACATCATGTTGCGGCCACTTCGCTCTTGCACATAAAAGTCGTCGAATCCATCTAAATCGTAATCCACCACCGCACAAGTAGGATGCACTTCGCCAGCACTTGGGCGCCATGACAAATAGGGTTTTTTCCACTTGCGCCCCTTTTCTAAAAACTCTGCAACCATTTCTTCATGCACCGACCGGCGGGCGCGCTCAAGCAGAGCTTTATCCGGCAGCACCTGGTCCAAAACTTCCACAAACAAAGGCTGGTCGGTTTGAAGAAATTGAAGTGCCTGACATCGCCAGGAAAAAATACGCCAATCTTGCTCTGCAATGGGGGTTTCCCAGGTTGATCCGGGTTGCAACCGCCAGTCCACTAAAAAATCGGCTTGCAGATAACCCCGCTGGCCATTTTTCATTTGCGCCTTTGCCGTTAGGCGCAAAGAAGTGCGCCAGCTGCGCCGTGTCACCGGATCCAGCCAAACCGGAACCGGCAAATAGATTTTACATTTGTCTTGCTCAAACCATTCCACTTCCGCCAGTAAGTCCGCGAACAAATGAATTTTTTCGCGAGCCAACGTCTTTGTCTCCACACCAGCCGCCCAAACCCGGCGGCGTCCGCTACCTCCAAATAACAAGCCGCTTTCCTCCGTGCTTAGTTTGCCCAAAGGCACAAATTGCACTTCCTGCTCAAACAAAGAGAGCGCGGCCGGACCTGGAAAATCAAAATTTGCCAGGCCGCGCGCCAAAGGCTTGAGCAAACCCTGTCGATTCCAAGAGGCGACCAAGGCCTCGGAGGCCTCCATCCGTGCAGCCACCACATCCATAGGACTTGGGTCCGGCGTGCGTGTGCAGCCGGACCCAAGGAGCAAAACGACGATTCCGAAAGTAATCCTAGAAATCGTGGTAGCCCTCCCACTTGCGAATCATCTTTTTCACCTGAGAGTAGGTTGGGACCCCAGCGTCAATGTAGAGAATGTTGCCGTCGGCGTCAGTAATGATGGTACCAGGAGTGAGACTGCTTGCATCCTCCATCGCGCCATTGTTTTTGATTTGACCGAGCAAATCATCCTGCAGCCGTTTGAATTCCTTGATGTCGTCGGTGCTGCGATCCGTCAGCATGATGTAGGCCGGATGGTAGGTTTCGGCGTAATGCTTCATGTCGGTGATCGAGTCATCGGATGAATTATTGAAACCAAACACCGCTAGTTCATGCTCGTCGAAATTCTCAACGATGCCAGTGACGATGGGAGCGGCACGCTTACAAGCAGCGCAAGTGGTAAACCAAGTGGTGTACATCCGGTAGCGTGCATCCGTTTTGCCTTTGGCCAAGCGAGCAAGCATGGGGCTGGTGCCCAAACTCTTCACTTCCGGCTTGCGCGAAGTATCGGAAGCCAACTTACCCGCCACGGGCTGCAGGCGACCAAACTCGAAGCCGTCACCATTGGGCGAATCCGCCACATTTTCGTAAACCGTCACCACGGTGCCCTGGGCAACATCACCAATCTCCGTAACTTTGCCGCTTGGCCAAACCACGCGCACATCGGTGGCCTTTTCATGCGCACCAATGCCCACAGGAACGGTGGCACTGTTTTGTCCGCCAAGACCTTCCCCGCAGCGATATTCTCGCAGGATTTGCATGTCGCCGGCAGTCAGTAAAACTTTGGCTCCAAAACCGTCCCGTGGTCCCCACTCGGTGGAGGCTTGGCTCGTGCGGTTGCCACCAACGAAGCGGAACATCACTGGTTGCAAGCGTTTCTCCGGTGGCATCATGTCACCGATGCGGTTGCGATACACCTGAGTGAAGGGGCGGTTGGCACTTACCAAGACAAAATCTTGGTAGCCATCGTGATCGTAATCAAACAAGGAGAAGCAACGGCCATCGCCACTATGGTCAGCTCCGGAGATGCCGGATTGATCCATAAAGGCTACACCTTCGTGGTTGAGGAAGAAGTGATTGCTTTCGTGGCCCGAGAAGGAAGCGCCCGAGTTGACGTTGCCAGGCTCAATGGGAATTCCCATGCTGGTTCCGGTTTTGACTTCTTTGGAAGAGTTGCGTACGACCGCACGCCAGAAACTACTTCACAAATCCACATCACGCTTTTTGTCCTTCGGCGCTGAGTAGTAGCCGGAAGGCGCGTAAATGTCGAGCCAGCCATCATTGTTGAAATCGGCAAATTCAGAGCCCCAGCACCAACCGGCACTCTCCACAGTATGCAGAGGCTTGCCAATATCCGACACTTTTTCCCATGGCCGATTGCCGTCGTTGTGGAACAAAGAGTTACCACGGCCCAATAGTTCCACCACAGGATCGATACCTTCGCCCTTCATCAATTCCGCGTCATAGTTCACACGCCCTTTGGTGAAGAAGGAGGTGACCCGACGGGAAGCCTTGGAAAACATGTTGGCCACATAAAGATCCTGGCGGCCATCGTTATCGTAATCGCCAAAGCTAACGGCCATACCAAAACCAATATCCACCACACCAAGCTCTTCCGAAACATCGGTGAACTTGCCATTGCCATCATTGCGGAACATGAAGTTGGGCGCAAAGTCGTTGGCGATGTACAAATCTGGATCGCCATCGTTGTCAATATCGGCGAAGGAGGTTTGGAAAGAGTTGTAGAAGATACGCAGGTTTTGCGCGTCTTTAGCCACTTCGAAATGACCATTGCCTAAGTTTTTCAGCAAAACATTGGGCGGGCCAGGGCGATGGGTATGCATGCTGCCAGATTTCGATGCCTCCAAAGTAAGGGCCTCTAGCTTTTCCCAATCGGGCTTGTCTAGGTAAGGCCGCAAAGCCGTCAGCGCCTTTTTGCTCTTTCGGGGATTGCTCGATTTTCCATCCGTTTTGAGAGCAGTCAGCGCGCGCTGAATGAAGCGTGCGGCGTAGGTGGAGATATAGATGTCGGCAAGGCCGTCGCCGTTGTAATCCACCACGCTGACAGCAGAGGTGTGGTAAGGCAAATCGTCTACCGGTATCCACTCGCCACTGCGGTCGATCATTTTGCCATCGACGTTTTCCAAAATCCGCCCGCGGTCCAAGGTGCCTCCAACATAGGCATCTAAATCGCCGTCGTTATCGAAATCGGCAAACATGGTCGATGCCGTATTGCGCACAAAGCCCAGACCGATTTCATTGGCAATCTCTTTGAAGGTACCGTCGCCGTTATTGTGGAAGAACAGGTTGCGACCTTGGCGCTCTTGCACATAAAAATCGTCCCAACCATCTTGGTCCAAGTCGACCACGCTACAAGTTGGATGGCGCTCACCGGCCGCCACTTGCCATGCGGGATGAAATTTCTCATACCGCTTGCCATCACGCTGGGCTTGAATGAAATCGCGAACCATATCCTCGTGCAAGGATTGGCGCGCAAGCTCCAAAGACTCGCCGTCGGGAATGATTTCATCCAGGACTTCTTCAAATAGCCAACCATCCGTCTCCGTCACTTTCAAAGACTTCACTTTCCAGCTAATCACATGCCAGGTTTGCTCATCCGGATTCAAGGTGTCGTAATCTTTGGGATCAAGCTCCCAAATCACTTCGTTGAACCCTTTGATGGTGGCAAGACGGCCATTCTTCATCAGCGCCTTGGCATCCAACTTCATCGACACCTTCCACCGGTGCATGGTTTCGGGATCCACCCACTGCGGAACAGGTAGGTGCACCTTGAGTTTGGCATATTTGAAATAATCCACCTTATCGAAAAGGCTGCGATACAAATCCAAATCCTTGTAGGCCACCGTCCCCGGAGGAAGTGGACCTTCCTCTTTGGACACTTGCACCACCTCCGGGCTCACCTCCCAATGCCGCACGCCAGCGGTCCCTTCATTGAGGATTTCGTCGTACTCTGGAAATTCTTCCACCAAGCCCTGGAACTCGAACTGATCCGAAAAATAGTGGTCGCATAGGGGGCCGGGAAAACGCTTGCTTTCAACGGCTTGGCCAAATTTGTTGCGGAAGCCCGTCTTCGACCAGGACAAATTCAAAGCCTCGGAACGCAGCATGCGCTCGGTTTGGATTTCAAAAGGCGTGGTGGGCACCTTGCGACCAGGAGCTTTCTTGCTGCAGCTCAAACTCAGGCCAAGGGAAACGCCAACCGCGGCGCAGAGCCAAAAAATGCGGGAAGTGCGAAGCATCATGTTCTCGGGGGAGGAAGTGAAAGCCAAGAATCCCCCCCACGGTAGGAAGAGAGGGATTCCCAGGCCTGTTCTATCGACAGTTTTCTCTTCAATTCCATTCCAAAAATGTAAGGAAATCCTGACAAGATTAACTCAAAATCAAGTTTTTTGCCGGTCCTCTGCCTTAACCTATGTCCTGTCTTGACCGTCATAAAGCCCATGCCTCTCGTTGCCGTCTCCGCCTGCCTTCTGGGCAAGCGGGTGCGCTACGACGGCTCCCATCGCCAACATGCGCTCCTTCTGCAGGAGATTCAACCCTACTGCCAACTCCTCCCTCTTTGCCCAGAGCATGAAATGGGGCTGGGTACGCCGCGCGAGACCATCTCCCTTCAGCTTGTCGACCACCAGGTTCAATTGGTGGGCAATCACAGCAAATGCGATTACACCGCAAAAATGGCGCGATATTGCCAAGTGAAATTAGGAGAGCTGCAGCGGACCCAAGTCGCCGGTTTTCTGTTGAAGGCCCGCTCTCCAAGCTGCGCCGTTGGCTCCTACCCCCATCCAAACCATGCTGACGGCCTGTTCACAGCGGCCCTTCGCCTATCTTTCCCCGACCTGCCCATCTGGGAGGAAGATCAACTCCAAAGCCCTGCCGATTGCCAAAAATTCCTAACTCAGATTGGCGCATTCGCTCCATGAAAACTCCCCCTGCCACCGCTACCATTCGCGCCCGCGAGGACCTCAGCCCCTCACTTGCCCGCTTTCAGCTCGAACTGGAAGGCGGTGTCCCAGATTTCGAAGCCGGCCAGTTTTTAACCATCGGCCTTCCCCACCCCGACAAAGAAGGCCGCATCTTGTGGCGCCCCTATTCGATTGCCAGCCCACCCGAGGAAAAAAATTATCTGGAGCTGTATATCCGCCTGGCCCAACACCCGGTCCCGGGTAAATTCACCACCTTATTATGGCCCTTGCAGGTTGGTGACACCCTCTCCTTCCGCCCGCCCAAGGGCGCATTTTGCATCCAAAAATCCGATAGTGCGGGCCGCACGGAACAGCGTCGCATGGTGTTTTTAGCTGGCGGCACCGGGGTGGCCCCCTTTCGCTCCATGATCGGCCATCTGCATGCTACGGGCTCCAACCGCGAAATCCTTCTCTGCCACGGTGTCAGTTACCTCCAAGATTTGGGCTATCGCCAGGAATTCGAAGCACTGGCTGCAGAAAGCGATGCCGACCAGCATCAAAATTGGAATTTTTATTACTTGCCAACCATCAGCCGCCCTCAAGAAGAAGCCAATGCAGGGTGGGAAGGGCATTGCGGTCGGGTGGAATCCCTGATTCAACCTGGAGAAAACGGTTGGAACACCATGGAACGGCTGGTGGGTGAATGGTTTACCCCAGAAAACACCTCCTTCTATATCTGCGGCTTTGACGGCATCGTCAAGCGGGTTTGCCAAACCGTCCAGGAGCGAGGCTTCGTCACCCGCAAAGAAGCCAGAGAAGATGGGAGCTACGACATCTGCTATGAATCCTATGGCTAAAATGTCGGCTTCATGCAAGCGTCTGGCCTCTACCTTCTTTTCCTTTGCCTGGGCTTATCCGGGCACACCATCCCTTCGGCAAACAGCATCCCATGGCAAAATAGTTGGCATGCGGCCCTAGAAGATGCGCAAAACCGCGACACGATTATTTTCGTTGCGGTCAATATGGACGGGGAGCGAGCCAACGATCAAGCCGCTGCCAGCCTCTACCATCATCAAGATATCCTGGACTGGAGTACGCAATGCGTCAGTCTCATTGCCTCGCGCTTTGAGCATCGGAGCCAGGGCACTTGTCCGCGTTTTGGCACCATTTCTTGCCAGGAGCACCAGGCGGTAGAAAAAGAGGTGCGAGACAAGGTCTTTGGCGTTCCTGCCGGCACGTCCATCATTGCCCCCCATCATGTTTTTCTCGATAAAACAGGAAAAATTTTATTGTCGATCCCTTATCAAGTCAGTCACCAGGAGTTAGCTTGGTGTTTTTATGCGGCCATGAAGAAAGCCTATCCAGAGCGTGCACTAAAAGAGAGCAAAGGGTCCCGTGCACCGCGCCGTGTTTTTTGGGACGAGGTGCTCACCAGCGACAGATCCAAAATAACGCCCTTGACGGATGATGAGGTCGAGGTGGTGGTTCAACGTTTGCGGTCGACCAAGGGCATCGAACAGCGCATTCCTGACCTCTATGCCCTCCTCGCCACCGATCATCCCGATGCCATCGAAGCCATCAATCAAGCCCTCCAATCCGCCAAAGGTGCAGGCGCTTGGGCCGGTCGCGGAGGCAAAAACGGGCAAAGCCGACTGCAAGAATTCCGACTCGATTTGATTCACAAAATGGGAGTCTATAGCCCGCTTAGCTATTGGCAGGTTTTGGTGAACCAGCTGGAAGATGCGAACGCCAACGTGCGACAAGAAGCAGCTGTCGCGCTGGAACAAATTGGCGCAGAGAACGCAATAAAGGCGCTGAAAGCCTCTCTAAAAAATGAGGAAGACCCCAACGTACGACGTTGCTTGGTACGCGCCCTCGGCACCTGCGGGGCTGAAAACTCCAGTGCACGTAAACAACTTTTGACTTTCGCCAAAGGTAAAAAAGAGCCCGCAGTGCAGAAGAATGCTTTGTTTGCTCTTGGTAACCATGCTGGGCAGAAAGCCGTCGGTAAAACCCTGCAAAAGTATCTCGACCAAGGCGATATCCAGCAACAGCAAGCGGTATTGCTGGGTGTTGGCTTTGCCCGTAACTCACAATTCCTTCCCGTTATCGAAAACCTTTCTCCCGCCGATCCTGCGGTTGCAAGTACCCTCGAAGTCGTGTTGCAAGTCGCCCACGGAAAAAGCGCAAAACTCCTTGCCCCCCTGATGAAAGACGTACTCGGTGACAGCATTCCAAGAGAGCGCTTTTTTCCTCCCAATAGGGAGGATCGTTAGCGAGCGCCCTCCTCGTCTTCGTCCCCATTGCAATTTTTTACCTGCGAGAATCCTGGCGTCGGGACTACCTCTGGGCGGGCCTCTGCCTCTATGGCGCCGTTTTTTTCTATTTCAGGGCGGAATGGGCACCTCGTAAAGATTTCCTTTTCTTTTCAAGTCCTCGTGGGAAGGATGCCGATGGGGTTCTGGGTCTCTAATTCCAGAGCATCCCTCCATTGAACCCCCGCTGAAACTTCTTTCATGAAACAAGCCTCTCGCCTGAGCCTTTTTCTAGGCTCCATTACTTTCGTCATCGCCTCTTGTGGAGGTGGCTCAGACACCGACACCGTGAATGGTGCCATCCAAGGATTATCCATGCCTGATGCCATGGATTTGGTTGGTGTGGACGCCCAAACAGCCGGTGCAGCCATCGCCCCCGGCGCCACAGTGAATCCCGCGGTGAATTTTGCTGCGAATAGCGACTACAACACCGATCTTGTAAACGCTTACATGTGGGATCAGACCACGGAACCACTCACCACCATCAACGACATTCTGACTTCCGTCGGCCAAACCAAGGCCGATGTTTTTGTGAATACCGGGCCATACTTGGCTTTGGTGGAAGCCGTCGGCGGCGGCGACCCATCTGCGCGCGCTGATTCGGGCCAATCCAGTGCAGCCAACGCCACGGTTTTAGAGCCATGGATTTTGAAAAGCACTCGGGCCTCAACCACCGCACCGCAAATCGTTCGCTTTTGGATCAGCCAAGAGGAAAACTTTGGTCCCGATATGGTGATTCAGGACACCATCTACGGTCGTGCCTCCGTCTCCAAAGAGCCTTCGGCAGCCGACCCTTACGGAGATTTTTCCATGGATTTCGCCATGGTCAATGATGCCGACGGCAGCATGATGATGAAAGGTGCGCTGAAAACCACCAATCCTGCAGGCCCAGACCTTGGCTTTACCTTCATTATGCAAGATGTGTCAGGCATGATGGGTGGCGACACCAAAGTTGCGGTGCAAACCGATCAAACCCAAACCACGGGCAAGGCCCATATGTCCGTTCCTGATTTCATGAACGGCGGGGTTAAAGATTTCACCATCGCCTATGACCAAAACTACTTCTTGCGTTCTGACGGCACCACAACCCAGTTGCTTGATCGCAACAATTTTGTCCGCAACACCTGGGGCTATAACCTTTATTGGGCCGAGGATGGTCCGGGCCACACTGCCGGCCAACGCGTCGACATTCAAGGTGGCTTCCCCTTCTCCTACACCGTAGGCAACAGCACCGAATTTGGTTGGGTTGATTACTGGGGAATTTGGAGTCCAACGCCTCAAAACCTCACTTCCGGCACTACCGTGACGCGTGATTTGCCTGATGGCACCCAAGCCAGCTACACAGTGCTGCGCGCTCCTGGCCGCTTGATGAAGATTACCAAGCGTAGTGTTCCCTTACTGGATCTCGATGGAGAGTCCATGGAATACTGGGATTGGACCACCGGCGACCAATACCTCGTGCAATACACGGCTGCTACCGACACCTTTACCGAGATTGCCATCCGCGACCAGATTACTTGGGAGTGGAACACCCTGACCGTTCCCGTCGATCTAGCAATCACCCCCTTCCAGTACTACAACTTCTGGTCGGAAGCCTTAGGCGGAAGCCTGGATTACATCGGTGGAGAAACGGCAATGACCGTGCGCGAGCAAACCATCGTGAGTAACGACGACACCATCTTCAACGGTGGCAACAGTCTCACTCTCTACTCGATGACGGACAACCTGCGTGCAGGCATGACCGCTAGCCAAGTCGAAATCGGCGACATCTTCATGCTCGAAGTCACCGACCCTGCCCTTGCCTATCAATACACCTTCTTAAAAGACGGTCGTAGCTTGCAATATCAGGGCGCCGACGTGGGCTTATTGCCGGGCGAAGTTCCCACCCTGGGCAGCTACATGTGGGGCATGCAGAGTGGTCCCATGTCGGCCACCGATCCAGTGGCACTGGGCATCACAAACTCATGGGAAATGTGGAACCTGAATGAGTACTACATCTACGAAACGGGGCACAACGAGTGGAATCAATACACCACCCTGCTCGATAGCCAAGGTGCGCCCGTGCAGTTCGATAGTCCCATCAGCTTCTTCTACACCCACGCCACCGCCAACGATGCCGACGGCAACTCCACTTACGACGGCAAGAAGGTCTTCTTGACCTACGGTGGTGAGCGCAATCTTTGGGGCATCCCCGGCCAAGACACTGACACCGACGGTGACGGCATCGGCGATCGCTGGTATCCCCAGTTCTCGCTCAAAGATGGCACCGTCATGGGTCCCACGGGTACCGAATATGTGGTCAAGGCTGTGGAAATGGAACTGTTCATGCAGGTCTCACCCGACCCCATTCCCTCGGCCCTGCAAAGCGATCTCAGCGCGGCCGCCAGCTTGACCCTGCCCAATATGAACGGTTGGGTAGATCCCACCACCGTTGCCCCCCCCACGGTTGCGGATCAGCCCGCAGTTGTCGCTGGAATCATCCAGTAAACCCCCGATTGGTTACCCCTATCCCCCAAATTGGAGGGATAGGGGCTTTTTTTGCCTTTTTCCAAGAAATCTCAAATTCTATAAAAAAATAGAGACAGGAAGGTCGTTTTCCTTTACACTAGTCGCGAATAAACGACCGAAATGTACGGAAAAGCAACCGAATGTGGTATCGCCGCCCTGTCTCGCCTCGCTGAGGTTTACGACGGA
Source organism: Planctomycetota bacterium (assembly GCA_024275135.1). Classification (GTDB taxonomy): domain Bacteria; phylum Planctomycetota; class UBA1135; order UBA1135; family UBA1135. Next base: position 40,983 of record JAJRZS010000067.1, on the reverse strand, counting down.
GGGGAAACTCGGCTGTCTGCACAAGACATTGCCCAGGACCGAGGCTTGTTGAAACCCTTCGTCGGCAAGGTGCTCACCACTCTCTCCCAGGCGGGCCTAGTAAAAGGCTCGCGTGGCCCTGGGGGCGGATTCACCCTCGCCAAACCCCCCTCCGAGATCAAAATCTTCGATGTCTTCCGTTTGTTTGAACGAGAGGAAGACAGCGATCTCTGCCCATTTGGAGGTGGCGTCTGCGGTGTGGGCATCAACTGCGCCTTGCACGAAAAACTATGCCGGGTGCAGGACGCCATCAACCACATCCTCTACGAAACCACCTTTGAGGATTTCCGAGTTGCCGCGCAGGAGAAAGGCTTAAAGCCCACGCGCCCCGAAGACGTGCAAGAGCATCACCACCGGGAAACCTATCGGGCACCCTACAAGCGCAAAGGATTCCCCTAAACCCTACCGCGCTTCCTCTAGCATCGCTTTCATTGCCTCTTCCACTTCCACTGCAATTTGAGCAAGTGTGGGAGAGTCGGAGAGCACGCCCAAGAGTTTGGTTGGCAGCAGCATGCCTAGCTTGGTTTGGCCGTCTTCTTGCCACACCGAAATCCGGCAAGGCAGAGCCAGGTTCATCTCCAAATCTTCAGTCAGAACATGGAAAGCATGGCCAGGCTGACAAACTTCCAGCACCCAGCAGGGATGGGCAAAATCAAAGCCCTTGCTATTCAGGGTTCCCTTGAGGTCGTGGATATGCAGAACCCCAAATTTCCGCGCAGTCACAGCTGCTTGCAGGTCTTCTACCAATTGGGCAGGTTCTTTGGAGGAGGTGAGGATGTATTTCATTGTTTTTTTAGGGTCCAAAAAGGGGAGAAAGTTTCAAGGAGTTACGGGGCGCAAACTCAACCCGCCACTAGTTCGCAATTCCATCTCGTAAACCTGGCCAGCTGCCAACTTTAAGAAAGGGGCCTCTCCATGCATGGCCCGCACCCCCGCTTCGCGCACCACGGCAGGATTTTGCGCATAATCCCAAAAATGCTGCCAAAGATCGCGATGAAAGGCAGAAACCGTGCCGTCGGCAGCATAGGGAACGGGTGTCTGGCCAACAGGATCTAGAACAAAACCGTCGGCAGGATTTTGGTATTCCCCAAATAACCGCCGAAACAAAAGCAAACTGCTACCGCGCAATAAGTCGTTGGCAGCCACAAACTGGTCATCAAACTGGATGACCAAAGCATCGATATAAAGCAGATCTCCATCAAAAGTAAAACTTTGGCCCTCGTTATAGGGTTGGCCTTGAGAATCTAACTCCTGAAATAAGACCCGCGTTTGCTTGCCACCTGGCCGAGTCGCGTCTTCCACTTGATCCAGTACCGTGAGTCGGGCCACGCGGCGGCGCTCACGCAAAAAGCTAATTTGCAAATCTTTGGCCGACAATTGCTGCTCTAAACTGGCAATGCGTTCGGTGAGGGCCGGATCGTCACCAAATGCGCCATGCAGCATCAAAAAAACCGCCGCCCCACTGACGGAACCAAGCACAAGCATGGGCAAGAAGCGGAGAGAAGCCAAGGTGTCTGTACCTTAGCCGATGAGGCTGGGGAAAAAAACTGGCCACCTGCCAAAACAGGTAGCCAGGTGGGGGTTTGATCAGGAAGGCGCCGGGGGGCAAGAGCTACCTCCTAACTCCTGCTCCCCAGCAAACCAATAGACAGGATTCCTGAAAAGGTCACTCGGTCTTCCGATCCAGTGATCATGAGTAGTTGCCACCAAAGAGATTTTTCCGGCAACTTTTTCCGGCTTTTTTCAAAATCGCCCTAAATTGCCCAAATTTCCTAGAATCAGCGGCCATGCCTGCCCGTCCTCTCGTCCTACGCCACCTCGGAGGCGTCCTTTTCGGCTGTTTTTGCCTGCTCACACCCCACGCCAATGCCCAGGAAGGGCCCGAAAAACAAAAACGCCCCGATGCTTTCCGCCAGCTGGAGGAGCTATTGCCGACGCCATCGGCCACGCGGACCGCTTCTGGTGCCCCGGGTCATGCCTATTGGCAGCAAAAAGTGGATTACACGATTCAGGTAGAGCTAGAGGAAGAGCATCGACAAATCACCGGGCTGGAGCAGATTCGCTACCACAACCACTCCCCAGACTCCCTGCGTTATTTGTGGGTACAGCTCGACAACAACCGTATGCGCCCCTCGTCCATAGGCAATCGCATCGCCGGCGCCCCCGATTTAAGCTCCGGCATGAGCTTTAAAAGTTTGCACCGTCGGCTCATCCGCGACAGCTTTGATGGTGGACTCCACATTGGCTGGGTACGCCACCAGGGCCAGGAGCTGCATACCGTCGTCAACGACACCATGATGCGGGTGGATTTGCCGCGACCCTTGCCCCCAGGTGGCCAGTTTGAGTTTGAGATTCAATGGTCCTTTCAGGTGAACGATTCCTCACAGGTGGGCGCACGCACCGGAGCCGAGTTTTTTCCCGAAGACGGCAACTGGATATTTGAAATGGCGCATTGGTATCCGCGCCTCGCTGTTTACGACGACGTCAACGGATGGCAAAACAAAGTTTTTCTGGGTAGTGGGGAATTTGCCCTCGAGTTCGGGGATTTTGACGTGCAAATCACCGTCCCTGCCGATCATGTGGTGGCAGCCACAGGCGTCTTGCAAAATCCGGAAGAAGTGCTCACGAAGGTGCAAAGAAACCGATTGGCCAAGGCCATGGAACTTGGGCAAGACGGCCCCACCATGATTATTACCTTGGAAGAGGCCAAGGCCAACGAAGCTTCCCCTGCTGACGGCGTTAAAACTTGGCATTTTCAAGCCCAGCATGTACGCGATTTTGCCTGGGCCAGCTCTCGCAAGTTCTTGTGGGATTGTTGGGGTATTTTTTCGGGCGACCCACAAACGGGAGAGGGCCATAAGGTGGCAGCGATGTCGTTTTGGCCGAAGGAGGCCGAACCGATGTGGAGCAAATTCAGCACCCATGCCGTCGTCCATACCCTACAGGTTTATTCCCGCTACACCTTCGAGTTTCCCTACCCCACTGCCATCTCGGTCAACGGCCCCGTCGGTGGCATGGAGTATCCGATGATTTGCTTTAACGGCCCGCGCCCTGAGCCAGACGGCACTTATTCCGAGCGCACCAAATACGCTTTGATTGGAGTCATCATCCATGAGGTAGGCCACAACTTTTTCCCCATGATTGTGAATAGCGATGAGAGGCAATGGACCTGGATGGATGAAGGGCTCAACACTTTCGTCCAGCACCTGGCCGAGGTGGAATGGGATGAGCACTACAAAGGTTGGTGGGGTGAACCATCCCAAATCACCAGTTACATGCTGTCGGAGGAGCAAGTGCCCATTATGACCAACTCCGAATCCTTGCTAAGTTTTGGCAACAATGCTTACGGCAAACCGATGACCGCTCTCAACATCCTGCGCGAAACCATCATGGGGCGTGATCTGTTCGACTTTGCTTTCGCCGAATATGCCCGGCGTTGGAAATTCAAGCATCCACAACCTGCCGATTTTTTCCGCACGATGGAAGATGCCAGTGCGGTGGATCTCGACTGGTTCTGGCGTGGCTGGTTCTACACCACCGATCACGTGGACTTTGAGCTTGCACAAGTGGATTGGTATCAGCTAAGCACCCTCGATCCCGATTACGAAAATAACATCTTGCGAGAGCGACGCGATGCTCAACTGGAATCACTGCAACATGAGCGCAACACGCCTTTGCCCAAACGTGTCGACGCCTACCCCGAGCTCAAGGATTTTTATGATACATACGATCCTCTTACCACCACCAGCCAACAACAAAAAGAATATCTGAAGTTGTTGGAAAGTTTGGATGATTGGCAGCGGGAACAATTGGAAGCCCCCTGGCAGTTTTACATCCTCACCATCAACAACTTGGGTGGCTTGGTTATGCCTGTACTCATCGATTTGGAATACGAAGATGGTAGCCACGAAATGCGCAGAATCCCTGCTGAAATCTGGCGCAAAAACAGCGAGCAAGTGAAAACTTTAGTCTTGACGGAACGCCCTGTTAGGAAAATTCGTATTGACCCGCGCCAGGAGACTGCGGACTGCGACATATCGAACAACAACTGGCCACCCGACATCAAGCCGCCAACACGCTTTGAACTGTTTCAACAAAAGAAAAACGCGAAAACCAACCCCATGCAAGAGGCAAATTCCCAATCATGAAACACGCACTCCTTCTGCTTTTTGTGCTACCACTTTTGGGTTGGCATCATCTCCTCACTACCATTGCCGAAGTTAGCTTCAATGCCGATAGTGGATACTTGGAAGTCGCCCTTCATTGCACACCGCGGGATTTAGAGGCCACACTCAGCAAAGACTTGAAACGCCTCATTCGACTGGATCAAGAAAAGAACCTGGATCCATTGCTGGAAGACTACTGCAACCGGCATTTCCAGCTGCTGGACGCCGAGGGCAAGCAAGTTCCATTGCTTTGGGTTGGCAAAGAAATCGAGCTGCGCGATGCCTGGCTCTATTTCCAACTCGATGTAGACGGAAAGTGGCAAGACAAAACCCTCTACAACGATGTCCTTGCCAATCTCCACCACAAATACATGAACACCGTTCGCCTCCAACTCGGAAATCACAAGCCGCGCAGCCTCAGTTTTGACGCCAAACACCCCCAGAGGGCCCTTTCCCCTGATTTGTCAGGGCAAAATCCTTCCTTCTCGAGGCAATTTTCGGCTATCTTGGGGGAGTAGGTGCCTTTTCACCCACCCCCAATTAGCATGAATACACTTTCCCAAGTTTGCCTGGGCCTCCTTGCTGCAGTCGGTTTCTCCACAATTTGTGCCGCCACACCGCAGCAGGAATCAGCCAACCTCAAGTTCAAATCTGTTAAGAAGTGGGACACCCTTCTTCCCGAAGAAACTTGGTCAACCATCGCCTTCCATATCCCGATTGCGCATGCCGGTGGCGAAGGCTTTGTCGTGAAGAATTCCGCCTACTCCCTGGAGGTCGATACCGATGGTAACGGCAAACCCGATGACAAAATCAAGGGCCAAGGCGGCTTCGCTGTTCTTAAGGCAAAGGATAAAGATGGCCGTGTCTTTCAGTACGCCATCCGTGTTCGCAAAGAACAGGATGATTGGCAGTATGCCTCTAGCGGCATCATGACTGGCAAAATTCATGGTGTCCCCATCACTCTCATTGATCAAAACAACAACGGGGTGTGGAACGAGATTGGGACCGATGCCATGATTGTAGGCAAGACGAAAGCCGCATCCTACTTGTCGCGTATCGTCAATCTAAAAGGCCAGTTGTTCCTGCTCGATGTTAATGAAGCAGGCAACCAAATGAGCCTCACTCCCTATGAGGGGGATGCAGGCACGCTTAATGCTTTGGCTGGCTATCGGTCGAAAGGCAAACTCCTGCAAGCCGTGTTCTCCTCTAAAGACGGTAAGGTTTCCTTTGATTTGGCCAACGCCAAAAACGGCCTGCTCGTGCCAGCCATGGAATACAAGTTCGTGCGTGGATTCGCCGAGAAAGGCTCGGAACGCGTTTGGATTCGTCGCGGTTTCATGCGTGGAGTCACCGTCAAAGCCAATCAGGAAAAAGTGGTGAAGTGGGGTGGCCCATTGCGCATGGAGTTCGATTACTTCCGCAACAGCAAAGAGCAGGTTACTGTCAACCTTCCCACCTTCTACGGCAATGCCGACGAGGAGTATTACGATTTCTTTCCTGGCGGCAAATCACCCTCCATCGTTGTCACCGACAAGGAAACGGGGAAGGAAATCTGGTCTGGCAAATTCTGCGAGTCATGAGGCGGCAACCTCAGCCCGACGCCCGTGCCGGCGCCGGAAGGACAAAATGTTGCCATCACCATGCAAATGAACCGCAAGCTGTTTGGCCCAATGACCGGTAGTGAGCGCAAAACCCGTGTGCTTGGCCCAGTAACGGGCGTCAGCAGCAAAGGGAAATAAGCCCACCCGACAACACAACAGAAAAAACCGTCCGCACCCTAAGGATGCGGACGGTTTTTTATTTGGGTGTTTAACCGAGGGTGACATTAAAGTCGATGCGGAAACGATAGACCATTTCGTCCACCGTTCCAGGCAGCAACTCATTGGGCTCGGAAGCCATCAACCAAATATGAAGGCCAACACGGTCGCTTAGCTTTTTCTTCCAGCCAACCATATGAGTGTTGAAGTTGGTGGCTTTCAAGAAATCGTCCTGCGACACCACGGTCAGCACCGCATCTTGTTCAATGGTGGAGTATTGGTAATAGAACTTGCCAGCTCCAGTTTGCACCGCAGCACCAACTGCCGCGCCCGTGTTGCCAATGCCGCTGGCTGCACGAACATTGTTGATGACTTCACCGGAGAAAACCACATGCTCCATGTGATAAGCCAAAATGGCATCCACAATGCCAAAGTCAGAAGAGGGCTCGGTACCAGTCATGGAATTCCCGCGGAAATCTCCAGTGATAGCGGTACTGCCTGTAGGCGTGAGGTCGCCAAAGAAGGTGTAGCTCACACCACCCGACAAATGTTGGTTGGAGGATGTGGATTTCGCAAAATCAACGCCTGCCAACGTAGCCCAGGCGTCAGCAGCAGCACTTTGCTCGAGCACGGCGTATTGACCAAGCACTGCACCAAAATGATCTTTGCCTTTGCCTTGGGAAGCAAACTGCACGGCAAAGCCTTCTGGTTGTAAGTCGGCATCCCACACTAACTCCCCGTAAATTGGGTTGCGGTAGATTGGGTTGTCAAATTTTCCGCCCCACAAAGTGACTCCTTTGACCGCTTTGGTACGAAAGCGCACATACAACCGATCCAGGTTCAAATCGAAGCTGTTGAACACTTTGCCTAAATCCTGATATGGGTTTTTCGGATCGTCTGGGTTGCCCGTTCTCAAACGAACACCAACTGTAATTTCCTCATTCACCATGTAGGTGCCGCCAAAACGAAAACGCATGCGCTGGCGGTGGCGATCGGAAACTCCGGTGTTGTTGTCGTTGAATTCGGCGCGCAAGCGAAAATCGCCACCGAATTTCCAGCGGCTCGTTTCTTCTTGGGCAGAAGTGGTGGACGTTGCAGCAAGCGCAAAAGTCATTGCCGCAAGAGGTAAGAGGAGAGAGAATCTAGACATGGGTTGAGGTCGATTCGAGCGGATGGAGGCGAAATAGTAAACTTGCTTGAGCCATAAAACGATATAAATCACTCAAATTCTTTCTTTAGCCGCATTTCCCTCTGGCGCTACACTGACCATCAGCACTGCGCACATGCGCTCCACCACGCCTAATCTCATGGAATCCCCTTTTCAAGCCGCACTTCGGATTGCGGAGGAGCTATTGTGCACCGAACAAGCAGCCCCGCCCCAGCCGCGCATTGAGCCCGAACAGCTGCGCCAGCAGTTGCCCTTGACACTAGGCCCACAGGGTTTACCTCAAGAACAGGTTTTAGCCGAACTCGAAGCCATGGTGCAGCTCACGCCCCGCACCAGCGATGGTCGCTTTTTCAACCAACTCTTTGCCGGCCGCATCCCCATCGCTACTGCGGCCGAGTGGCTATCCTGCCTACTCAATGTCTCCATGTACACCTATAAAATTGCCGGCCCCATGGTGCTGGCCGAGCAAGAGGTCGTCAAGCGTATGTGTTGTTTTGCTGGCTTTCCCCACGGCGATGGCATCGGTGTGCCTGGAGGTTCTATGGCCAATTTGGTGGGCATGCTCCTCGGCCGCAATCAAGCCCTCCCACAGATGCGCGACACTGGCTCACAAGGGAAACCATTGGCTTATTACGTCTCCACCGAAGGGCATTATTCGGTACGCAAAAACGCAGGGATTCTTGGCACCGGACGCGATTTCGTTCGCGCCATTGAGGTGGATAAGGAGGGACGGATGTGCGTTGAAGCATTGGAGGCCACCCTCGAAGACGACATCAAAAATGGAATTCTTCCCTGCGCTGTCATTGCCACGGCAGGCACCACGGTGATGGGCAGTTTCGATCCTATCCGAGCAATTGCAAAAGTTTGTCAGCAACATGGTGTTTGGCTGCATGTCGATGGAGCTTTCGGCGGAGCCATGCTGCTTCATCCATCCATGCGCAAACATCTGGATGGCATTGAACTCGCAGATTCGATGACCTGGGACGCGCACAAAGCTATGGGTGTACCCCTGATGTGTTCCTTGATTCTCACTCGCAACCCTCATGCTCTGCAAAACAGTCTCAACGAAGCGGCCGACTATTTGTTTCAAACGGACGACCCCACCCTCAATCCCGGCACTCGTTCCATCCAATGTGGGCGCCGCAATGACACCCTCAAACTTTGGGCTGCTTGGCGTCAACTCGGGGATGAAGGCTGGAGCCAACATATTGAAGGTCAATTAGCTTTGTGCCGCTATGCCGTGCAAAGAATTCAGGCCGAGCCGCGCCTCCATCTTTGTTTGGAGCCGGCATCCACCACAATTTGTTTTACCGTTGACGGCATGAAGAGTCCGGACATTTGTCAACAGCTACATGAAAAGGGTTTAGCCATGATTGGTTATGGCAAAGTCTTCGGCGAAGATGTGATGCGCCTGGTCACTGTAAACCCTGCCATCAAAACCTCCGACCTCGACTGTTTATTTGACAACATCCTTTCCATCTCCACCCCAACATCCCTCTCGCCGCATATTCGGTGCTAAGCCAAAGGCAGATTTTTCGGTTGTGGCTTCCCTTGGCCGCAAGCTGGGCATTGATGGGAGCGGAAGGCCCCCTCTTTACTTGGTTCGTAGCCAATATGCCTGAGCAACAAGTGAACCTTGCAGCCTTTGGCAGTATCGCCTTCCCCATCGCTCTAGTCGTGGAAGGCCCCATCATCATGTTGCTTGCCGCATCCACGGCCCTTTGCCGGGACTGGCCCACCTACCGCAAGGTGCGCCGGTTCATGTGGACAGCCTCCGCAGCATTGACGGCTTTCCATATCCTGATTGCCTTTACCCCGCTTTATGATTGGGTGGTCGGCAACCTCCTTGGAGTCCCCGCAGACATCCAAAAACCCGGGCAATTAGGCCTGCAAATTCTCACTCCCTGGACTGCAGCCATTGCCTATAGACGGTTCTTGCAAGGGGTTCTCATTCGCTTTGGACGCTCCCGCTGGGTATTCCTAGGCACCATGGTTCGCCTATCCGTTCTGCTCAGCGTCCTCACTATTCTGCGCGCAAGCCAACATTTTCCCGGCATTGTCGTTGGCACTGCCGCCATTTCCGCAGGCGTAATCGCTGAAGCTCTGTTTGCCCGCTGGGCGGTCGGCCCCATCCTCCGCTGCAAAATGCCCCCCACCGCCACTCACAAAGAACTCCACAGTGGCGAATTTTTGCGCTTTTATCTGCCCTTGGCGATGACGCCACTGCTTACGCTTTTTATCGGCCCTGCAGGTTCAGCAGCCATGAGTCGCATGCCGCAAGCGGAGTTATCACTCGCTGCCTGGCAGGTCGTTCATGCCATCGTTTTCTTCACCCGCAGCACGGGCTTTGCCTTCAATGAAGTGGTGGTGGCCCAACTTGATCAGCCCGGTGCGCGCCCGGCCCTCACCCGTTTTGCTCTCACTCTTGGGTTTTGCACCTCCGGGCTTCTGGCCCTCATCGCCTGCACCCCCCTAGCCGATCATTTGCTGCAAGGGGTTTATCACCTAAGCCCCGATCTAGCCAAACTTTGCGCAACGGCCCTATTGTTTGCCATGCTCATGCCGGCTTACCAAGCTTTGCAAAGCCTGTTTCAAGGTCGCCTGGTCCATGCCAAGCGCACGCGCGGGGTCACCGAGGCTGTTGCCATTTATGTGGTCTGCGCCCTTCTTGGCCTCCAACTCGTGGTGGCTTGGGGCCGCTTCCCCGGAATTCTGGCCGCCATCTCGGCCTTCACCTGCGGCGGCATCGTGCAAACCCTATGGCTTGCGCGGCGTGCTAACCTGCGGACATGAACGATTCCTCGCCCAACACCATCATGCTCACCACAGCCAACATGAAGGCTGCTCTGGAATTTTATGTTGGCATTTGTGGATTTGAGGTGGAAGAGGCCTGGCCCGAAGGTGATGAACCCATTTGGGCCAACCTAATCCTCAATGGCCAATCTATGATGATTGGGGCGCCACAAGATCCGAACAACATGGAGTCCTCTTGTGCCAGCAACCCAGAGGAACAAGCGTGGCACCTAGTGATGGCTAAAGAGTGGCAAATGGGCAAGCCTGGCATCGGCGCCTTGTTCTACTTTCAAGTTGAGGATGTAGACAGTTTCTATCAACGCATTTGCAGCCAAGGTGGCAGACCTGCAACCAAGCCTAACACCCAATTTTATGGCCTCCGCGATTTTGGTATCCAAGACCCAACCGGTTACCGCTTGGTGTTTTACACTCCTGTGGCGATGGAGAAGTGCCAAAGCTGTAGCATGCCCCTCACCGATGCCAAACCTGGCGACATGTATTGTGACTACTGCACGGACGGTTCCGGAAAATTGAAGCCTTACGAAGAAGTTTTGAAAGGAACAATTCAAGGGTATTTTATGAATATGCAAAAAATGGAACGCGCCGAAGCGGAGGTAGCGGCCAAGGAATTACTCGCGAAAATGCCCGCTTGGAACGCATGCAGCTAATCCTCGCCCTTCTCCTCCTCCTTTTCAGCTCCTGCTCCGGCCCAGGTTGGGTGCGAGCTTCACTTGAAGCCTATGCCAACCCTCAATTGGAGGTAGAAACCATCCATAGCTTTCAATACGAAGCTAATCGTGAGTCTTCCCATCCATTAAGAGACCAAGCCATCTACAGCGAAGTACGAAGCCTATTACAGAGCAAAGGTCTCACTGAAACAAAAGATTCCGACATGCTCGTTCAGGTGGAAACCTCATCGAAAGAATCTTCCATCCAAGTTCCAGCCCATTACGAAATGGGACATTATCTTTATCCCGGATATTTTGGCTATGCCTACTCCCTGGGTGCCGACGGCAACCAGCACCCCTTGCTCATTTATTATCCAGGTACTTGGCAGTCGACACCTTATCGAGTGCCCGCGCGCTCCATCCCTGCCTATTCTCATCAGCTCGACCTCCGCTTCTCCACAGCGGATGGCACTTTGCTGTGGCAAGGAACACTGAAGATTTTGGACCGTAGCGCCGACTTAATGGGGCTTATTCAACTCTTCCTAAAGGAGCTAATCGAAGAGTTCCCCCAACCCCAACATAATGGCAGCTTTCAGCTCAAAGCCCCACGGGCAAGTCAATCTGCAGCTACAGTCAAACCGTCATAAAGGGTTTCCAACCAGGTTTTGGTGGAAATAAAATCCCAAGACCAGCTATCCCATTGGGAAGGAAGACCTGCTTCCACAACTTGACTTCGGGTTTTTCCTGAATCAATGGATTGTTGAACCAACTCAGAAGTTTGATGCAACATCTGAGAAAAATGCTGCAAGTCTTTATAAGAAGCTAAAGCTCCATGCCCAGGAATAATTTCCCAGTCTCGTGGGATTTCTTGCAAAATCCAATCCACATTTTGGATATAGCCATCCACGCTGCCGCCACTTTCTAAGTCGATAAATGGGAACATATCCACAAAAAGGTAATCCCCAACATGGACAACCTTGGAGCCATGAAAAATCACCACCGTATCCCCATCGGTATGACCATGGGGCAGATGGATAAGCTTCACTTCCTCATCATTAAAATTTATTTTTAGTTCTTGCTTAAAGGTGATAACCGGCAAAGCACCCTCTGGAGCAGGCCCTTTGCCTCGGCCACCTATTTGCAACCTCTGACGCACGTTCTCCTGAGCAAGAATAGTGGCATCCTGACCGAACCCAAGGTTGGCACCGGTGTGGTCACCTTGCCAATGCGTATTGATGAGATAACGCGGTTTTTCCTTGCTCAAATCAGCGATGGCTTTGCGATTTTTTTGTTCCAACTCTGCAAATTGGCAATCTACCATCAATACTCCATCTTTGCCAACAGACAAACTGATGTTGCCTCCAACGGCATGCAGCATGTGGATAGCACCAGCCACTGTAGAGCTCTCCACTTTGACGTCATCAAACGGATTTTGCGCAACAGTACCCGCACTAAGGGCAACTAACGAAAAGACCAGAAACGTTTTCATGCTCAAACAATCTAACAAGCCTCGACCATCTCTTGGGCCAGAGCCAGAAAATTTTTGCGGAAGGCCGATTCCGAAAACCTATGTGCTGACTCTTGGATTTTGGCGCTATCCCAAGCAATCTCCTCAGCCCTGCGGATGGCTTCCATTACCGCCTCCACTTTCTGGACAGGAAAATGAACTCCGGTTTCACCATCAATGACGGTTTCCAAGGTGCCGCCCTTGCCGAGAGCAACTACGGGTCGTCCGGCAGCCAAAGCTTCAACCGGAGCAATGCCAAAATCCTCTTCAGGAGGAAATACAAAAGCTCGGCATCCCGCCACCAGTTCAAACATCTCTTGATCGGAAACAAAACCCAATATCTCCACTGTTGATCCTGCTTGCGCGCGCAACGCCTCCAACATGGGGCCAGTGCCGGCAACTTTCAACGGCAAACCAAGCCGACTGCAGGCCTCCACCACCAAATCCACGCGCTTGTAACCCTCCAAACGCAAGGCTGTGAAGTAATAATCGCCTGGCTCCACGCCTACGGCAGCCTTTTGATAAGGATCTAAATTCACCGGCGGATAGATGACTTTGGATTCCTTGCCATAGGCTTTTCGCACCATGTCTGCCACATAGTGGGAGATGGAAACATACAAATCAGGGTTGTTTTTGTTGGCTTGATCCCAACGGCGAAAATTTTTGGTAACCCGACGCAAAACAGGGCGGGCCAACGGCGGATATCCCGATAGAAACATATCCTCCCGATCATAGGCAAACATCGCCGGTCGATAGATGTAGCAAAGATGAGGAATTCCCTCTGGTGTCTTCAGGTTTTTCATAAAGGAAACGGAAGATGAAATCAACAATTCCACTCCATCCCAGTCAATTTTCTTTGAAAGTCGATCCACCATCCCCGGAAACAAAGGCAGTGGCCAACGATAACGCCTTGGCGGAATCTTTCCTTGCAACCAAGAGGAACGAATGTCCCAACCCTTATACTGCGGCAGTTCCTCCGCCAACAAGGTGTAGACAGGGGCCTCGGGCCACATCGCATGAAAATGCTCAAGCACCTTATCTGCCCCGCCATGGCGAATGAAATCATGGGCCAGGACAACGTTCATCACTAAGCCAACTCCAAACTTTCTCCAGAAGCCACCCGCTGACGTGCATCGGCAGCAAGTTCATCAAGCAATGCATCCACATCCAGAGAAGGCACATAACCCAACAGCTTTTTCAAGCGTGAGGGGTCACCCACCAACATATTGGCATCGGCCGCACCACGCAGGCGCTCGGCATCTTGCTCGACTTTCACCGAGGCGTCAAAGCGCTGCAGTAAACGATTGAGCAAATCGCCAATCACCACACCTTGGCCAGAGCAAATATTCATTAAATCCACTTCGCCAGCATGCTTCAACAACGCCAAGTAGGTGTTCACAACATCGCGTACATGCAAAAAATCACGGACGGCATCCAAGCGCCCCACTTTCAACACGCCGCCACCCTTAGCTTCTAACGAAGCAAGGCGCATGGCGAAAGAAGGAAGGGCAAAATTGGGGCTTTGGCCAGCACCCGTGTGATTAAAAGGACGCACTACGCTGATACGGTGGCCAGATTTTTGAAATTCCATGGCCATGGCTTCGCCAGCCAGTTTGGTTGCGCCATAGACATTCACCGGCTCAAGGATTTCCTCTTCCGATAGGGGTTGGGTGGAAGGCCGGTAAACATGACCAGAGGACACATGGATAATAGGACAATCCGGCCACCGCTGCAGAAATTGTTGATAAAAATTGCGTGGGCCATCCACATTGATGGCCTGGGCAAGCTCTGGATTGGCCTCGCATACAGGAGGAGCGGAAAGGGCGGCCAAATGAATGAGACCACTGGGAGCGGGCAAGGAATCCCAAACCTCAAGGCTGGGGGGGCTCGGGTTTTGCGCCCACTGCGCTAAATCCAATGGAGCATATTGTTCCTCTGACGCCCCTGGCGGCAGCACCAAACCCAGGGCAAGCCAGGGGCTTTGCTGTCGATCTAAAACACCCCGCAACCAGCCACCGACAAAGCCGTCAGCACCGGTAAGCCAAAGTGTTTTCATTAGGATGATTTGACGCCAGCAGGGAGTGTGCCGCGTTGCGGTTTTTGGAAGCGGTCCAACCGACGCTGCAAATCGGCGTCGACCATCATCTCAACCAAACCTTGGAAATCCACTTCGGGCTCCCACCCCAGCTTTTCTTTGGCCTTGCTTGCGTCTCCAAGCAAGAGTTCCACTTCTGCAGGGCGGAAAAAGCGAGGATCCACCACAACAAAATCTTCGTAGTTCAAACCCACACGCTCAAAAGCAATGCGGCAAAACTCACGTACCGACTGGGTGGTACCCGTTGAGATGACATAATCATCAGCAGTATCTTGCTGCAACATCAGGTGCATGGCGCGAATGTAATCGCCAGCAAAGCCCCAGTCACGGCGAGCATCCAAGTTGCCCAAGGCCAGTTTGTCTTTTTCACCAAACACAATCGCCGCTACATGATCACTGATTTTGCGGGTGACAAACTCAAGACCACGTCGCGGGGACTCGTGGTTAAACAAAATTCCCGAGCAGGCAAACATGTCGTAGCTTTCTCGGTAGTTCACAGTAGCCCAATGGCCATAAACCTTGGCCACGCCATAGGGAGAGCGTGGGTGAAAAGGAGTAGTTTCTCGTTGTGGGGTTTCTTGCACCTCCCCAAACATTTCGCTGGATGATGCTTGATAAAACCGTGCCTGTGGGCAAACCAAGCGCATGGCTTCCAGCATCCGAATCACCCCAAGCCCAGTGACGGAACCAGTGTGCACTGGCTCGTGAAAGGAAGAGTGCACAAAACTTTGCGCCGCTAAGTTGTAAATTTCGTCGGGCTTATGCTGATCCAACAAACGCATCAAAGAAGATTGATCGAGCAAGTCTCCATGCCCAATTTCCACCTGATCCTCAATGGCCGCAAAACGTGCCGTAGAAGGGGTAGCTGAGCGGCGCATCATGCCGACAACCTTGTAGCCTTGTTTTAGCAGGTACTCCGCGAGGTAGGAGCCGTCCTGACCTGTAATTCCGGTGATGAAAGCAGTTTTCATGGGGTGTAGGGAGGAGCTGACCATGCAGCCTCGGGGGAATCATAGCAGGGCCTTATCGGCATTTGAGCACCTAAGTTCCTGCCGAACCTTGTTGGATTTTCTTCTCCAACTTGGCCCAACTATCGCGCAACGCCACCGTGCGATTGAACACCAAATGCTCACCAGACGAGTCGGGGTCGAGGCAAAAGTAGCCCAAACGCTCCATCTGCACCGCCTTTTTCGCCGGCCATTGGGCTAAATCCGGTTCTACCCAGGCCGACACCACCTTGAGAGAATCCGGATTTAAGTTTTGCAGAAAATCGCCACCCTCTTCGGGATTAGGCTCGCGGAAGAGATGGTCGTAGAGCCGCATCTCGGCCGCCGCTGCCGAGGGAGCATGTACCCAATGGATGGTGCCTTTGACCTTGCGGCCATCCTCCGTATTCCCACCCTTGGATTCCGGATCGTAGGTGCACCGGATTTCCGTCACCTCGCCATCAGCGTCGGTTTCGTAGCCAGTACAAGTGAGATAGTAGGCATACTTAAACCGCACCTCCGCTCCCGGTTTCAGGCGGAAGAACTTGCGTGGCGCTTCAATACGAAAATCATCGCGCTCGATCCACAATTCACCACCAAAAGGTACTTCCCGGCTCCCTCGCAAAGGATCGCTGGGATGGTTTTTTGCCGTCACCATCTCGACTTTGCCTTGCGGCCAGTTTTCCACAATGACTTTCACTGGATTCAACACCGCCATTCTGCGTTCGGCAGTTTCGTTCAGCTCTTCCCGCAGCAAAGATTGCAACAGAGCAAAATCCACAGTGCCCTCCGTACGGGTAACGCCAACTTCCCGACACAAGGCGCGAATCGACTGCGGGGTGAAGCCGCGGCGACGCATGCCACACAAGGTTGGCATCCGCGGGTCATCCCAGCCGTTGACATGCCCACCATCCACCAACATCTTCAATTTGCGCTTGCTAGTGATGGTGTAGCTCAGGTTGAGGCGAGAAAACTCATATTGCCGGGGCTTGGCAGGCACTGGCAAATGCTCCAAAAACCAATCGTAAAGAGGACGGTGATTTTCAAATTCCAAGGTGCATAAAGAATGCGTGATTTTCTCGATGGCGTCCGACTGCCCATGCGCAAAATCGTACATGGGGTAGATGCACCATTGATCGCCAGTGCGCGGGTGCGGACTATGCTGAATGCGATAAATCGCTGGATCGCGCATGGTTAAATTCGGCGATGCCATGTCGATGCGTGCCCGCAACACCTTCGCGCCGTCTTCAAACTCTCCTGCACGCATGCGCAAAAACAAATCCATAGATTCTTCGCGCGGCCGATTGCGATAAGGGCTATCCACTCCAGGGTGGTTCAAATCCCCGCGGTTGGCGCGCATTTCCTCTGCAGTTTGCTCATCCACATAGGCATGACCTTCGCGAATAAGGTGGCAAGCCCACTCAAAAAGCTGCTCGAAGTAGTCGGAAGCGTGGTAAAGATGCTCCCCCCAATCAAAACCCAACCAGCGGATATCCTCCTGGATGGCATCGGCGTAAAGCTGCTCTTCTTTGGAAGGGTTGGTGTCGTCGAAGCGCAGGTGGCATCGACCGCCAAACTCTTCCGCTACCCCAAAATCCAGACAAATGGCTTTGGCATGCCCAACATGGAGGAAGCCATTGGGCTCGGGTGGAAACCGAGTGACAATGGATTGGTGTTTCCCAGAGGCCAAATCCTCTTGGATGATGGTACGAATAAAATCCGTTGGGGTTTCCGGTGGGCACATGGGTGGGCTAGAGACCGATTGGCCCACAGATTAACACCGCCAAGATTGGCTATCGGCCGGGCTGCTCCAAGGTTAAATTGCCTTGATGCATCGTTTCGTCGCTCTCCTCACTCTCCCCCTCGTCCTTGGCTCCTGCTTCATGGGTCAGACCACTCTCGACCACCCACTCGCCGCCGACGCTATCGCCCAACTTCAAGTCGGCCAAAGCACGCAAGAAGATGTCAGCCGTCTGCTCGGAGCACCGAATCAAGTGGTGGAGCTAGGCGACAAGTCGGCATGGCTGTTTTCCTATCAAAACACCAAGCAAATGGGGCTCTGGTTGCTGCTCTATGGCAGCTATGGCCAAGACACGCAAAGCGATCGATGCTGGGTTTTCTTTGACGAGAATGGGGTACTCCGCAATATCGGCGTCAGCCTCGACGCCAGCCAATCCAGCTACCACCTCAGTGGATCCTAAGATGCGTTTGCCCTCGACCACTTGGGTTTTGCTTGGACTCTGCAGCGGGCATCTTGCCTGCGTGGGCCTCAACTTTCGCCACCAGGCCATCCACCAGGCCATCTCCCCCGAACAAAGCAAACATCTGGTGCCGGGGCAAGCCAATCTTGGCGATTGCTTGGCCGCTTTGGGCGCACCCACCGAAGTGGAGGTTGCCAAGGCCAATCAGCAATGGGTATTGAGCTGGACTTGGGTAAATAAAAAGGATTGGGGATTCTTCTTAGCCATCCCCTCCGGCGACAACAGTGCGTCGTTCAACTGGCAAAGCGAAAAACAAAAACCTCATTTTTTGCGCCTGGTTTTTGACTCCCAGGGCCGTCTTCTGCACAAACTACAAGGCTAATTAGTTCGGTTTGTTCGAGCCTAAAATATTCTCTTCGGCGGAGTGGGTGTCGCGGAGCATAGGGGTGCCCGTTTGCTTGGTGTTTACCAAGCCAGGGTAAGTGCTGGCGGTGCGACCATCGGCGCTATCCGGCAAAGTACAAGCCGACAACACCATGGCGCCGCCCACCATCAGGGCAAGCAGGGAGAAGAAACGGCGCATTTACCCACTCTACGGCCCAATTTCGAAAACGTTGGCAACACTTTAGTGCGGTAGGAGTATCCTAAGCCCCTTCTTTGTGTCGCCTTCCCATCCACAATCATGACCGCGCCCGTCGCCGCTCCCTACGCCCCCATGTTTCCCTTGGCCGCCACCGAAATCCCATGGCGAAAACTAAGTTCCGACTTTGTACAAGTCATCGAAGTCGACGGCCAACAAGTCCTGAGGGTGGCACCGGAAGCCCTGGAGTTGCTGGCGCAAACTGCGATGCATGATATTGCCTACTTTCTGCGGCCCGGTCATCTGCAGCAGTTGAAAAATATCCTGGAAGACCCAGAAGCCTCGGCCAACGATCGTTTCGTCGCTCTGGATTTGTTGAAAAACGCCAATATCGCCGCTGGCGAAGTCCTGCCCATGTGCCAAGACACCGGCACCGCCATTGTTATGGCCAAGAAGGGGCAATTCGTTTGGACCGATGGCAACGATGTCGCATCTTTGTCGCAGGGTATTTTCCGCACCTACACGGAGGAAAACCTGCGCTATAGCCAACTTGCACCTCTTGGTATGTTCGAAGAGGTCAATACCCGCTGCAACCTACCCGCGCAAATTGATATCTACAGTCAAGACGGCACCACTTACGACTTCCTGTTCATGGCCAAAGGTGGCGGCTCGGCCAACAAAACCTATCTCATTCAATCAACTCCCTCGATGTTGCGGGAAGATTTGTTGTTGGAGGAATTGCGCGGAAAAATCAAAAGCCTAGGCACTGCCGCTTGCCCGCCTTATCACCTCGCGGTTGTCATTGGCGGTACTTCCGCGGAGATGAATCTAAAAACAGTCAAACTCGCTTCGGCGCGTTATCTCGATTGCTTGCCAACGCAAGGTAGCGCCGAAGGTCATGCTTTCCGCGATTTAGAATTCGAAAAGAAAGTGCATGCGCTCACCCGCGACATCGGCCTCGGTGCCCAATTCGGCGGCAAATATTTCTGCCATGATGTGCGGGTCATTCGCTTGCCGCGTCATGGAGCTTCCTTACCCATCGGCATCGGCGTCAGTTGCTCCGCCGACCGCCAAGCCCTCGGCCGCATCAGTGCTGACGGTATCTTCCTTGAACAACTGGAACGTGATCCAGCTCGCTTCTTGCCGGATGCAGCCGAGGAAGAGCTTGGGAAAGACGTGGTGGCCATCGACTTGAACCAGCCAATGGATGCCATCCGTGCCGCTCTAAGTGCTTGTCCCGTACGCACCCGGCTTAGCCTCACTGGGCCCATGATTGTTGCCCGCGATATCGCGCATTCCAAACTTCGGGAGCGCCTGGAGCAGACGGGAGAGCTGCCGGACTACATGAAAGATTTTCCGATTTATTACGCTGGCCCGGCCAAAACTCCAGACGGCTTGGCCTCCGGCTCCTTCGGACCAACGACTGCCGGACGCATGGATAACTTTGTCGACCTGTTCCAGTCGCATGGCGCCTCTTTGGTGATGGTGGCCAAAGGCAATCGCTCCCAACAAGTAGTTGATGCCTGCAAAAAGCATGGTGGTTTTTATCTTGGCTCCATCGGCGGTGCCGCAGCTCGCCTCGCCCAAGATTGCATCCGCAAAGTGGAATGCCTGGAATTGGAAGAACTTGGCATGGAAGCTGTATGGCGCATCGAAGTTGAGGATTTCCCCGCCTTTTTAATCACCGACGACAAGGGCAATGATTTCTTTTTGGGCAGCTCCGACCTACCCATCCTTTCCTAAGCTCCCGACCCCAACTGCAAGCGGTAACTTTCTTCAATCCACCTGCTCAACGTCTCCTCAGGCAGAGGATCGTCATGGCGCAAGGTGACAAAAACTTTGCGTCGCGGGTTGACACGATAAAGCTCGGGTTGTTTGGTCGAAAGAGCCCAAGCCTCGGCCACACTTTGGTCTAAAGTGAGTTTGAGTTCATAGCCCAAGGGTGTGGAATAGAGGAACAAAAAATCCTTGCCTTGCACACGAAAAGAAACACAAGCCCCCACCCCCACTTCTTCCGCGCCTGGGCAAGCCAGCGCCATCCGGCGGATTTCTTGAACTGAATCAAAGGCAGAGGATTGAGCAGCGACCACGCCCTAGCCTAACAGACAAAGGGGAGTCCGGCTTGTTAGGCTAGAGAGTCGTGCCGCATCCAACCCTCCATATTCCTCCGGAGCCTGGCTCTGGCCGAAGGGGTTTCGAGTACCTGATGCCCTATCGGGTGGAAGAGGTGGTTTTGGTATCCAGCCTCTACGACGCTTTTATTTTGCAAGAAGACGGCCGAATTGCCGATTTGTTGCTGGAAGGTGGGGAGCTGGCCATGCACGACGCTCCCGAAGTGGTGCGCATCGCCGACGCCGAAGACGCCCTGCATCACATCTCCAGTGCCAAACGCAACGTGCTGGTTATCGTTACCCCACAGATGGGTGGTATCGATCCTGTGGTGTTCGCCCAAGAAGTCAAACGCCATGCCGGGGCGGTGCCCGTTGTGCTCCTTGGCTACGACGCCGCGGCCCTACGCAATCTTCTCGATAACCGTGGCTCCGGCCCCTTCGATGGCGTCTTTTTGTGGGCCGGTGATACACGCATCCTCAACGCCATCGTCACATTGGTTGAAGACCGCGCCAACTGTTTGCATGATTGCAAGCAAGTTGGGGTGCGCTGCATTCTGCTAGTCGAAGATTCTCTGAACTTTCTCAGCTCTTACCTTCCCCTCCTCTATTCCGAGATTCTGCACCAATCCCGCAGCGTGTTGGCCGAGGGCGTCAACCTTCCCGACAAACTGCAAAGGTTGCGGGCCCGCCCCAAACTCTTACTCGCACGCGACCTGGCCGCAGCCCAAGATTTATTTGATGAACATCGCGAACATATGATTGGGGTGATTTCGGATGTAGGCATTCCCCGCCACCGCAATTCCCAACAACCCGACCCCATGGCCGGTGCAGAGTTTGTACGCCATGTGCGTGAAGTGGCTCCAATGCTGCCGGTGATGATGCAGTCTTCGCGCCCAGAAAACGCTGCAATTGCCAAAGAATTGGGGGTTTCCTTTGTGCGCAAGGGCTCAAGCATGCTTCACCATGAAGTCCGTGAATTCATGCTCAATCATTTTGGCTTCGGCCCCTTCCGTTTTGAAAGCGAGGAAGCTCACTCCGAAATCCAAGTGCGCACCTTGCAAGAACTAGAAGCTGCCGTACGCAAGGTTTCGCCACAGTCACTTCTCTACCACGCCCAACGCAACCACTTCTCTACCTGGTTACGGGCGCGCACTCGTTTTGCCCTTGCCGACCGTTTGGAAACCAAACCGGTTGTGGATTTCCAAGATGGTGAAAGTCTACGCCGTTACCTATTAGAAGCCCTGCGGCAGGCCCGTCTTCATGCCCAACGGGGCGCCATCGTTGATTTTCACCGCGCCACGTATGACGAAACCATTCATTTTGCTCGTATCGGCAACGGCTCTTTGGGTGGTAAAGCCCGCGGCTTAGCTTTTGTCAATCGACTGTTGCCTAGTTTTCTTCCTTCTGGCGACCTGCGCGATGTGCGTGTCGTCGTCCCCCCCACCGTGGTCCTCACGACGGAGGTTTTTGACAACTTTTTGCGGCGCAATCAGCTACATCAAGTTGCTCTTAGCCTTGAACTGGAAGAATCACAACGTCGCGCGCGTTTTCTTCATGGTCGCTTCCCGTCCAAGGTCATTGCCGATCTGCGCTCTTTATTGCAAGCCTTCCAAGGCCCTTTGGCGATTCGTTCTTCCAGTCTGTTAGAAGATTCGCATCACCAACCTTTTGCCGGCATTTACGAAACCGTGATGATTCGCAACCACGGCAGCGACCGCCAACGCCTGGCTGCTCTTTGTGATGCCATTAAACAAGTTTATGCCAGCACTTTTTCCGATCGTGCCCGTGCCTATTTTCAAGCCACCGCTTACCGTCACGAAGAAGAAAAGATGGCAGTGATTATCCAACCCATTTTTGGCCGAGAGCGCAATCATCGCATGTATCCAACTTTTTCTGGGGTTGCCCGTTCCCACAATTATTACCCGCACGGTTCTTGCGGGCCGGAAGACGGCGTTTGCATCGTCGGTCTTGGCCTTGGCCGCCTTCTCGTAGCTGGCGAAGGTGGGGTTCGCTTTTGCCCACGCCGCCCACAAAGCCTGCCCGAGTTTTCTACGGTTGAAGATATCTTGCAAAATGCCCAACGGCATTTTTATGCGCTGCCACTCGACAGCGAAGAATATCCCCAAGCAGCCGATGGCGCGATTTGCTTCGACGCCTTCCACCCCTGCCGCTACCCAATGTCCGAGGCCGACCGCGACGGCGTGCTATCCCTCCTTGCCTCCACCTATTCTGCGGAAGACGAACGCATCACCGATGGCGTATCCCGACCTGGTCATCGCGTCGTCACTTTCGCCAACATTCTCAAGCATGGCTCCTTTCCCCTCGCCCCCTTGGTGCGCAAGCTGCTTCAAGTTGGGAGGCAAGCCATGGGGTGTGCTGTCGAGGTGGAATTTTCAGTCGACCTGGAAGCTCCCCCGGAGCAACCCAAAGTCCTTGCTTTGCTGCAGATTCGGCCTATGGCCCTATCCGAAGCCGAGGTCAACCTTGACTTGGATCGCTTTACTCCCGATGAAATGCTCTGCGCATCCGACCGCGCCTTGGGCAATGGCCGGATCGATGGCATTGCCGACATTGTTTTCGTCGACCCAGCCGATTTCGACCGTGCCCACAGCCACTCCGCAGCCCAGCAAATTGCTCAACTCAATGCGCAACTAGGGAAAGCGCAGCGCCCCTATCTGCTCGTCGGCCCCGGGCGTTGGGGCTCCCAGGACCCCTGGCTGGGCATCCCCGTGGAATGGGGAGAAATCAGCCATGCAAAAGTCCTTGTGGAAACAGGTTTTGAGGGCATGCGCGTGACTCCCTCGGAGGGCTCCCATTTCTTCCACAACATGACTTCTTTCCGCATGGGCTACTTCACGGTGAATCCCCATACCGGAGAAGGATATCTCGATCTAGATTGGCTGCGTGCCCAACCTGCAAAGCTTGAGGGCGAGCATGGCGTACGCCATATCCAACTTTCTGCGCCCTTAGAAGTCCTCCTCGATGGGCGCCAAGCACGCGGTGTTATCCTCAAAAAAGAGTCGCTCTCTTAGGCCGAGAAATCCGCGTGCCGCGCTGATAGCATTCCGGCCGTGAGCCTAAACGCAGGCTGGCCGGGAGCCAAAATCGTCTTTTTCGACTGTGATTCCACACTCGCAGCGATTGAAGGCATCGATGAGCTTGCTGCTCGACGTGGGGTCGATGTGGCCACTCTCACCGCCGCCGCCATGGCGGGAGAAATCCCGCTCGACCAGGTATTTCGCACCCGTCTCCAGCGCATTGCCCCAACCGCCGACGACCTGCAATGGCTGGCCGAGCGCTATTGGCAAACGCGAACACCCATGGCGCAGGAAGTTCTTGATGCCCTGCAAGTAATGGGGATTGCTTGCCATGTGCTTTCTGGTGGTTTGCTGCCAGCGGTACAACCCTTCGCCGAGCGTCTTGGCATTCCTCCACAGCAAGTTCACGCCGTACCCTTTCCTCTCGAAACTTGCTCGCCCGATGACGCCATCAATATCGCTTGCAGCCACCCTTTGGCTCGCGACGGCGGCAAACCCGAACTCATCCAATCCATTTGCCAAGCGCAGCAAATCCATCCCCGCCATGCCCTAGTCGTCGGCGATGGTGCCTCCGACCTGGAAACCCAAGCTCTGGTAGGCCTGTTCGTTGGCTTTGGCGGTGTCGTCAGCCGCGCCAAGTTGCAACAGCACGCCTCCGTCTTTGTTTCCGGCCCGACTTTGGCCGATGTCGCCCTGTTTGCCGCAGGCTCGCAACTACTCCCGCGCCTTCAATCCCACTACCCGTCCCTCCTCGCTGCTTGTTCGCAGTCCAGCCTCAGCCATGAAACTCTTCATTCCCGGCCCCACCGAAGTCCGTCCTGAAATCTTGGCCGAGCTTGCTCATCCAGCAATCGGCCACCGCACCCCCGAATGCGCTCGCCTTTGGCAAACCGCTCGCCAAGGTTTAGGCCAACTCATGCACACGCAAAACGAAATCTTGATGCTCACCGCACCAGCTTCGGCCATGATGGAAGCCGCCATCCGCAACTTGGTGCGCAAATCCAGTCTGCATGTGGTCAACGGTGCCTTCAGCAAACGCTGGTTCGACATTGCCTGTGCCAACGGAAAAGACGCGCATGCAGTGGAAATCCCTTGGGGGCAAGGCATCCCTCCCGAGCAGTTACGAACGGCCCTGGAAGAGGGAATTGCCAAAGGCCATCCCTATGACGTGGTCACCGTGGTGCATAACGAAACCTCCACCGGCACGCTCACCCCTCTGGCTCCGCTCTCTGCAGTGCTCGCCGATTACCCACAAACTTTATTCTGCGTCGACACCGTCAGCTCCATGGCTGGAACCGAAGTGCGAGTCGATGATTGGGGCATTGATTTTTGTTTGTTTGGATTGCAAAAGTGCCTCGCCCTTCCTGCCGGCATGGCTATTGCTGCAATCAGCCCGCGCGGATTGCAACGGGCCGCCAAAGTGGAAAACCGGGGATGGTTTTTAGATGTTTTGCGCCTGGCCAAGGGCAACGAAAAGGAGCAGTCGCCCACCACGCCCTCCACCGCCCATCTCTACGCCCTGGTAGCCCAACTCAAACATATCGCCACCGAAGGATTAGAAAACCGTTGGCGGCGGCATCAAGAAATGGCCGTAAAGACGCGTAGCTGGGCACTTGGGCATGGTTGGGAACTTTTTCCTGCTGAGGGTTATGCCTCGCCTACCGTTAGCTGCATTGCCCGCAGTCAAGGTCCCGACTTCACCCCAGCACTAGATGCGTTAAAGAAAAAGGGCATCCTCGTTTCCAACGGTTACGGAGATCTCAAAAACAAAACCTTCCGCATCGGCCATATGGGAGAGCACACCTTGGAAGATTTGCTCGACCTCCTTCAACAATTTGATGAAGCACTAAAAACAGAGGTGGTGGCATGAAGATTTTTCTTGCTGATGCCGTCGCTCCAGAATGCGCCAACATCCTGGCCGCTGCCGGCTTTGCCGTCGATGACCGACCTGGTTTAAGCAACCAAGAAAAAATTGAGGCTGTGCATGATGCCGTAGGCTTGGTCGTGCGCTCGGCTACCCAAGTTGATGCGGCGATGATGGATGCTGCACCCCAATTGCGTGTGATTGGACGCGCCGGCTCGGGTGTCGACAACATTGATGTCGATGCCGCCACCCAACGCGGCATTTTGGTGATGAACGCACCCGGCGAAAACACCTTATCGGCTGCCGAACACGCGGTTTCTCTGCTGCTGAGCTTGTGCCGCAATATCCCCGCTGCAGATGCACGGCTGCGACAGCAAGGTTGGTCGAAAAAAGGGCTCATGGGGGTGGAACTCGTTGGCAAGACCATCGGCATCCTGGGTCTTGGTCGCATTGGCCAAGCCGTCGCCCAGCGCATGCAAGGCTTTGGCATGAAAGTCGTCGGCTACGATCCTTTTTTGCCACCGGAAGTTGCGGACAAATTGGGCATTCAGCTTCTGAGCTTGGAAGAGTTGTGGCCGCGAGTGGATTTCCTCAGTCTGCATACCCCCTTAACTGACCGCACCCATCATTTGCTTGACGCCGATGTTTTTGCGGCCATGAAACCTGGGGCCCGCCTGGTGAATGCCGCACGCGGGGGCTTGATTGATGAAGCGTCCATGTTGGAGGCGTTACAAACCGGGCAGTTAGCAGGAGCCGCCTTGGACGTGTTTGAACAAGAACCACTACCCGCCAACTCCCCGCTCTGCCAACAACCCAATCTCATCCTCACCCCGCATTTAGGTGCAAGCACAGGAGAAGCCCAAGAAAAGGTGGCGGTGCGCATTGCTGAGCAAATGGCCGCCTATCTCCATGCGGGCGAAGTGCGCAATGTGGTCAACTCCTTCTCCGTAGATGGCGCAACGGCAGCCCGCCTTGAACCATGGTTGCGTTTGGCACGCTCGCTCGGCCAATTGCACGCCTCCTTTCTAGAAGGTGCCGCTACCAAAATTGAAGTGGAATGCGCGGGTGAGCTGCTAGAACTCCCCACCTCCGCCGTCACTTCCGCCGTTTTGGAAGGCTTCTTGCAATCACTCCTGAGCCGCAGTATCAATCAGGTTAACGCCATGTCGGTTGCCAAGGAATGCGGCTATCGCATTGCCGAGGTTCAAGGCACCGACACCGTAGGCTTTGCTGGTTTGCTCAAAGTCAGCGTGGAGTCCACAAACGGGCATAACCGCGTGGTTGCAGGCACGGTCATTGGCCACGATAAACCGAAGCTGGTGCAGGTCGACCATTTCTACTTCGAAACCCAGCTCAAAGCATGGATGTTGTTTTGCCGCAACCTGGATCAACCCGGACGTCTGGCTGCCATCGCCGCCTTGTTGGCAAATCATGGCATCAATGTTGCCAATCTGGCTCTTGGTCGTGATCCCGATTTGCACAAAGCTTTTAACGCTTTCCAGCTCGACCAAGCGATTCCACCCGAGCTCACCCAATCCTTGCTGGGGGTTGACGGGGTGGAATGGGCATGCGCTGTGGATTTTGGTGCTGAGGCATCACGTAGGATGGATTCGTGTCCCCACACCGACTCCGCCCCCGTTTCCGTTTGCACCTCGAGTTGACGCCGGCTGAAGCCCTGGCCCAATTGCAAGCTGCGCTGAAACAAGACTGCCCCTATGTCGGCATGGTGGCGGAGTTGCAAATGCATTTCGACTTGCGGCTGCCTCCCGGGCAAAGAAAATTGTGGTCCCCCACTTTGAGCGGAAACTTTGAGCCTGCTGAAACCGGCTGCGTGCTTCATGGCTTGATTGGCCCCAACCCCAGCGCCTGGACCGCCATCGCCTTCAGCTACCTGGCTTTGGCCACAGGCATTTTGTTCCTCCTCACTTTGGGCGGAGTGCAGGTTTTTCTCGACAGCACACCCTGGGCCTTTCTTGCCACCCTCGGCCTGCTGGTACTCGTCCTCCTCACATGGTTACTCAGCCAACTTGGTCAACGCTTGGCCCGGCCCCAAACCATCGCCTTACGCCATTTTTTGGAGCAAGTCTTCTCCCTGCCTCCAGAAGAGCAACAGCGCACCGAAGCCGACCCTTACCACCGCTAGGCCCCTGTGCCCTCTGCGCGCCGCCTTAGTACAATCAAGCGGCATGCGCGTCTTCCACCTTCAGGTAAATGGCGACACCGTCGAGGTCGCCGCACCCGAGCACTGGACTCTGCTCGAGGTTTTGCGGTACAAGCTTGGCCTTACCGGCAGCAAGCAAGGATGCGACAAAGGTGATTGTGGAGCTTGCACCGTTTTGCTGGATGGCACCCCAACTTTGGCTTGTCTGTGCTTGGCGGCCTCCGCCGAGGGCAAAGCCATCACCACCATCGAAGGCTTATTGCCCGCCCACCGCGCTCAAGGTGGTAAAGGAGCCGATCCCTTACAAGATGCCTTCGACCGCAGTGGCGCCTTGCAATGCGGGTTTTGTCAGCCGGGGATGATTTTGTCTGCCAAGGCTTTACTCAATCAAAACCCAAATCCAAGTTTGCAAGAAATCCGCCAAGCTTTGGCCGGCAATCTTTGCCGCTGCACCGGCTATACCCAGATTTTTGAGGCCATCCAAGCCGCTGCCAAGGAGATGCAAAACTAATGGCTGCCCGCGACCAACATGGTGTCGACGCGCCCTGGGACCAAGGCTTCCGCGTTGTTGGAAAAGAAAACCGCAAAGTGGATGGCCTGGCTAAGGCCACAGGAGAAGCCATCTACACCGACGACATCCAGTTGCCTGGCATGCTGCATGCCAAAATGTTGCGCAGCCCCCACGCACATGCGCGAGTTTTATCGGTAAACACCAGCAAAGCCGAAGCGCTGTCTGGGGTGATGGCCATTTTGGTGGGAGCCGAATTGCCCATTCGCTACGGTGTCATCCCATGGACCCCCGACGAACATGCCTTAGCTGTCGACAAAGTTCGTTTTATCGGTGATGAAGTTGCGGCCGTGGCGGCGGTCGATGAAGATACTGCACTAGAAGCCTTAAATTTAATCGAGGTGGAGTATGAGGTTCTGCCAGCGATTCTAGAACCAGAACAAGCGCTAACCACACCAGAGCCGGCCATCCATGAAGACCGCAAACGGCAAGACAATATTTCCAAACATGTGGAGCTGGCTTTTGGCGATGTCGACCAACAAGCGCAAGACGCCGACATCGTGGTTGAAGAAGATTATTGTTTTCATAGCACCACGCACACGGCAATCGAACCACACTGCGCCGTCGCCCAAGCCAACTCCGACGGCCGCCTTACTCTGTGGTCGTCTACCCAAATCACTCACTATGTCCATCGGGCTTTAGCCAGAGTTTTAGAACTCGATCCCGCGCGCATTCGAGTCATCCAACCCTGTTTGGGCGGCGGCTTTGGCGGCAAATCCGATCCCTTCTCTCTTGAGTTTGTCGTCGCCAAACTAGCACTCAAAACTGGACGCCCGGTCAAGATGCTGTGGACTCGGGAGGAAGTGTTTTATGCCCACCGCGGACGCCATGCTATGCAAATGCATTACCGCACTTCTGCCAAGAAAGACGGCACCATTACCGGGGTTGACGCCAAAATTCTGATTGATGGCGGTTCCTATTCCAGTTTTGGTTTGGTCACCACCTATTACTCGGGCCAACTATTAACTGGGCCCTACACCTTCCCCAGTTATCGCTTCGACAGCACACGGGTGTTTACCAACAAACCGCCTTGTGGGCCAAAGCGTGGGCATGGCTCAGTACAACCACGCTTTGCTTTTGAAGTACAGCTGGATGAAATCGCCCATCGCCTGCGCATAGATCCAATTGAAATTCGCCGCAAGAACTTTGTCGGCGAACATACGCATACGGTCAACGGGCAACGCATCACTTCCAACGGTTTTCTGCAATGTTTGGATGCCGTAGAAGAGGCGACAGATTGGAAAAACTGCTATGGGAAAATGCCTTTTGGCCAGGGCTTAGGGGTTGCGGGATCCATGTATATCTCGGGCACCAACTACCCTGTTTATCCGAACAAAATGCCGCAAGCAGGGGTGCAACTTAAGCTCGACCGCAGCGGTTTGGTCACAGTTTTTACTGGGGGCAATGATATTGGTCAAGGATCCAATTCAATGGTGGCGTATTTGGTTGCTGAGGAGCTTGGATTGTTGCCGCAACATATCCGCGTGGTGGCCGCCGACACCGATTTATGCCCCGTGGATTTGGGCGCCTATTCCAGTCGCGTCACCTTTATGGTTGGCAACGCCGCAATCGATGGCGCGCGCAAACTACGCAAACAATTGGTCTCGGCTGTCGCCGAACATTGGCAAGTCGATGCAAAAGACGTGCGCTTTATTGAAGGAACCGTGGTCGACCTCAGCGATGCGTCACGCAGCATGTCGCATGTTGAAGCCTTCCATCTGGCGGAAGAAATGTTCGACACCCTCGGCAGCACAGGTGCTTACAACACCCCAACCTTAGGCGGCGACTATCGCGGCGGCACCATTGGCGCATCCCCTGCTTATTCGTTTACTGCGCATGCAGCAGAAGTGGAAGTGCACACAGAAACGGGACGCATTGAGGTTAAAAAGATTTGGGTTGCCCATGACTGTGGCCGCGCCTTAAATCCCATTATCGTGCGTGGGCAAATGGAGGGTTCCACCTATATGGGAGCGGCGGAGGTCGTGTTGGAAAACCATTTTCTCAATCGCTTCGGCTTGCATGCTGGCCCTTCGCTGTTGGATTACCGTATCCCAACTTCAATGGATGTGCCAGAAATCGAAGCGCATATTGTGGAAAGCATCGATCCCGAAGGGCCTTTTGGTGCCAAGGAAGCTGGCGAAGGACCTCTCCACTCTGCAATCCCTGCCATTGCCAATGCCGTCTTCGATGCGGTCGGTATTCGCTTGCGCCATCTTCCGTTTAGCCCAGCCAAGGTATTGGCCGCTTTGCACGCCCAAAAGGAGTTGGTCTGATGCTGCGATTGCCTAAATTCTCGGTGCTGCATCCCTCCTCCGTTGCCGAGGCCATGCAACAAATGGAAGATAGCCAGGGACAGGGTCGCTTCCTTGCTGGTGGTACGGATTTACATCCCAATATGAAACACCGCCTGCTGGAGCCGAAGCAACTCATTGCCTTGGCGGGTATTGAAGAATTGCATGGCATCTCCTTTGCCGACGACGGCAGCTGTCGCATTGGCGCGATGACAAGTTTGCATGAAGTCGCCACCCACCCCAGGCTGCAGTCTTCTTATCCTGCGCTTTGCCAAGCCGCAGGTTTAGTAAGTGGGCCACAGTTGCGCCACATGGGCACTTTGGGTGGCAATGTGATGCTAGACACCCGCTGCCAGTGGTACAACCAAAGTTATTTTTGGCGTCAAGCTTTGGGTTTTTGTATGAAAAAAGATGGCAGCAAATGTCATGTTGTTGAGGGTGGCTCCAAGTGTGTTGCTGCAGCCTCCAACGACACCGCTCCTGCACTGATGACGTTGCAAGCTGAATTGGAATGGGCCCAAGCTAACGGACAATCGCGCATGCCTATTGCCAATCTTTGGCAGGCCGATGGTATTTGGAACAAAAAAGTGGCGCCCAAGGAATTGCTGGTTGCCATCCACCTGCCAGCTCCCTCCGCTCATCACTTTGGCGCCTACGGCAAATTGCGCGATCGTGGTTCCATCGATTTCCCTTTGTTTGGCCTTGCCGTCACCCTTGATTGCAACACGGACAAAACAATCCTCAGCGCTGGGCTATGCGCAGTGGCTTTACAGGCTCGCCCATGGCCACTGAAAAAGGCCGAAGCCTTGTTGGTTGGCACGCGCCTAGGTGACGAATCCTTCCTCGCTGCGGTGGAACAAGTGGCCGCCCTTGCCAGCAAGCAATGCCGACCGATGCCTAATATTCCCGGAGATCACGAGTACCGCCAGGCCATGGTGCCGGTTTACACTCGCCACACCTTGTTCGCGGCCGCCGAAAACCGCGGCCCTGTGCACCTTCTCTAGCTTCTGACGAGTTCGTCGCCCGGATTCTTCCCCGATTTCCACTTTTTTTAGCAGCTAGAGGCTATGCTAAATGCATGCTTTCCATGTCTCTTCTCCTCCTACAAGCGGGTCTTCTCAATCCGCAAGTTGATTTTCCTCCCACAGCCAAGATTGAAAAAATCCGGGAGGACTCGCTCCAAAACCTCATCGAAAACGCTCCGGTAGGCACCAGGATTCATGTGGATGTGGTGTTTCGCACCCAACCCAACTTTGAAACTTGGAAGGCCGAGCTCTCCACCCTAGCGGAGGACGAGCTACCCCAAGCCCTGCATGATCGGGCCGTCGATGCCGTCAATGCGGAACAAGCAACCACCCTTGCCATATTGGAATCCTATCGGACTCAAGGATTGGCCGACGAAATCACTCCCCTTTGGCTCACCAACGTTGTTGGCGTACGCACCACGGCAGAAGTGATTTTGGAGCTGGCGGCGCTGGAAGAAGTAGCCTACATCCACTACGACCCACCACGAGAAGGCACTCTTTTGAGCACCACAGCTGGTGGCACCCCAACCTGCGACCAAAACACCATCAATTCCCCTTGGGCTTGGCAGTATATGAACGCTACCGGACAGGGCGTGGTCGTCGCCAGCATTGATACGGGTTCTTGCTACAACCATACTGATTTGCAAAATCAAATCTGGGTAAATCCGGGCGAAGACATCAACAACAATGGCGTGGTTTGGGACACCGCCGACATGAACGGAATCGATGATGACGGCAATGGCTATGTCGATGATTTAATCGGCTGGGCTTTTGACCACACAACCTTTGCCCCCAACGACCCCATGGATTTTGCCACCCATGGCACCCACACTTCAGCCACCGTGGTTGGCGATGGCGCTGCGGGGACTCAAACCGGCGTGGCGCCGGGGGCGAAACTCATGCCCATCCGCAATTCCACTCAAATTTCCTACGAGATTGAAGTTTGGCAGTGCATGCAATACGCGGTGTTGATGAACGCCGACATCATCACCATGAGCTTAGGTTGGTGGCATTCTTGGAACCCCGATCGCTCCACTTGGCGCACCAACTGTATCAATACCCAAGCGGCTGGCACGATGATGGTTATTGCTGCCGGCAATGAAGGCGGCTGGAGTACGGTCGACAACATTCGTACGCCTGGGGATGTCCCTGAAATCACTTCGGTAGGCGCTGTCGATTGCGGCGACAACCTCGCCAGCTTCAGTTCCATTGGCCCAGTGGAATGGGCCAGCGTTGCTCCTTACAACGATTATCCTTATCCTCCAGGCTTGATTAAACCTGATGTAGCAGCACCTGGAGTCAACACCGTCTCCGCCTTGAACTGCAGTGGTTATACCACAATGTCAGGAACTTCCATGGCCACCCCCCATGTGGCTGGAGCCGCGGCCATTTTGCGCTCCTTGCGCCCTGACTTGAGTATTGATCAAGTGCGTCAAGCTCTGATGGATACCGCTGTCGATTTGGGTACGCCCGGCAAAGACAATCAATACGGAGCTGGCCGCATCAATCTACGCGCTTTGCTTAATGCCTATGCCCCACTAAGATCGGATGTCTACAGCGTCAGTGTTTCCGCAGGCGCCACTATCCATCTGCAGCTTGAAGCGACGCCTGCACGCGCTGGCCAACTTTACTGGTTGTTGGCTTCGGCCTCCGGCAATGAGCCCGGCACGACGGTTCCTGGTGGACTGGTTCTACCCCTAAATCAAGATGCCTTCTACAACCAATCCATCGCCTTGGCCAATAGCTCCACCTTCCAAAACAGCAAGGGCAACCTAGACATCAATGGCAATGCCATGGTCACCGTCAACATTGCTGGTGGTGCTCTGCCATCAAGTGCGATTGGCCGCGTGCTCTCTTTTGCTTATGGCACTATGAATGGCGGTGTGGTGGATTACACTTCCAATCCAGTGAACATCGATTTGGTGCCTTAGGCACTCTGCCCTTCCTGGCGAACAGGAAAGCGCAACACCACACGCAAGCCCGGTTCTGCATCTTCAAGGCAGAGCTGGGCTTCGTGCAATTCAGCCACTGCACGAACAAAACTCAAGCCTAGCCCAGTTCCAGGCATGGAGCGAGTTTGATCCAAGCGCACAAAACGCTCTAACACATGCTGACACTCTTGGGCAGGGATGCCTGGACCAGAGTCCGCAATGCTGAGGAAAACTCCTTCTTCAGCAGCTTGCAATGTCACCACAATTTTTCCTGGAGGCGGTGTGTATTTAATCGCGTTGTCCAACAAATTGGTGCAAACTTGAGCAAGCAAATGGGGATTGCCAAATACTCTTGCTGACTGTGTGGCAACAACCAAGCTATGCCCCACCTCCTCTGCTACTGGTTGGTATAAATCCACAGCTTGGGAGACAACCTCTTCCATGTCAACTTCTTGCATTCGTTGACGCACGGCCCCACTTTCGATTTGGGCAATCAACAGCAGTTCTTGGAAGGTCCCAAGGATGGCGGAAGTTTCTTCTCGGATTTCCTCTAATGTTTGACGCAATTTCTCCTGGCTTGCATCACCACGAAGCGCAAGATCAATACGATTCAGCACACGCGACAAGGGTGTGCGCAAATCATGGGCAATATCATCAGTGACCGCTCGCATGCCACTGACCAATCGCTCATTCTCATTAAGCATTTTGTCGAAATGGTGAGCAAGTTCATCAAATTCATCCCCATGCTCCCGATAAGGCATCCGTTCATGGCGATTGCCAGCCAAAATCCGCAAAATGGTGTGGTTCATTTGCCCCAGTCGCGACAACAGACTGCGGCTCATTAATAATCCTGTAGTAATGGCGATTAGCAAGACCGCAAGGCCTCCCACCATCAGGCCAAAACGCAAGTGAGCCCGCCGATTGCTACTGTCTTCAAGATCGTGACCAACCAGTAGCTTTCCACCATTCTCCAAAACCTCCACGCGCACCCGGGCTTTGTGCCGCAACAATGTGGTGGTTCCATCGGCATTCTCTTTTGCATCCAAGGTTAGCGTTTGCGCGGAGCCGTCGCCATCAACCTCGGCTTCTGCCGGCCACCCCGCAACATTGCCCGCAATCACACGGGTATCCGACTCAATATAAAGGTAAAAATGATCTTGAGTGGCTTGTCCTTCGGCAGCTGCTTTGGCCAAACGCTCGCGAATAGCACTAGCCAACTCTTGGCTTCCGGACTGCGCATGCAAGCCCAACAATTCCTCTGCTTCCGCAACCAACTGATTATCCAACTGTTGCTCTTCCTGCTCAACCTGCCAGTAATAATAGCCGCCCAAAGCCAAGGCCAAAAACACCATCACCAATGCAGTGGAGGCCACTGCAAGGCGAATCGATAGATTACGGCGATGCTGCTTAGGGCTCACGAATGGTGTATCCCGCGCCACGCACAGTATGAATGAGTGAGGGAGAGAAACCCTTATCTATTTTGCGGCGCAGGCGACTAATGTGGACGTCAATGACATTGGTTTGGGGATCGAAGCGGTAGCCCCAAACATGTTCCAAAATCATACTCCGCGTCATAACCTGTCCAGCATGACGTACCAAATACTCCAATAAGCGAAATTCCCGTGGTTGCAACTCGATTTCTTTACCCCCACGTTGAACCTTATGCTGGATTAAATCAATCTCCAAATCTGCCACTCGATATTTTGTTTGCGGCGGACTTGGGTGTTTTCTCTGTACTACATTTTCCATTCTCGCCAACAACTCAGAAAAAGCATAGGGCTTCGTGAGGTAGTCGTCACCACCAGAGCGCAACCCACGAACACGTTCATCCACGCTATCCATTGCACTCACAATAACAACTGGAGTTTCCTTGCCAGACTTGCGCAGAGTTTCAATCAAAGTAAGCCCATCTAAGGATGGCAACATACGATCGATAATCAAGACATCGAACTCCCCTTGCATAGCCAGGTTGAGCCCCTCCAAGCCATCAGCAACTTGATCCACTGCATGGCCAAGCTCGCGTAGGGAGGTCGCCAAGTATTCCGATGCCTGAGCATCGTCTTCAACTAACAGGATTTTCATGGCCTAGGAAGAGTGCTGCGGATACAGCTGTGGCAAAGGCGATGGCATATTAGCAGCTGGGGATTGTTTTTTCGCTTGTTGGTAGCTTTGCCAAAGTTCCACTCCGGACCAGCCCTGGGTCGGGTTGGGCGCAAAGCGGGCCTCCTGGAGTTTTTCACAAAGACTCACCAGTTGCGGACAATCCAATTGTTTTGCCCAAGCCACGCTATTGCGCGGTGGAGTTTGCGGGTACTGCACCCCACCAAGTTGCAAAATCGCCTGCTCAATGTGCGCAGGATCTCCAGATTGGCAGGCCTGTCTCAGCTGTTTTTCTGCCGCGGGAAGCGAAATCGTTGGCGCCGCCGGAGAATCTGGAGCCTGGTCTAATTTCGGCTCCGCATTCCCCTGTCCCCGTCCACGGCGACGTTGCCACAGCCAAAAGGAAATCAAGCCAAAAAAAATCCCACTACCAAGCTGGTAAGCATATTGGGACAACCAAGATTCTGGGTTTTCCTCCGCCACAGGGGGCAGGTTCCCGTCAGCCTTGGAGGAGGAGGCATCTTCGGGGTTAAGTGGCGGTTGGTTTTCTGCTTTTTCTTCCGTAACAGGATCTCCACTGCCGGGCAAGACCTCAATGGTTTGTTCAGGCAAAGAGGCTATACGCATCTCATCGGCCTCGGTGTCCCACCAGGAAACTTCTATGGCCGGCAAGGTTAGGCTGCCTGCTTGCGTCGGCACCAAAACTATGGGTTGCAACACAATCGATATGACTTCGCCTTGTCGACTATCGGTCTGGTGTTGCACCTTTCCAGGGTAGGTTTTGCAACTTTGCAACTCCGGCAACTCTAACTCGGGCATTTGCTCTGCAGCAAGTCCAACAGCGCGAAGGAAAATGTTGCGGGTTACTGGTTCTGCGACCCGAAACTCCGGTGGATCGGGTTCCCACCTCTCAACAATTTCCACTTTCTTTGCTGGCAACCACCAGTCGGAATGTGCCTCATCTGGTTTCGGTTGAACCTCAAGATCAATCGCTTCGGATTGCGCGCGGATGGGCGTTGTCCTCTCAAACAGAGAATCAAATGGAGAAGGTCCGAAAAAGGGATCATCAAAGGGTGAACGACGCCGCTGATGTTGGGAAACCGCACGTTGACCATCAAAAACCAGTGGAGGAATCGTGACTTTACCACTCGTTTGGGGAAACACCGCATATCGGCGCTCAATCACTTGATAAGCTTTATTCCCACGACGCCCGGTATAACTGACGTCCTCCCCGACCCTTTCCAGCAATGCACCCTCTAACTCTGGATCGGTGAGAGAACCACCGCGAATACTGTCATCCATCCACACCTTCGCTGTCACCAAAACCTTGCTTTGCACATAGGGGTGAAGGTTTTCCACTTCCACCTCGACGAAAACTGGCCGGCCCGCCCCCGCTTTCGCCGAGCCCCAATCTTTCTCCGATAGAACCTCAACCTCAAGTGGTGGGCTGGTGGCGTCCCCCACCCGTAGCGAAGGAATTTTTATTTTGCCGGCATGCTTCGGCTGCAAGGTGATAACCCACTGCACGGACTGGGTTCGCTTTCCTTGAATAATGCTAGTCTGAGTTTGAAATCCGGTTCCATAAACAAAGAAATCTTGCTCCAGAGGAGATGTGTCGGGCTGCTCCCCGGAAAGGTGAGGCGAGGAAAGAATGAGCCGAAACGATTCCCCTTCATGAATTTTATTTCGATCGACTTGAACATGAACCTCAGGGTCCTGCCATTTTTGCTGTGGAGGAAAAATGGAAGTAGCAAAACACAAAGCAAGAAGAATGCTAATCATGTTTGGTTACCTGGGCTGAGAATGGTGTCGGGCATAACGCCGACGAAGTTTTTCCCGCAACAACCCTCCCGGATCGTCTGGAATTTTCTTTAGCCACTGTTCCGTAGCCTGGTCTTTTTCACTGATTTCTTGCGGCTGCTCTTCTGCAGCTTGTTTTTCCTCTGGTGACTCCTCCTTTTTCTCTTGTTCTTGATTTTTTTGTTGTTGGTTCTGTTGCTGTTCGCTCTGATCTTGTTGCTGTTGTTGGTCTTGCTGCTCGCCCTGATCCTTCTGCTGCTGTTGGTCTTGCTGCTGCAGCAATTTTTCTACCAGATCATGATTAAACTGGGCATCCTCATGATTAGGATTCGCTTGCAAAGCTTTTTCGTAGGCAGCCAAGGCTTCCTTCAACTTACCTGCTCTTGCTAAAGCATTACCACGGTTGTAATCCGCTTCTGGCCCCCGTTGCTCGGAAAAAAGCTGTGCCGCCTCTTCAAATTTTCCAGCTTTATAAAGCGCCGATGCCTTCCATTGGGGGTTTTCAAAAACCTGGGCCGCTTGTTCGTATTGGGCTTCTGCAAAGGCCTTGCTTGCAATCTGATCGGCGCGGTGAAAAAGCCGATCCACCCAACCTGGATCCTGGGTTTGCGGCACGAACACTAGCATCAACATTGCTGATGAGCCCTCCCATCCCCGTCGAAAGGCAAGCAAAGCAAGAAACAGTGGAATTAAGACAAACCAAGAACCAGCATCACTCCAAGTGTCAAAACCGGCGGCAATCCCAGCTTCTTGATCCATAGAATCCATGGTCAAGTCGGCTCCACCCGAGGGCAAAAGCAATTCCAAATCCCTATCGTCAGGAGTGGAATGTGCGTAGTGCCCACCCCCTGCCTTTGCTAACCCCTGCAAGGCATCCTCATCGAGACGGGCCAGAATTGGCTTGCCTTTGGCATCCGTTACAAAACCGCGTCCGCGAATCAATGGGATAGGCGCTCCCTCTTTGCTACCAAAACCAAGGATGGAAACTGGGAAACCAGCTTTATTTGCTTTTTCCGCAGCTGCCAAGGCCTGTTGAGAATGATCACCAATTCCATCAGCGAATACCAAAATGCGCCCATGGTGAGAGCCGGCTTGCTGCAACAATTCGGTGGCTTTTTGAATGCCTAAATCCAGCCTTTCCCCACGTCCTGGCATCAGACCAGGCTCAAGAATAGGAACTGTTTGCGCAATCACCCGAGGGTCATCCGCCAAGGGCATCACCACATAAGCATCTTCTGCGAATAACACCAAGGCCAATTGCTCACCAGCAGCACGCTTCAGGGCATCTTGGAGCTCAAAGCGCACGCGGCCAATGCGACTGGGTGCTTGATCTTTCGCGTTCATCGACTGCGCCAAATCAACCACAAACACTGTCGCTTGCTTCCCGTGAAATACCGGTGTTGGCAATTTCTTCCAGGTTGGTCCAGCAAGGGCAAACACTGTCGTCAGCCAACCCATGGCCAGCCACAGCATTGGGCCATGCTTACGCTTTTGGTCGGGATCCAAAAGCAGCGCCCTCATAAGATGGGAATCAAAGACCCGCTTCCAGGCTTGGCTTTGCGGACGACTACGCCACAGAACAAATAATAGGACGAAGAGTGGCAGCAAGGCATAACCCCACTGTGGACGCAAAAAGTGAAATTGCGATAAATCCATTAGGCCACCTCCTTTATCAAACCAAGTCTTGGCCAAGACATGTGCAAGAAGCTAACTCCAATGGAGAAGAATAGAGCAACCGCAAGTGGCCAATGGAATAGACTTTTGGTTGGACGAAGAAAGGAGGAATCTCCAACTGTTGGCTCTAAACTTTGGATTCGTTGATAAATCTCCTGCAATCCTTCCTGACTTTTCGCGCGAAAAAACAAGCCACCTGTTTCTTTAGCAATTCTGGCCAAGGTTTTTTCGTCCAAGTCTTGAGCCGGGTTCACAATCTGGGAACCAAAAATCGTCTGCACTTTCATTCGATTGGCACCCACACCTATCGTATGGATACGAATCCCAGCATCCTTTGCCATTTTTGCTGCTTGCAGGGGATCCAAAACTCCAGCATTGTTTGCGCCATCGCTGAGCAACACCAAAACCCGCTCTTCGGCAGGCCGATCACGCAAAGATTTCACCGCCATGCCGATGGCATCACCAATCGCCGTTTCATCCCCAGCCAATCCAACCTCAGCCTCATCAAGCATGGCACGCACACTATCGAGATCCGTGGTCAGTGGAGTTTGCAAATAAGCGCGCGAGCCAAACAGAATAAGACCGACCCGATCTCCTTCCCTTTGTGCAATAAAATCACGAGCAACGTCACGCACCACAGTGAGTCGATCCAGGATTTTTTTGTTGGTGGAAAGGTCTTCACGTGCCATGGACCCTGACAAGTCCATGGCCAACATCAAATCCCGGCCTTCCGTTGGAACGGGAACCGGCTTACCCTGCAATTGAGGCGCAGCAGCTGCAACCACCAAACTGCACCATGCAAGGGTTTGCAAGCCAGTCTTCAACCAGCGCTGCCGGGAAGAAATTTTGAGACCTGCAGCAGGTGCGAGGGAGGAAAAAAAAGGAACCCGTAAAGCTCCCGAAATGGAAGGCTTGGCTGGTGGAAAAAGAAAATACACCAAGAGCGGCAAGGGAAGAGCAGCAAACATCCATGGATGGGAAAAAATCATGCTGCGTTCCTCCGAATCCACATCCGGACCGCCTGCGCCACCCGCTGCGGCTCCACACCTTGATCAAAGGAAGACTGAGGCTCATAGGTTACTTTTTCTAAATACCGAAACTCATCTCGAAAGTCCTCCTTTAGGTTAGTGGAAAGAAACTCAATCCATGACTCGCCATAAAGAGACGCAACTTTTTGTGACGGATGGGATGCAAGGGCAACCCGCCGCAGAAGATTAGAAAGTCCAACAACAAAAGAAATCGAATCTCGTTTCTGGTGGAAAGACTGCTCCAGTTTCTGCAAATCGATCAATGCATAACGGCGCACACTCCGGCGCCTACGCAGCCACCAGCGCCAACAGAAATAGCAAGTCAACAAAAGCGCCAAGGCAAGAAGCCACCAGCCAGGCGCGGGAGGCCAGGCACCTACATCCTGCGGCAAATGGATGTCTCGCAACTCCGCAAGCGGGTCTGGAGTTTGCGATACCGGTGCCATTTGTTGGATTTGCATGTTTACAAAGCCAATTTCTGGGGTTGCGCAGAAAGAATTTCGATTGCGGTTTGGTGGGTCGAAGCCGCTCGATAAAGAATTTTGTGGGCGGCGCACCAACCTTGTAATTTCACCTGGCGCTGCAGAAAGCTGCGCGCCCAAGCCTCTCGAACTTTCTTCGAGGAAGTGTCACATGAAGCCAAGTTCTTGCCGTCAGAAACTCGATAGCGGCTGGGCGGCGGCGCATGGCGTTCCAAAGGATCGAAGACATGCAACAGCTGAAGAGCTGTCCGCCGTGAAAGCAAGCGTAACGAAGTGAGGAACTCAGGACCAAGACGATAAAAATCCGAGATTACCACTACCTGACATCCAGGAGTGGTGAACGCTAACAAACGCCGCATGGCCACATCCAAACCAAACTCCTCTTCCGCCAATGGCGCTTGGCTTCGTTGTTCTGCAAGGCGGAGATTTGCGTCGGCCAGGGTACGCAAAAA
The DNA here is from genome assembly GCA_024275135.1 of Planctomycetota bacterium. GTDB lineage: Bacteria > Planctomycetota > UBA1135 > UBA1135 > UBA1135. The sequence goes on along the minus strand of JAJRZS010000067.1, from coordinate 498 downwards.
TGAAAACCAACAGCGGCGCGTGCGTAAGGCTTTGAACGACGATAAAGAATGCGAGCGCAAAACAATGCCACCGACACGGTCACCGGATCCAAGTGCAGAAAAACCTAGAAGCGCAGCCAAGCGTGCTGCTTGCACCGACTTCAAACAGTTCCGTGAACCAAAGAACATGGAGGTTCCCTGATCCACCAAAAACAGCGCTGGACGCTCACGCTCTTCATGAAAGAGCTTGGTGTGCACTGCGCCTGTGCGCGCGGTCACCTTCCAGTCGATACTCCGTGGATCGTCTCCTGGGTGATACTCCCGAACTTCCGCGAATTCCATCCCCTGCCCGCGAAACGGCGAGCGGTGAGCACCAGCCAACAAGGTGCCGACGCGATGGGACTGCTCCAAACGCAGGCGTTCTCCCTCGCCGCGCAAGTTAGCAAGTTCCTCCAAGCTGGCCACTACCCCCATGGGCCATTTTGGAGCGTCAGCACCTCTTTTGCTGGTCATTTTGCT
>JAJRZS010000066.1 GCA_024275135.1 Planctomycetota bacterium | reverse complement strand
GGCCACCGCATCCGTTGGAGTTGCCGATGGTTTTGGTTGCTGCTTTGGTGATTACGATCTCGATGGCGACTTAGATCTGTTTGTTTGCGGTTGGAATCCAGGCAGCCAAGGCAATCGCCTTTTCCGCAACGAGGGCGACGGAACGTTTTCCGACCAAACTCTGGCTGCTGGCTTGGCCAACAATTCATTGCGTGGATTTTCTCCTCGCTTTGCCGACCTCGATGGTGATCGTTATCCGGAACTGCTGATTGCTGCCGACTTCGGCACCTCCACCATTTACCGTAACCAGAAAAACGGAACCTTCGTCGATGGATTCCTCGCGTTGCAACCCGACCATGTGCATTTTGGCATGGGTCAAGCCATAGGAGATTTCGACGGCGATGGTTTGCTTGATTGGTTCGTGACCTCGATCTATGCCGACAATCCTCTACAGTCTGTACCAAACGGCAACCGCTTGTACCGCAATCGTGGCAACCATCTCAGCTTCTACGCACGGCCACCCTCGGCCGGTGTCAACGATGGTGGCTGGGGTTGGGGCGCTGTTGCCGCCGACTTCGATCTCGATGGGGATTTAGATATCGCCGAGGTGAATGGCTGGCCGGATCGAGAGTGGGTTGGGGAAAACAGCTATCTGTATATCAATGACGGGTCTGCCAATTTCACAGACCAAGCCGCAGCCTCTCACTTTCGATTCAACGGCCAAGGTCGAGGCTTGGTTTGTTTTGATTATGAAGATGACGGGGACATGGACTTGGTGGTTTTCTCACCCAACAATCATGTTGCCCTCTTTCAAAACATCAAACTCGATCACCCGAATCAGCGTTGGTTTACTGTGTCCTTGAATACGAGCAATCACCCTGGGCTTGCACCCAACGGCATTGGCTCGACCGTCCGCCTGAAGGTGGGCAACACAGAAATGGTTCGCTACATAGATGGTGGCACAAGTTATCTGGGAAGCAGTCAATTGATTGCCCAATTCGGTCTCGGCCATACCAAATTCATCGACAAATTGACCGTGGAGTGGGCCGATGGATTCCAAAAAGTTATCTGGAACTTGACGGCCAAAGAACACCTCGTCGCTTATGCCTACCCTCCCCTTTTTCAGAAACCGACTATCCGTCGTAACAGAAACTTTCATTCCATTCTGAATTATGCCCGCCCCGGAGAACAGGCCATTTTCCTTGCATCCTTGCAGGGTAAAACAGCACATGGCCGCAGCTTCGTCGACCTTGGAGGGCTTTCTGTAAATCTGCAGGATCCGTTTTTTGTGCTAGGCACTGCTACGGCCAACATACTTGGCACTGCCGACCTCGTCACCTTTCTTCCTTCCGGTGCGCCTTTGGTCACTCTCTATACCCAGGCAGTGATTGCTAGAGGCAATAATGGTCGGGAAAGCCTGAAAAGCAATGTCGTCAGTACCGTTATCGTGCCATAAATCCGCGGCGCAGTTTCCACCAAATCGAATCTCTGCTATCCTCTCGCGATGCAAATAAAGCACCTCCAATCATCTCTCCTCTTTCTTTTTTTGGCACTGAGCCCGGCTTTGCTTGATGCAAACAACCTCTTCAGTCAAAACCCATCGCAGGAGGAGGAAGAACATGACGGTCCTTTGCCCGAGGCAATGAATGGGCTGAAAGACCATATGCGGGCCTTACGCAAATCTCTGAGTAACCCCGAGCGCAAAGCAGAAAGCACAGAGCATGCCCAGGCCATGATGCAATATGCACTCGAAGCAATGAAATATTGCCCGCCGGCCCCCGAAGGCTTTTCGCCCACTGAAGTCGTGAAATGGAAGGTGGATTTTCAACGCAAGCTGCTTTCTGTTTGCGACCACATGCTGCAGATTGAGTTGGCGCTGGCTGAAGGCCGAATCCAGGATGCGCAGAATTTGTATCGTGCGGTCGCCGATATCAAAAAGGAAGGCCACGAAACCTACGACCCGGAAGACGAGGAAGAAGCCGAAGGGCATCACCATTAATGCTCGGTTTCCTGCTTCTTCTCCCCCTTCAAATCGCCCAAGGGCCAGATTTGGGGGCCCAGGTGCGTCAACTTTTTGCAAACAAGTGTTTGACATGCCACAACCCGGATTCCGACTCCCGCAAGGCAAAACGAGAGCTGGAGGATGCCTGGGATTTGCGTGCCGTAGCGCGAGAATGGGGTGACAACTTTGCGCCCGATCTCGCGCCTCTCTATGAGGTTGCAGAAGATCGCAGTATGCCACCAGAAGATAGCGATGTGGCGGCACTCACACAAGAGGAAGCCGACCTGTTACAAAGTTGGGTGATGGCATTGTGCCCACTTCCCAAAGACAACAACCCTTTTGTCGACATGGAGATGGCATGGAAGTATCTCCCCCCTTTGCAAGTGGATGCGCCTCCGCCGGTTGAAAAAAGCCAAGGCCAACGCCTGCTGATTTTAATGGGGCATATGCACGCTTCGGTGGTGCATTTCCCCATTGCCTTTCTCCTCCTTGCCTTTCTTATGAGGTTATTCTCGCGTTGGAATACCCGCCGTTACGAATTTTTTTGCCTCTTGGTCGGTGCCCCCGCGTCCGTTCTGGCGGCCAGCTTGGGTTGGTTGAATGCCGCACAAAGCGGCGCTGGTGGCGAAGAACTGTTTCTGCACAGGTGGGTCAGTCTTGGGGTAGCAACACTCTCGCTGCTTCTCCTCTTCGCACACAAACGCTTCCACCACAAAAAGATTTACGCTCTTTGGTTGCTTGTACTCGCCTTGGCCCTGGCCTTTACTGCTCACCAAGGAGGAATCCTTGTTTACGGGGAAGCCTATTTTCAGATTTAAAACTCAATCGTTATAAGCAAGCTCCCGAATGCACAGCTGATATCCGCCCCCCTTCTTGCGCTCAAAAGTATTGCAGCGCAAAATTTCTCCACCATAGACATGCACGGTGACCGCGGTTTCGGCAAAAGGGTTTTTCAACACATGATATTCAAAGGGAGGAATCAACTTGCCTGCCTCGCCAATGCCGGCAGTGTGAACATCCTCTTCGGAAAAATCCAATACACCGGCTTCGGAGTCTAAGTTGGCTTTACGGTGATAATTCACCACCTGAATCTTCCCCTGACACACACATTCCACGCACCAGGTTCCTGCGTGGTCATGCAAAGGAGTGCCTTGCCCGGGGCCCCAAACCATGACCACCACCGAATAAGCGCCTTGAGGATGCTTATGCAACAAACGACGCGCATAGCCCTCAGCATGCGGCTGCAAGAAAGAATCCTCTAAGATTTGGTTGCCATCGGCAAAGGCGCGACACAGCGTTTCCATAACTTGCTGGCAGCGGGCGGGATCATCCACAGCTTCTACCGCGGCATCGAGTTGATGAATCAACTCCTTCACATTCGGGATCGGGGTATTCTGGTTCGTATCACTCACGTCTGGCGAGTTTATCATCTTCCGTCATGGGTACCGCTGCTCTTTCTCCCGGACGCCGCCTTCCACCTCAACCACGAACCGCCATCATTGGCGCTTCCGGCTTAGTTGGCAGTGCTTTATTGCAGTTATTGAACAAGCATCACTTTCCCATGGCCAGTTGCCTCGAATGGAGTCCTCGTGATTTTTCTGCGGCGGCTTTACCACCTCTGGATCTGGTTTTTTGGGCTGCTCCGGCTGAGTTAGCACGCCGGGAAATACCTCCTTTGGTCGAGCAAGGCATCATTGTGGTGGATTTATCCAGCGCCTGGAGAATGAATGCAAAATCTTGCCTGATTCAACGCGGAATCAACCAGCATTTGCTCCGCCACCACCAAGGGCTATTGAGCTGCCCCAACTGCACCAATGTGGGGTTGGTTCAAGTGTTGCATGCTCTCCTCCCTGTGCATCCATTTTTCGGCGTGGACGTCCACACTTATCAAGCTGCCAGTGGCGGAGGGCGTCGGCTGCTGCAACAAATCCATGCATCGTCCGCGGATTCAAGCCTTTTTCAAAATGTGATTCCTTTATGCGACTTCCTGCAGGAAGATGGCAGCACCGCTGAAGAACGACGGCTCGTCGAAGAAACCAAAGCTCTGCTGCAGAGGCCCGACTTATCCATTTCCGCAACCTGCGTTCGAGTACCCACCGCAATTGGCCATGCTCTGTCCCTCAGCCTCTATGCCTCCACCCCTTGGCCATTGGCAGCAATCAAAAAGGCCCTGAAGAGTGCCCCATTGCTTCAGCTTTACCCCGACGGACTTGCTCCAACTCCACGTTCCATAGAAAACCCAGAATTGGTTCATGTGGGCCGCATCCGCCTGGGAGCAAGCCCGAAAATATTGCAGATGTGGATTGTTTTCGACAATCTCAATATGGGCGCGGCCAGTCAAGCCCTGTGGATTGCCCAAGCACTCTTGCCCTAGTGCTTGTTGTCGCCAGAAGGTGGGCCACTCCCCAACAGCAAAGCAACCGGGCGAGTACGTTCGGAACTTAACAGCACAATCTGAATGGCCGAAGTGAGCGGCACTGCTAAGAAAGCGCCCACAACTCCCCAAATCCCTGCCCAAACAACCACGGAAACAATAATGACAAGAGGTGAAAGATTAAGTTCACGCCCTAAGACCTTGGGCTCCAAGTAACTACCGAGAGCCAGGTTGATGCCCAAGTAGGCGGCTAACACGAACAACGCTTTGTTCCAGGAAGTTTCGACTGCTAGCGCCATAATGGTTGGGAAAATAGCCGCAATGATGGAGCCAAAAGTGGGAATGTAATTGAGTAGAAAGGTAAGCAAGCCGAACAACAAGGCGTAAGGGATTTGCAACATCACCAACACGAAATAGCACAAAGACCCGGTCATTAACGAGACCGCTGTTTTCACACTCAGATATTTTTGAATGCCACGGCCGATGGTATCCAAAACACGGGCCGCTTCTTCTTGGCGATCGCCAGCAATGGCCAAAATTTTTCGTCGAAAGATTTTTTGCTCGGCAAAGATGAAAATCATATAAATCATCACCAGCACAAGAGCTCGAGTAAAACCCAAGCCGCCGTCAAAAATGCCACGGGCAACGCCAGCCAAATCGAGATCGCGCAAAGATTGCAGCAGCAGTTTGCGCACCGGATCCGGCATGGAGGAATGCTCCATACGCACTCCCAAATCGTCCACCAGGGAGGGCCAATCGTATTCCTCGGAAAGCCCCTCTTGCTTATCGAGGACTGGATCTACCCGCTGCTGGTAGGTGGTTTGGGTTTTGTCGCCCAAAAACCTCACAATATTCGCCTGAAGCAAAAGTCCTGCCTGCGCGAGGCCGATAAACAAGGTGGCCACCAAGGCTACTACCGTCAAGGCCGGAGGGATTTTCCACCGCGCCAAACGGACCACGACCGGCTGCAACATGCTGGCCAACAACAAAGCAATCACTAGTGGTTGCAAAATACTCGCCCCCACATGAAGTACCCAACCAACCACAATCGTGGTCAGGATGCTGAGCAGGATCAACACGGAGCGATTCGGGCGAAGCACCCTGAAATTGTAACGATTCCGGAGCTACGCCGGGCCTTACAGTTTTTTTGGGTTTTGTGATGGGATTCCAGCAACTTCCTCGCTTTCTTCTGCAGATGCGGATTCCTCTTTCTCTTCTACTTTTGGCAAGCTTGCTTGTGCCGGCTTGCTCCAGCTCTGCCCCTTTGCCGGTTGTGGATTTCGGCACAATTGTGGATGCTTTTGGAGAGGAGGGGCCCATTCTGGAACTTGTGGATGGCCTCCCCGCCCATTTCTTGGTTGGGGACGCCGCCCAAGTTTCCTCGGTTCTGGAAGCTCGAGCCAACCTGGCAGCGGAAAACCAGACCGCCAACACCCTTATCCAGTGCTCCACACTGAACGACCTCGATTTCACCGGGGTTTCCGACCGAGTCTTAGAAGCTGCTTTGGAAGACGGCGGCCCCATTCTGCTTGATCGTGAAGGAGGAACAGCCAACAGCCTGCGCCAAGGCGACCCTGGCTTACTTTGGGTCGCTGTGGACGAAGATGGCCATATCGTCGAATCCAAACCTCTCTAAACCATGCATAAGGCCTCCGCACCCGCTCCAGATGTCGCCATCATCGGCGGTGGACCGGCTGGATTAGCCAGTGCGTGGAAAGCTGCAAGTTTGGGTCTCCAGGTTTGGGTTTTCGAGCCGCAGCAAAGGCCCATCGACAAACCCTGCGGCGAGGGCATCATGCCGGGAGCCTTAGACGTGCTCGACGCCATGGGAATATCTACTGATTCTCAATATTGTCGGCCGTTTCCAGGAATTCGCTATTGCGTTCCGGGCGCTCGCCCCCTCGCCATCGATTTTCCTCTCTGCGGCCGCGCATACTCCCGACCCGTTCTCGATAGCCTTTTGCGCGAACGACTCCGCAGCGAACCCGGAGTCTCTCTCATTCCAGAGAAGGCTGTCGCCGAACGCCGGTCGGGAGGATTCGCAGTTTCAACTGCTAGCGGCACAGAAGCGAATGTTCCCTACCTCATCGTCGCCGACGGTGCCGGAGGGAAAACCGCCCGTTGGCTTCGCGGCCAAAGCCGCCTCATCGGTCCGCGCCTGGGATTGCGCACCCGGCATCAGGATCGCCTCGGCTTGGATCGCGTGGAAATCCATCTCGGCCAGGGCATCGACTTCTACATGACTCCTCTCCCCCAAGGGCTCGTCAATGTGGCATTGCTGGTGGAATCTCCACGGCCCAATGCCGGGGGGGCACAAAACCTCTTTGCTTGGGCCTTGAGTTATCACCCCGAAGTGCAAAAGCGTCTGGGTGACCAAATCACTGCCGCTGTCTCCAGCCCCCTGCAACATGCCTACCCCTATCAAGTCACCGATGGTTCGGTCTTTTTAGTGGGCGATGCTGGTGGAGTTGCCGATCCAATCCTAGGCACTGGGCTCGCCGTTGCCTTGCGCACAGGGTTTCAAGCCGCCGAAGCCGTCGCTGCCCGTTGCCGGGGAGCCTCAGCCCTACAGGTAGCCAAAACCTTCCGTCATCAAGCCAATGTCCAACGCGGCCCTCGGCGCAAATTAGCCCGTCTTCTCCACTTTGCCTCCGCCCATGAGCGTGTCACGCGCGGCGCGGTAGCGGTGCTCCACCGCACCCCCAAACTTGCTCAACGCCTTGCCGCAACCGCTGCTGGAGTTCCCCTCCGCGCTGCTTCTTCCTAAGCCGCCATGCAACCATGGCTGCGCCTGATTCCCTACCTCCTTGGCCTTCTTTGCCTGGCCTACTACGCAGACGGCTGGAAAACGGACAACCGAGTTGGGATTTGGCTCCAAGGACGAGAGGGGCTTAAGGATTACCATATTCTGCAGGAAAATTTCCAAGGCGATGAAATGGCTTTGATTCGGCTTTTGCCGGACTCTGCCGACGACCTGCGCACCCTCCAATTGGCTCAGCAGCTTGGCCCCCGCCTCCTTCACTTTCCCTCGGTGGTTCAGGTTGTCGACCCCTTTCGACTGCCTGGGGCCCAATCGCCAGGCAAAGTGGATTCCTGGCAAGAAGCCCTGGAGCGTCCACTCGGGCGCACGCTTGGGTTGGCCTCGACTTCTCCACTCCATCTTGATTTTTTGTTGCTACTGGAGCCAACGGCCACCCAAGCCACCAGGAATCAGCTGGCAAGAAAAATAGAGCAGCTAAGGAAGGAAGCAGCCAGTCTGCAAGTAAACATGCAAATCGCTGGCCATCCCTTAGTGGCAGCAGCACTCGACAAAGAATCTCAGCAAGTGCAAAAAGTTTTTGCTCCGCTGTTGGCCGTTGTCGCTACTTGCGGAGTGTGGTTGTTGTTGCGTTCCCTCCCTCTAGCCTTGCTTTCGGTTTTGCCAGCCTTACTTGGTGCCTCCGCAATTCGAGCTGCGTTTCGCTTCCTCGGCTGGGATGCCAACCTCATTTTGGTTTCAGCTGGCCCCTTGATGTTGGTAATTCTTCTCGCCAGTACTCTCCACCTCAGTAGTGCCTATTTGAATTTTTTGCGACAAGGAGTGGACCCCAAAGAAGCTGCAATTGCTGCCCGCAAAGAAAAATTCTCTGCTGGCATGCTGGCTGCCCTCACCACGAGTATCGGCTTTTTTGTTTTCTTAAGCAGCCCACTGGAACCAGTACGCCGACTTGGCATCGGCGTTGGACTTGGCGTTTTCCTCTTCGTCTCCTTCTTTTACTACTTCTTGCCCCAACTTCTACCTCTGGTAAAAAAAGCACCCACCACCAGACCATCTTTTTTCCTACCTACCTTGCTTGAAAAATGGGCGACAAAATCATGCTCCAATCCCCTTCCCTGGATTTCGCTTGCTTGTGCATTTCTCCTAGCAGGGGTTTTTTCTTTCTACCATCTTGAAACTAACACAAATGCACTACGGTATTTCCCGGAAAGCAACCAGCTAAAACAAGATTTTTCTTCTATCGAATCTCTCTCTACAGGGATGAGCACCACGGAAGTTCTGGTGAGTCGCGCGGATGGAAAGCCATGGTCTTTTCCTTCTGCAGAACTCGACGAAATTGACTCTGCACTGGAAAATGGTCCAAGCTTGGTCAGCAAATTTGGGCCAGCAACCGTCATCGAAGACGTGCTGCAGACGCAACCAGATTTTTCATGGCAAAACCCTTTACACGGCGTGCTACTAAACGCCGGCATGCATCAGTCCAACCGCTTAGGAAGAGAAGGTTTGTGGGCGCGCTGGACCCTGCGCATGCCCAGCGAAAATTCCAAAGGCGTCACCAGGATGGTCCATCGTATCCAAGAACAAGCATCCAGCTGGGATTGCAAGCTAGGATGTCTAACTGTGGTTACGGGAACGCTGCCCCTGCTCTTGGATATGCAAGAGGCACTAATCGGCACTCTGGTGCGGTCTTTGGGCCTCACTCTGGCGGCCACCTTCTTTCTTTTTCTTTTTGTCACACGACATTGGCGCCAACGAATTGGGGTTATGGTGGTCAATTTGGTACCAGTAAGTTGCAGTTTGCTTGCTGCCTGGTTGTTGGGCTTTGAACTCGATGGGGCTTCGGTAATGGTGGCAGCAGTGGTTTTGAGCTTGGCCGTCGACAATACCTTCCACCTCTTGTATGCCTTTGGCAAAACCAGCCAAAACCTCGAAGGCCTTGGCCGAAGCTTTCGCCAAGTTGGCCCTCCGGCCGCAATTTCCGCATGCGCTTTGGCCCTAGGTTTTCTAAGCTTGGCCTATTCTGGATTTACCCCTACTGCCCGCTTCGGCTTGCTCACGGCCATTGGAGCATCTGCATCACTTCCCGCCGACCTTATTCTCCTTCCCACTTTCCTCTTAAAAGCAAAACGTTGAACTCATCATGAGCCATCCCATCTCGTCGCCAAAAAAAAATCCTCAGCAAATACGGGGTCAAAAGGATCCTGTAATTGCTGCGGTCTCTACCTCATTCCCTAACAATATTGTCGATGCAGAGCAAACCTATCAAGCTCTGGTAGGATTGTTTCCACATGAGGAAAGTCACTTTATTCGGCGGCTTATCCAAAACTCTGGGGTCAAGCAACGCCACACTGCGCTTCCGCCTGAAGATTTGCTGCAGCTGTCCAATTTCTCCGAGCGCAACTTGGTTTATGACCGCATTGCTTGCGAACAGGCTCTAATTGCCAGCCAGCGAGCTCTGGCATCTTGTGAGGTCCAAGCACAAGATATTGATGCAGTCATCGATGTTTCCTGCACCGGCATTCGCATCCCAGCCCTTGATGTCTTCCTATCCAGACAATTAGACCTTCGCCCAGATGTGGTCAAAATACCGATTGGTGAAGCTGGCTGTGCTGCTGGTTCTTTAGCTATCGGCATTGCGCAAAACCTCGCACGCAATGACAAAGTAGTGTTGGTTTGTGCTGTGGAGATGTGTACTTTATCGTTCATCCGTGGAGACATAGAGCGAGCGAACTTGATAGCCAGTGTTCTGTTCGGAGATGGCGCTGCAGCAGCAATCGTCCTGCCTCCACAAACCCCGTCGCAATTTTCTGGCACTGTGGCTGATTCTTCGCCAAAATATCCGCGGATTCTTGCTTCTGGCACTCACTTATTTCCAAACACAGCGCATGCCATGGGATTTGATATTGGCAGTCATGGTTTACGCCTGGTACTCGACCGCAGCCTTCCGATTTTGTTGCGAAAACACTTGCGCCAGGTAGTGCATGATTTTCTAGAGCAACATAAGGTTTCCCTAGAGGATATTGGCCTTCATCTTGTGCATACCGGAGGCCAGCGCATTCTCGATGTCTATGAAGATGTCATGGGGCTTCCCCGTGGCTCTCTGGTACCCTCGAGAAAAGCTCTTTCTTTACGCGGGAATATTTCCTCCGTTTCCATTCTCATGGTGATGGAACAAGCAAAACTGGATGGCATTTCTGCCGGCAAGGACAAAAAAACACTGGGCGTCGCCTTTGGACCAGGACTTTCCGTGGAAATGTTTTTAATGGAGGGATTTTGATGACCACCACCGTGCTGATTCTGGTTAGTCTAACTGCACTGCAAAGAATTTTTGAAATTCGCCTTTCTCGCCGGAATTTGCGCGTTCTTCGCGAGCAGACGGAAAGCAGAGGAGGCGTCATGTGGCCAGGCGACAGTCAAGCATGGTTCGGCCTCATGGTTCTTGGCCAAATTGCTCTTCTGATTGCACCTCCTTTAGAAGCACACTTTCACCCCCATCACGTGGCTCGCTGGCAAATTGTAGTGAGCATTGCTTTATGGCTTGGCGGTCAATCCTTGCGCCTTTGGTCTCAGCATGTACTTGGCCCTTCTTGGAATGCTCGTGGTGTTGTCAGTAGCACCCAAGAAATTGTCACTCGGGGACCTTATCGATTTCTCCGCCATCCCAATTATCTTGGGGTCGTTTTAGAGATGATTGCCATTCCTCTTAGTACCTCGGCGTGGTTTTCTTTGGCTATCCTTAATCTCCTCCAGGCTCCGCTCTTACTGCATCGTATGCATTGCGAGGAACGTCTACTTTCTCGCCATCCCGCCTACTCCAACATTCCGAAACGCTTCGCAAAACAATGATCTCGGTTCTCGCAACACAATTCATTCTCGCAGCTGCCTTCCTTCCGCAGCAAGATGCGCACACATTTCAGCGTTGGCAAGTCGACAGCAGTCGATCGACAGTCGGGTTTGATGCCACCTCCACTTTGCACGACTTCTCCGGATCTTGTGGCAAAGTCTACGGAGGCGTTCACGCCAACCTTGACAGTCTAGGTCGAACTGCTGGCGGCAGCATATGGTGCGAAGCCTCTGCCCTCGACACCGATGAGGATGGTCGTGATGAGAATATGCGGGAAGATCTCGATGTTCTCAATTTTCCTACTATCGACTTCACCATTTCTTCGCTTAACGGAGTTTTGGAGAGTGGTAGCGGACAAGCCCAATTGGCTGGGAGTTTTCGCATCCATGGGATAGAAAAGTCACGCACCTTGACGGCAACAATCACCTCCACTCCGAATGGCGAACTCCATGTTGAGGGTCGTGTTCGTTTTCCCATGACCGACCACGGAATCACACCACATAGCGTCATGGGCATGGTTAAGGTTGGCGATGAGGTCGAAGCTTGGTTTGACCTTTATTTGACCCCGGTGGAGGGAACTACCCAGAATTTTCACAGCATTCCTTTACAAGTTGAGGAAACTCTGTATCTGCCTGGTTCCGATGCCAAAACAAATACCTTTGCCACCACACTGTTCAACTCCGGAGACAGCTATTTCTTCGATTTCGAAGGCAATCGCAGCATGACTATAAATGGAGAATTACGTCAAATCAATCTTGGTAGCCTCGAAATAGCAGAATCTTGGGGTTCCAACGATGATGGATTTGAAGATTCGCGCAAACGCATGGAGAGATTACAAGCAAAATACGACAAACTCCCTGCCAGCAAGCGTGAGAAGGCTGGAGCTCGATTGCAAGCTACATTGCAGAGGATGGAGGAGTCTTTGGCGCTCGCCCCTCCGGAGGACGCCACCGTTGAGGTTGTAAGCGATGAAAGGCAAACCATCTTGCGGATAGGAAACCGAGATTGGGTTGTTTTTGAGGGCCTTATGGGTGACTCACCTGTGCCTTCGCTCTTCTCCACGTTCTCCGACCTTCCGGCCGCAGTTCAAGATGCACTGCGAAAACTCAAGGGTACGCCAGAGAAGGTCACTGTTCACAGTGCCACTGCTTCAGGTTCCCGGGATATTGTTTTTCGATTTGGGACCCAAGTAGAGCAATCACTCCCAGCTTGGAATTTACAGCCCGAGTCTTGGCCGCAAACGGAGCGCCACACTCCTTAATGCTTAGGTAGATGCAATCGACGACGCGCCTCGTCAAGCGCATCACGCAGTAAATCTAGCTCTGCGGAGGAGGGTGGATTCTCTAAATCACCATAGGTCAAGGCCTCTTCCAACAAAGGCAATGCCGTGCGTGTTGCCCCAGCGTCGAGCAGCTGTAGGGCACGTGCCTGCAGGATTTTAAATAGCAAGGGATGTCCTTCAGGGAGCAAGCCTCGTTGTTCCTTGAGCAAATCTCGCAAGAGGGAATCAGCTTCTTTTGATTTACTAGCACGCAAAAGGGAACGTGCTTGATTTAGCCTCAAGGTTGCAACCGTTGGATGATTCCTAGCTAAGTGACTTTGCGCTTCCTCTGCAGCTCGACCGAACAACTTTGCAGCTGCCTGATAATCACCCCGCTTAAACAGAACAAAAGCCAAATTGTTTCTGGTTTTGGCAATTTCCGGATGCCCTGGGTCCAAAAGATGTTCACGCAAGGCAAGTGCCTTACGAAAGCAACTTTCCGCAGCATCCAAATCTCCCTTTTCCACCAAAACCAAACCTAGATTATTATTGTTACTGGCAATCGACAAACCTGGGGACTGTTTGCTTTGATCTAACTTCTTCAGAATCCCTCGCAGTAAATGCTCCGCTTCTTCAAGATGCCCCTCTCTAAAAGCAAGACCAGCTAGATTCCCTTGAATGGAAAGCACACTAGAGTGATTTTTTCCGAGCTCTCGAATTCGAGGCTTCAAAGCTAAATCAAAGTAATGATGTGCCCTTTCCAAATTTCCAGCATCCACCATCACAAGACCCATCACGTTTAGGGTGGAAGCTGCATCTAAAGAATCCAGCCCCCAAGTAGCCTCCCACATATCCAAGGCTTCTTGCAAAGCTGTCTCGGCCTCCTTAATTCGACCTTGCTCCCGCCGCAATGCACCTAATGCAGCCAAGGCTTCTGCAATCTCTGGATGAGGAGCCTCATAAAGGCTCCTACGCAAAGCAACGCCCTCTTCCAAAAGAGAGTTCGATTTTTCTAGCTCCCCAAGCAAAGTAAACACTCGACCTAAAGCAAGCAGCAGTGTCGATCGAACCATCGGCTCCATTACGCCGCCTTCTTCCAAAAGCATCCATCCTCGATCAACCAAATCCCTTGCCGATAGGGCATCCGGGGGAAGTCCATCGACACGCGAGCTCTCAAACAAACCTATCAGCAAATCTACCACGCGGTGCAAACTCTCCGCCTCCCCTTTGGCGAACCGAGCCTCTTCCGAAGCAATGGTTTCTTGGCGCGCAATTGCATAAAATGAAAAGACGGTGACGAAGATAAGAGCGATAAGGGCAGAAACAACACCCTTGTTGCGACTCACCATTTTGCCAAAGCGATAACGCAGAGTATCGGGCTGGGCCAAGACAGGTTGGCCGCGCAAAAACCTTCCCAGATCTTCCGACATTTGCCCTGCCGAATCGTAGCGGCGCGATGGCTCAAAACGCATAGCTTTGAGCACCATGGTGTCAACATCGCCACGCAAACTTCGACGCAATCCCTCCAAACGCATGCCTCGTTTCTGCGCATCAACTTCTGTAACGACCTGGCTTGGCTTTTGAAAGTTGGATTCTTGAATCAGGCCCCACAATTCTTCTCGTCCCCTGCCATGGAGGCGATAGGGCAAGTGGCCGCTCAACAAATCATAAAGAATGACACCTAAGGAATAGACATCGGAAGCCGTAGATACGCTTTCACCATGCAATTGCTCAGGGCTTGCATATTGTGGAGTAAGTGGTCCCGCAGTACCTTGGGTTACAGTTGCTCCAGCACCACTATCCAGTACTTTGGCAACTCCAAAGTCGAGCAAAATTGGAACCCCATGCTCAGTAACTAAAATATTCTCCGGCTTAAGGTCTCGGTGTACGACCAAGCTCTTGTGAGCAAAATGCACTGCCTCACAAACCACGCGGAACAAAGTCAGCCGCTCTTCGGTGCGTAATTTCCTTGCATCGCACCAATGATCAATGCGCTGCCCATGGACAAAGTCCATTACCAAATAGGGCCGATCGTTTGCGGTGAGCCCGCCATCGACCAAGCAAGCGATATTGGGATGGCGCAAAGAGGCCAATGTCGCACGTTCCAATGCAAATCGTTTCAACACGGTTGCGGTATCAAGACCTCGACGCACGAATTTAATGGCATATTCCTCCTCTGCCGCACCGTCCTTCCGCGTACAGCGCCAAACCGAGCCCATGCCTCCAGATCCAACACGCTCAATCAAGACATAGGGACCGATCGCATCCCCTGGCGAAAACAGGTCGGGTTCTGGAGATTTAAAGGATGCCAACGCATGCTCCGCAGTGTCATCCAAAACTGTAGGCAAATCCGCAGTAGCAAGTAATAGAGTGCGAACCTCCTCTGCAATTTCCGGCTCCGTCGTTGCCAACTGCACGAGCCAAGCATCCCGCTCCTCGGGCAGCATGCAACGCCCTCTCTCATAGAGGTCCTTGACTCTAGCCCAAGTATTTTTATCCATCGCCCAAACGTTTCACTTCACGATGCAGCCAAGCTTTGCTAAACGCCCAATCCCTTTCTACTGTCGCCGTACTCAAATCCATCACCTCAGCAGTTTCCTGAATGGATAAACCTGCAAAGAAACGCAATTCGACTACTTTTGCTTGTCGAGGATCCAAAGATGCCAAACGACTCAATGCTTCATCCAAAGCAACTAAATAATCTTCGGCATCAATGGCGATTTCGCCAAAATCAATCAGGGTGACACGAAGATACTTACCTCCACGTTTCTGGGTTTTGCGGGATCTTGCATAATCAACCAGAATATGACGCATCACCCTCGCTGCCAAACCCAAAAAATGTCCCCTGTCTTGCAACACACTCGGGCTCGCGGGTCGGTCGGAGAGCCGAAGGAAAGCTTCATGCACCAAAGCCGTCGGTTGCAAGGTATGTCCGCTGCGTTCACGCTTCAAAAAGTACCCGGCAAGCGATTTAAGCTCCTCATATACCAGCAAAAAATCCTCTCCCTGCGGCCGAAGAAATTCTTCGTCGTCTGGTGGTCTTTCGGCAGGAGGAAAATCTGCCATCACTTTCCGTGCAAGAAAAAGAGGTTAGGTTTTGGCTGGTTGGGCAGAAGACAATTGCGTGGCAAGCCGAACCCGAGCCTCGTCTTCGGTAATGCCCCGTCGTTCAGCATAACTGCGTATCTGGTCCTCTTGAATCCTACCCACCCCAAAATAGCATGATTCTGGATGGGCAAAATAGAATCCACAGACACTGGCTGCAGGCAACATGGCAAAATTTTCTGTCAGTGAAACACCAATAGACTCAGAGGCGCCCAAAATCTCAAAGATGTCCTGCTTGAGGCTGTGATCCGGACAGGCTGGATATCCTGGGGCTGGACGAATCCCTCGGTACTTCTCCTCGATAATCGCCTCTAGGGTTAAGCTTTCCTCCACAGCATACCCCCAATACTCTCTCCGCACCTGAGCGTGCAAATATTCGGCAAGGGCCTCGGCTAAACGGTCGGCCAAGGCCTTGGCCATAATAGAACCATAATCATCACTGGCAATTCTTGACTTTTGCAACCACCTTTCAAGGCCAAAACCTGCAGAAACCGCAAATACACCGAGGTAATCTTCACAACCACTATCTTCTGGGGCTACAAAGTCGGCTAAACAACGAGAAATCCGATTCTCACCGGCATGCCGCTGTTGACGCAACATGGGCAGGCAATGAGTTCCTTGCGCAGTGTGCAGTAGCAAATCATCACCCTTGGAATTTGCTGGGAAAAGGCCGAAAACCGCATGCGCCTGAATCGCCTGCGCTTCCGACCAGGAATCCAACATTTTTTCCGCATCTTGCAAAAGGGACTGGGCCTGTTTTCCACGAACCGAATCCTGCAAGATTGCTGGATAGCGCCCTTTCATTTCCCAGGTGGAAAAGAAGGGAGTCCAATCGATGAATTCGCGCAGCTTTTGCAGAGAGAAATTCCGCAAAACCTGCACGCCCAGCTGCCGCGGACGCACAATCCTTTTTTGTTGCCAAGTGAATTGAGGGGCTCTCTTGCGCGCTTCCTCTAGCGAGGAGAGTGGCAGCGATTGCCTTCGTTGGCTATGACGGTGTCTCGCTTTCTCCATCCTCACCTGCTCTTGGTGCCAGAATTCCTCTCGCGAGTCCGCAGCCAACAAAGACTGCACTTTGGCCACCGCATCTGACGCATCGCGCGCATGCACAACAGGAAAATGGCGGCCAGGGGCTATGCGTACCGCCGTATGAGCAAGCGAAGTCGTGGCCCCGCCAATCATCAAAGGGAGATCAAATCCGTCCCGCTGCAAGGCATCCGCAACATGAATCATTTCATCGAGAGAGGGCGTTATTAAGCCACTCAGTCCAATTAAATCGACCGACTCTTCTTTTGCTTTTTGCAAAATGGTTTCCGCTGGTACCATCACGCCTAAGTCGAAAACCTGATAACCGTTGCATGCAAGAATCACGCTAACAATATTTTTGCCGATGTCGTGCACATCGCCTTTCACCGTGGCCAGCAAAATCTTGCCACGTCCTCTGCCTTCGGTCACTACATCAGTCTTTTTCTTTGCCGTCTCCAAATGAGGTTCGAGCCAGGCTACGGCGCGCTTCATCACGCGTGCACTTTTCACCACCTGCGGTAAAAACATCCGCCCACTTCCAAAACGCTCACCAACGACACCCATCCCAGCCATCAACGGGCCCTCGATAACATCCAAAGGATTTTCCAGGGCCGACAGCGCCTCCGGTAAATCGTGCTCGAGATATTCGGTAATGCCGTGAATCAAAGCGTGAGCCAAACGCTCATGCACATCTTGCTGCCGCCATGTTTCCTCAGCAGAAGAAGCTGCGTCCTCTCCGCGATGGTTTTCTGCATAAGCCATCAGGTCTTCTGCGGACTGAGGACGCCGATTCAATATGACATCCTCGCACCAGGTTCGAAGCTGAGCATCTAAATCGTCGTACAGAGGCAAGCGCCCTGCATGCACAATCCCCATCGTCAGTCCGGCTTGCACAGCGTGGTAGAGAAAAACTGCATGCATGGCTTGGCGCACCGCATCAGCACCACGGAAACTAAAGGACAAATTGCTAATTCCACCGCTAAAGGAGCAGAGTGGATATTTTTCTTTCAACAAGCGCAAAGCTTCCAAAAAATCTTGCGCGTAGGAATTATGTTCCTCCATGCCGGTCGCAATAGCTAAGACATTTAAGTCTAAAACGACATCCTGATCACGAAAACCAACCTCTCGCAAAATACGCATGGCGCGGTCGACAATGGCTACGCGCCTATCAACATCAACGGCTTGCCCTTCTTCATCAAAGGCCATCACGACCACTGCAGCCCCCATACGCAACACATGGGTTGCGCGTGAGCGAAACTCTGCTTCCCCCTCTTTAAGACTCAAAGAATTCACCAAGGATCGCCCTTGCACATTCTTCAAGCCCTCGACCAACACCTCCCACCGCGAGGAATCTAAAACGATGGGCACACGCGCGATTTCAGGCTCTGCAGCCAGCAAGCGTAAAAAGCGCCTCATCGCAGCCACTGAATCCAAAAGCCCTTCATCCATATTGATGTCGAGAGCCTGAGCTCCTTGTTCGACTTGCTCGCGCGCTACGGCAAGCGCAGCCTCGTAATCCTCAGCCAAAATCAAGCGCGCAAAGCGTCTGGAACCAGTTACGTTGGTACGTTCTCCAATATTCACAAAATTCATCTCTGGACGAATTTCCAATCGCTCCAAACCGGCCCAGTGAGGATTTGTTGACGGCACAACAGGCTTTCTTGCCACCTGGCCATCCACCGCATGCTTCATCGCGGCAATATGTGCAGGTGTGGTGCCACAGCAACCACCAATACAATTCACTAAACCGTCCCGCACCCATTGCCTTACATAATCGGCCATGACTTCCGGACTGAGGTCATATTCGCCCATCTCGTTCGGCAAGCCAGCATTGGGGTAACACAGAACGGGGCAATCGGCAATGGCCGCCAAAGCTTCTAGATGAGGCCGCATCTCAATCTGGCCAAGAGCGCAATTTAATCCCACCGCGGCCAAAGGCACATGAGATATCGACGCCCAAAAAGCTTCCACCGTTTGCCCAGACAACGTACGTCCAGAAGCGTCGGTAATGGTGCCGGAAACAAAAATAGGAAACCTGGTACCGCGTTGGGCAAACTCTTCTTCCATTGCAAACAAGGCGGCTTTGCAATTGAGGGTGTCGAAAACGGTTTCCACCAGTAAACCATCGACATCGCCATCCAAGAGACCACGAATTTGCTCTCGATAGGCTGCAGCCAAGGTATCGAAGTCAATAGCCCGAGAGCCGGGATCTTCCACCTTGGCACTCATCGAGCACATGCGGTTGGTTGGGCCAATCGAGCCAAGTACAAAGCGCGGCTGCTCCGGAGTTTGCGCACTCACCTCATCGGCAGACTCACGTGCTACTCGAGCCGCAGCATAATTCATGTCGTAGCAGGCATCTTCTAAACCGTAATCCTGCTGAGAAATCGCGTTTGCACAAAAAGTATTGGTTTCAATGATGTCGGCGCCTGCCAACAAATACTTCTGATGAACCGCAGCAATCGCCTCTGGCTTTGTCAGCACCAAAACATCATGGTTGCCAAGCAGGGATTGTGGATGGTCGGCGAAGCGCTGACCTCGATAATCGCCTTCTTGCAAGGATTGCGCCTGCACCATAGTGCCCATGGCGCCATCCATAATCAGAACGCGCTGCAGAAGTTGCTGCTGGAGGTTGTTGGGCGAGGATTTAGACAAACTATTCGGGGCTACCGTCGGCATCTTCAAGATAAGTGTACCCGTTCATACCTTCCGAGTAGAAACGCATCAGGGTTCGACTTTCCTTAGCGGACATGAGGCCATGACGCACCGCCTTTTCACAATCCCGCCGCAAGTTCGATTCCAATCGCTCGGGATCATACTGCACATATCCCAGAACCTCGCGCACTGTGTCGCCCGGCACCACTTCCTCCACCGACCATTGCCCATCCTTCTCCGTACGAATATGGGCCACATGGGTATCACCAAATAGATTGTGTAAATCACCCAAGGTTTCCTGGTAGGCGCCGACAAGAAAAACACCCAAGTAGTATGGCTGATTGGGCAATAATCGATGCACAGCTAAGGCGGGCTTGGCTTCGGCGCCGGAAATGAAGCGATGGAGTCGCCCATCGGAATCACAAGTGATGTCGGCAAGGATAACGCGGACGGTAGGCTCTTCTTCTAGACGATGAATGGGCATCACTGGAAACAGTTGACCAATCGCCCAAGCATCCGGGACAGACTGGAAAACAGAAAAGTTACAGAAATACGTTTCCCGCAACATGGTTTCCAGCTCTTCCAACTCCGGCGGGGTATCTTCGGCTGCGCGCATCAATTCCTGAATGCGTAAACAGGCCGACCAAAAAAGCTTTTCTGCCAAGGCCCGACCTTCCAAATCCAAGTAGCCCAAAGAAAACAAATCCAGAGTTTCATCCCGGGCTTGGCAGGCATCATGGAAACACTCCACCAGACGATCGGGTTCGACATGAGTTGCAACCTCGAAAAGGTCCTGCAAAGGCAAAGGCACCTCACGGCCTTGACTCCATGATTCATAGTCTCCAGCACCCGCCACCACCGTATCCACGCTGTTGCGGCCTAAAACATCGAAAACCAACACACTATGCTGCGCCACCATGGCGCGCCCACTTTCGCTCACAATGCGCGGATGAGGAATGGAAGCCTCATCGCAAATATGGGCAATACGATAAATCACATCGCTAGCATAATCCTCCAAGCTGTAGTTCATGGACGACTCCACCGCCCGCGCAGAGCCATCGTAGTCAACCCCTAGGCCACCACCAATGTCGAGGTAATTGAGACCTGCCCCTAGACGCACCAATTCCACATAAATATGCCCGACCTCGTTAATCACATTTTTCAATAGGCGAATGTTGTGGATTTGCGAACCCACATGGCAGTGCAAGAGTTGCAAGCAATCTAACATCTGGTGCTCTTCGAGAATGCGCACCATCTGCAAGACCTCCGACAAGAACAGACCAAATTTGGAACGGTGACCAGAGCTTTCTTGCCAACGACCAACGCCTTGGCTGGCCAATTTCACCCGCACCCCAATCTTCGGCCGCACCTGATATTTTTCTGCGTAGTAAATCACACGCTCCAATTCCCGAAACCCCTCGACAACTGGAACGATATTGCGCCCAATTTTAGTCGACAAAATGACGGCCTCAATATAGCGATCATCCTTGAAACCGTTGCAAATTATCAAACGCTGGGGATGGTCAGCTGTCAGGGGCATGACTGCCAGCAACTCAGGTTTGCTGCCAACCTCCAAACCAAAACGGAATTCCTGACCAAACTCCACCAACTGCTCGACTAGGTGCCGCTGTTGATTGACCTTAATTGGATATACCGCATGGTAACTATTTTGATAATTGTTCTCCTCGATAGCTGCGGCAAAAGCAGAGGCCAAATGAGCAATACGATTCTGCAAAATATCCGGAAAACGTAGAACTAGTGGGGTGGAATACCCACGTTGCCGCAACCCTTCTACAACCTCAAAAAGGGCCACCCCACTCTGCCCGCTGCGGCTGGCATCGACCATGAGGTGCCCACTAGCAGATACGTGGAAATAGCCCTGAGCCCAGCCTGGGACCTGGTATAGCTCTGAGGCCTGATCTGTACACCAACTAGAGGCAGCAAGGGTTGGTGAGGGGATGGAGGTGATTCCCGGTGTTTTCACCCCCCTATAATATCGGTTGCCAGCTAAGCAAGTTAGCACTATAGTAAATGCATGATTTTCACCAAAGAATTCGATGGCATTTCTGTCTCATTTTCCGTCACTTTTTCTGGCGGCGAGGTGCATATTGAGTTTCTCACTCCCGACTCCATCGCCGGCACCGGAGGCAGCGCCGATAAAAATTCTACAGACCCCATTTCAAGTGGCCCGGATGGAGATGGCTGCGTCTACACCCTCACCCCTTCTGTCGCCTGGAAGGATGTCACCAACAAAAGTCAAATCTCGCTAACCCGTAATTGCTAGGTAAGCTGCTATGCCCCCCACACAATTTTCTACGGAACAACTTCTCCAACATCAATCTTGGCTTTTCCATTTTGTACGCCAGTTTGTATTGGATGATTTCACTGCGGATGATGTTGTCCAAACGACGCTGGCCAATGCTTTAGAACATCCAAATAAGGGCAAAGTAAAAAATTGGCGGTCTTGGCTAGGCGGGATTGCCAAGAACACGATTCTGCAAGACCGTCGGCAGCATGCACGCCGAAGAAAGAGGGAAAGCGCCCTCGCCATCGACGACAAAGTGATTGTTGAGCATTCTTCCGAATTGACGGAATTGTTCCACATTGCGAACCAAGCCATTCACGAGCTCCCTGCTGAAGAACGAATCGCTATTTTGCTCCGTCAAATGCAGGGCTACTCTCCCGCCGAGGTTGCCAAGTCCATGGGAATATCCGTTGAGAGGGTCTATCGACTTACAGAAAATGGCATCAAGAAACTGCGCAAGCGCTTAGAAAGCTGTTACGGGAAGCGTTGGCGCGAGGGGTGCCTGGCCATCCTTGGTTTTCCCCCTTTGCAAAAAGCCCCGTCCTTCCTCACCCCTCTCCTCACCCTTGCTGCAGGATTGGTTTTGCTACTCGGAGCTGGCTGGCTGCTGCACAATCCACCTGCTCCCGCTTTGGAAGTCTCTGGCGTAGCCTCTGCCGACCATGCGACAACCGCCTTGCAACCAGCGGCCAATTCGTCCAATGTTTTGGCTCCCAAAAACCCCTTGCGGGCTATTTTGCCGGTTTTGCCACCGGAAGAGCCCCGTAGCTTCCTTTTTGCTGTATTCACACCAAATCAACAACCCGTAGCCGGAGCCACCGTCAGTCTTTCCTGGCGCAACGGTACCCCCCTTGACTCCGCACTTCTTCAAGGATCCACAGACAACCTCGGACAGGTCCGCCTCACTCCTACCCCCCAGGCAAGCTCCTTTACTGTGGAATGCCAGATGCCAGGTTTCTTTTTCCAACCGCAACCGGTGGACGAAGCCGCGGCACAGCAAACGTCCTCCCTGTTTTTAGAAGAAGGAGCGATACCCGTTTACTTTAGAACCAACCCTCCTCGCAGCGGCGAGGTTTTGGTAATCCAAACCGATTTTAACAAGATTGGATCTTGTGTTACCGATGAACTTGGCAATGCCGTTTTGCTTTTTCCAGAAGCGGGCCATGCATCTGTAGTTCCTCAAAACCCTACACCGGGAATTTCCAGCGTGGATTTTGTAGTGGACACCCAGGGATCCTTGGAACCTATCGAAGTGCCCTTAGCAACTGAGTCTAGCTTTGACGTTGTCGCCGTTGCAGATTCCTCAGCCCAACCGCTAAACGACGTTCGGTTCTCCTTCTGCCAACCAATTTATGATGAGGATCACAGGCTCCTTTACACCAGCATACAACCATTGCCTGCAAATCAAGGATTGCTCCATTTCGAAAACGGCATGGCCCCCCTCCAAGACGGATATTTGTGTCTACAAGCGGATGGGTATGCCGACACCTTACTCCATATTAGTTCCGCTCTGGGTTCTTTGTTTGAAGTCCCTATGCCAGAAGAGGAACTTGTGCCGGCCACGATTCAAGCCACGGCATCCCCCCGCAATTTCATTTCCCTAGTTCTTCACCGGCAGATTATTCCATATGTCGTTCCAGCATCTTCCTCCTCGAAAGCCTTCTCTCTTTCCTTCCCCAATTCAGAAATCCCTCTTTCCGTCAACCGTGCTGGAGAATTTTCCTTCCCCCGACTTATTCAGTCTAGGGAATACACCTTCAAACTAGAAGCTGTCGACGACTTAGGCCAAGCCTGGGTTAGCCCCGCTCTTTCCGCCAGGGACGCACAGGGTTCCGCACTTCATTTTGAACTATCGCTACCCCCTGAAGGCACCACCACCATCCGGATGCTCGGCGCCTTGCCTGCCAGTTTTAGTACCTCCTACTCCTTACTGGTCGAAAACCGAGGCAATAACCAATCCAGCCTTGTTTACCCCCAGGCAGGTGAAACCATGCAGATTCCCACTTACGCCGGGGAAACGATTCATCTCAACTATTCCGAACCCCATCTCCAAATCGATTTGGAAGGCACCCTGCCAACCGAAAGCAATCAGGGAGTTTATGAGTTCCGCATGCCAGACCGTAGTGCAACTCTAACAGGCCAGGTCTACGCACCGGACGGTAGCCTGCTCAAGAGTGGCAATCTACTCTTCACTTATCTCGACCCCCTTTCCTTCGAAGGACCTGGAACGACCCACACCGCGGTATATTTCACCGGCCAAATCTACAATGGCCAATTTGATTTACCCAATTGCTTTTCTGGTCGATACCAACTCATGATGTTCTGCCGAGGAATGCCAGTCAAGGTGGAGGTGCAAAGCCATCAACCCTTTGAGGTCCATCTCCCCCTGGTTGACGTTTTCTCGATGAAAATTGTTGACGCCATGACTCACGAGCCTCTTGGCGCAACTCTTTCTCGAGCTCGTCTGAGAGCTGGTGAAACGCGGGTTTACCTTGCATCTTCCAGCCCTGAATCAGGTTATCTGAGCCGCGCACTCACGGTTCCGTCCAATCAAGAAAACCTGCTTTTATTGGCAGACGGCTATGAACCCCACTTGGTAAACGGCTTATTGCCAGATGGCAGCCTTAATTTAGTAGAGATGGTTCCAGCGAGGTTCGTTGAAATCGATCTCACCAACCTTGCCATTGCTTATGAAAATGTCGACCACTGGAATTTGGATCTCTGGGGAAATAGCGCGGACCCTCGCCAAACTCGCATTCATCTTGGCGCCCAGGGTTTGCTGACCATTCCTCAAGCACCAAAATCCTCCTTCACGCTTTCTGCTAAAGATAGCCAAGACCAAGATTTGTCTATTTCCATTCTTGTCCATGAGGATGGAAGTTACGGATTGCTGTAGATAGAGTAGGGCCATGAAAAGGTGCCTATTCCTGGGCATGCTCCTTTTGTGGGGAGCAGCCTGCACTCACTCTCCCAAGGAGTTACCCGATCACGTTTCCTTTCTTTGGCTGGTCCAAGGTCACGGGGCGCAGGCATGGCTTTTTGGCACCATGCATGTCTCCGACCCTCGCGTAACCACATTGCCCATTGAGGTGGAAAAGGCATTTCAACAATGCGATGCGGTCTACACCGAAATCGAAGCCACCCCAACTATGGCAGCTGAACTATCGCAGGCTGGTCACCTGGAGCAGGGAAAATCCTTGGCTGACATCCTCCCCTCCAACCTTTACCTCAGGCTCAACCGCTATTTGACTGCACGCGGATTTCCGCGCGGCTCTTTCGACGACTTCAAACCATGGATGGCGAGTTTGCAGCTGGGGCAAATCGACGCCATTCCCTTCATGCGCCAGGGTGAAGCACTTGACGTTCAACTCATGAATCGAGCGCGTAAAGAGGGCAAGCGCTACGGCGCAATCGAAACTCTATCCGAGCAGTTGGAAACCCTGACTACGGGAAGCGAATCCGACCAAATCCATATGCTTGATGTCGGTCTGGCCAAACTGGAGCGCGAACAGGGCGCCCCTGTTAGTGGATTTCAACACATGCTGGAACTCTATCTGTCTGGTGATGGCGATGCACTCTGGGCCTACGCCATGGCCGAAACCGACCTTAGCGATCCAATCCAAGCCAAGGCCTGGAATGCGCTCTTACTGCAGCGCAATCAACGCATGGCCATGCGCATTCATCAACAGCTGCTGGCCCACCCTCAGCAAAAAGCTCTCTTCGCCTTCGGCTCGCTCCATTTTCTAGGTCCAGAAAGTGTGGTTGAAAAACTGAAATCACTGGGCTACGAAGTGTCGCGTGTCCCTCATATTGCGCGCACAGCCTCCACCAATTTCCAGTAATCCTCTTCGGTGTTGTAAATATGTGTGGAGATTCGCACCATCCATCCCACCGACTGCGGCCAAGGAATGACTGGGATTTGTATTCCCCATTGGTTATGAAGTTCTGCATAGATGGACGTGTGTTTTTTCTTCACCCGAGCCTCTAAATCACGCGGCAACACCACCGCAGCCATGGTGCCGATCATCGATTCCGGGGCAGGTAAAACAGAGCCAAATTCCTTTGCCAACATGGATCGCATTGCCAATGCAAGCTGGTGATTGTGCTGCATGATGGCCAGCCAGCCTCCATCAACCAAATCCTCCATAAAATCAAGGACATCGGCAACACAACCCCAAGCGGTGGGATCGAAGGTTCCGGTCCAATCGAACTCTTGAAGAAAACGGGAGCGATGAGACGTATCCGCGTTGTAACCGTGACTAATTGTGACCGGGTGGGTTTCTTCTTGCAGCTCGCGGCGCACATATAAAAAAGCGGATCCCTTGGGTGCGCAAGCCCATTTATGGAGGTTGCCGGTGTAATAGTCGGCTCCCAATTTTTTCAAATTCAAAGGGAGCTGCCCAGGTGCATGCGCACCATCCACCAAAACTCGAATCCCTTTCGCTTGCAGCTGGGGGACAATTTCTTCCACTGGAAGCTTCAGCGCAGTAGGACTGGTTAAATGGTCAACCAAGCAAAATACGGTTCGCGGGGTTACCTTCTCCAATAATGCGTCCACCACTTGTTGCGAATCCTTTAGCGGAAACGGAATGGTAGCCACCACCACCTCTGCCCCCCACCTCTTGGCTGCAAAGTCAAGTGCATTGCGACAGGCATTGTATTCATGGTCGGTCACCAAAACCTGATCGCCAGCCTTCCATCGCTGCGAACCAATGGCCGCATTCACACCATGAGTTGCGTTAGGGACGAAAGCCAAATCTTGAGCATCAGCACCAACAAACTCCGCCAGTCTACTTCGCGAACGATCAAGCAAAGCCGTACGATGCCCCATAAAGCGCACCGGCTCTCGTTCTAATTCCTGTCGTAACTCTTGTTGTTTTAACTGAATACGTGCAGGACAAGCGCCATAAGAACCATGGTTCAAGAAAACCACTTCGGGGTCCAATGTCCAATGGCGGCGGTAGGGATTCTCCATGTTTTCCAGTGTAGAACATCCCCAAACCAATCTATAATGCTTGTATGAACAGACATCCAATTCTAGGTCTGTTGCCTCTCTTGGCCTTGGGCGCCTGCGCTCAACCCCAGAGCGACAACCAGACAAGCACTGTCGCCGCGGCAGAAACTCCTGCTGCACCGATTTTTGAGGAGTCCGCAGTGCAAACTGTGCACTTCAGCATCACTGGAATGACCTGAGGCGTCACCTGAGTGGGCAAGATCAACAGGGCTCTTGCCGCTCTACCGTGGGTAGAGGAACATTCCGTCGATTTCCAGAACAAGATGGCCACCATTGTGGTGGATGCTAAAACCTACGATGAAGCCGCAACCATTCAGGCGGTTCAGTCTTTGGGCTTTGGCGTCTCCGTGATGTAGGTTTTCGCCTCGCCAACCGTGACCGCAACGATTGTGTTGCGGTCACAATCCTTTTTTCCCAGACCCCTTTCGTCCATGCTGCTTCTCAGCCTCTTTTGTTGTCTACCGGTGGTTCCTCAAACCCAGGCTCCGAATCCACGCACAATACAGGATGCGAGCGCCAAGCGCATGGAATTAGATATTCGCAAGCTGGTCTCTTTCGGCACTCGCAATACCTTATCCAGCACCACAGATACCAAGCGAGGAATTGGCGCTGCACGACGCTGGCTCCACCAAGAATTTTCTAGGATTTCCCGACAATACCATGGGGACAAACTTCAGGTCGAGCTACAGCACT
Source organism: Planctomycetota bacterium (assembly GCA_024275135.1). Lineage (GTDB taxonomy): Bacteria > Planctomycetota > UBA1135 > UBA1135 > UBA1135. The sequence continues at coordinate 9,927 of JAJRZS010000066.1, read as the reverse complement.
TTCTTTTACAACCAGGGCCACGCATCCCGCATGAAGTCGACCTCGCAAATGTCGTCGCCACTTTACCGGGCACCGACTCAAACCGCCTCATCGTCGTTAGTGGTCATTATGATTCCATCGCCAGCTCCCCCACCGACGCCAATGCCGACGCTCCAGGCGCCAACGACGACGCAAGCGGTGTAGCCGCAGTACTTGAAGCAGCCCGCCTACTCGGTGGCCTCCAACCCCGAGCCACCATCGTCTTTCTCGCCGTTGCCGGAGAGGAACAAGGCCTTTACGGTTCCCGCAAACAGGCGGAACTCTGGAAACAGCAAGGCAAAGAAGTCGTCGCCATGATTACTCTTGACATTGTCGGCGGGGTAAAGGGATCCTCAGGCAAACAGGAGCCAATGCGCGTGCGCGTTTTCAGTGAGGGCATGCCCAGTGCTGGACCAAGGGTAGTAGGCAGTACGAATGACGCCCCTTCTCGGCAGCTAGCGCGTTATATCAAGCGATCCTCGAAATTTTCTCAGCCTGATTTTGAACTTAGCCTGGTTTTTCGCCAGGACCGGTTTTCGCGCGGTGGTGATCACAAACCTTTCAATGATTTGGGCTGGGCAGCGATTCGGCTCACCGAACCACATGAAAATTACCATTGGCAACACCAAAATGTGCGTCAGGAAAACGGCATTGCCTATGGGGATTTACCAGAGCATGTCGATTTTGCCTTTACTGCCCGCGTCGCTCAAAGCGTGGCTAGCGCAACCCACGAACTGGCTCTTGCGCCGGCGGCCCCAAAAAATGTCCGCGTGGACATTCAACAACTTAGCCCGCACACCACTTTGCGCTGGGAACTTGGTGCGGAAAAAGATTTGGCTGGCTATGCCGTGCTCATCCGCCCCACCGACGCTGCAGATTGGACACAAAGAAAGCTGGTCGGTAAAAATAAGGAAGTCACCCTCCTTGCTTTAAGCAAAGACGATTATCTCTTCGCCGTAGAAGCCATCGATCAGCAAGGGAATCGCAGCCTGCCAATCTATCCAACCCCCCAACGCTAAAATCCCAGGATGCTTCGCTTCACGGCCCTGCTCTCAGGATTGCTCCTCGTTTCCTGCGTCACTCCCGCTCTTCCTCCCCCAACCCCTCAAGACCCAGTGAAAGTTTTTTTACTGCTGGAGGGAGAGCATGCCGGCATTCTTTTGCCCAATGGTCCCGATGGGTGGTTGGAATACAGCTATGGGGACTGGGGCTGGGTGGTCATGGGGCGCGACACTCCCTGCTATGCGAGCTTCGCCCTTTTCGTGAAGACGGAAGGCGCCCTGGGGCGGCGTATCATCCACGGCCATCCATCAGCGGATGCTTTTTCCGTGGCTCGCGGCTCTCGCTTTCAGCCTTTCTTCGCCGACCGCAAAAAAGTCGAAGCCCTGCGCACCAAGCTGGACGCCGAATATGAACAAACCCAAGAAAAGCCCTTTTTCAACCAAAGCTTTGGGTTGAATTACGTGCATGCACAGCACGATTACCACCTCTTTCACCACTGCGCCCATGCCACCATTGAATGGCTGCAGGCTTTGGACTGTGACGTTTCCGCAGCTGGCATCATCCGCAGCGTAGAACTTCGAGGAATTGCTCCAGAATACGCGCCTTAAGAAACCAGCATGCTTTCTACCGAATCTATCAGCTCTTCGCGGGTGAATGGCTTCAATAAAGTTGCACCCGCCCCCAACATGCGTGCAGCACGCAGGTAGAACTCAGCCCCCATGACTCCCGACATAGCAATAATGCCGATATCCGGATAAAGCTTTCGTAACTCCATTACAGTTTCAGCACCCTCCTTTTCCGGCATCACCAAATCGGTAATTACTAAGTCGCAGGAAACCTTTTCGCAAACTTCCAGGGCCTCGATTCCATTGCAAGCCTCATAAGTTTCATATCCAGCATCCTCGAGAAAAGTACAGGCAACGCGGCGGACATCTTCTTCGTCGTCAACGACAAGGATTCGTTTCATGTACTCGTAGGCTGGAAGGGGGCTTGCGGTGGACACCGAGGAGGCGTTTAGATTATCAGGACAGGACCTCGGTCATGTCAAATTCTTCAGAAAACTCTCTTTTTTCCTCTCCTGGTTGGAAAAGCACAGCATCCCCATGCTTCAAGGTCCACACATCATCCTCCACACGCAGAAAAGCGCCTTCCTTTAATCCAAGCACAGGAAGGCCGTTCATCTCGTGGTACTCGCGAATTCGATCTTCTCTGGTTTCGCCAAAATGCTCCAAATAAGAATCCCCCTCCTTCACCCAGACCTGGCCAGAGAAGAAGTGAGCATTAATCTGAAAAGGGATTAGCCCCAAACTGCCGAACCCATCGGGAGCCACAATCGGCATGTCGTTGGTGGTCATGATGGTCGGACAAGCCAAATTGGTGCCTGCACTCACTCCCATATAGGGCATACCAGCTTGCACTTTCTCAGCTAAGGGCTTGAGGAGATCCAATTCCTGCATGGTGTGCAACAGGCGAAAAGTATTGCCGCCTCCCACATACACCGCTTCTGCCTCTTCGATGGCATGTCGCGGGTCGGCGAAGGTATGGATGCCCCGCAAGTCGTAACCACCGGCAAAGCCCTGCTCTACCATTGCCGTCAGGTAGGCATCGTAATCGTGCAGAGCATAGGGAATAAAAAGAAGCTGCCCCAGGCTCTCACCGAAGAAGTCTCGCATTTCTGCATGCAAACAAGCACGCCGTTCTGCAGACCGAAATCCACCACTGCCAAGAAGAAGACGCATCCTCTCAGAATACGCGTAGACGACCCAAGATTCCATCCCCTCTTCGGTGATAGACTGTCCCTATGAAGGATTGGTTGTTACTTGGTTTAAGGCTTGCGGCCGGAATTGGCCTCGCCTTCTGGGCTGGTCACGACAAGGTTTTCGACCCCAATGCTCGCCAGGCTTATGTGGAATTGCTGCAAAGCTCTGGCGTCGCAGCAGCACCTTTGCTCGCCATTCTATTTGGCATTATTGAATTTTTTGGCGCCCTTTTTTTCGCTGCAGGTTTCTTCTCTCGCCCGGTCACGATAATTCTTCTACTTGCAGGGATGGTGAGCTCTGCCATCCAACTCCTAGCCATGGATTTGCCAACGAAAGCTCTATTCCAGTACGACCAAAGCCTCGGCATCGGCACTGGCTATTACTTATTCGCCTTCCTTCTTGTGCTCATCCTCGGCCCTGGCAAGATTTCTTTTGATGCGGGCCGAAAAAGCCAAAGCGACAACTAACTACCGCACTTGCTCCCTGGTCACATTGGAAACCGCACCTGCTTGCACCGCTTGCAGCCAAGTGGTCCGCCCAAATAGCGGGCTTGGGGGAACCACCTGCAAGCGTGCAACACCTGCTGCATCCGCTTGGGTCCGCCCAACCAAAGCCGGCTGTGCCAACAAGACCACCACGCCTAAGCGCGCAACAGGAAAACGCCCCATACCAGCAAGGCTATAGGCGACGGCTACCGGCGCATTTGGCGTACATCGGAGCACCTGAATTTCGGCGGCCACTCCGGTAAACAAGTGAGGCACTTTCAAATACATGCCAGCAGGAACCACACGCTCGACGGTGCTACCTCGGCAGATATAGAGCTCACCATCGAAATCAACACCCAAGGAGGTACCAGAGCCATGGATTCCTGATTCTGCCGTATGGTCCACAAAATCTTGGACACCAATCCCAGGCGTGTATCGAAAGGACCACAGTTGCGTGCTGCAAATGTCGGAAAAGAAGAAACGCCCATGCATACTGGCCATACTGCGACCGCGATAGACTTCGGCCCCAATGATGCCGCAATGAAAAGGACTGCCTGCATGACCATATTCGTAGATGGGCATCTCCAACCCCGTCATGTTGCAACCCACACTGGGATTGAAACAATGCGAACCTTCGACGATGCGCCAACCATAGTTGCGCCCACCCGGATCCCCAGCTGGCTCGAAATGCACATATTCCCATTGGTTTTGGCCGACATCGGCGATGTACATATCCCCAGTGAGAGGATCGAAATTAAACCGCCATGGGTTGCGCAAGCCCAAAGCCCAAATTTCATCGCGCACTGCAGGGTCTTGCACAAAAGGGTTGGTAGGAGGAATGGTGTAAGGCAAACCATGGTCGACATCCAGACGAAGCATCTTGCCCAACAACACCTGACCATTTTGCGCGCGGTTGCCTGGGTCGCCGCCAGAGCCACCATCCCCAGTTGCGATATACAAATAGCCATCCGGACCGAAACGAATGCAGCCACCATTGTGATTGGAGAACGGCTGGGCAAGGGTCAAGATTGGCGTCGCACTAGCGGAGTCGGCAACATCAGGATTCGAAGACACCGTGTATCGCACCACCTGGGTATCCCCCGAGGCATCGGTGTAATTGATAAAGAACCAACCATTGGTGGCATATTGGGGATGAAAGGCCAACCCCAACAAACCACGCTCGCCAAAGCGCCCGGTAAGCGCAGTGATATCGAGAAAAGGCTGGCTGAGCAAAACGTCATTTTTAATCAAATGAATCTTGCCGTTTTGGTTGACCACGAACACCCGTTCCGCATCTCCTGGCGCAAAGGTCACCAACAGCGGCGCCCCCATTCCGGTGGCAATCGTCTCGGTGTCCAAGGGTACCTGGGCTGAGGAGCAGGGAGCCAGCGTTCCCAAGAAACAAAGGGTGAAAAGAAGGAAGAAGCGAAGGGTCATGTAGGTGGTGGGCAAGACGGAAGAATCCTGTTCCAAAATAACGGAAATTCGTGATAATGGCGGAGGAAAAGACAAAAACCGATTATGCGCCTACTCCTCCCTAGCATCCTCCTCCTTTTCGGCTGTATTGCCTGTGCAAACAAGGAAGGGCAACCCACCCCGACGGTTCTTCCTGTCTCCCCACCGCCCCCGGCTCAACGATCCGAGCAGGAATGGCGGGCTCGGCTAAGCCCAGAGCAATTCCACATTCTGCGCGAGGGTGGTACGGAAAGAGCCTTTCAAGGCGCTTATTGGCAAGAACACCGGCCAGGGATCTACCACTGTGCTGGTTGCGGCGCCCCCCTCTTCTCCTCCACCACCAAATACAAGTCGGGAACGGGTTGGCCTAGCTTTTGGCAGCCCATATCTCCGACAGCCGTTGAAGAGCGAGAAGACCATAGCTGGTTTTCCACCCGCACTGAAGTGCGTTGCCAACATTGTGGCTCCCATTTGGGGCATGTGTTTGCCGATGGTCCCCCGCCCACTGGCCTGCGTTATTGCATGAATTCCGCCGCCCTGCAGCTCCAGCTCGAAGAGAAGTAGCGTCGGGCACAAATTGAAAAAACCAGCGACCGAAATCGATCGCTGGTTTCCTTTCCCCTTGCTACTTATCGGGAGCCGCCATCCCCTGCGGCTGTCCGAACTAGGATTTACCCATGCGCAGCATGTTTTCCATCGGCCCTTGAGTGCTCCGGCTTAAGGAAAATCCTGAAAAAATTCTTGCAAAACTCAAAAACTTCATAAGCCATTAGCATACCGCCACTTATGGCTTCGCCCAAACTCCGGCCCGCCACCTTCCACGAGCCAATTGATGGCAAAGCCTCATCCCTTGTTGAGAAAAGGTCGCAGCAACAGAGTCCCAGGCGTGCTCCATGATGCCCCCTGCAAACAAAGTTCCTCCAGGAGCCACCAGCGCCGCCAAATCCGCCGCCCCTTCTTCCAGCAAATCGGCCACCAAATTGGCCATCACAAGCGGCCACTGGCCAGCAGCACTGGTATAGCCTCCGCGCCAAAACTGGCATTGCGCCCCCACCCCATTTTTCTCCGCTGTCGCGCGGGCCTGCGGCGGGCTAGCTGGGTCGGGATCCATCCCCACCACTTCCTGCACACCCAATAAGGCTGCCGCCACCGCCAGGATTCCCGAACCCGTGCCCACATCCAGGAGCTTGGATGGCCGTTCTTCCTGGCATAGAGACACCAAGGCGCGCAGGGCCATGCGTGTACTGGCGTGACCACCCGAGCCAAAGGCAGAGCCTGCCAAAATCATCAGCGGCAGGTCGCTAGGACGCAAACACAGGCTCTCCAGAGGGTGGAAGTCGGCAAAAATGGCAAAGCCAGCGCAGCGAAAAGGACGCCAATGGGTTCGCCACTGGGCATCGGCGTCTTCTTCACTCCCGACCTCCTGCGGGCGCAGCTTCATCCCCCACGCATCCTCACCCACGCCCCAATCCTGCATCCATCCCGCCACCAGGCCCGCGACCTCGTCCACCTTTGCCGACGGCAAGAGAATGCGCACCTCGCACTGCCGTTCCCACTGCGGGGCGTCGCCCTCCAAAGCCCCAGACTCAAACCGGGTTTCACTGACTCCCATCCCCAATCCCGCTTCCGCCAGCAACGAAAGCAGAACCTCGTCCCAGCAACGAGGCAGATGAATCCGCATCAGGGTAAAACCAAGATTGGGCTGTTTCGAAGGGACGAGAACCACGGCGAACCTACCATACCGCAGCATGGGTGCTTCCCGCCTGCCACCGAAACGAAACCCCGACTTTCCCAATCGCGAAACCAAAGTGCAGCGACAGCTGCGGGCAGAACGCGTGCTGGCCTTGCTTCATCAACATTTTCCCGACGCGCATTGTGCCCTGCACTGGGAAACTCCCTTCCAGCTGCTGGTTGCCACCATGCTGTCCGCTCAATGCACGGACAAGCGGGTCAATCAAGTCACCCCAAACTTGTTTGTTCGTTTCCCCGATGCCAAGGCCATGGCTGCGGCCTCGGTCTCCGAGTTGGAAGATCTGGTGCGCACCACTGGCTTTTTTCGCAACAAGGCCAAAAATATCTCCCAAAGCGCCAAGCTCCTTCTGCGCGATTGGGATGGTGAGGTGCCCAACACCATGGAGGCCTTGCTCAAACTCCCCGGCGTGGCTCGAAAAACCGCCAATTGCGTCCTGGGTACTGCTTTCCAGCAACCCGTTGGGGTGGTGGTGGACACCCATGTGGGCCGTATTGCTCGGCGCATGGGCTTTAGCCGGGAAGCCAATCCGGTGGCTGTAGAGAGGGATTTGATGACCTTCTTTCCGCGCACCGATTGGGTTTACCTCAGTCATGCCTGGATCGACCTTGGCCGCAGCCTGTGTACCGCGCGCACTGCACATTGCAGCCGCTGTTTTTTGAGGGGCGAGTGCCCGCAGCGGGTTGCGGAACGCCAGCGGTAAGAAACCAAGGAAAAGCGTCTAAAAACCCGGTTTTCCAGTTGACGCAAACTGGCAAGTGGTCGATACTAGCCGTATGGAGCAGGCCTCCGTCTCCTACGACATCACCGAACTAGCCGCACTGGCCGGGGTCAGCACGCGCACCATTCGCTATTACGGCGAACTCGGCCTGCTGCCTGCCGAAGCCCGTGGGCCGGGGGGACGGCGTCGCTATGGCTGGGATGCACGCAAGCGGTTGGAATTCATTGGCCGCCTGAAAACCTTGGGGCTCAGCCTGGAGGAAATCGGCGAGCTCAATCGCAGCTTCGATGCCGGCGCCACCCCGGCCATGCTCCAACATCTGGACACTCTGCTTGCCATGCGTCTGCAAGAAGTGGCCGGACGCATTGAGGAACTCAAGCGCCTCGAACAGGATCTCCGAGCCTACCGGGCCAGGCTACGCAAAAAACATCGCCCGACAAAACCATGACGTCCACCACATCCTCGCCATCCTCCACCGAAGCTCCGTTTCAACTGCAGCACAAACTGCGCTTCGTCACCGCAGCTTCTTTGTTCGACGGTCATGATGCTGCCATCAACATCATGCGGCGCATTCTGCAACAAGAAGGAGCCGAAGTGGTGCATTTGGGACACAACCGCAGCGTCGAAGAGATTGTTGAAGCGGCCATTGAAGAAGATGCCCAAGCCATTGCCGTTTCCTCCTACCAGGGTGGCCATGTGGAGTTTTTCCGCTTCATGGTGGATTTGTTGCGGGAAAAAGGATGTGATCACATCAAAGTTTTTGGCGGCGGCGGTGGCACCATCACCGATGCCGAAATCCAGGAGCTCCAAGAATATGGGGTCGAGCGCATTTACTCGGTGGAAGACGGTCGCATGATGGGTCTGGTCGGCATGATTCGCGACATGATGCAGCGCGCGGATTTCGCCACCGTCACTTTGGACGAAGATTTTCCGCAAGGCTTCCAAGGGCGTCAGGCCCCTGCCTTGGCTAAAGCCATTAGTTACATCGAAAAACTGCATACCGGCGAGGGCGTGGCGCAGAAACAGAAGCGCCTCAATGCCATCCGCCAACAACTACAGGCAGAGGCCTTGGAACCCAAAGCTTTGGTCGTTGGCATGACGGGCACTGGCGGCGCCGGTAAATCTTCACTCACCGACGAACTGGTGCGCCGTTATCTCGATCGCTTCCCAGACCGTAGCATCGCCATTTTGTCGGTAGACCCAAGCCGCCGACGCACCGGGGGCGCTTTGCTGGGAGACCGCATTCGCATGAATGCCGCCAAAGGTCCGCGCGTGTTTGTGCGCTCCATGGCCACCCGCCAAGCCAATCAAGCCACCTCCGCCGCCGTGCAGGATGCCCTGGCCTGCATGCGCGCAGCTGGTTTTGATTTACTGATTTTAGAAACGGCGGGCATCGGCCAAAGTGATTCTGCCGTTACCGATGTTTGCGATTTATCCCTCTATGTCATGACCCCAGAGTTTGGCGCCCCCAGCCAACTAGAAAAAATCGACATGCTCGACTTTGCCGACGGGGTTGTCCTCAACAAAGCCGATAAGCGCGGTGCCGAAGATGCCCAGCGCGAAGTGGCCAAAACCTATCAGCGCAACCGCAACCTCTTCGACCAAGACCTGACATCCATGCCTGTGTTCCTAACTTCGGCCAGTCGCTTTGGGGATGTGGGTGTAGACCGATTATTTCAATGGTTGATGCAACACGTCGATCAGCGCAGTCCACGGGATTGGAATCCGGGCCCCATGGTGCCGCGCGACCAAGAGGTGCCCACCGTCGTGCCCAATGATCGCACTCGCTATTTGTCTGAGATTGCCGCAGCCGTCCGCAAACACAAAAGCGATACCCGCTACCACGCAGGCCTTGCCGGACGCGCCGATGCTTTACGTCGCAGCTTAAAGGAGTTTGGTGACCAAGTTCCTCCCATCGACCAAAACTACAGCGCCGAACAGCTAACGGAAGAATCCGCCGACTCGGTGGTGCGCATTTTGCGACAGCGCTATCAACAAGTGCTCGGCGAAATGGATGCGAAGTTGCGGCAGTTACTCGCCCAATGGGAGGAAACAAAAAACCGTTACGCTGCTGATGAATATGTTTATCAGGTGCGCGGCCGCGACATCAAAGTGCCAGCACAACATGTCACCCTCGCCGGCACCCGTGTGCCGAAAGTTGCCCTACCCCAAACTCAAAGTTGGGAAGATTTAGCACGTTGGCATGGTTTAGAAAACCTTCCAGGTTCTTATCCGTTCACCGCGGGTGTTTTCCCCTTCAAGCGCACCGGCGAAGATCCCACGCGCATGTTTGCGGGAGAAGGCCCCGCCGAGCGCACCAATCGACGCTTCCACTATGTCAGCCAAGATCAACCAGCGGTGCGCCTGTCCACCGCTTTTGATTCCGTCACTTTGTATGGCGAAGATCCCGCATCACGCCCCGACATCTACGGGAAAATTGGCAATGCTGGAGTGTCCATCTGCTCCCTCGACGACGCAAAGCGCCTTTACTCTGGCTTCGATCTTTGCGCCCCCACCACCTCGGTGTCGATGACCATCAATGGCCCTGCACCAATGCTGTTGGCCTTCTTCCTCAACGCCGCCATTGATCAACAAGTTGAAAAACGGCTCAAGGAAACGGGGCGATGGGAGCAGGCTCAGGCCAAAATCGAAGAGCTTTGCCAAGGCAAGGTACCAACTTATCGCGGTCCGCTGCCCCCCGGCAATGATGGCTTCGGCCTGGGCACCTTGGGTGTC
>JAJRZS010000065.1 GCA_024275135.1 Planctomycetota bacterium | reverse complement strand
TGCCAGCACCCGGAACGCTAACCAACAAATTCTTAGGCGGAGAAGAAAAATCCATCGGCCCACTGTCCGCCAAAATTTTACCATCAAACAAAACCTGAAATCGCACCGGTTGAGGATTGCGAAAGTGGCGCACCTCCATATCCACTCCAACCGTCACCAAAAACGTTCCCGCGCTCGGAGTTTCTCGCTGCAACACCGTCGGAACATGCACCCCGATTCCTTGGGCCCAAACTCCCTTCCCCATCCGCAACGGCCGCCCCTCCACCGAACGCCCCTGCTGTGGAGTCCAGTCCAAAATACCCGCAGCCGGCTCCTCCACCACCTGCCAAGATTGCGTCCCCCATTCTTCCATTCCCTGTCGACGCCGCAAACGCAACAAATCAGCCACCGGCAAACTCCAAGTTTTCCCCCACGGCAACAAAAACTGCATGCTCTCTTCGTCAGCGTCCACAATCTGCGCAGAAAAAACACCCCCATTCACCAACTGCACCCAAACGGCATCCTTCTGCCTGGGCAATTTTTCGGGGAAAACCGCCAAGGCCTCGACCTGGGACCAAGGGATCAACCGCTCCTTGACATCCGTCTCAAAACGCAAACCATCCCCCGCCCAATCAAGCCAATAGCCCTGCAATTGATCCAAAGTGCCAGCCGACGTTCGCACCCACAACTGGTCGCGCTCCCCGTCCATCGTCGGCATATGCTCTCGCCCCAAGGCAGAGAACCACAAGGGGTCGATTGGCATCGCCGGGGCCTCCACCAAGCCCGCCAATTGCCATAGTGGCTCCTCAGCACCCTCCACCGGGTGACCAGGCAGCCAAGAACCATCCCCCAAGGCCAGCTTCCATGCCTCCGTCGCCACCGCCGGATGTTCCCATTCCACCACCCACCACTCGGCCACCCGCCCAGATTCCAATCGCGGGGCGCCACGCTCCCAACCCTGCCACACTGCCGAGGTAGGACCAGCCGCAGACCACACCTGCACAGGAGTGGGAGGCTTGGCCGAGTTTGGCAGCGTCTGACAGCCAAAAAGAAGAAGGATGGTGAAGAGGTTCATGCCAAAACGGCAGTTTTTGGGTGCTTTGGGGGGCCGAGTCGGGCTCCAAAGTTGGCACTAGAGTTGCTGGAGTATGGCCCCGCGTCAAGCGGCTCCTTTCCATAACCCGAATTCCAACGGGAAAACCATGCAGAAGCAACTGACTTTCCACGGCGAGGCCCGTGAAGCCATCCTCAACGGCGTTGAAAAACTGGCCAAGGCCGTCGTCTCTACTCTCGGTCCCAAGGGCCGTTGTGCCGTCCTCGATAAATCTTGGGGCGGTCCCACCATTACCAAAGACGGGGTCACCGTCGCCCGCGACATTGAGTTGGTGGACAAAGCCGAGAATCTCGGTGCTCAGCTGGTCAAGCAAGCAGCCACCAAAACCAATGATCGTGCTGGAGATGGCACCACCACAGCAACCCTGCTGGCGTGGAGCCTCTATCGCGAAGGTCTACGTCACCTCGCGGTTGGCGTCGACCCCAATGCCGTTATCCGCGGCATGCGCCTGGGTGCTGCTGAGGTCAAAAAGCAGCTGCAGAAGAATGCCAAGCAGGTGAAAGACAATGCCGCCATCCTCGATGTGGCCACCATTGCCTCCAACAACGATCCCGTCATCGGCAAAACTCTGGCCGACGCCTTCAAGAAAGTGGGCAATGATGGTGTCATCACCATCGAAGAAGGCAAGAGTTTGGAGACCGAAGTCAAGGTCGTAAACGGCATGCAATTCGACCGCGGCTTCTTGTCCCCTAACTTTGCCACCGACATGGAGAGTTTGGAGTGCGTTTACGAAAAACCACTCATCCTTATCCACGAGGAGAAAATCTCTTCCATCCAAAGCCTGCTCCCAGCCCTGGAAAAAGCCAAAGATGCAGGCCGCCCATTGTTCATCATTGCTGAAGACATTGAGGGTGAAGCCTTGGCCACTTTGGTGGTCAACAAAATGCGCGGCATTTTGGATGTGGTCGCCGTCAAAGCCCCAGGCTACGGCGACCGTCGCAAAGAAATGCTGCGCGACATTGCCGTTCTCACCGGCGCCAACCCCATCATGAAGGACGATCCCAAAGAACTGGACACCATCGCCCTAATTGACTTTGGCACCGCTGCCAGCATCCGTATCGATTCCAACAACACCACCATCGTCAAAGGCGCTGGCAAAAAGGCCGAAGTGGAGGCACGCGCCAACCTCATCCGTCAGCAAATTGAAACCACCACTTCCGATTACGACCGGGAGAAGCTGGAAGAGCGCTTGGCCAAATTGGTCGGCGGCATTGCCCAAATCCAAGTCGGCGGCGCCACCGAAGCAGAGGTTAAAGAGCGCAAGCACCGTTACGAAGATGCCAAGCATGCCACCATGGCTGCCATCGACTCCGGCATTCTTGCCGGTGGTGGCGTCGCTTTGTTGCGCACAGCCGACGCTTTGCGCAAGGCAAAGTTGGCCGTCAACGGTGACGAACAAGTTGGCCTCGACATCCTCGCCAACGCCCTCGAACAACCTCTGCGCGTGATTGCAGAAAACGCGGGACAAGACGGCGCGGTGGTTGCCCGCAATGTGCTGCGGGAAAGCAAGGCCGGCTACGGCTACAACGCCCTCACCAACGAATATGGTGGGCTCTTCAACATGGGCATTGTCGATCCTGCCAAGGTCACCTTGACTGCCCTTGAAAACGCTGTTTCTGTTGCCTCCACCTTGATGACCACCGAATGTCTCATTGTGGATGCACCCAAAGATGAATCCGAAGACGCCGCTATGGAGGGCGGCCACGCTCACTAAACCTTCTATCATGGCTACCAAATCCAAGAAGATGAAAATCGCATTCACTCCCATCGAAGACCGCGTCCTGGTTCGCCCCGCAGAAGCAGAAACCGTTAGCGCCAGTGGCATCGTGTTGCCAGATTCTGCACAAGAAGCCCCCCTCCGCGGCGAAGTAATCGCCGTTGGTCCGGGCCGCCTCAACAAAGACGGCGAGCGCATGGAAATGCCCGTTGCCGTCGGCGATCAAGTGGTTTACGGAAAATACTCCGGAAACGAAATCGAATTCGACGGCGACGACTACAAGATTCTTCGTGCCGACGAAATCCTGGCCAAGATTCAAGACTGAGCTCTTCTCCGCAAACAACAAAGCTAACAAACCATGTCCAAACAAATCCTGTTCGACGATAAAGCGCGCGAGAAGCTGTACGCCGGCATTGAAACCTTGGCGCGCACGGTTTCGGTCACCCTCGGCCCTGCTGGGCGCAACGTCATCCTAGAAAAATCCTTTGGCGCCCCCGTCGTCACCAAGGACGGTGTTTCCGTCGCCAAGGATGTGGAAGTCGACGATCAGTTCTCCAATCTAGGGGTAAAACTGGTCCGCGAAGTCGCTTCCAAAACCAACGACGAAGCCGGCGATGGCACCACCACGGCCACCGTGCTCGCAGCAGAAATTGTGCGCCTAGGCCTCAGATACATGGCCTCCGGGGCCAGCCCGACGGCTCTACGCAATGGCATCGATAAAGCGGTCAAGGCCGCGGTCGAATCCATTGAGGGTCTGTCGAAGAAAATCAAGTCGCGGGAAGATTTTGCCCGTGTCGCTAGCATCTCCGCCAACCACGATTTGGAGATTGGTGACATCCTCGCCGAAGCCGTAGAAAAATCTGGCAAGCAAGGTGTAATCACCATTGAAGAAGGCGATGGCATCGAAACGACCTTGGATTATGTCGACGGCATGAGCCTCGACAAGGGCTTTTTGTCTCCCTACTTCGTCACCGACTTGGCGAAAATGACCACCGAGTTTGAAAACGCTCTGGTCCTGGTCTATGAGAAAAAGATTTCCAACCTGCAGGATTTCTTGCCACTGCTAGAGCAAGTAGCGCAAACCGGGAAACCCTTGCTAGTCATCGCCGAAGATGTTGAGGGTGAAGCGCTTGCCGCTTTGGTGGTAAATAAATTGCGTGGCATCATGAATGTGGTGGCCATCAAGGCCCCTGGCTTTGGCGATCGCCGCAAGGCCATGCTCGGCGACATTGCCGTCCTCACTGGCGGCACCGCCATCATGGAGGAAACCGGCCGCAAACTGAGCGACGTCACTCTCGATGACCTCGGCACGGTGAAGAAACTCACCGTCGAAAAAGAGCGCACGGTGTTGGTCGGCGGTGGCGGCAGCAAAACTGCCATCAAAGAGCGTGTGGCGCAAATCGAAGCGCAAATCGAGCGTTCCACCTCCTCCTACGACACCGAAAAACTGCAAGAACGGCTGGCTAAACTTTCCGGCGGAGTTGCTGTGATTAAGGTTGGCGGCTCCACCGAGGCCGTTTTGAAAGAGCGCAAGCACCGGGTGGAAGATGCCTTGGCTGCAACCCGCGCCGCGAAAGAAGAGGGAGTGGTGCCCGGTGGCGGTACGGCTCTCCTACGCGCCGTCGATGCGGTCGAAAACATGCGTAGCAAGGCCCGCGGCGACGAAAAGCTGGGTGTGGATTTGGTGGCCAAGGCCCTGCGCAAGCCCACCTTCACCATTGCCCAAAACGCTGGCTACGATGGCTCCGTTATCGTCGAAGAGGTGTTGGAGCAAAAAGGCTGGAAGGGCTTTGATGCTTTGGCTGGAGAACAAGTCGATCTTGGGAAATCCGGCATCCTCGATCCGGCGAAAGTGGTTCGTGTGGCGCTGCAAAATGCTGGCTCCATCGCTGGCTTGTTGCTCACCACCAACACTTTGGTTACCGATCTCAAAGACGAGAAGGAAGGCGCCATCGAAGGTGCCATTGCCTAAGCGCGCGTTTTGAGTCAGCGCGATTACTACGAAGTTCTCGGAGTCGGGCGTGATGCGTCCGACTCCGAAATCAAGTCTGCTTATCGCAAGCTGGCCTTGAAGTACCACCCCGACCGCAACAAAGACGAGGGGGCTGCTGAAAAATTCAAAGAAGCCACCGAAGCCTATTCGGTGCTATCGGATGCCGACAAACGCGCGCGCTACGATCGCTTTGGTCATGCCGGAGTTGCTGGCGGTCCTGGCGGTGGCGGCGTGCCGGTGGATTTTTCCGACATCTTCTCCCAATTCTCCGACATTTTCGGCGGACGTGGCGGCGGCAATGGTGGTGGTATTTTCGAAACCTTGTTTGGCTTCGGTGGCGGTGATCGTGGGCGCAATGCCGGCCGCCCCGGGCGCAGCCTCCGCGCCGCAGTAGAAATCTCCCTTGCCGAAGTGCTGCAGGGAACTGAACGCGTCCTCGCCTTGCGGCGCAACGAAACCTGTAGCTCCTGTCATGGCAACGGCACAGCTCCAGGTGGCAAGCGGGAAACCTGTTCCACTTGCGGTGGTCAAGGCTCCGTACATCAGCAGCAAGGATTCTTTGCCGTGCGCACAGCCTGTCCACGCTGCCAAGGCGAAGGCACCCTCATCACCAAGCCTTGCGGCACTTGTCGCGGCAGCGGACTCGAACTCAAAGAGCGAGAAATTGAAGTCCATATTCCTGCAGGCATCGAAGACGGTGCCCAAATTCGTCTCAGCGGCCAAGGCGAATCCGGCCGCAACGGAGCACCCAACGGCGACCTTTTCGTGGAAGTGCATGTCCTCGAGCAAAGCGGCTTCCATCGCGAAGGACGCGACCTTTACACCGAAGTTCCCCTCACTTGGCCGCAAGCAGTGCTCGGCGACAAAATCATCGTCGCCACCTTGGATGGGGAAGCCCGCATGAGTGTTCCTGCCGGCACTCCCAGCGGCAAATTGTTCCGCATTGCTGGTCAAGGCTTGCCCCGCCTGCATGGCGGCCCGCGCGGAGACTTACTGGTCCGCGTTTATGTGGAAGTGCCGAAAAAAATCACGCGCGAACAAAAGAGTCTGGTCAAAAAGTTACGCGCCTTGGAAGAGAAAAACCTGAAGAAAGCCAACAAATAGCTTCTGAATCATGGCCAAAGCCAAAAAAACAAAACTGCCAAATCGGACCAGGCCACTGCGGCAAAAGAGCAGGATGCCGAAATCAAGCAGGAGCAAACTGCGGCCACCGAAGAGCCAGAGGAAACTCTGGAAATGTGGAAAGAGCGCTGCCTGCGCGCCCAAGCCGATTTGCAAAACATTCGGCGGCGGATGATGGAAGAAACCGAAGAGCGGGTACGCCTTCGCCTTGAGGCTCTTCTGCATGACCTTATTCGTGTCTCCGACTACATGGAAGCAGCCTTGGGCAACATCCCCGAGAGCATCAAAGAAGCCGAACAGGCCGACGCCTTCCTCGCCGGCATCCATGCCATCCAACAAGCGCTTGAAGGGGTCATGCTCAGCCACGGCATAACTTTTTTGGCACCGAAGGAGGATCACTCTTTCGACCCCGACGAGCATGAGGCCGTGGAACATGTGGTGGACGCCTCGCTGGAAAAGCCACGTCTTGAATTGCTGAGTCGCGGCTATCGGATGGGTAAACGCATCCTGCGCCCAGCCAAGTTGCGCATTGTCGAGCCGGAGTCGGAACAGCCTTCCGCTCCTAGCGATAACTAGTCGGGAGCAATTTGCCGCAAAATGCCCTAATATGGGGCATCGTTTTCACGTAATTCCATCATGAAGTCCACACTACTTCTGCGCCTCGTCGGGCTCTTTCTGAGCACCCTGCTTCTCGCTCCCACTGCCGCGGCGCAAAAAAACAGCTCCAAAGCGAGGGAATTCCCAGCTTATGGGTTTTCCTTTAAGCCATTAAAAGATTGGTCGGATGTGCCCCCCGATGGGCAAATGAAAGCCCTCCATGTGATTGGGCAATTCGAGGCCAAACGTGGCGTCACGGTCAAAACCGAGAGCAATGCGCGGTTGGAATACCGCCCTTCACTCAAAGTCCTGAAAATCGATCCACCCCAATCCAAATCCACGGGGCAAAGCAGTGGTGGCGGCAGCCTACGCAACCGCCTCGGCACCGAAGCCGCGGCGGAAAAGGGCGCCGAAGAATTCGTCATGGACATTTTTGGACCGGCCTTGCGCAAGGACGAATACAAATTGGTGGAGCCTGAAATCTCCACCATCAAAGCCAAAGGAATCCAAGCGGAGCGCAATGAAATTCTGGCCTTCACCGTTTTCGACAACGGTGCCTTTGACATGTTGTTCGATGTTTACACTTTCCGCCTGCCGGATTATCGCATTGTGTTTGTGTGGTCGTACCCAGCCGAAAAGAAGACACGTAAAAAATGGGGCAAAGCCGTCGAGAAATCGATGAAGAGCTTCAAGCTAGACCTGAACAGTATCCAAACTTCCTCGGTCAAAGATGTTGATTCCGACAGCGATTACGAAGATTTGCTGGAGTTTCACCGCAATGAAGTTATGCAAACCCCTGGCTGGCACCTGGTGGAAACACCTAGCAAGCAGTATTTGATCAAAACCAATAGCGACAACAAAAAGCAAATCCAAGAAGTCATCAAACGCTTGGAGGCTTCGCGCAAAATCTACGAGCAGGATTTTCCTCCAGCCGAGCCAATCACCTCGGTGTCGGTCGTACGCATTTGCGCCTCCAAAGAAGATTTTCAGCGCTATGGTCGCACCAGCGAAGGCACAGCCGGCTATTTCAACCCGGCTTCCGAGGAGCTGGTCTTGTATTTCGGGGAAACCGGCAAGGATGCCACCCTTTCGGTGATTTCCCATGAAGGCTTCCACCAATATTGCCACTTCTTGTTCAATCGTTCCGAAGCCCATCGCTGGTTTGATGAAGGCCACGGCGATTATTACGGTGCTTGGAAAATGAAGGGCAGCAAACTGGTGCCCAACAAAGACATGAAAGGCGGCCTTTCCCGCATTCCCACCATCAAACAAATGGTGCGCGAAGGCACCTTTAAGCCAGTGCGCCGCCATGTGCGTTTCGATCACCCCACCTGGCAAAACCAAGGCCCCGGCGGCACGGGTTGCTATGCCGAGTCTTTCTCTATTGTTTATTTCTTGCGCGAAGGCGCGCGCGGCAAAGTCAGTAAAAAATATTGGAAGTCGGAGTATGCCAACATCATCCCCAACTACATCCGCGTGCTGGATGAAGGGTTCACCCAGGCCTACGACGCCATCCAAAAGGATGCAGATGAACAGCTAAAAGCCTTGGCCGACTCCGATGCCGATTTCGAACTCATCCAAGCCGCCAAGGAACGTGCCGAACACCCATGGAACTACCTCGACCAGCGTACTAAGACCGAAATCTGGAACAAAGCCATGGGAGAGTCTTGGGGCAAAATTGATGAAATCGAATTTGAGGAACGCTGGAAGAAATTTGTTAGCGACGAGTTGTAAAGTTCCGATCGCCAGCGCCTTCCCGATCCGACCAGCCGAAAATTCCCCGAGTGATGCCGTGATAAAGTCGCTTGCCGGTCTGCTTCCATAACCTGGCTGCGCAACTCGGCCGTGCCAAAATCTGCAACTCCCGCGCCGACAATTCTTGGGCCGCATAACTGCGCTTGTGCTTGAGTAAATGGCGTAAATCTTCACGCGCCATCAACCGAAAAATACGCCCCCGTCGCGCAAAGACCTTGCCCAATTGAAAATCGACCAAGGCCGGCCGCCCATGTTCATCCACCAAACAATTGGGCTCTTTGGCTAGATCATTGTGGGTGATGCCTGCCCGGTGCAATTGGCATACAAGTCGACGCAAGTCTTCGAAAAAGTCCGGAGGTGGCGGCGGCGCAAGTTGCAAAGCCTCCCCTTCAATCCAGGTGCGAATCAAAACGCCATTTTGCCACTGGCACACTTGAGGCAAGGACACTCCCGCCAGCGATGGCAGTCTTTGCGCCACGGCCTGCAAGCAACGAGCTTCCCGTCGCGCCAACCACCGCGCCAGCCACCGGCACCACCAAGGAGCCAAGCGGGTGTCGCGGCGGACAATATCCACCGGCCAACCGTCCGTCGGCTGGGCCTCGCTAGAATGTCCTCGCTCCACACGGCCCATCAGGTCCGACTTCAAGTAGGTCCAAGTGCGGCCTGCATCTGCCATTGCCTAGCATGCTAGCACCCGCCTTCGACGTCCTCCGCGAGTTCCTCTATGCCCTGGTGGATTTGCTGCTAGCCCTGCCTCGTCACTTCTGGGCCTTCACCCAGCGCACTCGTCGACTCGCGGAATTTGAGCAACTCCAATCCGCACCCATTCCGCCCACGCCCAGCACCACTCCACCAGCCTTTGCTTTGCGCCATTTGGTGGTCAGCTGCGGCGATGCCTCCGGCCAAGCCCACGCCCTCCGACTTTGTCGTTTGTTGCAACAAAGGCATCCCAACCTCCGCCTAAGCGGCTTTGGCGGCTGCCAGCTCGAAGACCTGGGTATGGAAGTATGGCGCCCGCTCGCCGACCTCAATGTGATGGGATTTCGAGATGTCGCCGCCCAACTCCCACTCTTTTTCTCGGCGGTTTTTCTTTTTGCCAAAGAGATGCGCCAACACCCTCCCGATGCGGTCTTGTTGGTGGATTATCCTGGCCTTAACCGCCACCTGCTGCGCATTGCCAAACGCTGCCATGTACCCGTGGTCGATTTCATTGCCCCTCAACTTTGGGCTTGGGCTCCGTGGCGCATTCGCGACTTTCGACGCGCTGATTTATTACTCACAATCTTGCCCTTTGAAGAGAATTGGTACTGCCAACATGGAGCCCAAGCCAAATACATTGGCCACCCCCTCGCCGAACAAATTGCCGCCGCCGAAGATCCATGTCCGTGGCAACCGCCAGACCAGCAAGGCCCCTGGGTCGCGCTTCTTCCCGGCAGCCGCAAACGCGAAATCAAAGAAAACCTCCCCTTGATGTTGGCTGCTGCATCTTTGCTGCAGCAACAAAAACCCGAGTTGCGCTTCGTGCTGCCTCACCTTCGGCAGGAACTTTGGCCCCTGCTGCAGCCAATTTTGCAAGAATCCACGGTCGAGGTCACGCCTGCGGTAGGCGCCTTTCACTCGGTCTTGTCTCACTGCATAGGTGCTTGGGTGGTCAGCGGTACTGCCAGCCTCGAGGTGGCTGCTCGTGGTGTCCCCGCCGTCGTCGTCTATCAAATGAGTTCTCGCTTAGGCAGCTGGCTCGCAAGTCATGCGCTCAGCGTCCCCCACGTGGCTGGAGCCAACCTCATCCTAGGAAGACGGCAAATGCCTGAGTTGCTTGGACATCATTTGCAGCCGCAAGCTCTATGCACGGCGTTATTGCAGCAAATGCAAGATGCTGCGCAAGCCAGATCCGCCGCGGAGGAACTGCATACCCACGCCTTTGCTCCGGGCACCACTTTGCGTGCCGCGCTGGCGATAGAATCCACCATAATCAGCGAACCAAGTCCCTAGTTCGTACGTTTCCCGTAGCACCATCATGCTTTGCCTTCTCCTACTCAGTCCGCTTCTTGCCTTGCAAGGCCCTTCCGAAAAAGAGCTATTTGATCAATACATGAATCAAATTCGGCCCGCGCAAATGGCCGACGGCTCTTATGCCTCCAATGTGGTGGTGACGGCCGATGTGCTTACCGGCATGGCTTTGAGCCCGCGCGCTTACCGAGTCGACGACGGCCCCTTCATTCGCGACGCCGTCTCTTATCTGCTTTCCAAAGTCGACGACCGCACCGACGACTGGCAACGGGACCAACGCATCGCTTTGGCCCTGATGCATGTGCACCAAGATCGTTATTTGCCAACTGTGGCGAAACTGGTTGCCCGCCATGGTCATAAGCTGGAGGAACTGCGCTCCACTCAAGTAGCCGCCAACACTCCCTATTCCTTAACCACCCTGCCGCCCGATGCCGGTTTGGCCGAAATCGCCCGAGCCCTCGCCGATGCTGGCATCCTGCGCACCTACGGTAAAAAAGAGAACTCCCCCGCTGCACCCAGCTTGGCCGAAGTGCGGCAAAGCTACGAGCGTGGGGTACAGTTTCTCCTCAGCCAACGTGGTGATTCGGGTTTTTGGGAAGTCTTCGGCCAACCCGAACCAGGTATTTCCGCTTTGGCCGCCCGCGCCCTTTTCGGCAGTGGTAAAGACGAAGCGCGCAAAGTGGGCTTTCAAGTTTTGGACTGGCTGTTAAGCCTGCAGCATGAAGATGGTTCCATCCACAACGGACGCGTAGCGGTCTACACCACTTCGGTGGCGATTGGTGCCCTTCTCGATGGTGGCCGCGCCGCCGACCAAGAGGCCATTCAACGCGCGGTAGCTTATCTGCGTGCGGTGCAAACCGACGAAGGCGAAGGCTACAGCGAAGGCGATAAGTTTTATGGCGGCATTGGCTACGGTGGCGATTTGCGCCCCGATTTATCCAATCTGCAATTTGCCTTGCAAGCCCTGCATGAAGCTGGCGTGCCGGCCAAAGACGAAGCCTTCCAACGCGCTATCCACTTTTTGAATCGCAGTCAGAACCGCTCGGAATCCAACCCCGAAACCTACTACGACAAAGGCAAGACCACCCCCATCCGCGCCGGCAACGACGGCGGTGCCATGTACTACCCCGGCAACTCACCAGCTGGCACCATCACTTTGGCTGATGGCAGCATGGTTGCCCGCAGCTATGGCTCCATGACCTACGCTCTCTTGAAGTGCTATCTTTTTGCCGGTGTCAGCAAGGACGATCCCCGCGTGCAAGCCGCAATCCAATGGATTCGCGCGCACTGGACTTTGGAAGTCAACCCCGGTTTCGACATGTTGGTCGACCCCCGCGGCGGCTTTCAGGGCCTGTATTACTATTATTTGAGCTTGGCCCAGGCTCTATCCGCAGCAAAGCTCACCACCATCATCAGCCCTGGTGGGGTCCAGCATGATTGGCGTGCGGAATTAAGTAGCAAGCTATTGCAGTTGCAGCATGAGGACGGCCATTGGGTCAATACCGACGCCCCCCGTTGGTGGGAGGGCAACCCGGTGCTTTGCACTTCCTACGCCCTAGGCGCGCTCCGCGAACTCCTCGATGCATAGCCTGCGCCGCGCCTGTTCCCCCGACGGCCAGCCTCATTGGTTGTGGCTTGCCGGGGGTGTGTTGCGCGATCTCACAGCAGCGGGCCTTGCCGACGACCTTTGTGAACTCGCCAGTCTCCTTGCTGAAACCACCACCTTTTCCAGCCTGCTTTCTGCGGCACCGGAAGTCGCCGCCACCACTTGGCCTCTGCTTCTTCCGGGGCGCCCCGGAAAAGCTTTGTGCCTCGGCAAAAATTTCGCCGCCCATGCACGGGAAATGGGCTCTGCGCCCCCTTCCGAATTGGTGTGGTTTGCCAAACTGCCCGACTGCCTCATCGGGCCTGGCGAGGCGGTGCAAATTCCTTCTTGGCTGAGCACCCGGGTCGATCCCGAAGCCGAAGTGGTTGCGCTCCTTGGCCGCAGCTTGCATCAAGCCTCACCCGCAGAAGCGGAACAGGCCATCGTCGCTTATACCCTCGGCAACGACATCACTGCGCGGAAACAGCAGAGTCTCGACCGCGAACGTGGCTGGCCTTGGCTGCGGGCGAAAAACCTAGCCACCTTTGGTTGTCTGGGTCCAGCTTGGGTGCCCAAGGAGGAACTGCCGCCCCTAGCTAGCCTCTGCCTCCGCGGCCGCGTCAACAACGTCATTCGCCAGCAAGCCTCGCTTGCGGATTTATTGTGGTCTCCAGCCCACGCCTTGGCGGAAATCTCCAAATGGACCCCTCTTTGCCCAGGCGACATCGTGTTTCTCGGCACCCCTGCTGGGGTTGCACCAATCCACCCTGGCGACCACTTGGTGGTGGAGGCGGAAGGCCTTGGTCGGCTGGAAAACCCGGTGGTATTAGCCGAGCAATAAAAAAACCGCCGACTGGTATCCTTTGTAGGAAAGGGCTCCCAACCAAGTCGGCGGCCGGAAAATCAGGTTGCAAGAGTTCTTCGGCCAAGAAGCTGAGAAAACTTAAACTTTTTTTTGCTCCTGGGCGGAGCAGAAATTACTACGTACTGAGAACGTGCCCTGGGGAAAGGGTGGCGTTTCCGTCAGCTCCCGAGAAGTAGTCACCAAACTGCCATCCGCAAAGATGGTGAAGAGGTTGAAGAGGTTGAGGCAGGCCTACCCCAGATACTGGAATAGGTATTCCTGCCCCCCTTTTTTTCTAGATTTCCGCCCTCGCCACCCCTTCCAGCGCACTTGGATACTCGCCATGGCGGGCGGTGATGGTGGTGGCAATGCCTCCACGTACCCGGAATTCGCCACGAACCTCCATCCACTGAGGAGCACAAGCCCCAACCAGGGTGTCGAGGATGCAATTGGTCACATGCTCATGGAAATGCCCCTCCTCACGAAATCCCCATAAAAAGAGCTTCAGGCTTTTCAGCTCCACGCAGGCGGCCGCCGGCACATAGCGAATGCGCAAAGTGGCGAAATCAGGCTGCCCTGTTTTGGGACAAACGCAAGTGAACTCATGAGTGACGCTCTCAATCAGATAAGGGCGCTCGGGACAGGGATTGGGGAAGGTTTCGAGATCGGCCATGGGGAACGCAGCTTGAATGCCGCCAGAGTAGAGATTCTATCCGCACCACGATGGGCAACGACAGCTTAGGGGTCAGCCACAAAGGTGGTAAGCAACAACAAGCAAAACAAGACCAAAAACATGTGCCCGCAGCCCAAAGGTTCCTGCCGCACCTCAAAACCTCCATCGGCATCCCAAGATGTCTTTTTTCTCTCGCTTAATCGTTGAAAAGCCATCCAATGGGCAAGCAGAGAAAGCAGTGGAATGCCACAAGCGAAGCCGCGCACAAAAACCCGCAAAGCCCGCCGCAGAGCCTCGGCATAACGGAACGGCGAGCCATCTTTTTTCTGCAAGTGCACACCCAGCAGGGCCTTGCCCGGTGTGGTTTGCCAAATGGAAAGATAACCGGCCTCCACAAAGCAATAGCCAAGCAGCATGGCCATGGAAATCCACAAATCCTCTGCTTCCATGCCCAGCCCCCCGGGCAAAACCCCAATCACCTTGCAGAAAACGGAAAAAATTCCCAAATCAATCGAACGCGCAAAATAGCGCGGCCAAGGGGTGGAGGGACCGAGCTTAGCCTGGGAAAAACGGGGCACGAATTGAGGCTTGGGGGAGCTCGTCTTCGGCGGTGTTGGCTCTTCCTCAGGAGGCACCGGGTCCAAACGCAAGGGCGGGGGTTCGGTTGGACATGGGAGCTCCCCCTCCTTCTCTGCGGAGCTAGCCGAGGAAGGAAAGAAGGCTTCACAATCCCCAGCACGGGCCCAATCCTGCATTCCTTCCGACCACACAAGGGTCTGCCGCGTCATTCTGCCTTTTTTTAGCAAAGCAAGAATTTCGTCTTGGCTGAGCGGACCCTGTTCCTGGCCATGCTCGACGTAGTACCAAAGTGTCATCAGGGAAAATGCGAGGGTGAGACATTCTAGCCCGCCGCAGCCTGGCAACAAAGAAAGAGGCCCCGAAGGGCCTCTTTCGATGGTAGGGGAAAAGGGACTCGAACCCCCGACACGCGGATTATGATTCCGCTGCTCTAACCAACTGAGCTATTCCCCCGTGCACCGACGGGCGGTGCCAATGTGGCCGAGGATTTTAACCTTGGCCCAAAGAATCCTCAAGCGCCAAATGGCATTCCTTCAGCCGCCGCAAGCTGCGCTCCCGCCCAAGAATCTGCAACACGGAGCCCAAATCGGGCCCTCCCAAAGTGCCGGTCAAAGCCGCGCGTACCGGTTTCATCACCTTACCCATGCCTAACTCCTCAGCCGCCGCCACTTCTTTGACCAAACCAGCAAAGTTGGCCGGGGGCCAAGACTCTTGTTCTAAAGCCGCAGCAACAAGGCCCAAAATACGACCCACATTATCCCCCCCCAATGCCTTTTGCGCCTTTTCGTCGTATGCAGGAAACTCTCCAAACAACCCTCTTGCTTGCGGCACTATCTCGGAGAACAAGCTGAGGCGTTCTTGGAAAGCCGCAACTAATTGGTTCAGGGGTTGCGAGTCGCTGTCATCAGCATCAATCAATCCAGCTTCCTGCAAAAACGGCGCAAGGGCTTGCCGCAACTCGACAAGGGGCATTTTGCGGATGAAATCGCCGCATAACCAATGCAATTTGTCGGTATCGAAAATAGCCCCCGCTTTAGAAATCCGCCTCAAATCGAAAGCTTGAATCAATTCTTCCCGACTAAAGATTTCGGTTTTGTCATCGATGGAAAAACCGAGCAAACAGAGAAAGTTGAATAAAGCAGGGGCCGGATAGCCTTTGGCGATGTAATCCCCGAGCGCGGTGTCGCCCGTGCGCTTGGACAGCTTTTTGCCGTCTTTCCCCAAGATGAGAGGCACATGGGCATATTGCGGTGGCTCCAAATCCAATGCTTGGTAGACCATTATCTGTTTGGGCGTATTCACCAAATGCTCTTCCCCACGAATCACATGGGAAATTTCCATCGCCGCATCATCCAGCGCACACACGAAATTGTAGGTAGGCATGCAGTTTGGACGTACGGCAACCCAATCCTCCACTTCGTCCGAAGAAAACACCACTTGGCCACGGATGTGGTCGTCAATCACGATGGATTGCCCACTCGGCACTCGGAAACGCAAGACGAAGGCCTCGCCCGCTTGTGCACGCGCTTCGGCTTCCTGCGCAGACAAGTTGCGAAAACGAGGGTCGAACTTCCAATTGCGTTTGGCCGCGCGCGCTTCCTCACGTTGCCGTTGCAGTTCTTCTGGTGTGGCAAAACAGCGATAAAGCCAGCCCTCTTGCAACCCGCGCTCCATCGCTTGCTGATAATGCTCCATGCGTTGGGATTGAAAATAAGGCCCATACTCTCCACCGACTTCCGGTCCTTCATCCCAATCCAAACCAAGCCAGCGCAAGGAATCGAGGATGGACTGCAAAGATTGTTCGCTATGGCGCTCTGTATCGGTGTCCTCCACGCGCAGCAAAAACTTTCCTCCCTGGCTACGCGCATAGGCCCAATTGAACAAGGCAGTTCGGGCGCCGCCAATATGCAGCATGCCGGTAGGAGAGGGTGCAAAACGCACCCGCACGGGACGAGAGGAAGTGCTCATGAAACCGCGTATTCTACTCTTCGCCTAAGTAGGGATGGAGGTCTTCGTCGAAAGACAGCTCATATCCCCAGCGGATGCTATGGGTGGAACCGGGAGCCATGGTCAATCGCCAACGGTAGAGCCCACGCTCCTGCCGAGCAATTAAATCGTCCTCCCCTTCCAGGGGATTGGGCTGCAGCCCCTCAACTTCCACCTCGACGCGGTCATCCCAAGTTAATGGCAAGGCCTCTTCCACCAACACGCTAATTTGACCGCGAGCACTGGCGCTAAGATGCAAAGTGGCACGGTACTTCCGAGTTATATGGGCGGTGGAAGACAAAGAGAAACGGCCGGGGTTTTGCCGGTGATCTTCTAAGGTTTCCCACTCCACGGTGAGATGGGGATCCATGCCCAGATTGAGGGTAGTGCTATCCCCTTGCCGCATCATGGGGAAACTCGCTTCACCCAAATAATCCGGACCCAAAAAAACTTTCGCCTTACCGGGTAACAGTGGAGCTTCGCCTGTATGAGAAACTTTGGCCCGCAAATAAGCCTTGTCGCTTAGGGAAGGGACCACATAGCGCTCAGGGCGCACCTCTAAGGGCAACTCGCGAATCTTAAAACGATGCGCTTCCCCGTTCGCGCGCACCGTGTTTTTTCCTGGCAACAGAAATTGCGTGGTAATGCCAAAATCCCGCACAGATACTTCCGGCGCTTCTTCCACTTCCTCCATGGGAGCAGCCGCATCGAGGTAATCATCATCCCCCGCATAGCCCAGATTCTTTAGTGCCTGTTTGCGCTCGCGCGGGCGACCGATGCGAAACACGCGTTTTGGAATTTCAGGCGGATCCAAGCCAAGGCTAGGCATGCTGGTACTGAGCAGCAATTCAACCTGGTTCCAATCCTCCCCCGTGCGTTGCGTCACTTGGCCGACCAAGCCCACATTGACCCCCGTTAAGTCTGGAGCTACGCGTACGTCATAGGCTGGTTCCCACCACGCGCCATCCACCAAATAGCTCAAACGCAAACGAACCGTCCCAACACGTTCTACAAACAAAGACAAACGCACTTCACGGAAATCACGCCGCGTGCCTTCGCTCAATGGATTCAACTGTTGTTGTACATCGTCGATTTTGGTTTGAATCTCCTCTACCGCTTTTTCTTTTTCTGCAATTTGCTGGTCCATTGCCGTGGTTTGTTCGCGGAAATATTGCAATCGTTCTTGCAAATCAACCGGCAAAAGGTCTGCCACTTTGGGATCGTGAACCTGACTTTCAATCAAAGCTTGCAGAGCTCTTTGTGCCGCTTCCACACCCAAGACTTCACTTTCAGCCAACCGCTTTTGCCATTGCAAATCACTTAACTGTTTGCGCAAAGCATCCGCTTCGGCCCAGTTCTCGGAAGTGCCGGAGCGGCGCCGCAACTCCAAGCCTTGCACCACCACTTGACCAGAGATAACAGAAGTTTGGAAAGAGGACGCCTGCGCGGAAAGTGGCAGAGGGCCTACGCTAATCGTGAGTGGACCAGTGGAGTTCACCGGCACCTCCACCACGCGCTCAGCCAAGGCCTGCCCCGGGTAGACGGTGACCCTTTCCAGTACGGCAGGCAATTCCAAAACTTGCTCCTGTTGAAGGGATACATCTGCTCCCATCCAACCAGGAACCCAAACAAGAAGAAGGTTAAGAATCATGGCTCCGCTATTCTATGTGGTTCCCATGGACCCTGTACCCATCCTCGGAGCCGGATTGGCCGGTTCAGAAGCGGCCCTCCAACTCGCGCGAGCCGGTGTGCCCGTGGTTTTGCACGAGATGCGACCGCTGGTGCCCACCCCTGCCCACCAAACCGACCACGCCGCCGAGTTGGTTTGCTCCAATTCCCTAGGCTCCAAGCTTCCCGACCGCGCAGCCGGGGTACTGCAGGCAGAGCTTGTGGCATTGGATTGCCAGTTGCTGCCCATCGCCAAACAAAATGCGGTTCCTGCTGGTGCTGCTTTGGCAGTAGACCGCGACCGATTTGGTGCTGCCGTCACCGCCCGCCTGCAAGCCGACCCTTTGATCCAGTTGGTACGTGGAGAGGTCAAAACCATCCCCACAGGCCCCTGCATCGTAGCTA
This sequence comes from Planctomycetota bacterium, assembly GCA_024275135.1. Classification (GTDB taxonomy): domain Bacteria; phylum Planctomycetota; class UBA1135; order UBA1135; family UBA1135. Next base: position 39,772 of record JAJRZS010000065.1, on the reverse strand, counting down.
CAGGCCCCCTCACCTCGGAAGCTCTTGCCACCGACATCCAGCAACTTGCAGCAGCAGAGAATCTTTCTTTTTTCGATGCGATCGCGCCGGTGGTTGTTGCCGAATCCCTGGATTGCTCGATCATTTTTTCCGCCGCGCGATGGGGCAAAGGCGAGGCCGATTATCTCAACATTCCCCTCAATAAAGAAGAATACGCACAATTTGTGAAATCCTTGTTAGCTGCAAAAACCCATAGGCTCAAAGATTTCGAAGCTGCCGACCCTCGGGCCCCACAGTTTTTTGAGCGCTGTCTGCCGATTGAAGTTTTGGCGGCCCGCGGCCATGACGCCTTGCGCTTTGGCCCCATGCGCCCGGTCGGCCTCGACGACCCACGCACAGGACGCTGGCCCTGGGCGGTGATTCAAATGCGGCGGGAAAATGCAGCCGGTACCCTTTACAACTTGGTTGGCTTTCAAACCAACTTGCGCTATGGAGAGCAAGAGAAGCTGCTGCGTTCTTTGCCAGGAATGAAAAACGCCGAGTTCGTCCGCCTCGGCAGCATGCACCGCAATACTTTTCTCAATAGCCCAAAGCTACTCACCGCCAACCTAGAGTTTCGCCGCCGGCAAGCCCTTTTCTTTGCCGGCCAGATTACTGGCATGGAAGGTTATTTAGGCAATATCGGCAGTGGCTTGGTGGCGGCACGTAACCTTGTTCGGCGCCTACTGCAACTTTCTCCAGAACCGCTGCCACGCACTACCCTGCTTGGTGCTCTCACCCACCATGTAGCCGAATCGCCCGCCAAAAACTTTCAGCCCATGAAGGCGGAATTCGGCATCCTTCCACCCTTAGTGCCTCCAGTGAAGAAAGGCCAACGGCGCGCAGCTTATGCTGCCAGGAGTGCTGCGCACATTGCAGAGTTTCGGCATAATCAAGACTCAGACTTGGCATCACCCTCCCCTTCTTAGAACCATGCAAACGACCTCGGAAATCACCCCCTTCACCAATGAACCATTCGTCGACTTTTCCGTCGAGGAAAACGCCGCGGCCTTCCGCGAAGCCCTGGCCAAAGCCGAAAAATCGTTCCCCGTCGTAGGTCGTTTGTGGATTGACGGCGAAGACCGCGAAGGCGGAGCCGGCACCTTTGAATCCTATGATCCCAGTATGCCCTCCCGCGTGGTAGCCAACTGCGCCAAGGCCAGCAGGGAAGACGCCTTGGCGGCGATTGCCGGCGCCCACAAAGCCTTTGGTGATTGGTCGCGCAAGTCGGCGGAAGAGCGCGCCGAATATTTGTTCAAAGCTGCGCGCACGATGCGGCTGCGCAAGCATGAGTTCAGTGCGCAAATGGTTTATGAAGTTGGCAAATCCTGGGCCGAGGCTGATGGCGACACCGCAGAAGCCATCGACTTTTTAGAGTTTTATGCACGCGAAGCCCTGCGCTATGCCCGCAAGCAACCGATCACGCCGATAGCGGGGGAAGAAAATGAAATGATTTACATTCCCTTGGGCGTAGGCGTGGTCATTCCGCCATGGAACTTCCCCTTGGCTATTTTGGTTGGCATGACGGCTGCCGCCTTGGTCACCGGCAACACCGTGGTTTTGAAACCGGCGTCCGACAGTCCCGGCATTGCCACCATGTTTTTAGATCTGATGAAAGAAGTCGGCCTGCCCGGTGGTGTTCTTCAATTCTGTCCTGGTGCTGGCTCCGAAGTCGGCAACACTCTGGTAGAGCATCCGCTCACCCGTTTCATCAGCTTTACCGGCTCAGCGGAGGTTGGCAAAGGCATTTACGAAAAAGCCGGCAAAACCGGGGAAGGCCAAATGTGGCTCAAGCGCGTAGTGGCCGAAATGGGTGGCAAAGACTTCATGTTTATCGACGAAGATGCCGACATCGAAAAAGCCGTTGTTGGCACGCATGCTGCGGCATTTGGCTTCCAGGGGCAAAAGTGCTCCGCCTGCTCGCGTCTGATTCTGCACGAAAAAATCCACGACGCGTTCATGGAGAAGTTCTTGCCCTTGGTCGAAGCCACCACCATCGGCCATCCTGCTGAACAAGGCAACTTCCTAGCGGCCATGATTAACCAAGCTGCACGAGACAAGGCCCTCGCTGGTATTGAGGCGGCAAAGAAAGAGGGCAACCATTTGGTTGCTGGCGGTGAAGTCGTTGCCGGCGAAGGTTGGTTCCTGCAACCCACGGTGTTCACTGGGGTCGGTCGCAACGACACCATCTGGAAAGAAGAACTATTCGCGCCCGTCTTGGCTGTACATAAGGTCGCCAGTTTTGAAGAGGGTGTCGAAGCGGCCAACGACACCATGTTTGGGCTCACCGGTGCCTACTACAGCTCCAACGAGGAGAAGCTTGAGATTGCCAAACGCGAATTGCATTGTGGCAACCTCTATCTGAATCGCAAATGCACCGGGGCCTTAGTTGGGGTGCATCCCTTTGGCGGCTTCAATCTTTCGGGGACAGATTCCAAAGCTGGTGGTCGCGATTACTTGCTCCTGTTCCTGCAAGCGAAATCCATCTCGCGTGCCAAATAAACCAAGCAGCAAAAATCGCCGCGTTGAGCCGGTTCCGGATAGTTACGACCCCGCTGAGGTCTACGATCCGGAATCGCGCGCGCGACCGGGCTTAGCCATGTGGCTGCTTGTTGGCCCCATCCTCAGCGGTATTGGTATGGCCGGCTGGCTGAATATGGTTTCCGGTGTTCCCCACAGCACACGCTTGACCTTCGATGGCACCGACTTTGCCTTGGACATTTTCTTGTTGGTTCAGTTTGTCGCTTGCCATTCGCTACTCGCCCGCGGTTGGGGCCGACGCTTGCTCAATCACCCCTTTGGCCCGGACGCAGAGCGCCCGCTCTACGTGTTCGCCACCGGCATCACTCTGTGCTTGATGACCTTGTGCTGGCAAGACACTGGGCCATTGCTTTGGCGCTGGGAGGGCTGGATGTCGGTATTGCCTCGGCTGGTACAAATTCCCGGGGCCATCCTTGCCGCCACTGCAGCTTATTCGGTAGGCGCAGGTGGGCTTACGGGGCTACCCCATTTGCGCGCCCTCGAATTGGGTTGCCAACCTCCAAAACAAGAATTTGTCGCCCTGCCTCCCTATTCCTGGATTCGCCAACCCTTGAATTTGGGGATTTTGATGATTCTCCTCGGCATGCCTGAAATGACCTTGGACCGATTCTTACTTTTAATCGGCATGGGCGGTTGGATTCTAATCGTTGCGCCGATGGAGGAACGCGACGCGGAACTTCAGTTCGGCGAAGGCTATGCCGCCTATAAAGCCCGCACCCCACGTTGGCTGCCCAAATTTCGCTGGGGAGAGCATTGATGCAAACCTCTTGGCAACAACAACTCCGTTCCATTGTTGGAGCCAATTTTGTTTTGGAGGACGCCGCCGCCCTCCTCGCGTATGAATCCGATGCGCTCACGCTCTTTCGTTGCCAGCCCGCCGCCGTGGTGCTTCCGCAAAATGCCGAGGAAGTTCAAGCCGTGGTGCGCGTTCTCCATCGATTTCAAATCCCTTTTACCGCGCGCGGAGCTGGCACTGGACTCAGTGGGGGTGTTTTGGTGCCCAAGGGCGGCGTGATTCTCTGCCTTAGCCGCATGCGCCGCATCCTGTCCATCGATGCAGAAAAACGCCGCGCCACGGTCGAACCCGGAGTGGTCAACCTGCATCTCTCCCAACAAGCGGAAGCCTTGGGCTTGCGCTATGCTCCCGACCCAGCCAGCCAAACCGTGAGTACCTTGGGGGGCAATTTGGCAGAAAATGCCGGTGGCCCCATGTGTTTTTTGCATGGCACCACAACCCATCATTTGCTTGCCGTCGACGTGGTGTTACCCGACGGGAGTCGGGAATTTTGGTCGTCTTTGCCGGAACAGGCCGACGACTTGGACTTGCGCGGATTCCTTTGTGGTTCGGAGGGCAGCCTGGCCATTGCCGTGGGCTTGGTTCTGCGCTTGATTCCCCTACCCGAACAAGTGATCACCGTGCTGGCCGCCTATGACAGTGTGCCGCAAGCATGTTCTGCTGTCTCCGCTATCGTTGCCGCTGGCTTACGCCCTGTCGCTTTAGAGGTCATGGACCAGAAAGCGATTTGCGCGGTGGAAGATTCCGTCTACCGCGCCGGTTTACCACGGGATGCGGGTGCGGTACTCATCGCGGAAATGGAAGGCCCCGAAGCTTTACTGCAAAGGGAGACCCCACGCCTGGAAGAACTGTTACAAAAATTCCAACCTCTTCATTTTGAACGCGCGGAATCGGCTGAGCAGCGTCGATTGATTTGGAAGGGGCGCAAGGGAGCCGGTGGCGCCCTTGGCCAATTAGCGCCCGACTCTTATGTCATGGATGGTGTGGTGCCGCGCTCCCGCTTAGCGGAAATCATGGCCTATGTGGAAGAAGTCGAGGCCAGCACCGGTTTGCCTGTGGCCAATCTCTTTCATGCTGGCGACGGCAATATCCATCCTCATTTTGCCTACGATGCTCGCGATCCGGAGCAATGCCGTATTGTCGAAGAAGCAGGTGCGCGAATTTTGCGCCGATGCTTGGATTTGGGTGGTTCTCTCTCTGGGGAACATGGTATTGGCCTGGAAAAACAACATCTGCTTCGAGAGCAATTCACAGCCAGCGAATTGGCCTTAATGCAGCGCTTGCGTGCCGTCTTTAATCCGCAAAACTTGCTCAACCCGGGCAAGGGCTTGCCCATGCCGCGAGGCTGTGCCGAAGCCTTTCATCGTCACCGTCGTTATGCCCATGAATGAATCCACCCAAACCCACCAGCTGTTAACAGCAAACACGCGAGTGGATGCGAAAAAAATTTTGTTAACAACCCAGCAGCAAGGGCAATCCCTTTTGCCCTGTGGCAATAGCAGCCGCAAGCACCGCTTTCTCCCGGCGGCGAAACCCGATATTTGGCTTTCCCTAAGCAAACTACAGGAACTCCTTTGGCTGGATGTTGCCGACCAAACTTGCGCAGTAGAAGCGGGCATGCCTATCGCCAAACTGCAATCCATTCTGCGCCCACATGGCTTACAACTTGCCGTCTTAGACCCTCTCCAAGACCTCGGTACTGTGGGAGGTTTTTTCCTCTCTCGTGAGCCATCCTTGCTGGCAAGAAGTTGTGGCCCGCCACGCGACCATGTTTTAGGCGGCACTTGGTTGTTGGCCGACGGCAATGTCGTGCGCAGTGGTGCGCGGGTGGTGAAATCGGTCGCTGGCTACGACCTCACCCGTTTGTTTTTAGCCTCACGCGGTCGGCTCGCCATTTGCTTGGACCTCACCCTGAAGTTAAGCCCCATTCCCAGCGCTTTGTACTGGTATCAAAGCCAACAGACTTCCTCCTCACCCACCACAAACCACCGACCGCAGCCCTATTTGCATTTTCCACGTGGGCCCCACTCCGTTATGGCCTACTCTGGATTCCCCATGCAGGACGCCGCACTAGAGGAGCTTGAAGAATCCCAAGGCCAGGCCTTCTTACAAGACTATTTGCAAGAATGCCGGCGAGGGCAACATGATCTCCCACTGCCTGCCGACTCTCCCTGGCTCCAGCAGATTGCGCTCGCTTGCGCCCCCAAGGCCACGCCCCTGGGCTGCCGACCATGAAACCAGATTCCCTGCCTGGTCTGTTGGACTGCATGCACTGCGGTTTGTGTTTGCAAAGTTGCCCCACCTATCGCCTCACTGGCAAAGAAACGGATAGCCCACGCGGCCGCTTGGCTCTGTTGCGGGCAGAAGCCGAGGGCAGGATCAGCCATTCCCAAATCCAAGAGTCCCTCAACCGATGCCTGCAATGCGGTGCTTGTGAAACGGTATGCCCGTCTGCAGTTCCTTATCAGCAGCTGCTCACCCACCACAAAGAAGCAACCACCCCACAGCGCCAACGCCGCCGTCTTTCTTTTCTCTTTTCTTCTCGCCGCCGCTTGCGTTGGCTTGGTGCCCTTGCTCGTTTTGCCCGACGCTGTGGATTCTTGCGCTGGTTTCGCCCCTATGGCACATCGGTTCTTCATCGTTTGGCGCAAGCCGTACCGCAGCAACCAAAAAAATTCCGCTTCCCACCAGCCAAAAGTTTTGCCGCCCATCCACCGCAACGAGGCACGGTAAGTCTCCACCTGGGTTGCGTTGATCCCGAATTGTTCGGCGAAGTTTTAGAGGACACCATCGCTGTTTTATGCGCTGAGGGATTCGAAGTGAAGATCCCCAGCCAACCTGCCTGTTGCGGCGCGCTAGAAGCCCATGGTGGAGCACACCAACATGGAGTGGCCCGCGCCCAAGCCACGCTTCAGGCCCTATCCAACACCGATGCCATCATCGCCCCCGCGGCCGGCTGTGCCGCGTTTTTGCATGAGTTTGGTCAAGACAAAGTGTGGGATCCGATGGCCTTTCTCGCCGCCCAAGGGCTGCGCAACCCGCTCCACCCAATTGCCGAGTCGGTGGTTTTCGACCCTCCTTGCCACCAACAAAATCTTTTGCATAGCAGCGAAGCCACGCGCCAATTGCTCAGCGCCATTCCTCAGCTGCGCTTACTTCCTCACCAAGATGCCGACTTATGCTGCGGCGCTGCAGGCATTCAATTTATGCGCAGTCCGCGCCTCAGCATGGAACTGGGTGCGGAAAAAGCAAAGCATTTGCTCGCCGCCAAGGCCGATCGTGTGCTCAATGGTAATTCGGGCTGCCGCATCCAAATCGAAAGCGCACTCCGTGGGCAGAACTCCCAACTCCCGGTCCAACATCCAATTTGTTTGTTGCGCCAGGCAATGTTGGGCTAGGGCTAAGCCAAAGGCTTGGCGTCGAGGAACATGTAGCAAGCAGTGAGCACGGTAAAACCAAGCAGAATCAGAAAGGCCAAAATACAACGCCGGTGGCGGGGTCGCGCTTGCGGATGATGGCGCAAAGCCAAGCCGGAAAGCGCAACAAAAGGGATGGAAAGCAAGCAAGCGGTAGCAAAGCTCAAATGCACCCCCAACTTCCAGCGGACAAATTCAAAGCCGTGACCATAGAGGTCGGCCTGGAGAATGGCAAGAGCCAGGCTGACTAAAGCGACCACCACCGTGAGGTAATGCTGCCGCCGTACTCCACGCTTTCCGGTCCACAGGGAAAGGCCTACGAGGAGGACGGTCAGGCCCAGATTGAGGAGGAACAAAGGCGTGTTCACGTAGGTTAGGGTAACATCTCCGGATGTTCCTTTGTGCGTTCACCCTGCTTGCAGCTGCTTGCTGCCAAGACCCACTCCCTGCCGTTGATGGTCCCTTCTTGCTGCCTTCGGTGCTGGTGCAAAACTCCGCCGACACCCAGCCTAAGCGCATGGGGGTGCTCATCCATGCCGATGGTTCGGTGGAATTTCTTCCCGATAATGTAAATCCAAACTCCTACCCTGAAGCCCGGATTATCGAAACCGAAGCCTCTTGGGTGTTGTATCCCGGAATGGTGCATGCCAATTTCCCGGTCACTTTGGAAAAAGCAACCAATCTTTACCAAGGCCATGCCAGCGATCCCAAACAAGGCCCCATCCCCGCTATGGAGTATGGCCGCCATGCCGCATTTTTGGGCTGGATGAATGCTGCCGACTTCGCTCCTTGGGATGGCACCGACGGCGACTCCTGGCGCGGTTTTGGGTTCACTAGCGCAACTTTGGTTCCACAACGCGGCCTCATTGCTGGCCATGTTTCCCATATTTCCCTCAATGCACGCCCTCTTGGTGAAGCCTTGCTCCAACGCCAAGGGCCCAATGTTTTGACCTTACGAGGAGTAGGTGGTTACCCGGCAACCCCCATGGCCGCCTTGGCCATGTTGCGCCAAGTCCTCTTGGATCAGTCGCAAGAGAATCTTTCCCCGGATTTGCGCGTGGGCAAACAAGTCATCGTGCGTGCCAATGGTGCGCGCGCTATCGAAAACATTTTGGATTTGCAACGCGATTATGCGCCCCAAGATTCTTGGGTAATCCTGGGTGGTCACCAAGCCTGGAAGCATGCCCAACGGATAAAACAGCAAGGAATCCGCGTGTTGTACACCTTGGATTTGGAGGAGGCTCCCAAGTCGGACGAGGATTTGCATCTGGCGGATGCCCCCCAACGCCCCTGGTGGCAAGAGCCGCAAAAGTTGCGGGAGGAAAAGCGTCGTCTCCACCAGCAGCAAGTGGATGACTATTTACTGCTAAAAAAATCCGGGGTGACCTGTGCTTTGGTCCCAGGCAAGAAAGTCAAGGATTTCAAAGATTCCATCCAACAGTTGCTCGACAGCCCCGACCTCGCCCCAAGCGATCAGGAATTGTATTGGGATTTATCCACACGTGCTTTCGAGGTTTTGGGCTTTGCCACTCCTCCTGGCAATTGGGTGCTTTGCCGCGCCCCTTATTCCTTTGCCGACCCGAATATTGCCTGGGTTTTCTGTGATGGCCGGGGATGGGAAAAAGACACCGAAAAGGATGGCACGGAAGATGAGGAAGCCAGTGCCGACGAAAACGAAGGCGGGGATGTAGGCCTCGCTGGGGTTTGGGAATTAACAGTGCAAACACCCATGGGCGATGAAGTCTTCTCCGTCGACCTCAACCCAGAAGCAAAAACTGTGGAAGTTTTCCGCGCTTCGGCTCCCCATGACCGCGACGACGCCACAGATGTGAAATTTCAAGGTCATCGGGTGAAGTTTGGGTTCCATATTCCTGAACCGGAAATGGATGTCACCGTCTATTTGAAACTGGAAGACGACCGCATGCGGGGCAAAATGAAAACCCCCTTTGGCGACGCTCCTCTCACTGGAGAACCTGCAGACGAATCCCAAATCGCCAAATCCTCCACCAAGGAAAAAAAATCTGAGGAGGAAACGGAGGATGCCGCCAACAGTCTTGCTAGCGGACACCCCGAGTGGCCGGTGGAAACACGTATGGATCGCTTCGCCCAATCCTCTTGGGCGCAAGAGCGCAAGCGCACTGTGGTTTTCCGTGGTGCCACTTTGTATCGCATGGATGGCTCTCAACCTGCCGTCGGTGATTTATTGATTTTGGACGGCATCATCACTCAGATTGGCACCGAGATCCCGGTACCGGATGGCATACCTGAAGTCGATGTTTCAGGATGGCATCTGATGCCCGGCATCATCGATGCACATTCGCACCTTGCGTTGGATGCCATCAACGAAGGAACGGTTTCGATTAGCGCCGAATGTCGCATCGCCGACATGATCCATCCGGAGAGTGTTTCCATTTGGCGCGCCGCAGCGGGTGGCACGGCGATTGCCCAAGCCTTGCATGGCTCCGCCAACCCCATTGGTGGCCAAGCCGCCACCTGGGAGCTCGATTACTTGGCCACCGCCATCTCTGATTTGCTGGTGCCGGACGCACCACGCAACATCAAGTTTGCCCTCGGCGAAAACGTCAAACAATCCAATTGGGAGTCCAGCTGGGGCAAGCGCTTCCCCAATTCACGTGTGGGTGTGCAAGCGGTCTACCGTCGCGCTTTCCTTGCCGCCCAAGACTACGCAGAACAACGACGCCTTGCCGCTGACGGCAAACTCCCAAGCTTTCGTCGAGATGTACGTCTGGAAGTCTTGGCCGATGTACTCGACAACACCATTCACGTGCAATGTCACTCCTATCGCGCCGACGAATTGCTCATGTTTTTGCAGATATGCAAAGACTTTGGCATTGAAGCTCCCACCTTCCAACATGTACTCGAGGGTTACAAAGTCGCTCCTGAAATCGCCGCGGCGGGTGCCATGGCGTCGACCTTTGCCGACTGGTGGGCCTATAAGTTTGAGGTGCGCGATGCCATCCCATGGAACGTCTCCATCCTCGATCGCGCGGGAGTCACGGTTTCCATCAATTCCGATTCGGATGAGATGATTCGTCGTCTCAACATGGAGGCGGCCAAAGGTATGCTCTACGGTGGCCTGGATTGGCAAGCTGCCATGGCTACTTGCACCATCAATAGCGCCAAGCAACTGCGGATAGACGATCGGGTCGGTAGCTTGGAGCTGGGCAAAGATGGCACCATCACTATTTTTGATGGTCCACCCCTATCGGGTTATTCGCGCTGCATGCTCACGATGGCACGCGGGAAGGTGCTTTACCAAGCAGCCAAGGAATTGGATACCCGCTGGCGCAACTACAACACGGCGGTTAGAGATTTTGTTCTTAACGGCATTTCTTCCTCCACCCCGGCCGAAGTGCGCCCACCACTGCCTGCAGATGAAGAAACCTGGAACCGCTGGACCTCCATCGGCAAAGATTCCACCACGCTGATTCGCGGGGCCACTATTCATACGATGGTCGGCAAACCCTTTGTTGGTACCGTCCTCATTGTCGACGGACGCATCACCCGCGTCGTGCGTGGGGAACGCAACATTGAACAACCCCGAAAGTCGCATGTCGAAAACATCGACGCCCGCGGCATGCACCTGTATCCAGGCTTCATCAACGGCCTAGATCGCACGGGGATTTGGGAATACGGCGCCGTCCGCGCCTCCCGCGACGATATCGAAACCGGTCAAGACCAACCCGACCTCAGTGTCGCCGCGGCAATCCACGCCGATTCTGAGCATTTCCCCGTCACTCGTAAAACGGGTGTGGCTTATGTCATGGTGCGGCCAGAGTCGGGGCGGATTCGCGGCCAAACCGCCCTCATCCAACTCGATGGCACCACCAGCGAAGATTTGGTGGTTGGCCCCGACCTTGGTCTTTTCATCCGCTTTCCCCATGTCGGCAGCTTCGACCAAGAAGACGGCCCTGATGTACCGGAAGACGTGGAAGAACTCAATCAGTGGCTGCAAGATACTTTGGATTATGGCCAGCGCCAGGATCGTTTTGCCGCCGCCGGCCGCACCGACTTTCACCGCAACGCCAAACTTGAAGCCTCCCTCCCCTATGCCCGCGGCGAAAAGGATATCTTCCTGTACGCCGATGATGCACCAACCTTGATGGCCGCTCGCAACTGGGCTAAAGAAAACGCCTTACAGGTGGTTTATGTGGGAACCCGTGATGCCTGGAAAATTGCAGGTTATTTGGGCCGTGACCGCGCCCGGGTAATTTTGGGTTCTCCGCATCGCCTTCCAGGCTCCGACTTTGATCCCTTCGATTCCCCCTTCCGCTGCGCTTCTGTTCTCGATGCGGCTGGCTGCAGCCTTGCCTTTGCCACCGACAACCCCGAAGTCACCCGCAATCTTCCTTTCCAAGCCGCCACCATGGCCGCCTGGGGTTTGGGTCGTGAAAAGGCCCTTTACAACCTCACTTTAGGAGCCGCCCGCTTGCTCGGCGTCGACTTGTTCATTGGCAGCATCGAGAAAGGCAAGGTCGCCACCCTCATTTTGTGCCAAGGCGACCCCCTGCTCATCGAGCAACCCGTCGCTAGGATGTGGATTGGCGGTCATGCCGTGGATTTAAACTCCAAACAAACCCGCCTTCGCGATCGCTACTTGGAACGCCTGAAGTAAGGCTTTGGTTACAATGACTGGTTGTGGAACAAACCCAACCCATGATTCGGATTCCCACTGATTGCGGGGCAGAGAGTGCACGCCGCGGCTTCTCCCATATGGCCAGCTCCATGGTGGGATCCTCCATCCTCAAAATCGCCAATGAAATTCGCGCCCTACGCGAGCTGGGTGTTGCCGTCGCCGACATGACGGTTGGAGATTTTTCCCCCAGCCAATTCCCCATCCCTGCCGCCTTCCAGCAATACCTGCTCGAAGCCATCGAAGAGGGCGCTACCAACTACCCCCCCAGCGCGGGCGAGCCGGCTCTGCGCGCTGCGGTCAAAGAATATTTCATGGCCACGCAGGGTTTGGATTATCCAATGGAAGGCATTGCCATTGTTTCCGGTGGCCGCCCTTCCCTTTATGCCACTTACCGCCTGTTGGTGGATCCAGGGGAATTGGTCTTGTTTCCCACCCCATCTTGGAACAATCACAATTATCGTGATACCTGCCAAGTGCGCGTCCGCGGAATCCACACCCGCAAAGAAAACGCCTTCCAACCCACCGTGGATTTGCTCGCTCCGCATGCCAAAGAGGCGCGCTTGTTGGTGCTAAACTCCCCACAAAACCCCTCTGGCGGTGTCATGCCACAGAAGGAAGTTGCACGCTTGGGGCAGTTTTTGGTCGAAGAGAATGAGCGCCGGCAGCAATGCGGACAAAAACCACTTTTCCTACTCTACGACCAAATCTATTCCCTCATCACCTTTCCTGGGCATGCCCACTACTCTCCGGTTCAACTCGTGCCAGAGTGCGCCCCTTATGTCATCCACGCCGACGGCATTTCCAAGGGTTTTTGCGCCACTGGTTTGCGTTGCGGTTGGTTGGTCGGCCCCCCCGCCGTGGTACGCAAAGTCATCGCTTTAGGCACCCATGTCGGGGCATGGGCGCCACGCCCTGTGCAGGTGGCAACGGCTCGGTTTTTGCGCGACACAACCGCCCTTCAAGCCTGGCGGCAGCAGTTGCTTCCGCGCGTCCAAGAAAGTCTGGAGATTGCCCATCAGGGCATCCAACAATTGAAAGCAGCGGGGCTGCCTGTGGATTCCATCGACCCCCAAGGCGCCATCTATTTGTCATTGCAATTCAAGCTGCATGGTCGCAAAACGCCCGGCGGCCATGTATTGGAAAACAGCGAAGACATCCGCGCCTATTTGTTGCAGGATGCCGCCTTTGGTGTTGTGCCTTTCAATGCTTTCGGCGTGGCGGAAGACGAAGAAGATGGTTGGTTCCGAGCCAGCATTGGCGCCGTGAGCCCCGACGACATTCATGCCGCCCTACCTCGGGTGCAAAAGGCTATCGAAGCACTCAGCTAATCGCATGAAGCCATCCCCGCCCGCCCAGCACGAGCCTGACGCTAGTGAGGAAGGCCCCTTCCTCGAAGGAATTCCGGGCTATCTAGCAACCATCGGCCTTGGCGGCGCGGCATTTGCTTTTCCTCTGGCTGCCTACATTCCCGCGCTTCATATTCTCGCCTATGTGGATTTACCCTTCGCCTTTTTCTGTTTTCTGGCGGCCAGCGTGATTGGTCTAGGCAGCCGCCAACGTCTAGGCTTGGTTCTTCTTGGCGTCCTCCTTGCAGCTTGTGGCGTCCTTCTTGCTGCCCTCCATTTATTGCTGTTTTCCAACCACCCCTGGTTGAGTTAAGAAATCTTCTTCGGCAGGCGTGGGCGTTCAATCTGGAAACACAATTCCGCCAGTTCATGCCCATTGGCAAAAAACCGCACACAAGATTCTCCCGCCAATAGAGGTGCGGCTTTGCGATCAAAAATCCTTTCCCGCAGCGTCAACTCGGAAGTACCAGGCGGAATGGTGTGCTGACCACCCTGATATTTTTTCCGCCGCGGTCGTTTGGGGTGGCGCCCTGGTGTTTGGATTTCAAAAATCAACTCGATGCGGCAAGCAGAGCCCGGATTATGGAACTTTAAATCAAAATGCAAATTGGTGTTGGGAGCAACCACCTCACCCTCGCGCATACTCACCCGCAACTCCAGGTTGACTGGTTCCAAGCCTAAGGCTGCCATCGCCTGCGGTTCCCCGGCTTTGAGCAAACTACGCAACCCCTTGCGCATCATATGCTCACATTGCATACCCCAGCCTTCCTTCTGCCAATGCTTGAATAGGAGGAAGCACAGTTGAGGATCTCGATGACTGATATCATTGATGCAGTTGGCCACGGCATTGGCAGGGAACCGCTCCTCTTCTTGACCAAAGGCCTCAAGCATGGGCATCAGGGTTTGTGGGCACTCTACAGCCCATGGCAAATGGCGCACCCAAAAGCCTCGTGGACGCACGGCAGTAACGGCAGTGCGACGCACCCGGGGACTGGGGTGAAAAAACCATGGCACCAGCTCCGACAAAAAGTCGGCACCCATCCCATGGGCAAAAGGGCGCAAACCAAAGGCCTGGGTCGCTTCTAAAACGCGGAAGTCAGAGTCGTCCGCCAAGGGCAACAGGGCCTCCAAGGCCAAGTCCATGGCATCTTCTTCCAATCCCCAACGCGACCACAAAAAGGGGGCGAAAAAACGAACCCGGGCCTCAGGATGGGCGCTCCATGCCACCAGGCGAGAAAACACCTCCGGTTCCCCTTGCATCCGCTTCCACAGGGCCGCAGCTACCGAGTGCCATTGCTCCACCAATCCCTGCTCAAAATACCCCTGCAAACAAAGTTCTTGTTGGATTCGCCAAGCCGCCCCCAAACCGCGCTCCGCCGCAGCCACTTCAATCATCGGAAGTGCTGTGTTTTCAAGGGTTTCCGCAGATACACCAGATTTCTGGAAACGTCGCGCGCGCCCTCGGAACATGCCCTATTCTGCATTTTTCCTGGCCGATGGGAAGGAAATCCAAGAGTTTTTCAGAATCCAACAACCTTGGATTCCCTGATAGGATAGTCTTTAAGCGTTCCCCCGAATTGTCCATGCGAACCCTAAGCCTAGTCTTCTTTTTGTGTCTGTGTCCGCTTGCCTTTGGCCAGCGCACCTTGTCCTATGGGGACGATCAAACCCTCCCAACCTTCACCCCAAAAGGCGCCGACCACGCCACTTTAGCTGTGAACTCCTATGGCGATGTTTTCGTCGCCTGGCAGGGCACTTTCGGTGGAAATCGCCATGTGATTGAAGGCATGGTGATAAAGTACGTTGGCAACGATCAGTGGGAAAGTGGGGCCGCCAATCACCTGCTGCTTGGCGATATGAGCTTGCATCTCTTGGGCCCCGATGAAACCTGCCCCAAGCCGGATGTGGTGGAAATGCCCGACGGTTCCTTCTGCATCGCCTGGCAACGCATCGACCGCACTGGCATCGTCCCAGCCCGCCTCGAAGTGGCGCGCGTTCAAGTGCGCGATGCGCAAGGCCAACTTCTTCCCAATCTCATCATCGATCAACAAGCAGCCGGTACAGGCTATGTCGTCGACCCCAGCATCACCTCTGGTTTTGCCGGCATCATGGTGGATTTGGTGAATTTGGAGGATGGTTCAGTTGCTGCAGTCTATGCCCACGAGACCATGTCCACGGTCAATGCCCAAGGAGATGAGTATCGCGAATACGATTTGCGCTGCACGCGAATTGACTGGAATCAGCTCCCTACCAGCCAGGGCTTTGCCTCAACTCCTGTAGTACTCACCTCAGGTATTGCCATTGACACGGTCTTGGCTCACCCTCTGAACGGGGGACAGGTTCTGCCGGATGTGGTTTTGGACGACAACAGCAACCTTGTCGTCGCTTATGAACAATTCTGGCTGGATGGCCATGGCGGTGTCAACGGCACCAGCCGCGGAGAAATTTTTGTTCGCCGCTATGCTGGATTCAACGCAGCCAATCCCTTGATTGAGTTGGACGCCGTTAGCCTCACCAACAATCCTCGCCGTCATCAACGGCGCCCCAATGTCGCCACCTCGCGTGCCGATCACCGCAATAGCGTTTCCGTCACCTGGGTCGACGACGAAGTTTCCCCACTGAAAACCAACACCATTCACTCCCGGGAAGTGGTCTTTGACAACCCCGGTGGTCCCACGGTGGAAACGCTGTTTTGGGGCAACAACATCCTGCGCGAAGACACCCACGCCGCCATTGCTCATGGCCCACAACGCCAGCGCTATACCTTCGGCGTACGCTTTTTCCCCAGCGCGGCGCAAATCCTAGTCGGTCGCACCACGCAAACCGACATGACCACCTTCCCCGTCGCTGTCCGCTATGCCAAACGGCCAGCAGTGAGCCTAGTGGAATTCCCGGCAGCAAGTGGCCGCTATAAATTGTTTGCCTCTTACGAAGGCGACAACCTCAACAACCCGGAGGCCTATCAGGTGCATTTCGTGGTTGTACGCGTGCCCTAGCGCAACACCTCAACCTCTCCTTGTTGTAAGGCTTGGTGGATGGACTTCAACGCAAAGCGAACGGCTTGGGTGTAGTAAGGTCTGGGCACTTCGTCTACTTTGAGCAGGCAGCGCCCGTCTTTCTTCTTGCGAATGCGAAGGTGGAACAACTGGGAGAAGGAATGATCCGAGCTAAGCACCCGCAACATCCAACCATCCCCCGCTGCAAAGACCTCCTTTACTTCCACCACGGAATCCCCTTGCTTGAAACGGGATCCCAACAACTTTTTAACGTCAGCACCGACTAAAGATGGAGAAAGAGAGAAACAATCCATGGGTTGAGGGAGCAGAATCCTGGATGAGTGGGAAGGGCGCAGCAAGCGAACAACTAGTCGATAGATAGAACGCCCCTCTTCAAGCCACTTTTGTTCGTAGCGGGTTTGAAAGGGCCGATGAGGTTGCACTTCTATTTCCGATGCCAAAAAATCTGGGTGCTGCGCAAAAACTTCCGCAGTTTCCTTGGCATACCAATCTTGATCGGTCACCAGCTCAAAAATCCCATCTTGCACCAAAACGTCTGCCAATGTTTGTGCAAATTGCGGAGAGGAAACCCGATGCTTAGCGTGCTTCTCTTTGGGCCACGGCATAGGAAACTGCATCAACACATGGTGCAGGCTTTGCGGGGCAAAAATCTCTCGCAGCAAATAACGAGCGTCGCCACGAATCAAACGCACATTGTCGACCTTGGCCTGTTGCAAAACCCGAGCCGCACGTAACATACAATCCACTGGCAACTCCATCCCCAAGAAAGTCCAGTCGGGATGTTGAGAAGCCCACCAGGCCAAATATTCGCCGCCACCAAACCCGATCTCCACCGCCATGGAGGTCGCTTGCGGCGCCAAATCCTGCACCTGCAAAGGATTTCCCAACTCCTCGGCGTTCAATAAATACTGTTTTAATGCACTTGGCGAAGGCTTCACCATCAACCCTCTGTTTCTGTCCAACCACAGGAATCAAGAGCAGAGAGGACCCGCTCAGCCACCTCCACCGCTGCCAAACCATCCTCCCCCGAAACAACCAGCGGTGTCTTGCCCCGAACCGCGTTGGCAAAGGCAGCCAATTCCGCACGCAAGGGTTCGTCATCGTCCAATTGTAATTCTTCAATTTGCAATAAACTGCGAAACCCTTCCAACGGCTGGGCCGACTTGGCGGCTTTCTCAATCGCTTGTGCGGAAAAATTGGGGGCCTTTTGCACCAAAAGGGCATAACGATCCTGGCTGTCGGCGGATAAATAACAATCCGGGCCAAAGACTCGGAAGCGCCGCATCGGTTTGAGGCTCAGGCGAGAAGCCGTCAAATTGGCTACCGCGCCATTTTCGAAGCGCAATCGCGCAGAGACGATGTCTTCGCTGGCACTGAGCGTGGCACCGCCAATGGCGTCAACTTGCGCCACTTGGGATCCGGTCCAGGCAAGGGCCAAGTCGATATCGTGAATCATCAAATCCAACACCACACCCACATCGGTACTGCGAAAACTATAGGGAGCAAGGCGGTGCGCCTCCATAAAGCGCGGTTGAATACCTAAAGCCATAGCCCGAGCAACGGCGGGATTAAAGCGCTCGACATGGCCCACCCCAACCAAAGCCTGAGCTTGTACGGCATCTTCCA
The DNA here is from genome assembly GCA_024275135.1 of Planctomycetota bacterium. GTDB lineage: Bacteria > Planctomycetota > UBA1135 > UBA1135 > UBA1135. Next base: position 22,355 of record JAJRZS010000065.1, on the reverse strand, counting down.
AAATGGCGCGGCAAGCATCCGCTGTAGGCGCCATCGGTTTTTCAATCAAACAAGCTACTCCAGCTCGTAACAATGGTGCGGCACAAGTTTGGTGCAAACTCGTTGGCACCGCCACCACGGCGAAATCCAATTCCGACTCTAGGCCTTGGCTATCCGCATACCAAGCAACTCCTTCCTTTTCGGCAACCGCTTCCCCCTGCTCCTGGTCTGGGTCAACCACCGCAAGCAGTTCTATGCCCTCCATGCTGGCTAAGATGCGCGCATGATGCCGACCTAAATGGCCCACGCCTAAAACTGCAGCTTTCAGGGGTTGAGCAGACATCACTTAGGCACGAACATCGCCGGACGACCGACGTAAAGATTCCCGATAACGGCCCTGAAAGCCACGTTCCATGTCGCGCAAAAAAGAAATCAAACGCCTAGTTTCTGGGCACAAATCCTTTTCCGCCTCCATCTCCTGGATGGCCAATGCTGTGGGCGTTTCATCGGCAATCAAACGGCGGAAAGCATCTCGCAACTGAGCGATGGATTCCCGGTCCACCTCCCGACGGCGCAAACCGATGGTGTTGACCCCCCGAGCACGTGCAGGGGCACCTTCAGACACCATGTATGGCGGTAAATCTTGCACCACTCGGGCCATCCCCCCAACCATGGCCAGAGTGCCAATGGTGACAAAGTGGTTCACCGCAACTCCGCCGGAAACAATGGCCCCGCTTTCAATTCGCACATGCCCAGCTAACAAAACATTGTTGCCAAGGATGACCTCGTCTTCAATCACACAATCATGAGCGACATGGGCACATGCCATGATGAGGTTGCGGTCTCCCAAACTAGTTACCCAAGAACCAGCAGCGGTGCCGATATTGATGGTGACAAATTCACGCACCACATTGCCGTCGCCAATGACTAAGGCAGATTCTTCTCCAGCGTATTTCAAATCTTGGGGCAGCCCACCAATCGCGCATTGCCCAACGAAGTGGTTGTCTTTTCCAATCGTAGTGCGACTTTGAATGGTGACATGCGGACCAATGCGAGTGCCACTGGCAATCCGCACCCGACTCCCCACATAGCTGAACGGGCCGACAACGACATCGGCATCAAGCTCGGCCCCCGGGGCGATGTATGCAGTTGGATGAACGTTGGTCATGATGCTGCAACCATGGCAAAGGAGAGGATGGCCTCCGAAACCACACGCCGCCCCACTTTCCCCTGAGCTTTGATGGTGGCTCGGTTTCGATTCATGCGTAAAGTTTCCACTTCCAGCCGCAGTTGATCTCCGGGGACAACCCCACCGCGGAAGCGGACTTTGTCGATGGCGGCAAGTACCACCAACTTTCCGGTATGCTCCATTTTTCTCTGCAGCAAAAATCCGGATAATTGAGCCAGGGCTTCTAACTGTAAAACCCCTGGCATGAGGGGTTGATCCGGGAAGTGGCCGTTAAAAAAAGGCTCGTTGATGGTGACATTTTTCACCCCAACGGCTCGCCGCCAACCTTCCACTTTCAGCACGCGGTCAACCAAGAGGAAAGGATAGCGATGCGGCAACAAACGCATGACTTCGGTAATGCCATAGCCATCTTCGTTGACCGGCTCCTCCACCTCCAAGGCCTCGAGCTCCCCTCGCAAATGGCGCACCATCGCCTGGTTTAATCCATGCCCACTTTGCACCGCCACTAAATCGGCATGCAAATCTGCACCCAATAACGCCATATCGCCAAGAATATCCAAAATTTTATGACGGGTAGGCTCTAGCGGGAGACGCATTTCTGGAGCTTCTTCGCCTCCCAGCACCAAGGTATTGTCCGCAGTTGCCCCCTTGCCCAATCCAGCCTCCAGCAGGGATTCCACTTCCGCAGCACGAACAAAAGTGCGGGCGGGGGCAATGGCTGTTTCAAAATCATCGGCGACGGAATCAAATACCACTGGAGTGGCGTCGACACCTTCCGGGTAGGCTGGCAGATAGCGGATTTTCAAACCTTCACCCGAGGGCGGCAAAACCACCAATTCCGCATTTTCTTCTCTGACCACATGGGGCTCGGCCACCGTGTAACGCAAACGATCGCGTTTTTGGTCCACCAGGCCAGCGGACTGCAGCATTTCTACATAGGGCAAGGCCGAGCCGTCGGTGCCTGGCATCTCATCACCGGAAACCGAAACCAGAAGGTTATCCACTTCCAAGCCAACACAGGCCGCGAGCAAATGCTCCACCATCCCAACATCACTTCCTCCTTCGCGCAATACAGTGCGGCGCTGAGAAATCGAAAGATTGCCCGCAAGTGCAGGGATATCGGCGGGATCACTCACATCGGAACGGCGAAAGACCACACCCGTGCCCGCAGGAGCTGGTTCCACGAAAACTTGGATGGTTTCTCCTGAATGCAGGGCCACGCCCTCCATGGTGGCAGAGCGCTTGATGGTCCGTTCCTTCCGTGTCATGCTAAATGAGCCTACTACTTTTGATTAAGCAAAAGAAGGACTTGATCGGTCAAATCATAGTCTGGATTGCTCCACAACACCCACCGACTGTTCATTTCACTCAGCGAATCTTTCGCCGTAAACTTATTGCTAAGCGGTTGCAACGGCCCCGGTTCCATCATGATGGCACTGTAGCCTTCCTTGGCGCCAAGCTGAGCAACCACTTCTTGAATATGGCGAACCCCACGCTCCAACAGGGCGGTTTGTTCTTGGCCATAATTTCCCTGCGTCCATTCAATCCGTGCTCGCAGAGTTTCCTCTTCGATTTTCAGGGCAAAACTCCTCTCCCCATATTCGGTACTTTGTGAATCCAAAGTTTCCAAATCTGCTTTTTTCCCTTTGAGCTCGGAATAGGCTTGATTTAAATTCTCACTCAAGCTGCGATAGTGGTCGCTAATAGCATTGCTTTGGTCTTGCAAATCTTGCCATTCCAACAGACAACGTTGGATGTCGACGTAACGAATGGCTTCCATGGGATCGGCCTGGGAGCGGTAAGCCACTAGCGAAGTAGCCACTAGACCCATGCAAAAGAAAAGAGAGAGTTTGTGCAGCATGATTTAGAAGTTGCCGATGGTGAAGGAGAAAGTACGAGTGTCGTCGCCATCTTCGCTTTGCAAGGGCCAAGCAAAGTCGAGCGACAAGGGTGCGCCGGGCATAGCCGCAAAGCGCATGCGCATGGCAAAGCCCACTGCAATCCGGGTGGGCACAAGATTGCCAAAATTGGGGCCGAAGGAGCCTGCGTCCACAAAAATTCCACCACGGACCATTTCGAATTCGTCAACCATGCCCCGCTGACGGGTGGAAACCAAGGGGAAGCGCAGTTCCACACTGCCGTCCCAGGAAACATCGCCACCAGTACCAAAACCATTGGGATCTTCCCCAACGCCGCGGTAATTAAATCCGCGAATGTTGCTTTGGCCACCGAGGAAAAACTTCTCGGGATAAGGCAAACTTCCCAAATCGGAAGAAACCCAGGCTTTCCGCACGCGCGTGGTTAAGCCTAAGGTCCAAGGACGATTTAGAGAGTCGGTCCAAATGGGAATGTAAGTTTCCCCTTTGAGTGTTGCCTTAAGGTAATCCCAATCTCCGCCCATAAAACGTCCACTTTGTGCCAGGAACAGGGAGTAGTTGCCACCGTCCACCGGCGAGAAGGGATCCTCCACGGTATTGAAACGCATACCGACAGTGAGAGTATTCAATTGATTACCACCTTGGAAGCGCAATAAGTCGCTCGGAGCACCCAAATCGATGCTATCCAAACGCACCGTCTGCGCCTCTGGGCCAGCAAAAATGGTGAAATAACGGCCAAAGCGTCGGCCTAAGGTGAAACCAACCTGCGTGCGCTCCTCGTCATGGGTGGAAAAGTATCGGAGATTCTTTCGCCCTGAAACGTTAAGACTCAGACGATTAATGTGCTCCGCCAACAAATCCGGCTCGGTAAAAGAAAGGGCATAGGACGAGAAAATCGTTCCTGGACGTAAAGACAACGTGAGGGTTTGGCCAGCACCGGTGAAGGCCGTGCCATTCCAAATCTCAGCCAAAGTACGACCAAAGCTTGATGGCGTGTCGGCGATATCGAAATTGGTTTTGGTTAAGTCGATTAGCAATGCGGGCCCGTTGTCGGAGTTCCAAGAACCACCAAAACGCAGACGATTATTGGAGCCCACGTCCTTAACTTCAAAGACCAAATCCATAAGTTCTGGATCGCCAATGTCTTGCCAGAACCAATTGACATAGGGTTGGCGGTTTTCGTCGCGAAAATATCCCAGGCCAATCAAACGGCGATAGGAGCGCATGGCATCGTCTTCACTCAGTAAATGGCCAGGCTCGGATTGGATTTCCCGGCGGATGACACGATCCTGAGTGCGCCGATTGCCACGAATGACGACATCCCGCAGACGTCGAGGCTTGCCTTCAGAAATTACGAAGACTAAATCGACCACCGGCTCCTCACTGTCGACTAGAACATCAGGCGAACTGCCCCCAGTTCCACCAATGGCCAAATACTCTTGGTGACTCCCCGGAATCTGATGCACACGCGCCAAGGATGGGTAGCCAAAGCCTGCGTAGTGCCGTTGCAGGGCAAGGCGGTCGCGATCCACCCGCGACTTCTCATAAGGATCGCCTGGCTGAAGCTTCAACAATCCTTCCAACTCTTCCATGGGGAAACGCAGGGTCTCTCCATCCGCCGCTTCAATCCGCACCTGGCGCACCTTATAGAGCGGTCCTTCCTGAATATGGTAGGTGACCGCAGCTTCATCCTCGTCGTCGCCTTCGAAGTGAACCTCGTGGCTTACTTGCACTTCCAAATAACCGTAATCACGATAGAGGCCAGCAATGGCATTGGCATCCTCTTGAATTTTCAGTGGACTATAAGGACCACCTGCAAAAATACCGCCCGTCGTGGTCTTTAAGTTCTCATAAATGTCCAAACCTGGGGTATACCAAGCGCCTCCCTTAATTGCGGTATTTCCTTCAAACTCAATTTTCTCCACAGTGACCTCTGGCCCCTCTTCGATATGCAAAACGATTTCATCTTCCTTGCCCTGGCGGCGAGAAATCTTGGCATGGGCATATCCTTCTTCATGGTAACGGTCCAAAATTCTCTGCATCACCACTTCGGCAGAGCTTGCATCCAAAGATTGACCAAACAGCCCCCCCCACAATTCAAGTTCTGAGCGTTCAAATGCTTCGTTGCCCTCAAACAAAACACGACGCCAAGTTTGTTGTGGGCTGACATGAAAAACAAGAATCACTTTTCCCTCTGCCGAACCCTCTAATTGCTCTACCTCATCAACGCGAACCCGTTTGTACTTCCATAACCACTGTTGACTTTTGGTAAGGCCAAGCTTGTCGAGTGGCATACCTACTTGTTGTTGAATTGCGGCCAGGATTTCCTGTTCCCGCCCCGGCGCACCCTCGATGCGAATTTCTTCCACCACCACACTTTCTTCTTGTTGCCAAGAAGGAGATGCGGCTGCAACCATAGAGGCCGTGTTGCCGACAATCAGCAACACACTAAAAAGTGCGCGAAGGGGATGGATGGACATCAATCGAAAGCGGGTACAGCGGGAGCAGGTGGACTGTCTGCTGCGGGAACAAAATTCTCAAAGCGCATATACTTCTTCGTGAACTTGAGTTTGAAATCTCCGGTAGAGCCATGCCTGTTTTTGGCAATAAAGATTCTGGCAAGGTCGCGGTTTTCTTCGGTTTCTTCGTAGTAATCTTCACGCATCAACAGCATCACCATGTCGGCATCCTGTTCAATAGCACCAGATTCTCGCAAATCGGACAACATGGGGCGATGGTCGGAACGGTCTTCGGCTTTACGATTGAGTTGCGCCAATGCGAGCAAAGGTACTTTCATGTCACGCGCAATGGCCTTCAAGGTACGAGAAATCAGAGAAATCTCATTCTGCCGACTCTCCGCCTTGGCTCCCAAGAGCTGCAAGTAATCGACAATAATCAAATCCAAAGCACCGTCTCGTTTCAAACGCCGGGCTCTGGCGCGAATCTGTGCCAAACTTGGTTGGGAACTATCATCGATAAAAATTTTGGCATTCCGGAAAACGCTGCCTGCATGGGTTAGTCGCCGCCGATCCTCAGCGGTGAGGCGACCGCGTCGCAAGCTATCATGGGCAATACGCGCATAAGAGGACAGCAAACGGGTAATCAGCTGGTCTCCTGGCATTTCCAAAGAGAACATCAGCACCGAACGCTGATCTTTCAACGCCACGCGCTCCAAAAGATTCAAGGCCAAAGCCGTTTTACCCATGCCTGGACGCGCTGCTAACACCAACAAATCTCCTGGACGGAATCCCTGTTTCTCATCCAACTCTAAATAAGAAGTTTGCAACCCCTGAGGTTTGCCATCGGCATTCAACAAGCGATCCAAGTTGGAATCCACCAACTGGCGCGCTGTCTTCATGTCGTCGCCGACCAAGCGATCGCCGACACGGAATACCGTTTTCTCGGCTTCGCTTACCAGGTCGTCCACATCCTCGGTTTCCGTGTTGTAAACACTGCGCTGAATAGCGTCGGCAGCAGCAATCAGGCCACGCTTCACCGACAAATCGCGCACGATGCGGATGTGGTTTTCCAAAAAAGCAATGGATGGCACCGTCGCCATCAATTCTTTCAGATAGCTTGGGCCGCCCAAACTCTCGGCCTTCTGCAATCGCTCCTCCTCATGCGCCACCGACACGGCGTCGCAATGGCCCGGGCTGCGCTGCTCCAAAGCCTGAAACAGCTGGAACAACTCGCGGTGACGCGGAGCATAAAAATCATCCGCCGACAAATGAGCCGCAACCTCCGGAAAGCAACGTGGGTCACGCAGAATGCTTCCCAACACGCATTTTTCCGTGTTGAGGTCGAAGGGCAGCTTCTCGGGATGGCCGGAGGCGGGCATGGGCCTCACAGGATACAGGCGCAGGCGGTCGGGCGCAGAATGACTGCCACCCAACCGCCTGAAAATCGCCTAAGAAGCTTGGTCGGGCGCCTCGGCGCCAGTTTCAACCACGGCTTCCTCGGCTTCTCCCTCACCTTCCAGCTTGGGCTCTTCTTTGGCCACCACCCAAACCTTTACCGAGGCCTTAATCTCGGTATGCACGTGAATGGGAACCTCGTATTCACCAACTGCGCGGATGGGCTCCGCCAGACGCACATGCGCCTCGGGAATCTCCAGTCCTTGGGCAGCAATTTCTTCGGCGATGCGTTTGCTGGTGACGGCACCGTACAGATGCCCTGCAGCCGAAACATTCTCAATGAAGGTGAGTTGGATGTCGGCCATGCGATTCGCCAAAGCTTCCATGTCGGCGCGCATCTCCGCACGCACCTTTTCCGCCTCAATACGCTTCTTTTCAATCCGACGCATGGCATCCTCAGAATAAGGATAGGCCAAATCCAAAGGCAGCAGGTGATTGCGAGCATAGCCAGAGGCCACCTCGATGACGTCGCCGGTGTTTCCGAGGACCGGGTGGTCCACGCGCAAAATGAGCTTGGTCTTCATGGTTAGGAGACGTACGGAATGAGGGAGAGGAAGCGCGCGTACTTAATCGCCCGCTTCAAACGACGCTGCTCGCGCGCGGAAAGCCCGGTACGCTTCGCAGGATGAATTTTTCCCTGCGCGGTCATGTAGACCTGCAGGTCTTCGATATCTTTGAAATCAAACTTGCGGTTTTTCTTAGTTGCCATCGGTCTTGACCTCCTCTAATTCTGCATCGGGTGTTTCTTCGTCGGCACTGTCAGCAGCCACCGCTTCTTCGGCTTCTTCTTCGGCCTCGGGCTCCTCCTCCACGAACTCATCGAATTCAGGTTCTTCGATTTCTTCGGGAATGATGATTTCCGAATCCTTGACTTCAGGAATGCCCAAAGCCAATTCTTCGGCGGGAATTTCTTCCTCCTGCAGGAACAAGCAACGGAAAACCGGGCCAAGCAAGTACATTTCTCGCTTCACTTGGTTCACCGCATCGCCGGAGCCTTCCAGCCACCCCAAAAGGTAGGTGGCACGCTTGCGACCACGGATGGGGTAGGCCAACTGACGCTCTCCCCAAAGCCGCAGCACTTTGACCTCAAGACCATGCTTTTCTAGCGTGGATTTGACCCAATCGCGCGCAGCGTTGAATCCTTGACGCACCTCCTCGTTATCGAGAAGGAACATCGCTTGGTAAATGTGTTTGTGTTCAGTCATGGTTTGCCATTCCGGTCCTACCGGTTTGCCGGACTATTCCGGTTTCTCCGCCTGTGGCGAGCGGCGGTTGTAGCGGGCTTGGAGATCCGCCAAGGGCTTCTCCTGCACCCAGTCCTCGACAGCCCAAGAAGCCGTCATCAAAGTTTCTTCAATGACAGATCGTTCTGCGGCCGAAAAACGCGTGAGTACGAATTCCACCGAATTGTTTCCCGGCTCTCCCACCCCGATACGCAACCGAGGGTAGGCGTCTGAGCCGAGAACCTCTTGCAAAGAGGCCAAACCGTTGTGCCCGCCGGTGGAGCCTTGCGCGCGCATGCGCAGCCCTCCCAAGGGCAGGTGGAAATCGTCGGTGACAACAAAGAGCGCGGCGGGATCTTCCAGCTGGTAATGCAGCCAAGCCTCACGCAAAGCAAGGCCACTTCGATTCATGAAGGTCAGCGGCTTCACCAAAGTGCATGCGTATTGGGGCAATTCAGCCCACAAAGCATGCTTTTGCGCCACCCAGTTTGTTTGGAAGCGCTTGGCACAGAGATCAAGGGTATCGAAGCCGACGTTATGCCGAGTGCCTGTGTAGTCAGCACCCGGATTACCAAGGCCCAAAACCAATCGCCAAGGTTTGGAGCTAGGCTCCTCCCCCGTAGGGCGACCGGGAATCATAGGGCTGCGGCCAGAATCCAGCAATCCAGATGCCTATTCTTCGTCGACGCCGTAGCCTTTGTCGCCAAAATGGATGGCCCGGGCCACCGCATGCTTGCCGTCGGAATCGCGCCGAAAATCGATTTGCTGAATTTTGTCGCCAAGAGCATCAAATTGAACCTCTTGGATGGCGGCTTTTTCCGTGCCCCCATCGAGCTCGAGCTCGTAGCTGCGGGCAGAGATGCGTACTGCGGCATCGAAATCCGAAGCGGCGACGCTGAACTGGACAGTGGGCTTACCTTCCCCAACCAAAGTGGCGGGGTAACGGCCGGATTTGCGCAATTGGGCAGCTTCTCGGCCACCGAATTCGGTGCGAGGAGCGGTCTGCAGACGAAAGATTTCCATGGTTTCAACGCCTAGGGAACTAGGCGGTTTTGACTTCTTCGAAGAGGGCACTGACCGATTCTTCCCGGTGAATACGGGTGATGGCTCGGGCCAGGAGAGGGGCCACCGAAACCACTTCAAGGTTATCGGGTAGCGCACCGCGGAGGGCTATTGTATTCGAAACCAAGACCTTTTCGGCGGCACAATTCTGTAACCTTTCGACCGCCGGCCCACAGAGCACAGCATGGGTAGCGGCAATTATCACCCGCAAGGCCCCTTTTTCCTTCAAAATCCGAGCGGCTTCGGTGATCGTGCCCGCGGTGGAAATCATGTCGTCGGTAAGCAAAACATTGCAGCCTTCGACCGCACCGATGACGTTTTCCATCACCACGGTGTCTCCGGACACCCGCCGCTTGTCGACAATGGTCAGGGGGCAACGCAAGGATTTGGCCCAAGCGCGGGCCAGTTTGACCCCCCCCACATCCGGCGAACAAACCACCAGATTGTCGAGATTCATCTCCTGCACGGCCTCGCCAAGGACGGAACGCGCCCACAGATGGTCGACGGGAATATCGAAGAAGCCCTGAATCTGCTGGGCATGCAAATCGATGGTGAGGACCCTGTCTACCCCCGACGAAACCAAGATATTGGCCATCACCTTAGCCGAAATCGGCACCCGTCCCTCATCTTTGCGGTCTTTGCGAGCATAGCCGAAGTAGGGCATCACCGCGGTAATGCGTCCTGCCGAGGCCCGGCGCAGAGTGTCGACGATGAGCAAAAGCTCAATCATGTTTTCATTGACTGGTGGCCCTGTGGGCTGCAGCACAAAAACATCCGATCCGCGCATGTCTTCATGCAACTTGATGTCGATTTCGCCGTCGGGGAAACGACCAATGGAGGCCGCCGTCAACGGCACATCGAGATAACTCGCAATCTCGCTGGTGAGTTCGGTATGGGCACTGCCACTCAGCAGCTTCAGCCGGGAATCCTTGTAGCTCATGGAGCGGGGGAAATTAGCGGGAGGAAGGGAAGGGTTTGGCGGGAACACCAACTACGGTAGCGCCATCGGCGACGTCGTGGTTGGAAGTCACCACTGAACCTGCACCGGTGGTGGCACCTTCCCCAATCGACACCGGCGCCACCAAAATCGTGCCCGAGCCTACAAAAGCCCGCGCCCCAATCCGGGTTTGGTGTTTGGCCTTGCCGTCGTAGTTGGCCGTGATGGTGCCGCAACCGATATTGGCTTTGGTGCCGATGCGGACGTCTCCCAAGTAGGTGAGGTGTTTGGCTTTGGCACCAGCACCCAAATGGGCATTTTTAGTTTCCACAAAATCTCCAATCTCCGCGCCATCGTCCAAGCAAGTTCCGGTGCGCAAATGGGCAAAGGGGCCTACGCTGCAGCCTGCACCGATGGAGACGCCACGGCGAATCACACAAAAAGGATGGATACGGGTGCCCGGGCCAATGTCCACCCCGCATTCCAAGAAGGTGCTTGCAGGATCGTCCACGATGACTCCCTGGTCCATATGTTCGCTCAAGATGCGCTCTCGCATCCACAGATTCGCACGAGCGAATTCATGCAAATCATTCACCCCCCATACCTGTTCCCAATCTTCTTCCAAACATACCGTCGCACCATTTTTTTGTTGCAACACCTGCACCGCAGCATCGGTCAAATAAAGTTCTCCTTGGGCGTTGTCGGTGTTGGTGTTTTGCAGGGCCACACGCAAAGCGGCAAGGTCCAACACAAACACCCCGGAGTTAATTTCATCCAAACCCTTTTCTTCATCGCTGGCGTCGGCCTCCTCCACAATCCCAAGCAAGGCGCCCTCTTCATTGCGCAAAATCCTTCCCAAGCCATAAGGCTCGGGCACCACCGCGGTAAGCATGGCATTGCCCTGCTCCACCAGCAGTTGCAGGGTGTCTGCTTGTAGCAGTGGAGTGTCGCCACAAAGAATCAACAAACGCCCTTCCGCCGGCAAAATATCCAAGGCACAGGCCACGGCATCGCCAGTGCCCAACGCCTTTTCTTGCACCACCACCTGCCAATCTTCATGCCCCGATTTCTGCAACCAGGCCTCGATCGGCTCCTTATGTTTTGGCCCCAGGACCAAAACCCGAGACGCCACCTCCAAAGCCTCGGTAGCGACAAAAATATGCTCAATCAAGGGGCGCCCGCAGAGATCGAGCAAAGCTTTGGGACCCCCGGTGCGCAGACGAGTGGATTCGCCGCCAGCGAGGATGAGGACATGCAAAGAGGGGGCAGCCATGAGGTTTGCCGCAAAGTATAACTTGCGCAGGGAACCTAAACTGTAGGGCCTCCCCCCATCCTGCCTGTGGACCTTCGCTTCGCCTTCACCCTTCCGGGCATTCCGCGCCTGGGCATGACCGCCTTTATGGGCTGGTTAGCCCGCCGACACATTCCCCGCCGCTTGCGCCGACCGTTGTGGGCCTGGGTGGGCAAACGGCTCGGCGTGGATCCACAAATGGTGCCCGGAGACCTCCAAGATTATCCCACCTTCCTCGCCTTCTTCACCCGTCCTCTCCCTCCAGGGCAACGCCCCCTCCCCGACCGGCCTTGTTGGCTTGCCCCCGCCGATGGCCGTTTGGTCGCCATCAGCCGAATTTGCCCCGAAGGTAGTTGGGTCATCAAAGGCACTCCCTATTCCACCCCCGAACTTCTGCCCACCGCGGATTGGCAGCAGTATTTGGATTATTACTGCCTGCAGATTTATCTCTCCCCGCGTGACTACCATCGCTTCCACGCTCCATGCGCGATGAAAGTTTTGCGCGCGGTGGTCGAGCCTGGCGATTTACAACCTGTGGATCCCGCTTTAGTCCGCCGCTCCATGCGCGTACTCGTCACCAATCGCCGCATTCTCCTCCATTGCGAGGATGCACAAGGCACCCCCTTCGCCCTCCTCTTCGTCGGCGCCCTAAATGTCGGTGGCATGTCCTTTCCTTTCGACCACACTCTTGGCCAACAACCTTGGGTGCGCACCACCCACCGCTACGACCCACCGCCAAAGCTAGAAGCTGGCGAAGAATTGGGGCAGTTCGAATTTGGCTCCACTATCGTCCTCTTTGCCCCGCCTTCCCTAACACCACTCCTAAACTTGGACCAAGCCACACAGGTCCGCGCCCCTTTCCTCGGCTTTGCCAGCGGCCCCGAAACAACTCGCCCTGTCGACCATGACTAACCGCCTCCCTGCCATGTTCCGCATTGTTTCCGCCTTGCACCACAACCGCGAGGAGGAGTTTGTGGAAGCTTGCCGTGCTTTCCAAAAAAACCAAACCGATGGCCGCGTTCTTCTGCAAGACCTTCTGCGCGTTTGCCATCTGTTCTACGGTTTCCCGCGCATTGTGCGCTCCATTACTTTGATTTCCCAACAACTAGGAACTTTAGAACAAGCCGAGGAAGTCGCCACTCCAAACCATCCAGCTGAACTTGGTGAAAAGCTGTTCCGAGAAGTTTATGGCCGTGACGCCGATCCTGTCCTCCAGCATTTGCAACGCGTCGACCCCACCTTCCGTCATTGGGTCTTGAGCCACGCCTACGGCACCACCTTCGCCACCACGAAGTTGAGTTTGGAAGAACGCGAACGCCTAAGCGTCCTGGCTTTGGTGGCTACGGGTTGTTGGCAGCAAGCGCGCTCCCATATGCGGGCGTGTCTCCGTCATGGCGTCGACAAACAAGCCTTGCTTGATGACTTGCTTGCAGTCGACTGGTTGGATCAAGAAGCACAGGATTTGGCCACCACCTGCATCCACGCGGAAGCACTGCAAGAATGAAGCATCCGCGTTCGTTTCGCCGTCTAGTCGCCACTCAATTCCTGACGGTGTTTAACGATAATTTGTTCAAACAAAGTGTTTTGCTTTTGGCGCTGGCTGAACAGGGGCTGCATGGCAATGGACAAGCTTGGGCCCAAGCCTTGTTTTCTTTTCCTTTCCTCTTGTTTGCCGTTCTTGCCGGAGATTGCGCCGATCGTTATTCCAAAACCCGGGTAGTGATTCTCTGCAAATGGGCAGAAGGCTTGGTCATGCTGGCTGCGGCCGCCGCCTTTGCCACCGACAATTTTACTTTTGTATTGGTCGTGGTCTTCCTCATGGGCACGCAATCTGCCTTTCTAGGCCCAGCCAAATATGGAGCCTTGCCCGAGCTCGCAACCCGCAAACATTTGCCACGGGCAAATGGAGTGTTTCAAGCTTCGGTGTTGCTGGGCATTTTAGTCGGCACAGGCAGCGCCGGTCATTTAGCTGGCGATCACCTCTGGTTGCTTGGTATTGGCATGGCCGCCTGTGCTGCCATTGGCGCCTGGATTGCTGGTGGCATGTATCCTCTTGCCCCAGCCAACCCGCAAAAGGCCATCCACTTCAATCCGGTCTACCGCTTTGTCCGTGGCCTGACTGACGCCCGCCAATTCCCGGGCCTCATGCCTTCCTTAATCGGTCATTCCCTGTTTTGGTTCTGCGGCAGCTTGATGCTACTGGCCTGGAATGAGCTCCGCGCCGTCGACACCAGCGGTCAAGCCCTCATCGACGTCAGCCAAGGCACTTGGTCTTTGGGTCTTGCCGGGCTCAGCTTGTTTATGGCTGTAGGCGCGGTGGTCGCTGGTTTTGCCCTGCAAACCAAGATCCCACGTTGGCTGCCGGTGCTGGGGGCCTGGGGCATGGCTGCGGGTTTCGCCTGCGCGGGTGCGATACCACCAGGCCCCTGGGCGCTGTTTGCCACGGTTGCTGGTGCGAGCTTTTTCTCGGGTTTTTATCTCATCCCCTTGCGCAGTTTGATGCAGTCCTTAGCCCCGCCTTCCCAACTCGGTGCCGTCTTGGGCACTAGCCAGATGCTTGATTTTCTTCTCATCTTCCTTGCCGCCCTGGGACGACCTTTGCTCCTGCAGTTTGGCCTTGGCCCGCAACAGCTGTTTTTTTTCTTAGCGGGGGTACTGGTGCTCAGCGGCTGCTTCCTCGCTTTTGCCCTCCCGAAAGTCTCTGCATTAACGCGGTCGCCAGTGGAGAATTAGAGAGTCGACGGCAAGACCATCGGCACAGAGCAAGCGGAATTTGGTAGCCTTGCCCACCGCTGGTTGCCAACGACATAAAGGCAGGTCGTCCAGTCGCAACTGTTCGCCATCCCAGTCCAAAGTTTGCGACCCCAAGCCACGGACCATGCCATAACCTGGGAACGATTTTCCACGCACAATGATTTGCGCCGGTCCAGAGCCATGACTTTGAAAAAGGATGTTGTCGAGCCAGCGCATGCTTTTCGGCACAGGATGGTTCAAATCCAAATGCCAAGAAAGCGACCAACCCACGAATTCCCAACCGCGCAATTCGGCACTGAGATCCAAATCCCAAGCTCCAGCAACCACAAAAGGCCCCAGCTCCATCCAAACTTGCTCACCTTGAATGCGGCATTGGGCTTGGGGAACCTGGTCTTGCAATATGGCCATAAGTTCTTGCTGCGCGCTTAAATTCGGTGCCGAGCTTGCGCTAGGCATATCTTCATTCTCCCTTACGGCAAGCAATTCTTGCTGCCAACGCTGACGCCAATAGAAACGCACCTCCTCCGCCATGGAATCGACTTTGCCTAGCAAAGCCAGAGCCTGCTCCAGCTTGCCCTGACACCACCACAGCTGCGCCTCTAAGCCAAGGTTCTCTTTGCCCAGGACCCACGGCACGACAAAACTCGGCTCCAGCTTCAATAGCAAAACGGGGACTTGGGCTTGCCCCAAGTAATCAATTGCAAAGCCGTCAGCGGAAGCTTTTACTAGCGTTCCTGACAAACGCGCTCCCCCCAACAATTGCAGCGACACTTTCTGACCAAGCTCTTGTTGCAAGCGCTCCTTCAAGCCGGATTCCAAAGCCAGGAGTTGCTCCATACGCGCCAACTCAGTGCGAGCGGCAAAGCTATGTAGGAAAACTACCGGGTCCATGCGCTCCCAGCGCGCCCGCGCCTGAGCGAAAGAGCCAGCCCGCAGCAGCTGTTCCGCATTCGAACGCACTACATCCACCGCACGCAAGGCCTGGCGCAGTTGCGCCTGTTCAGCTTCTTGCTGCAAAACCACTTGCGCCATCTGCAAGCGCGCCAGCGGATCCAAACCACCAGGATGCAAGGGTAAATCCTCCACATGCAAGCCGGCACGACGCCATAAACTCTGCACCTGCTCAACCCAGGCATCGCCGTGAAACTCCCCGCGCGCGACCGCCTCCTTGGCCATGGCCACTTGTTCTTCTAAAAAATCGAGGGATTGTCCGGCAGTACGTTCGGCGGCAGCAGCCACTTCGGATTCCGCTTGTTCCAACCACTGCTGCCGCAATTCCAAGAAACCCAACGGCGCGTCCTTGGGCACCTTGCTCTGTCCAACACTACGACAAAGGCTCCGTGCATCACGTAAGCGCCCCTGCTCTAGGGCCAAGCGAAAGCGGGAATGGTAGGGTTGCGCCCAAGCCTGGAAGTATGTGTCGGTTTCGACGGTTTGCGGGGCTGGCGGGGCTGGCTTGCTTGCCTGAGGGTTTTCGGGTTCCGCCGCAGAGGCCACCACTGGCAAATCCGATGCAAACTCTTCCACTTTTGGCGCCATCTTTTCTGGCCAGCCCCACCAGAATCCACCAGCAAGGCTGGCAACTACCAGGCAAACAACAAGTCCTTGCTTAAGGCGTCGGCGGCGGTGGCGAGTGAACAGTCGTGGCGGGTAACCCAACAACACCCGGCCCAAATCACTGCCCAAATCGCGCACGCGCCCATAACGGCGCTCGGGATCTTTCTCCATTGCGCAATGCAAAACGCGACGCAAAGCAGGCGGCACACTCTCGGGGGGTTCTTCCGGTTGTTCATGCAAAACCCGGTGAATAACTTCCCCCACGCCTTTGCCTAAGAAGGGAGGATGCCCGGCTACGGCATGAAACAGCGTCGCACCCAAGGAATAAATATCGGCCTGTGCATCAACTTCGGAAGGATCGCGTGCTTGCTCCGGGCTCATATAGGCCGGGGAACCCAAGGCCGCTCCCTGGCGAGTGAGCGTTGGGTCTTCTTCGCTGCGCACCAAACCCAAATCCGCCAACACGGCCCCACGATTCGGTCCCACCAAAACGTTATGGGGTTTGACATCCCGGTGAATGGCCCCATGCCGATGCAAATAATGCAAAGCGCGCGCGATTTGAATGCCATAGCGGGCAGCTTGTTCCCAGCCCAAAGGACCTTCCTGCAACAACTCACGCAAGGAAGAACCCTCAATGTATTCCAATAACATAGCAGGACGCCCGTCGAGGTCGAAGCTTTGATAACCATGAACCAGGTTGGGGTGATTGAATTCCTGCAGCAGCTTGCCTTCCCGCTGCCAGCGCTGCAGGATGCGCTTATCCTTGGCCACGCTGGGCCGTAGAACCTTAAGCGCAAAAAGCTGGCCCTGCTCATCTTCCACCAAGGCCACCAAACTTAGTGGGGATTCTCCAAGGTGGCGCACAAACCGCAACCCCGGTGGCGTCATAAACTTGGCTTCAGTCAGAAGTTTCCTCCTTCTTCATCGGTTCCTCCTGATGGAGCAGCCCATATTTTTCAATTTTTCGCAACAAGGCGAAACGGGTAATACCCAATAGTTTTGCCGCACGCGAACGGTTACCAGGTTCTTTTTCTAAGGCATCTAAAATTGCCCGGATCTCCAAAGCGCGCACACGCTCAGGCAAGGGATGACTCGGCCCTGGATCGCCGGTTTCTGCCTGCTCAAATTCCTGAATCGTAGGCGACAACTCCGAGCGCACAACCTCATGCTCTCCCAATAAAGTGAGGCGACGCATTTCATTGCGCAACTCGCGCACATTCCCCGGCCAATCGTAGGCCTCCAAGGCATGTTTTGCCTCGGCGCTTAAAGTGCGCGGCTCCTTGCCCACCTCGGCGGCTTCCAAAGCCAAAAAATGATCCGCCAAAAGCACCACATCCTCGCGGCGCTCGCGCAAAGGCGGCAAGCGCAAACCAATCACTTTGAGCCGATAAAACAAATCCTCGCGAAAGCTGCCTTCTTTCACTTTGGCAGCCAAATCTACATTCGTGGCTGCAATCACGCGCACCTCCACACGCTTGATTTCATTGCTACCCACCGGACGGATTTCCCCCTCTTGCAACACGCGCAATAAACGAGACTGCATCGCCGACGACATCTCGCCAACTTCATCAAGGAACATCGTTCCTCCATCGGCTTCTTCAAAGCGGCCCTTGCGGTCCCGGTTGGCACCGGTAAAGGCACCCTTAACATGGCCAAACAACTCCGACTCAAGGAGAGTGTCGGGGAGAGCGCCGCAGTTTTCGACGACAAACGGTTTGTCGGCCCAATGACTATGAAAATGCAAAGCTCGAGCCACCAGCTCTTTCCCGGTACCACTCTCGCCTTCAATGACCACCGAGGCATGGCTTTCCAATATGCGTTCCATTTCCCCGTATAGCTTTTGCATCGCCGGAGACGTGCCGACCAATCCAGCAAAACCAGCTCCCGTGGTGGTTTCCATGGGACCTCGCACCTCCGTACTCACGCGCTTGCCCAGCTGCCGTTGCAGGCGCGCATTTTTCCTCTTCAGCTTCCGCACCTGATTGCGCTCTTGGCTAGCCCCCAAATACACCGCCGCCATGCCCGCCAATCCACCCAGCAAGTTGGCTTCCCGGTCATGAAAAGCGGCAGCGGTCAGGCGATGGTCGACCGCCAATAGCCCCAGCACGGAACTGCGATAGCGCAACGGCACCGCCAGCACCGAACGCAAACCTAAATCGGAAATACTTTCAACTCCGGCAAACTCGCCGTCGGTAGCGGCATCTTGAACCAAGACAGGTTTCTTCGATTTCAATGCCTTTTCCAATAAAGTGCGCGAAAATTTAGCTTCCGGGGTGGGCACCGGCTCACGGGCAAAGTTGCGGGCCAAAGCCAAACTGGTACGTCCATCTTCGAGCAGGAACAGAAAGCCGCGTTCGGCGCGAGTAAGCGTAATGGCCGCGTCCACCAACAGTGCCGCACTGCGCTCCATCCGCTCTTCTTGATCCAAGGTGCGCCCAACCGCCAACAAGGTATGAAGAAGATCTTGCTCACGAGGAATCTCCTGGGTTTGAGTAGATTCCATTGATGCCAGGCGGTCCGCCAAGCCGCCGGCGATACGGAAGGTGGTACTGCCAATCCTCACTACATCCGAGGCGGTAATCACCACGCGGTCCACCTTCTCATTGCCCAGCCAGGTGCCATTGCGCGAGCCCAAATCCACCAAAAAAACATCCTTGCCAAGGCGTTCTAAGCGGCAATGGTGGCGGGACGCAAGGGGGTCGTCCAGGCGGATTTCGCAATCCAGACCACGGCCCAAAGTGATAGTGTCGCCATCCAAGCTCACCACCTGCTGGATTTGATCCCGTTCTAGATGAATCTCGAGAGGATTCCTCATGGGCTAAAGGATACCCTTCCCATATGGAAGTTTGGTGGAAGGACGGTCTCCCCTTTGCCTGCACCCAGTGCGGGAAGTGTTGTCATGCTCGCGGCGATGTAGCCCATGTGTATGTGAATTATGCCGAACGGCGCGCTCTAGCCGACTATTTGCAGATCGATTTAGCGACTTTCAACCGTCGCTTTACCCGTCAACAAGAGGATGGTCACCGCCTTCTGCGCTTTCGTGATGGCCATTGTGTATTTTTGCATGGCGCCACCTGCAGCGTCCATGAAGCCAAACCAGTGCAATGTCGAACTTGGCCCTTTTGGCAAGAGCTGCTGGAAACAAAAACCGCCTATCAGCAACAAGTCCTCGACTTTTGTCCAGGCAGCCAAGCCCGTGAGCCCGTGGTCGATGCTGCGGAAATTCAGCGGCAGATGGAGGAAACGGAGGAAGCCCTACGCAATCCTTAATCCCAAGCTAGAATGTGTGGTCAGCCATGGCGGAAAACCCCAACGAATACGCGCTCCAGGTCATCGGGCTCAACAAGTTCTACGACCGTACCCAGGTTCTCAAAGATGTCACCTTGTCCTTCTTTGCCGGCGCCAAGATTGGTGTGATTGGGGCCAATGGTTCGGGCAAATCCACTTTGATGCGCATCCTTGCTGGCGCTGATTCCGATTTTGAAGGCCGCCGTATTCAAATGTCGGGGCGCAGCATTGGCTATGTGTCGCAAGAACCCAGCCTGAATCCCGAGCAAACGGTGAAAGAAGCTCTCGACGAATCGGTTAGCCATATTCACGCCATCACTGACCGCTATAACGAGATTTGCATGCTCATGGGCGATGCTACTGGTGAGGAACTGGAAAAACTTTCTGAAGAATTCGACCACCTGCAAGCGGAGATTGACGCCAACAATATGTGGGAAGTCGACCGGCTCTTAGAAAAGGCGGCAGCCGCTCTCGATTTACCTCCCATGGAGCGCAAATGCGGGGTGTTGTCTGGGGGCGAAGCCAGACGGGTCGCTCTTTGCAAAACGCTGATTGAAACCCCCGATATTCTTCTTCTCGATGAGCCCACCAACCACTTGGATGCCGCCACCACGGCTTGGTTGGAACATCATCTCGCCGAGTATGCCGGATTAGTCATTGTCATTACCCACGACCGCTACTTTCTCGACAACGTGGTGGAGTGGATGCTGGAGGTCGACCGTGGCGTATGTCGTCCTTATAAGGGCAACTACACCAGCTACCTCGAAGCCAAGGAAAAAGAGCTCGAATTGAGCGAGCGTCAACAAGAAAAACGCAAGAAGCGTTTGCATGCCGAATTGCAATGGGTGCGGCAAAACGCCAAGGCACGCGGCAACAAAAACAAAGCGCGTTTGGCGCGTTATGAACAATTGGCCGACGAAGAGAAAAACCTGCGCCCCGAAACCATCGACTTGGCCATCCCTTCAGGCCCGCGGCTTGGCAATAAAGTTATTGAATTGGAGCATGTAAAAAAAGCCTATGGTGAGCAAGTGCTCATTCGCGATTTGAGTTTTGAAATGCCCCCTGGCGCCATCATCGGTGTAATTGGCCCCAACGGTGCAGGCAAAACTACCCTCATGAAAATCATTATCGGCGAGGAACAGCCCGATAGTGGCAAAGTGGTTTTCGGTAGTACCATCGAAGCCTGTTTCGTCGACCAACGGCGCGCCGAACTTAGTGACGACAAAACAGTGTTTGAAGAAATCACCGATGGCTTGGAATTTCTTCCCTTTGGCAGCGGCGAGATTCAATCCCGTGCCTATGTCTCCCGCTTTAATTTCAAAGGTGCCGACCAAGAACAAAAAGTGGGCACCTTATCGGGTGGGCAGCGCAACCGCGTGCAATTGGCCAAAATGTTGCGGGTGGGCGGCAACCTAATCATCCTGGACGAACCCACCAACGACCTTGATTTATCCACTACCCGGGTGTTAGAAGAGGCCATTGAGCATTATGCAGGCTGCATGCTGATTGTGTCTCACGATCGCTACTTCCTCGACCGCATCTGCACCCACATCCTGGCTTTTGAGGGCGAGGGCGTAGTGCAATTCTTTTACGGCAACTACACGGAGTATGCGGAGTGGTATGCCGAGCGCATGCAGGCCATGGGGAAAAGTGCCGAGTCGAAAGCCGGCAAATACCGCAAACTCAGTTTGTAGAATTCTGCTTTACAGCTTCACCTTCTCCAAGTGTTTGCTGCAGGCGCGTCCTTTGTTGCGTCGGCAGTTTGGGCAGCTTGGTTTGAAGCCAGGCTTGCCTTCTTCGATAAGCCGCTGCGCTGCCTCTTGTGCATGCTCTGCAATTTTGCAGCCGGCACTCTTTTTCAGAATCGACTTGTAGACTTTGAACGCATCCAAGTACTCCTGGGCCTTTTCCAAATCTTGGGCCTTTTGAAACAAAGCACCACCCGCCATCTCTTTGCTGTACAGAGCTTCGGATTTCAACATGTCCAACTGCGCCTGAGTTTCAGCAGCACGCGGAAAGGGTGATGATTTGCCAAGGTAGGGTTGAGCCAGTTCTACCCCGCGCGCCCAATAGCCGGCTTCGATCGCAGCTGCCGATGCGGCGAAAGCTTTCGCGCTACTTTCCACCAAGAATGCATCCAAACGCGCCGCCCAAGACGCATCGCGTCCCTCCAACTTGCCAGCAATCTTGCGCAAATCCTGGAGGGCGTTGCTCGGCATGCCCTTCTTCATCGATTTGATGACCTTCGCAAGTTTCTTCGGATAGACCGGCTCCTTGCTTGCCATTTTCTGCACCGGCTCCAACCGAGAAGCTGCTTCTCCAGCACTCCCCTTCCACTGCATTTCGCGGCCGTAAAAAACCGCACTGGTGGGAAAATATTCCACCCCAATCACCTTCTCCAGCTGCCCCTCGGGCATGACCACAATCGGGTGGGTGGCTCCAACCTCGGCAATCCAAGATTCCACTAATTCCAAAGGTTCATCAGTCACGCTGATGACCACCAGGCCTTTCGCATTTCCTTTCTCCCAAGAGGAGTTCAGATGCGGAACCTGGCCTTTACAAGGGCCTCACCAAGTGCGGAAGACCTCGACCAAAACGGCCCGGCCATCCAAATCCTCCAGTGTAAGCGGTGGCGAGTTAAACCATGTGGCCCCGGTAAATTCGGGCATGGTAGCTCCGGTTTGGGCGGCATCTGCAGAATTCAGCCCAAACGCCAAAGCAAAAAACATCAGCAAGGAAAGAGGTTTCATCAGAGAATCATCCTAGCAAAACCACGCTCCATCCGTAGACATAGTTATCCTAGGAACATGCCCTGGTCTCAATTCCGCACCCAATTCCCCGGTTCTCCGCCTGCTGGCGAAGGCCTGTTGGCAGGCGTTTTGCGGTTTTTCATCACCTTATTCTTCCTCGGTCTGCTGATGTTGGTGGTGGTGATTTCCGTCGTTTTGGGCCTTTTATTCCTTTTTCTACGCGCCCTTGGCATCGGCTCCTCTAGGCAGCCACGCGGCATTTTTACCACCTTTTCTGCGGCCCCGGGCAAGGCCACCAAATCCGCAGCCCCAAGACCAACCGTCGACGCTGATAGTCTGGAGTCTTTTCCAGGTAGTTTGGAGGATTATCTGCGAGAAAAAAGCAAGAAATGACCCCACCTAGAACCTGGCCCACTTGGGTGGGCAAGAATCCTAGAAAGCGGGTAACGAAACAACACCTTCTCCGTCTTCTCCATGTCGCTGCCTAGCGACTTGAGAAAGACCATGAAGTTTCGCCCCCCGTTTTGCCCCAAT
>JAJRZS010000064.1 GCA_024275135.1 Planctomycetota bacterium | reverse complement strand
CTGAACAAGTAAACTACCACTCATGAAAATACTGCATATTTCTAATATGACACACTGACTTAGCATGGCTTAATTTTCTTAAAAACTTAACCTTATTTTATATTTCTTTGCTTGCTGCACTGCTGTTTCTTTTTTTACACCCAACGCCGCAAATCACCGGCAGCAAAAAGCAGAGCGAGGAACGAGCGGCGCTTTTTGCTGTCCGAGTGAATTTGCCTTGTTATGCATTATTTGCCTCAATGAGCGCTGGAAGGGCGCCGTACAGAAATGCATATGATAAGGCAAACGGATCAATGAATGCTAATTCTTTGCGATCAGTTTCTGCTCTTATATAGGGAACTATTATTGCTCCACCATCAATAACCGATACGCTTTCTGGCAACTGCTCAAAGCCAACATATAGCTTCCGAGCATGAATTATTCTATTTAGCGCATCCCAGAGATCTGCTACTTTTTCACCACCTTCCATTGGTTTCCATTTACATCGTGCAGCATTCAGTGGATATTTAACTTTTGGTGGCAAAACTTCCATGGCTCGGCGAGCATTAAGTGCAAAAGAGTTGATTACTTCAATAATTGTAATATTTGTATGCTCTTGAATCAGCCTATTTTGAAATGGATACTGAGAGCTTGATAAAGCCCAAAGTTTTACTGCCTCTTCTGATGCTCTTTCTATCGAGTGTTTTGTGATTTCTTCCATATCAGAATCAGCTCTCATTGTTTTCTAGCGTAAGGATTAAAAGCATTCATGTATCCTCGGCCTCTTTTTTATTGCATAACGACCAAGCTCACCGGCGGAAATGGAGCGCAGCGGAATTTCCGTCCGTGTGCAGCGCCTTGTTATGTGTTTTACTCAATGATAAACCCGGCATACTCATTACCCATGTGCTTTGATAATTTTTTGCAGTAACCAAAATATTTGATACATTCACTTGAGTTCATATTACTGGTTCCTGGATAGCACAGTGAAATATAGAAAAGCTTTTTGTCCTTTTTGTCTATGAGCAATGAATTTCGGGATACGAACTTTTTTGCAACCTGATCTGCTCTGTGCTTGTCTATCTCAATAACTACACAAATATCTTTATTGCTACCAAATATATCGATTGAATCTCTTCTGCCAGAATGAGGTGAATATTCCATTTGCCATTTTATTGTTAGCACACTCTTAGCCAGAGAGTTGTATATTGATTCTTGAAAGTTTTTTACAATCTCTTTTTGTTCGCGTTGTGATTTACCAATATGAGAACCAAAATATGGTGAGCAATCAAAATCCGATATGCAGCTCAGGATATTCCCTATATCCGCCTCTTTCGACGTATGTTCATGTAATTTCGGGTTCATGGTTTTTTGCACATAACTTTCTATTGAGCATCCCTTGGGTAAGTGGGTTGGGGGGCCATGGGGTGATGGTAACAGAGAAGAATGTTGTAAACAAACCAATCACCCCCCCCTCTTTCCCGAGAAATTGAGGGAAGGGGGGGGAGTGTTAGGGGGTTGCGGGTAATCCTTATCCCAAGCTGTCCAAAGGGCTGCGTACCCCCGGCCAGCGCTGTTCAAGTACATGGGTGTAGATCATGGTCGTCTGCACGCTGCTATGTCCGAGGATTTCTTGCACCGTGCGGATATCCGCTCCAGACTGCAACAAATGGGTGGCAAAACTATGGCGGAACGTATGGCAGCTGGCGGGCTTTAGGATGCCAGCTTTACGGACGGCATTGCGCACCGATTTTTGCAAATTGGTCTGGTGAACATGATGTCGACGATAAAGATTGGTTTCAGCCTCCAAATACAAGGTTTTGGCCGGGAACACCCACTGCCAAGCGAACTCACGGCTGGCAGAAGGGTATTTCTTTCCCAGGCTCTCCGGCATCACCACCTGCCCCCATCCACGGCGCAAATCCATACGATGCAATCTTCGCACGCCTTCTAGCTGGTAACGCAAAGGTGTCCGCAAGCCTTCCGGCAATAGAGTTATGCGATCCTTCCCCCCCTTGCCCCGCCGCACGGCGATTTGTCCTTTCTTCAAATCGAGATCTTTAATCCGCAGCCGGCAACATTCCGATAACCGTAATCCGGCTCCATAGAGCAGTTTTGCCATCAAGGCGTGAGTGCCATGCATTTGCTGGAGCACTTGCGCCACCTCTTCCTTACTCAACACCACTGGCAAATGCCGTCGGTTTTTCGGTCGGCGGAGTTTTTTCGCCCCCGGCATCTTCATTTCTAAAACCTCTCGGTAATAGAACAGGACAGCGGCTAGGGACTGATTCAGCGTACTCGCCGATCGCTTTCCCCGTCTGGCGAGGAAATTTTGGTATTCCATCACCCCGCGCATCCCCAGAGCCCTCCACTGGACAAAACCTGCTGCTTACTCATCATCCTTAGTAGACGAGTCGAGAGCACAACGACATACGAAAGTCCGCTCGCGCGGAACGGCCTGTTAGCTTTTTGGTAGCGGGGGCAGGATTCGACGCGCGGCGCGCAGAGCAAAGCAGAGCAACCTGCCAAGTCGCTTGCCTGCGCGGCCAACGAAAAAGAGGAGCCAAGCCAAAGGCTTGAGCTCCTCGATTGAGTTGGTAGCGGGGGCAGGATTCGAACCTGCGACCTCCGGGTTATGAGCCCGACGAGCTGCCAGCTGCTCCACCCCGCGATTCAGGCCGGAGATTCTAACCGCGCAAAGCTCTACGTCAACAACAACCGAAGCAGAGCCAACACCTAAAGGGGATTCGAAACCATCTTCGGTGCCTGGCTCTCGGCCCCACCTGCCGCCTGCGTCTTCTCACCTGCTGTGGGCGTCGGTACCCCCTCTTCTTCCGCAGCAGAATCTTTTTTCAGCGGAGGGAAAATACCCCGAATCTGTTGTTGGGCAAACTGCAACTCGGGCGGAACCTCGCCGGCGGCATCCAGGGCCGCAAGCAACAGACTCCCCTGCTCCAGCAGGTTTGCTGCCGCAGCAAACCGCAGGGCATCCAGCCCCAACTCCCATTTTTTAGTCAAAGGCAAAGCGGGATTGGCCGCCAACTCTGTCATCACCGCAACCGCACTCTCCACCTCGCCCCGCATCAGCTGCAGCTCCACCAAATAGGTGGGCCACAACAATTCTTCGGGTTCGGCTTGTCGCAAATCTTGCAAACGCGTTACGGCATCGGCGGCATAACTAGCCGCATTCCCTTGCTCGACCCCCACCATTAGCAAGCGTTCACACACCGCCACCGTATATTGCCGCTCCACATGCACCGTTTGCTCAGGCGTGAGATTTTCCCGCGGAAATTTACGCATGACCAAAAAGGCAAACTCCCGGTCATAACGCGCAACCAAAGCCTGATAGGCCTGATCCAAACGCGCGACATCGTTACCGATTTGGGCCAACAAGGCCTTGCCATAAGCTTCGCGCAAAGGCGTGCTTGGACGGAAGGAAAGCAAGGCCGGGAAAGCCTGCGCATCGGGCTTCTCCGCCAAGGCCGCCAAAATGGCCTTTTGCAACACCACTTCCGGCTCCGCCGCCAAACGCTGCACCAACAACTGGGCCGCCCCCTCAATGTGCAGTTTACGTAAACTGGCAATAGCTTGCCGACGTACCTGCGGCTGAGCATCCGCCAGCAGCGCCGGCAACAATTCCGCCAGCAACTGATGGTTGCCTGTGCGCTCGGCAATCCCACGCATGGCAATGAGCGCATCACTGCGATCGGCTTGGGCTTCATCGGGATCGAGCACAATTGGTTGCAGCACGGCAAAGCAACTTGGCCCACCGAGCCGTCCAATGGCCGACAAAATGTGGTCGCGCACAGCACGATCGTTTTCCACCGCCAGCGCCGCCTGCATTCTGGCTTCTAGAGCCGGGATGTCAGGCGCTTCGCCACGCGCCGCCAAGGTACCCAACCCCGACCACAAAGCCATACGCACGGCAACATGGCCATCCGGCAACACCGGGCCGTCATCGGGTTTGGGATAAACCCCCTCCAACCCTCGCAACAAGCCTTCCCAAGCCACATCCAAGGGTTGTAACAACTGCAAGTAGCCCGCTGCAGCCTCGCGCTCGGCATCGATGCCAAACTCCAAGGCGCGCAACAATGGATTGAGCGCCTCGCGCCCTTGCAAAACCTGCGGCACCAACGCCAGCAAATCCACCCGCAACTGCACATCGCTTTCGGCCTGCAAAGCATGACGCAGGGCTTCGGCCACCCGCTCCTTGGTGGCATCGTCCAAGCCATCCATATCGAGTTGACGCAAGGCATCGTAAGCCATGGCGCGAATGGGTTGACGCGGATGCACAATGCCCAACAAAATCTCCTCGGGATGTTGACCACTACTTAAACGCCGCCGCCAATCTTCCACCTCGCGCACTTTCTCTTCTTCGTGCGCTTGCTCCAACCAAGCCTCTCGCGTTTGCGACTTGGCGGTTTGCCACCACGCCAAAAAGGCTTGATGATCCCCAAACTCGCGACCGGTAATCGCATCTAAAGCCGCTCTTGACTCGCTTGCCAGTTGTGGCGTTTCCAACAATACTGCCAACTGCTCCAACAACTGGGGGTTGGAAGTGGACAAACAACCGGCAGCACGAATGGCGCCTTTCAACATGGCGTCTTTCTGCCCTGGTGGCATCACCAAAGTTTCTAACAAACGCGCTTCCAGAGGCTCCCAACTGCGAGCCAACTGGCGATAAACAGGCCGCAAATCCGCGTTCCATAAATCCAAGCCATCCGCATGTACCAGAAAAGACCATTGCTGCGCGGGCTCCAAAGCAGACACCCCTTGCAACAGCACTTGACTCGCTTCGCTGCGCCGCGGCGGCTCTAACTTGGGGTTTTGCAGCTGTTGCCAAGCCTCCGCCACCGTGGGTTCGTTCGACAATGCTTCCGGTAGCGCAAGCCCACCCGCCTGAAGGGTGGTTAAAGGGAAACAAAGCAGCAGGGCAAACACGGATTTAGTGTAACGGAAACAGGCACCCGGTTTATCGGATTCCGGTGAGGATTCCTTGTAGACAAAAAAAGTCCGACACTTGCTCTACGCAATCCTCCACACTTTCGTTAGTGGAAATCTTCAACTTGGCCACCGCCTCATAGCGCGGAAAGCGTTGCTTCATGAGATGGGCGATTTCCTCCGCCAAGGGCAAGGAAGTTAAGGCAGGGCGTGGATTTTGTTGCAATCGTCTCTGCATTTCCTCAGCCCGACATTGCAACCACACCACCCGCTCCTGCTCTTGTAAAAGCGCCAGCGCCTGCGTTGATTCCACCACGCCCCCACCCGTAGCCAACACCACTTTGGGTTGCGCCAACATCTCTTCGAGCAAAGCCAATTCTTGCCGTCGAAACTCAGCCTCCTCTCCTGCCAACCATGTCTCTACGGAGCGTTGACTGCGCTGCTCCAACAACGCATCCAAATCCACCCACCGCCACCCCAAACGCTCGGCCAAGGCGCGCGCCAAGGTGCTTTTACCAACCCCCCGCATCCCCACCAGAATCACCGGCATCCTTTGCCGCAGATGTTCCTGCAGCCGTGCCCGCAACGCCGCCGAATCCACCGCATGGTGCGGGAAAAGAGCCTGCCACTGCACCAACATCTGTTCTAACAACATTTCCGTCCCGGGCAAGGCCACCGCCCCCGCCGCCTCCGCCTGCTGCAACCAAGCAGTACGACAAGGCGCATACACCATATCCAAAGCCAAAGCCCCAGCACGCGGTGGACGTCCGGCGCACAAACATCCTGGCTGCGCCAAACTGCCTACGGGAGTGGCTTGAATCACCACATCGTAAGTATCCACCTTCACCGTCGAGAGTTCTTGGCGGGCCTGAAAAAAATTGGGCAAGTCCACCTCTCGGCGAGTGGCCGCATGCACCTCATAACCCGCAGTGGCGGCCGTAGCAGCTACCGCCACCGCCGCACCTCCTGCACCCAATAGCAGCCATTGCGCCGGCGGCCGCAGCCCCTGTTGCTCCATAACGCGCAAAGCCCCAAGACCATCACTGCTGCCCGCTTGCCAACCCTGTGCCGTGAACAGCAGAAAATTGGCCGCGCGGCCTAGCTCAGCCGCCTGCCCCATCGGCCCTGGCAAAGGTCCGCAACTGGCTGCCGCCACTTGCCAAGCCGCAGCCTTATGCGGAGCCGTCACCGAAAGCGCTTGGATTCCAAAGGAGGGGGCCTGCCGCAAGAAGGCCGCCAAATCCCGCACCCGAAATGGGAGGTACAAAAAAGGCGACAGCGAAGTCGATTCCTGGGCCTGCCGCCACAAAAAGGGGCTCAAACTAGGCTCCACCGGATCCCCCACCACGCCCAACACTGGGATGTCGGCCTCTGGCATTGGCGAGGAAAGAATCTGTGGCCAAGCCCATTGTCCCTGCGCGGTTTCTTGCCCGGGCCAACCGCAATAAATCCACGGCGCGCCGCCGCGCAAACTCAACCACCGCGAAGCCGCACCCCCAGGGCCTTGGGCAAAAGCCAACAACGGCACCTCCTGCTCCTGGGCGGCCAAGGCCAAGAGCGGCCAAGCTTGTTCCGCATAGTCGGCCCAAGCCACGATCTTGATGACATCCCCTCTTCGCGCCCGCACACGCCCTTGCTGCAGCAGCTGCTCCACATCCACCGCCTCCCCAGGTTGTTGATGCCAACTCCAAACCACCGACACCGCATGCAATGCGGACGGTAATTCCCCCGCCGACCACGGCCAATCCACGCACTCAAATCCCGCATCCACCGCCGCCCAAAGGGCCTCTAGGCGTTGCTGTTGGTATCCTTCTCCGCCCCAAGTGGCTAACATCTTTAAACGCGGAAAATCCCGACGCAGCGCCGACAACAAGCCAATATCCAAACCACCATCCAAACGCAGTTCCACCCATTCCACGCTGTCTTGCAACCTTTGCAGCTGACGGCGCAAACGCCCTGGGTCTTGGGCCCACAAAGACACCATCAGTCGTTCCCGCCAAGGGAGACCGGAAGCGGGAACCGCAGCCACCACCCGTTTTAACGCGCCTCTTCGGCGATGGCGCGCATCCGATCCGCCGCCTCATGCGGAAGCCGCTGCCCTTGCTCGGCCAAATCCACCACCAAATCCAACAATCCAGCGTAGCGGTGTTTTTCTTGTTGGCTCAAACTCTGCAAATGTCCCTCCACGGTAGAAATATCACCACGGACCACGGCTCCGGTGAGCGCTTGCGAAGCGCCTTCTTGCCGCGCCGCATGCATGGCCTGGGCCGCCATTTGCTCGACCACATCCCAAGTCATGTCGCGAAACACCGGCTCCAACAATTCTGCCGACCAACCGAGCAAGGCGGTGATGTGATTGGAAGCCAAGGTCAGCCCCAAGTGGTAACGACGCCGATCGACCCCTGCCTTCAGCCGCACCGGGCGCGCGCCCCAAACTTCCGCCACTTCCAAGACCCCTTCGCGCGCGTTGGGGTCGGCGGTTTCGGTGACTAAGGCATGGCGCAAAGCTTCGATGTCTTGTTCGGGATCGACGAACTGCATGACGGGGTGCATGGCGGCAACGAAACCGCCTTCCAAACTAACCGGCTTCAAAACTTCTAAATCATGCATGCCACTGGTGTGGATGAACAACTTGCTGTTGCAAGGAAACACCGCTGCGCAATTTTCCGCCACCGGCAAAATCTGGCTATCCGGCACGCAAAACAACACCACCGCCGTTGACGCCGGCACCTCCGACCATTGCAACAGTGGATGGATGCCATAATCCCGCGCCCACTCCATCCACGCGCCTTCCGCCAACCCCATCAAATAGACATCCTCTTTGGCTTGACGATGAACCAAAGCAAGAGCACGACCGACGCGACCAGGACCAAGAATCAAAGTGGTTTTCATCGTTCCTCCACAGGTTGGGGTGGGGCAAGCACAGGCCCCTGCAGTAGCGGGACCACCCACACATGTTGCCATACTTCGCGCAGTTTTGCAGCGCATTCCTCGGCCAACAGCGCGCTCGGCCAGGGGCAGAAAAAACTACAACCACTCCCACTCAAGGAAAAATCTCCAAATGTAGACAATTGGTCGGCAAAAGCCTGCAGTTGCGGCACCACTTGCATCGCCGCCGCCAGCAAATGGTTCGGCCCTGGCTCCAGTGGCCAGCGTGTATCCGCCGTGACCATGGGCGGCGCAGCGGATGCCGATGGGCGATAGGCGGCAAACACTTCCGCCGTCGACGCCGCCCATCCAGGGTTTACCAAAACCAACCAACTTGACGGCGGGTCTTGCCGCGCCAGAACTTGTTCTCCTCTTCCGCCAAGCAAACAGGCTGCATGCGGTTGCAAAAAAAACGGCACGTCGCTGCCTAACTTTAGGGCAAGGCGCGACAACTCGGTGCTTGGCGGTCGGCTTGCCACCTGTTGCAACAGACATAAGGCGGCCGCAGCATTGCCACTGCCGCCGCCCAAGCCCGCAGCTGCCGGGATTTCCTTGTGCAATTGCCAAGCCAAAGGTGGCGCTTCGCCACCAGCCTGCCGCCACAATTGTTCGGCCTGAAGTACCAGATTGGAATCGTCGGTGGGCACCCCACCCGCCTGCGGACCTCGCGCATGAATGCCGACCGCATCCGCCCCCACCTCGACGCGTAAACAATCGTACAACCCCACCGCCACAAACCAGGAGTGCAATTGGTGGAATCCATCTTCACCGCGTCCAACAATTTGCAACGTCCAGTTCACTTTGGCCGGGCTGCGCAATTGCCAAACTTGGGAAGCAGACATCAAACAGAGGTGGTTAAGCGTAAGTTGTCGAGCAAATGAATTCCTTGGATGCGGGCTGCAATCAACGCCCGCCAATCCTCGCCATCACCGGCTTCGGCAGGCGCGAAATCACATTCACGCACCACCGCAGCATAGGCCAATTGCAAGGGGCTGTCGGCAAACATGGCTCGCATCAACTCCTCCAACTGCCGAGGCTGTTGACATCCTTGCACAAAAGCATCGCCTGCAGCAAACAAAGCCCGGGACAACAACAAAGCTTCTTTGCGCGCCTGTGTATCCAAACGAGCATTGCGACTGGAATAAGCCAAGCCATCTTGCTCGCGGTAAGTCGGACAAGCATGAATCTTCACACGCAAATCCAAATCCGCCACCATGCGGCGCACCAAAAACAGCTGTTGCGCATCCTTCTCCCCAAACCAAGCATGTTGCGGTTGGCAGCGTTGAAAAAGTTTATGCACGATGGTGAGCATGCCAGCAAAATGTCCCGGCCTGGCAGCACCTTCCAACACACTTCCGACTGGCCCTGGATCCAAACCCACCTGCAAGCCAGCTGGCACAATATCGTTGGCTGCAGGCAAATACACTGCGGCCACGCCCAAGGACTCCAGCAATTGCAAATCCGCATCCAAGGTGCGCGGATAATGTTGCAAGTCGTCGGCGCGCTCAAACTGCAAAGGGTTGACGAAAATGCTGGTCAACACGGGTTGCCCCATCGCCAACGCCGCCTCCAACAAACTTTGATGCCCTCGGTGCAAGGCCCCCATCGTCGGCACCAACACCAACTCGGCTTGCGCTGGCAAAGATTGGCGCCAGGCCTCGAGTTCATCTTGGCTGTGTAGCTGCTTCATGCCCCCAGACTGGCGAGTTGTTGCACCACCGTGCGCCCGTTGCCGAGTGCAAGCCGAGGATTGAGTTCGGCCAAAGGCTCCAACACGAACCGGCGTTCCATAATCCGCGGGTGCGGCACCTGCAAAGCCGGACTGTATTGTTGATGACATCCATAAAGCAACAAATCCAAATCCAAAGTGCGTGGCCCCCACCTTTGCTGCCGCCGCCGGCCGCGCCGAGCCTCCAAGCCAAGCATGGTCTGCAACAACTGCAAAGGAGACAAACTACTTTCGCCTCGCCAAACGGCATTCACATAATCTGGCTGCGGGGGGCCTCCTACCGCCTCGCTACGCCGAAACTGACTCAACGCTTGCCCTTTCAATCCGGGCACCGCATGCAGGTGTTGCACTGCCCAGCGTAAATTCTCTGCGCGATCCCCAAGGTTGGAACCCAAGCCCAAATACACCACCGCCATCGCCCATCACCCATGACCGCGAGAAATGCTGCGCAGCAGCGTCGGCATATTGCGCAACAAGGGAACAAAAACAAACACTAGCGACATCGCCAGCAAGGCAAGTTCCGGTTCCAAAAACAGCAAACCGAAAAGCACCACGAATTTGGCCAGCGTGCTGACTGGGCGAGTGGATCGCGTCATCCAGGAAAAGAAATGTGGATAAGGCACCCGCGTGACCATGAGCAAAGCCAGCAAAAACAGCATCACCGGAATGGCGTATACCGTCACCACATGAGTGAGGTCGATCATGGAAGGGCTCACATCGAAGAGCTTGGTGTCGGCCACGCCAAAATAGAACAGCACCATCGCAATCGGCGGGGCCGCAGCACCCGGGCTCGGTAGTCCCACAAAATGAGCGTGGTCCTTGCGCAAATCTTCGTCTTCTGCATCCACATTGAAGCGCGCCAGGCGCAAAATAGCGCAGCAGGAAAAGACGATGGGTGCCACCACCAACAAGCGAGGATGGATTTGAATGCCCAATTCTGGCCCCAACATGCGCACCAAAGTCACCGCCACCACCCCCGGGGCCACGCCAAAGGTAACGGCATCGGCCAAGCTATCCAATTGTGCGCCGAGAGGGCTGGCGGTGCCCGTCATGCGTGCCAGCTTGCCGTCAATCGCGTCCAAAAAAGTGGCCAGCACCAACCACAAGGCGCCTTCGTAAAGCCGATGGGGATTCTGCTCGATGAGCGCAGCCACCGCTAACAAAATCGCCCCCACTCCACAGGCGAGATTTCCTAGGGTGACAAGGTTTTGCGGCGACAACACGGGGGCGGGGCGATGCTCCTGGTCCACGAGAAGATTCTATCCTGGACCGACCTGGTGCGTACTGCCCCTGCCATGACTCCTGTGAAAACCATTCCTACCCTGTTTCTGGCCCTGCTCAGCCCCAGCCTGGCGCTGGCAGCCCAATCCACCACCGGCCTGCCAACCCAAGACCCCGTGGTCGATGCCATCTATGCCGTTCCTGACGAAGAAATGCAGGTGAGTGATTTGCTTGACCAGCTCAGCAATGGCATTGGTCCCCGCCTCACCTCCTCGCAAAAGCTCACTGAAGCCTGCGATTGGGCCGCCGAGCGGTTCCGCGCTTTTGGCTTACAGCAGGTGCGCCTCGAAGAATGGGGCTCCTTCCCGGTGGGCTTTGATCGCCGTTTTCTTCATGGCCGCATGTTGGCACCAGAAAAAAGGGAACTCGTGTTCACCACCCGCGCGTGGATGCCGGGCACCAAGGGACCTAGCCGAGGCCCCGCCTTGTTGGCGCCCAAAACCGAAGATGAGTTAGCGGCCTTGCGCGGCCATTTGGCAGGCGCCTGGATTGTCGCCAGCTCACTCAAACTCTGCCCTCGCTTCAACGGCCCGCCCGAGCATGCCGAGCCCAACCTGCGCGATCAATTCGGGGAACTATGTGCGGCAGAAGGCATTGCCGGAGTCATCCGCCCTGGACGTAACGGCAATTTGGTGGTCACTTCGGGCAATTTCCGCATCGATTGGGAGCATTTACCCCAGCATGTAGAAATTTTGCTGCGCCGCGACCAGTTCCGCCGCATTTTCGATTTCCTTCAATCCGGCCAAGAAGTCGAACTCGAGTTCGACATCGACCAAAGCTTTCGCCAAGGGCCGGTTCCGCTCTACAACGTCCTGGCGGAAATCCCCGGCAGCGATTTGGCCGAACAAATGGTGATTTTCGGTGCCCATATCGATTCTTGGGACGGCGCGCGCGGTGCCCAAGACAACGGCACTGGCACTAGCACCACTTTGGAGGCCGCACGCTTGTTGCAACAGATTTTGCGTGAACAAAATCTTCAACCTCGGCGCACCATTCGTTTTATGCTGTGGTCGGGTGAAGAACAGGGCTTGCTCGGCTCGCGTGCTTATCTCGAACAACACCCCGAAGAACTGCCCAACATTTCGGCCGTCATCGTGCATGACGGCGGCACCAACGCTTGCTCTGGCATCAACACCACCCCCGATATATGGCCGTTATTTGAAGAAGCCTTTGCCCCCGTCATCCAACATACTGCTTCCTTGGAAGACCCCCACCTTCATTTTCGCTTGGTCGCCAAAGAGAAACTGCCGCGCGGTGTCGGCAGCGACCACGACGCCTATTTGAGTGCCGGTGTCCCTGGTTTCTTTTGGGATCAATTCGGCACCACCAACTACATTTACATCCACCATACCCAACATGACTTCACATCCGAAGTGCGTGAGGATTATCAACGGGCTTCGGCACGCGTCATTGCCAGTGCCGCCTGGCGCTTGGCCAATATGGAGCCGATGGTGCCACGGACAAGTCTGGGAGAATCCGCCCCGCGCCAACGGCTGGGCATTTACTTGGGAGAAAAAGCCATGGTCGACGATGTCGTCAAAGGCAGCCTGGCCGCCCGCGCCGGTTTGCAAGAGGGAGATCGCTTGCTGCGCATCGATGATGTCCACGTGCAAAACCGCCAAGACATCCGCCAAGCCATGAACAAAAAGGCTAATCGCCGCAAAGTGGTTTGGCAACGCGGCGAAAAACAACTCGCGGCCTGGTTTGATTGGAAAAACGACCGCGTCGAAACCACCGAGCCCTAATTAAGCGCCGGGGCCAGCATGGCCGGTCGCTGCCACATAACCGCTGTAGCCACCATAGTATGTAGTGGCGGCACCATCCTCGATTTCCAACACATGGGTAGCCAAGGCTTGCAAAAAGTGACGGTCGTGGCTGACGAAAATAATCGTGCCCTGATAGTTGGCCAGAGCCTCAAGCAGGGCTTGCTTGGACTCGACATCCAAGTGGTTGGTGGGTTCATCCAAGACCAAAAAGTTTGGCGGGTTGTAGAGCATACGCGCCAATACCAAGCGCGCTTTTTCTCCCCCCGACAACACGGCCGTTGGTTTGTCCAAATCCTCTTTGTCGAAGCCGAAGCAAGCCAAACAAGAGCGCAAGGAGCCAATGGCTTCGGCCGGGAAAGCCGCCACCATGGTTTGAAAAACGGTTTCTTGGGGATGCAACAACTCGGTGGTGTGCTGAGCAAAATAACCCACACTCAAGGAGGCCCCGCGCTTGCAAACGCCGTCGTCTGCCTCCAACTCACCCATGATGATTTTGAGCAAAGTCGATTTGCCGGCACCGTTCACACCCAGCACCGCCCATCTCTCTAGTCGGCGCAAATGAAAATCCAAATCCAAATAGACGATATGGTCGCCAAAACTTTTGCTTAACCCTTCGGCCACAAAAATATCATTGCCGGAACGTGGGGGCTCTGGAATTTGAAACACCAGTTTCTTGCGCCGACTGCGCGGCGGCTCCAGTTTTTCCAACTTATCTAGACGCTTCAAACGACTCTGTGCCTGCGAGGCGGAACTCGCCCGCGCCCGGTTTTTATTAATCAGCTTCATCTCGCGCTCGACATGCGCTTGTTGCCGTTCAAAGGCCGCCATGCGCTGGCTATCCTCTAACTCGCGCTGCGCCAAATACAAATCGTAATCACCAGGGAACACCCGCAGCTTGCCTTCATCGATTTCCACGATTCGCGTCACCACCCGATTCATAAATTCGTGGTCGTGACAGGTCATCACCACCGTTCCCCGATATTCGCGAATAAAGTTTTCTAGCCACAGAATGGATTCCAAGTCCAAGTGGTTGGTGGGTTCGTCCAGCAGCAACAAATCAGGTTGCTGCAACAATATGCCAGCCAAAGCCACGCGCATCTTCCAACCACCGGACAACACGCCCACATCCCCGTCCATGCATTCGTTGCTAAAGCCCAAACCTGCCAAAACTTCGCGCGCACGCGCTTCGATATCGTAACCGCCTAGTATCTGAAACTCGGATTGCAGCTCGGAATACCGAGCCATGATGCTATCGAGCTGGTGGGCTTGGCCTGGGTCGGACAAATCATACTCCAGGGCCTCCAAATCGTAACGCAAGGTGGCCACTCGCCCAGCGCAGCGCACGGCCTGTTCCACCACATCACAGCCTTGCATCTCGCCCACTTTTTGGTCGAAATAACCAATGCGCAGACCATTCGGGATGTTGATTTCCCCCACATCCACATGCTCCTGCCCAGTCAACAAACGAAACAAGGTGGTCTTTCCGCTGCCGTTGGGACCAATCAAACCCACCTTCCACCCACGCTCCACCTTCAAATCCGCTTCTGCGAAGAGGATTTGGGAGCCGTATGCGTAATCAAGGCCGGTGATGCTGAACATCGGACCGCGCATTGTAGAGAGCAGCCCCCAACTTGCGAGCCGGATTCCATGTAATCGGCTGAATCCCTCACCTCGACGGGCTAAGATGGGCGCGTCCCAATTCCATCCCACCATGTCTGAAATCATCTCCATTCACGGTCGCGAAATTCTCGATTCCCGCGGCAATCCCACCCTCGAAGTTGAAGTGGAACTGGTCACCGGGGCCAGCGGGCGGGCAGCCGTCCCCTCCGGCGCCTCCACAGGTCAGTTTGAGGCCGTGGAATTACGCGATGGCGGTGATCGCTACCTGGGCAAAGGAGTCACCCAAGCCGTCGCCAACGTCAACGAAGTACTGGCCACCCCGCTCGAAGGCATGGACGCCGACGAACAGGAAGAAGTCGACCGCGCCTTGATTGAATTGGATGCCTCCGACAACAAATCCGGTTTGGGTGCCAACGCTTTGCTCGGAGTTTCCCTGGCCGTGGCCCATGCCGCCGCCGACGACGCCGGTCTCCCCCTCTTCCGCTATCTAGGCGGTGCCGGCTCCAATCGCCTGCCGGCACCCATGATGAATGTGCTCAACGGCGGCGAACATGCCGACAACAATGTTGATTTCCAAGAATTCATGATTCAGCCCTGGGGCGCAGAAAACTTCGCCGAAGGCCTGCGCTGGTGCGTCGAAACCTACCACTCCCTCAAAGGGTTGTTGCGCGACAAAGGCCTTTCCACCGGCATCGGCGATGAAGGCGGCTTCGCCCCCAACCTTCGCTCCAATGAAGAAGCGGTCGAGCTTTTGTTAGCCGCAATCGAGCAAGCCGGTTTGCAAGCTGGCGATAAAGACATGGCCATTGCCTTGGATGTGGCAGCTTCTGAGATTTACAAAGATGGGGTCTACACCTTCGAAGGCCAACAACGAAGCGCCGAAGAAATGGTGGCCTTCTACCAGGATTGGTGCGGCAAATATCCCATCGTCTCTTTGGAAGATGGGCTCGATGAAGAAGATTGGGACGGTTGGAAAATCCTCACCGATGCTCTCGGCGACGACATCCAGCTCGTGGGCGATGATTTATTCGTCACCAACCCCACCCGCTTGTTGCGCGGCATCGATGGTGGCCAAGCCAATTCCATCCTCATCAAGGTCAACCAAATCGGCACGCTCACCGAAACATTGCGCGCCATTGACATCGCCAAAGAAGCCGGTTTTAGTTGCGTCATTTCCCATCGCTCGGGCGAAACCGAAGACACTACCATCGCCGATTTGGCGGTGGCCGTCGGTGCTGGGCAAATCAAAACCGGCGCCCCCTGCCGCAGCGACCGTGTTGCCAAGTACAACCAACTGCTGCGCATTGAAGAGTGGCTCGGAGAATCAGGCCGTTACGGCAGCGCCCTGCCGCTGTGAGTCGCAAACGCCCTTAACCTAAGCTGCGGGCCTTGGAGTTCGCGTTGTGGGGGGCCGTGATTCTCGCCGGAGGCTATGTTCTCTTGCCGGCGGCTGTCGACTTGGTGCAAACCCGCCAGCAGGAAGAGCAGGAGGCGCAAACCGCCCAGCGACAAGAGCAGCGTCTGCGCGAGGCCCAAGACCGGCTCGATTTATTTGCCCAAGATCCCGATGCGGCTAGAAAAAAAGCCGAACTCCAGGCCATTCAAGCACGTAGAGATTCTCAGAACGAAAGAACTCATGACTGATTCCAACCACGATGTTGCCGCCGCCAAGGCTTTTGCCGAGGCTTTTCAAAACCTTCGCACGCAAATTGGGCGCATCATTGTGGGCCAAGAACAAGTGGTCGAGGAATTGGCAATCGCTTTGGCCGCGCGCGGGCATGCGGTGTTGGTCGGCGTTCCTGGTTTGGCCAAAACTTTGCTCATCAGCACCTTTGCCGAGGCCTTGGATTTGGATTTCCGTCGCATCCAGTTCACCCCCGACTTGATGCCCGCCGACATCACCGGCGCCGAGGTCTTGCACGCCGACCCCGAAACTGGAGAACGCAGTTTCCGCTTCATGCCCGGGCCGGTGTTTTCCAATATCGTTCTCGCCGACGAAATCAACCGCACCCCGCCCAAAACCCAAGCCGCCTTGTTGGAGGCCATGCAAGAGCGACAAGTTTCGTCAGCCGGGCAAACGCGGGCCTTGCCCAACCCCTTCTTCGTCCTCGCCACGCAAAACCCCATCGAGCAAGAAGGCACCTACCCCCTGCCTGAAGCCGCTTTGGATCGCTTTTTGTTCTTGATTCAAGTGGATTATCCCAGCGCCGAAGAAGAAGCCGAAATCTTGCGACGCACCACCGGCGTGGGCGCAGCCAAAGTAGACAAAGTACTGGATGCCGAGCAGCTCATCCAACTCCAGGAATTGGTGCGTGCGGTGCCCGTTGCCGACAGCGTCATCGATTACGCCGTTCGCCTCACCCGCGCCACCCGCCCGGATAGCCAAGCCCCAGCCTTCATCCGTCAGTGGATTACTTGGGGTGCCGGCCCCCGCGCTTCGCAGAACCTCATCTTGGCAGCCAAAGCCCGCGCCCTCCTCCATGGTCGTTTTCACGCCTCCTCGCAAGATGTCGATGCGGTTACCCCTTCCGTGTTGCGCCACCGCATTCTCACCAACTTCGCCGCCGAAGCCGAAAACATCACCGCCGACGACGTGGTGCAACAGTTACTTCAAGAAATCCAAGCTCATCCGAGCGCTTTAGACGGAGACCGTGCGGCAGGTATCGGATCCTAAACTCCGCGCGCGCTTAAAGCGCTTGGAGCTTCGGGCCCGCACCGCCGCTGAAGGCCTGCGCGGGGGGCGTCATGTCTCGCCGCTGAAAGGTTCCAGCACCACCTTCGCTCAGCATCGGGAATATGTGCCAGGGGATGATTTGCGGCGCTTGGATTGGCGGTTGATGGCGCGCAGCGATCGCAACATCATTCGCGAGTACGAAGAAGAAACTGATTTGCGTTTGTGGCTGGTGGTTGATGCTTCGGCCTCCATGGCTTTTACTAGCGGCAATTGGCATAAGTTTGCCTACGCCACTTGGTTGGCTGCAGCCTTGGCCCGCGTGGCCTGCGACCAAA
Organism: Planctomycetota bacterium; assembly: GCA_024275135.1. Lineage (GTDB taxonomy): Bacteria > Planctomycetota > UBA1135 > UBA1135 > UBA1135. Next base: position 14,374 of record JAJRZS010000064.1, on the reverse strand, counting down.
GCGATCAGTTTGGTTTGTTCTTACTGCATGGAGAGGAGGTCAAGCGCACTTTGCCTGCCCGTGGCGGAGAAGCCCACTGGCAGAGTCTGTGCCAATGGCTGGCCGAAGCCGAACCCGATGGCGGAGGTAACCCAGCCACAGGATTGCAAGCCGCCGCCTCGCAAATGGACCGCAAAGGTTTGGTGGTTTGGATTAGTGATTTTCTTGGCCCACCACAGGAAGCCGCCACTGTCGCCCGACAACTGCGGCGCCAAGGTCACGATGTCATTGCCCTGCGGACACTCGACCACGCTGAAGTAGAGTTTCCGTTTCTGCGCAACACGCGTTTTGAAGGTTTGGAAAGTGCCGACGTCTTGCGCGCCGACCCCAACACCATTCGCGCCGCTTATCTAGAAGAGTTTGAGGCCCATGGTGCCATTTTGCGTCGCGCGCTCCGCAGTGCCGGCGTGGCTTTTCGTCGCATGCCCATTGAAGAGCCCTTGGAAATAGGTTTGGTGGAATTTTTGGCCCAACGCAACGCGCGTAAGCCCGGAGGTTTGCGCTGAATTTTTCCGCTCCCGCCATGCTTTGGGCACTGCCTTTGGTTGCCGTGCCCATCATCATCCATTTGCTACAACGACGGCGCTATCGACGAGTGTCCTTTAGCGCGATGGAGTTTCTCTTGCGCGCGGTCAAGCGCACCCGGCGGCGCATTTTTTTGGAAGACATCCTCCTCCTCAGCCTGCGCACCTTGGCCATTTTGTTTTTGATCTTGGCCTTGGCCCGCCCGCAGAGCGAACATTTACCACTCAATCTCGGCCGCAGTGCCCGCGGGGAAATCCTTCTCCTCGACGCATCCATGTCGATGGAGCATCTAAGCGGAGGCCAAAGTGCGTTTATGCGCGCACGCCAGTTGGGTCAACAACGCTTGCGCACACTCCAAGCCAGTTTGGACGATCGGGCTGCGGTCATTCGCGTCGGCTTGCGCACCGAGCGCGTGGCCGCCGGCGACCCCGACGAGGTGCGCCAGGTGCTGGCAGAACAACATCAAGCCGACGCTAGTGAAGCTAATTTGACACAAGCTTTGCGCATGGCGCTGACCACCGCCTCCACCCTCGGCCCAGATCCTGCGCGCATCACCGTGACCATCCTCACCGACCTGCAAGCCAACACATGGAATGCAGAGCGCGGGCTGGCGGAACCCTTTGCCGAGCTCGAAGCCCTTGGCTGCAAACTCTCTATCCTCGATTGCGGGGCCGCCCAAAGGCCCAATGTCGCGGTTACCGAACTGCAATTATCCACCCCTCGCCTCGTCCGTGGAGATGCCTGCGATGCCACCGCTACGCTGCGGAATTTTGGTGCCCAAAGCGTCCAGGTTCGGGCCAAACTTCTGCTCGACGGCACTCCCATCGCCCAACAACCGTTCACACTCAACCCCCAGCAAACCGCCGATTGGTCGGTTGCCTTGGCCCCCGTCGAAGCCGGCGCGCGCGCGGTGGAAGTGCAAATCACTCATGATGATTTGCTCGCCGATGATGCGCGGGCGGCCATCTTAGAGGTGGGCGAAGGCTATCGCGTTTTGGTTCTGGGTGAAGCGGCCAGCGAACAAGAAGCACCCGGGGTTTTTGATGCCTTTTGGCGCTATTTGGCCTTGGGAGAATGGGCACCGTTGCGCCCGGAATCCATGCCGATTGCCCTGTTGCACGCCGATGCTTTGCGCGAAACCGATTTGGTTGTGTTGGCCGACCCAGGCAGCATCCCGCTCGGCGTGGCTGAAACCTTGGCCCAGTTTGTGCGCACCGGTGGCGGTTTATTGTTGGCCTTTGGTCCTCACACTGGGCAAGAAGAAATTCAAGATTTTCTCTCCATCCTGCAACTGCAAGGACTGAGTGTGGCTTCCCCGATTCATGCTGAAGAGCACCCCGCACGCTTAGAAATCGCCGACCCCGAAGCCCCGGCCTTGCGTTTTTTCACCGACCCGCAATGGCAGCCCTTGCTCACCGAAGTGCCGTTCATGGTGTATCGCCCTCTTGCCATCGACCCTCAGGGCCCCACCCCGCTGCACCTGAGTTTGCGCTTTCTGCAAGAAAACGAAAAGCTGGATGCCGGCGCCGCCCTCATTGAATGGTCTTATCAACAAGGACGCATCGCCTTTTTGTCCGCCGCCCCTATCAGTCTGTGGAACCGCATGGAAGAAGTACCTGGAGGCACCTTGCCCTTCCTCTACGACTTGATGTTTTCGCTAGCTCCAACCCCGGGCTACCCAAGCTCCTACGCCGTGGGTTCCGCTTTGGCTTTGCAGCTGAAATATCCACCCACCGAAACCCAGTTGCGCGATCCCGATGGGATGTTGGTCGCCAATTTGTCGGATTATCAAAACGCCAGCGCCGGCTTGCAGCAACTCACCTTGCTCGACTCCGTGCCCCGCCCTGGAATCTGGCAGCTAAGTGCCCAACTCTTGCTTCCCGACGGCGAAGAACTTCATCGTCAACAACCCTTGGCGGTGGTGCCGCCCCCAGCCGAGAGCGATTTGCGTGTTGCCGATGCCGCCACCTTGGCCTCCTTTCTGCCACCGTCAGTGCAGGTAGGCAACCTCGGCCAAGAACCGCGAAACCAAAGCGAAGACCAAACTCCAACTCAGGATTGGAGTCGCCTTCTTGCCTTGCTGGTCTTGTTTTGTTTTGTCAGCGAAACTTTATGTGCATGGGCCCTAGACCGGAGACGCAGCGTATGAGGTGTCGCCGATGAATCACTTAGTTTTTTCACATTTACCCCCGGCTTGGGTCTTGGGTTTGGTGTTGCTGCCTCTCACCCTGGCCCTGGCCATGCTGCCCTACCGGCATACTGGGCGCCCGCGGCGCGGGCTTGGTTTTGCCGCTCTTTTGCGCTGGGTCCTTTTGGCCACCACCCTTTTTCTTTGCTTTGGCCCCGCGCTGCAACAGGACCGCGTGGTCACCGAGCCAGCTCCACTCGCCCTACTCTTTGACAATTCGGCGTCCATGCGCAGCTCCGACCAAAGTGGAGGCCCTACCCGCCTGAGCCAATTGCAAAGTTTGTTGCAATCTCCGTTTCGCCGCCAACTCGAAGAACATTATCAAGTCCAAGCCTGGCAATTCGACGACAACTTCACCTCCACAGCAACCGATGCCAAGCAACTGCAAGGAGATGGACAAGCCTCCGCTTTGGGTGACGCTTTGCAAGGTTTGCTCGCCGAGTATCGCGGCCGCCGCATTCCCGATGTGGTTTTGTTCAGCGACGGCCGGAATAATTTTGGTAGCGATCCTTTACTCGCCGCCGACCGCCTTCGCGCCGAAGGGGTCCGCGTGCATGCCGTCGCCTTTGGCCAAACCGCCGAAGCCCCCGACCTCATCCTTGAGCGGGTGCAAACTCCCGATTTGGTGCTGGCCGGCGATGTAGCCTTGTTTTCCCTCCGCCTCCGCGCCAGCGGGCAACCCCTACCTGACCACGCGGTGGTGAGATTATTGGATGAATTGGACAATGAACTAGACAGGACCACGGTCGAAGACCTGGGCGAAAATGGGATCAACTTCGTGCTTTCCGCACTCTTGCAAGAACCTGGGGAGCGCCAACTCCAAGCTGAAGTCTTGCCTGCTCCCGGTGAGCAAGCCACCCAAAACAACCGCCTACAGTTGAGTCTCACGGTGAAGGCGGTGCAAGTGCGAGTGCTCTACGTGGAGGGTAAACCACGATGGGAATACCGCTTTCTGAAAGACCGCCTGATTCGCGCCGAACGCGATGTCCTCCTGCAATGTTGGTTGGCCGAAGCCGACCGTGGTTTCCCGCAAGAACATTCGCGTGGCAGCCAAGCCCTGCTCCGTCTGCCCACCGAGCCTGCCGAATTGTTGGAGCGCTTCGACCTCATTATCCTCGGCGATGTCGACCCCGCACAAATGACGCCTGACCCCTTGGACGGCCAACGCTTCTTGTCTGCAGTGGAAGAGTTTGTCCACAAAGGGGGTGGTTTATTGATGTTGGCCGGCCCGCTCCACAATCCGCGCGCCTACTTGGGTACACCCATAGAAAACATGCTACCGGTGGTGCTGGGCAAAGAGCCGCCGGTGCCAACCTCAGAAGTCCACCCTTTGCCGCCCGATCCCTTGCGCCCACACCCGGTGGTTTTGTTTGCCAGCAACCCGCAAGAAAACTTGGAGTTATGGCAAACCTCCGCTCCTTTGTGGTGGTATCAACCTGTAGAACGTTTGCGCCCCGGCGCCACCGCTTGGCTGGTCAATCCCGACCGCGAAAACCGTTTCGGTCCGCATGTTTTGGCAGCCAGTATTTATGCGCCGGAAGGATGGGTAGGTTGGGTTGGCACCGATGAAACCTGGCGCTGGCGTTTTCCCGGCGGCGAACATTATGTGGACAGGTTCTGGCGTTCCGCCTTGCGTCATTTGGCCGCTACCCGCCTGCGCGGCGACCACGGACGCATTCGTTTGGATTTGGATCGAACCGAGTTGGAGCTGGGAGAATTTTTGCAAGTCGAAGTGCGCCTACTTAACGACAGCTTTCAACCGGTGGTGGAGGAAGAAGGAGTGCCTGTCTTTGTCGAAGGCGCGGGCAAAGCCGCACTTTTGCATCCCGTCGCCGAACAGCCAGGCATTTATCGCGGCCGTGTGCGGGCCTCAGCTCCTGGCCCCGCCCGGGTCTATCTCACCACCGACGGCGAGGTCGACGGCGAAGCCATTGCCAGCGCGCGGTTCCATGTGCATTTGCCCTCACGAGAAATGGCCAATACTGCTCAAGACCGCGAGCTGCTCATTGCCCTATGCGGGCGTACCGGGGGTCAACTCCTCGATTGGACCGAGGCCTCACAACTGCTCAAGACACTGGATGGTAGGGAAAAGGTGCGCCGCGTCCTCAGCAGTTCCCGCCACCCACTTTCCCCCTGGCCTTTTCTCGCTTTCCTCTTGGGCCTTGCTGCCGCAGAATGGATTCTGCGCAAACGTTTCCACCTCTCCTAATGCCACGCGTCTTCCTTTGCTTTAGCCTGATGCTCCTGCACGGTGCAGCCGCCCACGCACAGCAAGATTTGCCTGCCGGCATATCCTTGCTCGAAGATCGCCAACTGGCAACCAAACTCTCCGACGCTCAAGCCTACCTCGCCGACCAACGATGGGAAGCCGCTCTCAGTCTGCTACAAGAAGTGGCCGAAGCCAACCCTTCTGCCCTCATCCATCAACAAGATGAATTGTTTGTCGGGGCTGTGCAGCGTGCGCAAGAACTTTTAGCGCAGTTGCCGGCGCCCGCAGCGGCTTTACGCCAAGAATTGATGGAAGAGGAAGCCGCACAACAGTTGCAATTGGCCTTGCATCCTCCAGATTTGTTGCGGCTTGAAGCACTTGCGCAAGCTTATCAAGGTCTACCCAGCGGTAAGAAGGCCGCTGCTGTGTTGCAAGAATTATGGCTCGACCGCGGTTATCCCCAACTTGCGCGCCTGCATGGCGGTGCCGAGTTGCAAGCGGATTGGGCGCAAGCGCTGCCGCCCGCAAAGCCAGCGGACTCCTTGATGCCGCCAGTCTTTGCAAACATCGACGACCCCAGCCTGCCGCGCATTCGCGCCGGTGAACTGCAACCAGCTTGGCGTTTTTCTTTCCGCGACGACGGTCCAACCGCCGACCTCGGCCACCGCATGGCCTTTGGCAATGGTTTGGGTTATCTCACCAATGGACGCGAAGTGGTGGCCTTGGAATTAGGAAGTGGCTTGCCGCGCTGGCACTTTCAAGGCCCTGATGGTTGGCAACAACTCGGCACTTTAGAAGCCCAAGAAATATCCGACGGCGCCTCGCCCCTCACTTTATTGGCGCCAGTGCTGGCCGATGGGGTGTTGCTCGTAGTCATTCAAGAACCCATTGGCATCGGCCGCTCCGATTCTTATAGCCATATCCCCATCCGTAAAAAACTTCCCGCCCGTCGGCTCTATGCCTTTGATGCCGAAACCGGCACCATCCTTTGGCGCCAATCGGTGCCTTGGCTGAATGAGAAAAACCCCAAACCGGAGGAACTGGCGGCGGCCCCACCTGCCGTTGCCGGCGGACGCGTGTATCTGCCGGTCTACACCGCCTCCGGCACTGTGGATTTGGATTTACTTGCCTTCGATCTTCATAGTGGCCGCCGTTTGTGGAAACGATTTTTGGTTAGCGGCACCATGGAAACCAACTTATTCGGCAATGTGCTATCGGAACTGGCTTGTCCACCGCCAGTAGCCGACTTGCACCGTGTTTTTGTGTGCACCCATTTCGGCGCGGTCTGCGCGGTGGACGCCGCTTCGGGCAAGGCTCTGTGGACGCGCACCTATCCCCGCACCACCGTGCGCACCCGGCAAAATGGCAGGATTGGCAATCGCGATTTGTTCTTCCATAACAACCCGCCCGTCTACGACGGCAAACACTTCGTGGTTGCACCAACCGATAGTTTCTTTGCTCTCTGCCTGGATGCCGCAACCGGTGAACGCATCCAACGCTGGCCCGCAGTCGCCAACAATCTCTACGGCACTATTAGCAACTTGCTGGGCATGGATTCCCAAACAGTTTGGTTTTCGGGAACCCGCGTGGTGCGTTTGTCGTGGTCGCAGGATGTGGTTGCCGAACCCCAAGTCAGTCCTGCGCTTTACGATTATGTCAGCGTGCGCTCCCTCAACCTCAACGCAGGGGCCATCATGCGCGGCGGCATCTTAGCCATGAGCAACGGCGGCGTCGTCGAACTGGATGCCGACACCTTGGCCATGCGCGGGGAAGCTTTAAGCTGGGAATCTTTGGAAGGCCGGTTTTTAGGTCCGGCACAAATCACCCATGGTCTTTTGCTGCTAATGACAAGCAAAGGGGTGTTGGCTTATTCCAGCCCCGCCGCCCTGCTCGACACCTTGCTTGCCCATGATTTAACGCACCGCCAACTGCAAGAAGTTTTACCGCTTCTCGATTCCATTCGCTTTGAACATGCCCCCGGTTTGGGCCACCGGGTTGCGCGGCGGGCGGAAGAGTTGGCCGCCAACCAGGATTTTGCTTCGGACGCCGATGCACTCCAGTTCCTAGCAGCCCGCACTTGGTTATTGGTCGGTGAAAGCAAACGTGGATTGAAGCAGCTTGAGGCATTGTTAACCTCTGCCAACAGCAAACTACAAGCCCAAGCAGCCGGCTTGATTTTGATTGCCCAACCCGAAGACAATCCCCGTTCTCCACGGCTGGCCAAGGCTATCCAATATTTCGAACAGCATCCGCAACCCCGGGTCCTTACCCCACAAAACCATCTAGAACCTTTTGCCGCAGCTCGCGCGCGCGCCCAAGCTCTTGCCGCCCTTAGCAAGAAAAACCCGGAGCTACAGAGGCAACGGCTGGTTGCTTTGCTTTTGTTGGAAAACCCGGGCGATTTGATCGTTGGCCAAACGCCTTTGTTTGCTTGGGCCCAACAACAGCTACAGAAGGTTTTACAAAACCCGGAATTGCAACAAGCGCAGGAAACCGCGGCGGCGGAAACTTTGGCCAAAGCCCAGCCCTCGTCCAATTTCCTGCGCGCCTTTGCCAACACCCAAACCGCTCAAGATTGGCTGCAACACCAATTGGCCTCTCCGCAAGACGCAGCCAGCCAAACGCAGCTACTCTCGTGGGTCTTTCGGTATGGCGATAGCCACCGCAGCTGGCCGTTGCTGCCAGCAAAGCTTGGCCGGCAAAACCCCGCGCCTCCCCTGGCCAAACAACTCCAGCCCTTGGTCAGCGTGAAGTTAGATGGGGCCATCCCTTTGCATGCTATGGCGGTGGACGACCAAGTTTATGTGTTTTTGCAAGACGACGATACTTGCCAAATTTTGCAGCTTAGCCAGCAAAGCTCGCGCATTGTGCATAGTCTTTCCTTCCTGAACAATAGAAACAGCCTGCCCAACTTAGAGCAATTCCGTTTCGCCACCGCTACCGGCATGGCTTTGCTTTACAAAGATCGATGGATTCACATCGATTATCAAGGCCAACGCCAAGAACGTCGCCTGCGCTATCCTCTGTTCAATTCTTCACGCCCACTGCGCATTGGCGACTTCGCTGCCATATTGCTGCGTGGGCCTGGCCGACAAATTTTGCTGCAAGTCTTAGATTTAGCAAGTGGCGTCCCCTATTTGCAGCAACCACTCGACGCCACCGCCGATCGCTATTTACAAATGGTTGCTGACACTCGCTATTTGCATGTGTTGCAAGACAAATCTTCGCAAGTGCAGCGCATTGATTTGTTGCATGTCCAACCTCCGCTCAACTACACCCTCCCCTTTGCCCCTCGCTGGGATGAGTTGCAATCGGCTCGTTGCTTTAGCGAGGGCATTGCCATCCTCACCAAACGCGCCGAACCGGAGGGAGCGATTTATGTGCAATACCCCAATCGCCCCACCCAGAGTTATCCCCTCGATCATCAGGTTTTCGACGTCTTCCCCAGTCCGCAAGGGATGGGCTGGTGGACCCGCCCTGCCCGCTCCCTGCAAGCCGACGCTGGCCCCTTAACCTTGCATTGGTTGTCCCCCCAACAACGAACCCCCTGGGTGCACCGTTTTCAGGATCCCGCCGTCAAGTTGCCGCAACTGTTAAACCGCATCCGTCGCAGCCAACAAACGCGCAGTTCCCAATTCCTCAGCCTACAAGCGGTCGCCCGCGACCAAATCGAAGTCGAGTGCTTGGGCTTAGGAGAAATGACTGTTAACTGGAGGACCATCCTCCCCGACTTGAACTTTTCCAACTTGGTGGAGCCGCTGCCGCTGCCGCAGGCTGCCGCCGACGGCTGGGCTCTGTTGTTGCGCACCGCAGGCAATCGCCGCGCAGGTTCCCTCCTCCATTGTTTCTTGGTCGACAACGAAGGCCAGATTCGCGACCACTTCGAAACTCCAAGCTCCGCACGCAGTCTCAGTTCCCAACGCCTTCTTTTGCTACCCGATAAGGTGTTGCTAAGGAATGGGGATGTCATCACCCTGCTCGGTTCCTCATGATTCTCTGCACACTCCTACTGCTGCTGCCCCAATCCTCCGACCCTCTCGGCGGGTTGTCGCAGGAAGGCATATTGGCAGCAGAGCGCGGCTTGGAATTCTTGGCCGCCCATCAACAAGCCGACGGCTCTTGGACTGCCGATGTTGGCTATAAACTGGAAGAAGGCTATCGAGTTTGGAATCACGATGCGGCCCATGTCGGGGTTACTGCTTTGGCCGGCATGGCGTTTTTGGCCGGTGGCAATGTGCCAGGGCGCGGTCCTTATGGCCAAGTTGTGGACCGCACTGTGGATTACCTGTTGCAACATGTGCAACAAGATGGCTATATCACGGCCAATGAAACTCGCATGTATTCGCATGCCTTCGCCACTTTGTTTTTGGCCGAAGTTTATGGCATGACCCAACGCGAGGATTTACGTCCAGCCCTACAACGCTCAGTCGACCTCATCGTCGCCAGCCAAAATGAACAAGGTGGTTGGCGCTATCAACCCCATGTGGCAGACGCGGATATGTCAGTGGCGGCGTGCCAAGTTTTGGCTTTGCGCTCGGCTCGCAACATTGGCATCCAAGTACCGGTCTCCACCATCGACGCTGCCGTCAGTTATGTGCGCAAAAGTGCCGTCCGCGAAGACGACCCCGACTGGAGCATTAGCGTCAGCGCTCGGCCTGGAGAATTCCGCTACCAACCCGACCTCAAATCCCGCGCCACCTTTCCTCTTACAGCGGCTGGCATCACCATTTTGCATGGTGCTGGTGTGTATGCCGATGCCGATATTGAAAAAGGTATGAAACGCTTAGAAAGCCAACTCGGGGCATTCACCAAGCGCAACGGCTACCGAGTGGGCGGGCATTATTATTTCTACTACGGTCATTACTACGCGGTGCAAGCCTTTCACATCCTTGGTGGTGAGCGTTATCGCAACTATCTCACAGTGGTTCAGCGAGAACTGTTGCAAATGCAAAATGCCGACGGCTCTTGGCCCAACAGCACCGGCCCTGGCATCAACTACGGCACCGCCACGGCCTGCCTCATTCTGCAAATCCCGAAAGAGTACCTACCCATTTTCACGCGATGAATCCCCCTCTGGCCAAGCCACTCGCCTTATTGCTGAGATCCTTGGAGCGACGCTTGTTCGTGGTGCTGTTTTTGTTTGGCCTTGGGCGCGTTCTACGCAATAGCTCCCTTTTGCTACTTGCCCTCTACGTGCTCGATCGCCTGCTCGCTCCACCGCTAGTGGTGCGCATGGTCTTGCTGGTTTTGGCCGTGGCCTTGTGGTTTTGGTATTTCACCATCGATTTCCTCCGCCCCTTGCGTCAACGTCCTGCTGCCCGTGATTTGGCCGCCATCTGGGAACGCAAAGCTCCCCAACTGGAAGACCGCTTGGCCACGGCGGTGGAATTGCATCGCCGTCCTGAAATCGCCTCGCCCGCCATGCTCGCCACCGTCACCGCCGAGGCGGTAGAGCTGAGCCAGGGCTTGGACCCCCAAACCGTGGTCCCCACCGGGCGCGCGCGGCGCAGTTGTCTTAGCGGGAGTGCGGCCATGGTCTTACTTTTGATTGGCATTTGGGCCTACCCTCAAGAAGCTTCCATTTTCATCCAACGCTTGTTGGGCGCAAATACCGCCTGGCCATCGGACACGCACCTGGTGCTCATGCCGGCCTATTTGGAAGGCCTTGCCGAGCCTGTGGATTTCGAAATCCTTGGCTTGGAGGATTATGGTCTTGCCGTCGCCCGCAATGCCGTTTTATCTTTGCGCATCCGCGCCGAAGGGGTGGTTCCTGAGCGCATTTTTGCCGAAGTCGACGGCAACCCGCGCCCCATGCATGCCTTGGGTGGCGGCAACTTCGTGCTTCGTCTCCCCCCTTTGCGCCATGATCTCCTGCTTCGATTTCGCGGCGGTGACGACACCGACGGTTTTCCTCGGCTCCGAATCCAAGCCGGAGATGCTCCCTCCTTGGCAGCTTGGCAGGTCCATGTCGAACCACCCGCCTATACAAATCTTCCCGCCGAAGAAGGTCCTTTTCATGAGTTGCGTATTCTGCAAGGTGCGACGGTGGAACTCCGCTTGCAACCGGATCTTCCAAGTTCGCAAGTGGATGTCACCAACCTTAGTGGAGAGTCCACCACCTTGCAGCAACAAGACGGACAGTACCGTTATTCCTTTTCGGTCCAAGGTTCAGGAGAATTGTCGGTAGCGCTCACGGGCGAAGATGGATTCCGCCAAGACCGCGCCGCCGTCTTCCGGTGGACGGCCATTCCCGACCGTCGCCCTGAACCTCGGGTACTTTTCCCCAGCGAGCGTTGGACCACCGTACCTGGAGGTACTATTCCCATCGCCCTTTTTGCGGAAGACGACTTCGGTTTGTCCTCCCTATCCCTGAGCGGATACCAAGGGGTTGCTATCGCCCTCGACTTTGCCGCTGGCAGCCAGGAGTTTCAGCAAGTGCTGCGCATCCAAGCGCCGAGCAACTATTCGGCGGAATCCTTTGAGGAAAACCGTTTCCGTTTGCAGTTCCAAGCCACCGACAACGCGCAACCGCAGGCCAAGCAGGCACAGAGCCAAAGTCCGTGGGTGGAACTCGTGCCTGCAGCCATGGAAGAGCAGCGATTGGCCGAACGCATTGTGCGCCTGCGCGAACGCTTGGAAGGTTTGCGCGACCGCAGTGCCGCCATTGCTGAAGGCACAAATCATCCCAGCATGCGTCAAGCCCGTCGTCTGTGGAAAGATTTGGATGCCACTTTGGGTACGGCCGAATCCTTTCTTTTGGAACGCATCTACTCGGGGCTAGATCGTCAAACCATGCCATTGTGGCCCCAGGTGGAAAGCCAATTAGCCAAGGGCAAACCCAGCCCCGGGGTCCTTACCGAAGCTCTGCTCGATCCCGAGCTGCCCAGTCCACTCGACCGCGCGGGCATGCTCCTCGACCTCAGTCGAGCTTTGTGGCAAGCGCGCCAAGGCCCCGCTGACGCCCTCCTCGAAAGCGTCAGCAACCACCAAAATCCACAAGGCGATGCCGCGCTGTTGCGGGAGCAGCTGGATGCTATCCTGGTCATATTGCTCTCCTGGGAGGACTTTAACAGTGCAATTAACCTGTTAAGGGCCTTGTTGGAGCGGCAAAGAGGACTTTATCTGCGAACCCAAGAGGCTTCTGAACGATAAAGCAAAGTCAATGTTGTTGTTTTTCCTACTCTCCGTCCTGCCGCTGGCAGCCGCACCCCCCCAAGACCCGGTGGAATTTGGCCGTTTGGCGACGGAACAGCGTCAGGTTGCCGACCAATTGCGGCGCTTGGATCAAATCCTTGAGCTGTTGGAGAAACAGGACCGGCAGGATGGGCGGCTGGAGCGCGCCGACTTAATTGCCAAAGCCCGTCAAAGCTTGGGCTCTGCGGAAGGCAGCACCCATTTGGCAGCCGTGGTGGAAGGCGTGGCCCGCGAGTTGGCCGCTTTGCACTCGGGCAATGCCTTATCCGGCCAAGCGGAACTCATCCAAACTTTGCAGGATTTGCTCGACGTATTGGTGGAAACGGAGCGGCAAGAACGATTGCTCGCCCAAGAGAAGGCTCTTTCACAGCGCATCGAGGCTTTGCGCGAATTTCGTGCACGGCAGCAGGAATTGTTGGAGCAGACGGAGGCGCTACAACAACAAGCCAAAGGCGACGCTCAAGAAGAAGAAGCGAGCGCCACTGAACAGCAAGAGGCGCTGAGGGAGGCCTTGGCCGAGCAACAAAACCGGCTAGCTGAGGATTTGAAAAAGTTCAATCAGGCGCAGGAGCAGGAGTCGGGGCGGAAGTCGGAAGCTGCTGAAAAAGCCCAAGAAGCGGGGAAGCAGGCGGCAGAAAAAATGCGTAGTCAGTCCGCTGAGGATCAGGCCCAAGAATTGTCGCAGCAACTGGAAGAGGCTAAAAAGAAGCAGCAAGAAGCCCTTGACGCTTTGGACCAGGCCGAACAACAGGCACAGCAGCAAAAGCAGCGTTCCGAAGAATCCAAGCGCCGGGAAGCTTTGTTGAACGTGGTGCGAGAAGCGCAAAAAATCCTCGACCGCCATCAAAGTTTAGAGCAAGAAATGCAAAAGCTTGCGGAAGAAAACCACGGCTCGCGGATGCCCCGCAGTGCACGGAGTCGTCTCCGCCAAATTTCTCTTGCCGAGAAGGAGTTGGCTTTGGCCACCAATCAACTCATGCTCACCATTGACACTGCGGGTGCCGATAGTTTTCCTCTTTATATTCAAGGCTTGCAACAGGATCACGACATTCTTGCGCGGGAGCTCGGCCCTCCTCGCTACCAACTCAAAGAGCGTGCGCTTGGGCTTGCCGCTGGCCTCACCGCCGATTGGCAGCAACTGATTGACGTCATTCGGGTGGAACAAGAACGTATTCGCAAACGCTTGGACATGCCTCCAGGCGGTGGTGGCGGCGAAGAGGAGGATAAAAAGCAAAGGCCCTTGGTTGATTTTGCCATGGAATTGCAATTGCTCAAGCGCATGCAAACCGGGTTGGCTGAGCGTCTAGATGCCCTGCACCTACGTCTGCAGGCTTATGCAGCTGCCGGTTTGGAATTGGGCCCGGAAGAAAGTAACTAACTGGAAATGTTGCTCGATCGGCAAAGCGAGCTGCAACTGCAATTCGAATCTATGGTGCGTCGTTTGCAGGGTGCGGAAAACGGTGATGAAGCGGAGGATGTTTAATGTTTCTTTTCCTCTTGTTTTGTTTCACCCAAGAACCGGCTCCGGATCCAGCCCCTGCACCGGAAACCACTTCGATGGAAGAGTTGTCGCAAAAACTTAGTGCTGTTAGCGAGAGTTTTGCCCAAGCGGACCGTTTATTGCAAAAAACCTTGGAGCAACTTGAGCAAGACGCTGAATCCCAAGATTTGCAGCCGCTGGAAGATGCCAAAGCTGCGGCCAAGCAATTGGTTGAAGAAATGGAGGAGCTTTTGGCCCTACTCCCGGCTCCCCCTTCTGGCTCTGGTGGTGGCGAAGGTGATCCTTCGCAATCTGGGGGCGGTGGTGGTGGTTCGCAATCCTCTTCGGGTGAAGGCGAGCAGGGCAACAAACCTGCCCCTCGTCCGCCACAGAGTTCCGCACGCGAGGGGCAAGGTAAGGGGATGTCTCGTCGTGAACAGGCTTCGGGGAATTTTTTGCGTAATCCGCGTGATGGGCAGTGGGGAAAATTGCCGCCGCGCCTTCAACAGGCTATTGATAATGCTTCTACAACGAGTGTGCCACTGCGGTATCGAAGGTGGTTGGTTGAATACCATCGATCCCAATCGGCCAACTAATCGAATCTGGCCTACTTCGCTGGGCACTAAGGCATCTTCTTGGGCCACCTCCAAGCCAAGATTTCCGGCCCCGAAATCCTCTCCCGCATCACTCCCAGCACCATCGCTGGGGTGACCGTCGGCGTCTTCACCGTAATCCCCCG
>JAJRZS010000063.1 GCA_024275135.1 Planctomycetota bacterium | reverse complement strand
TGTCGACCCGTTTGCCTTTGGCTGAACCTAAGGCAGTGAGGATTTCGTCACCATAACGTTTCGCCTTTTTCCAACCCACCCCCTTAATTTCTGCCAACTGCTTGCGATCGCGTGGCGGGTTACAGGCCAAATCCACCAAAGCCTGGTTGCCTAAAACCCGAAAAAGAGGCACGTCACGCTTTTCCGCCACTTTTTCCCGCCAGAAAAACAAGGCCTTCAGCCGCGCCATCGCCTCTGGCCCAAGCCCACGCGCACCTTTGACTTTGCGGTAACGTTCTGGGTCGGGCGCGTTGGGAATTAGGATTTCTTGTTCTTGGCGCTGAAACTCGCCATAGGCAGCGGCCGTCATATTGGCCTCTTCTAGCTCTTTCACCAACCGATTATGCAAATCCACCAAGAAATGAGTGTCGATGCGGGCATAAGCAAGCTGTTCCTCGGTTAACGGGCGTTGCCCCCAGTTGGAACGCTGCTCCTTTTTCGACAACTCTATGCCATAGTAAGATTGAATCAGTGCAGCCAATCCGGTTTTTTCATGCTTAAGCAAAGTCATCGCCACTTGCGTATCAAACAACCCACGCACCTCCGCACCCAAATCCTTGCGCAAAATCATGAGGTCGAACTCCGCTGCATGAAAAACCTTCACCACATTCGGGTTTTCTAAAAGGGGATTGATGGCCTTCAAATCTTCGCCAAGGGCTAAAGGATCCACAATCCAATCCTCTCCTTCCGCAGAAACTTGCAGCAAACACATGCGCTCGTGATACGCGAAAAAAGAATTAGCCTCGGTGTCGACACCAATCACCCCCGCTGCAGTCCAGCGTTGGATGGCTTGTTTTAGGCTTGCTAAATCTTCGATTCGGCGAACCGGCGGCCAGTCTGAGGGAATCCGATCAGGCATTCGCCGAGATTCTAGCAGACCATTCCATGCTTAGAACATGCGCACAAACACCGGCGTGGTGACTGCGCTCTGCGAGTAAGCATTATTGTGTACTTCCGCCCGATACCAGCAGCTATTGGTGGGCAAGGTATCCGCAACTTGCAGGGTACCGGCGCCAACCAGACCCGATTGCTGCAGCAAAATGGTTTCCCCAACTCCAACCTCGCCACGGTACACAGTAATCGTGGAACCCGTGGTGTCGACGTTGTAAGAAACATCAACGAAAACCGGAAAGTTGGGGGGAATGCGGGAGAAGGGCACCAATACCTTGCCGCCCATCGACAAACTGCGACCACCACCATCGCTCAAAGTGGCCTCTAAGAAGGGGCCATTTGATAGATAGCTGTTGCCGTTGCGTAAAGCCGCAGTCAGGCTGACGTCGTCGAGAGCGCCGGTTACATAGGTATGCATGGCGCCAAAGTTGTAAGCACTGTCATGGGTATCGCTACCAGAATAGGGGAAAAGAATTAACCCTTCCGTCAGCCGATCCACCCACCAGTTGCGATGAAAGCTTTGGAAGTTGTTCGCTCCTTCCGAACCATTCCACACTTCGACTCCCCAAATCTTATCGCGCTCTTGGCCATGCATGCGCGCCACGCTGTTGAACCCCCAATAGGAAGAGGCCGGATGGTTAGCCACGGCAAAACCGCCTTCGGCATTCACCATGCCAGCATTGGCTTCTTGGGTCATCATGGGGTTGTCGCAAAAATCCAAAAAGCCATCTTGCCCGCCGGGTTTGCGCGAGGTGATGTGGTGCCCGCCCATGTGATGCACATCGTGAGAACCAAAGCCCAGAGAGCACAGCAAATCCGCGCTATCGCTGCCCAACTGAGGACCTTGCTCCGAACCGGAAATTTCGGTGCTCGCCAGCATCACGAACGAGGGGTCCGTGAGCGTTTGCGATTCGGTGACCACGGCCTGGAATTCTGTATCCGAGTTGATGCAATAAGAGTGGGTGGTGGAACTGAAGAAATCATAAGCCAAGGCCTGGTATTGGGTCTTCAGCTGCGCATTGGTGAAAGAGCCCGTGATGTTGGTGGATTCCGCCGCGCAAGAATCACAACCGCCAATGGCCTCATCCCGGCAGTTATGCACATGCAAATCACCCACCACCCAGGAGCCGGTACCGCGCTGCAAAGACCAGTGGCCGGGAGGCGGTGGCAAAAAGGGCGCAATCAAAGTGAGCGTGCGCGACAATCGCGTTTGCTGGAGCTGGCCGGAGCCGTTGTTCCAATGCACGACCAAATCAAAAGGAATCACATCACCCACTTGGGCATTCGGGCCGAACAAAGCCGACAAATCCATATTGAAGGGGGCGTTATGCAGCTGGGGTGCCCCGGTACGCTTGAGTTCCGCCACATTTTCCATCACCCGGCGCATCACTTCCGCTTCGGCCTCCGGCCCCAAAGGGGTGCGCTTATCCAGAGGAATAAAAAGGCGGTTGCTATGACGGTGGCTGAAATCGGGATCCGCGCGCTCCATATCCAGATAAATTTCGCGCACAAAGCCGCCGTCGCCATGAAGGGGGAGATTGTCTAAGCCAACATGGCTCAACACCTCGCCTTCTGGGGTTTGCACCTCCAAATCCACCAACCGCGCGGTGCCCTGGCCAGAGTTATAGAGCTGCGCTTGCATCGGCACCACCAAATCGGCACGCCGCGTTTGCTCCAATACTCCGTAGGGGTAGATTTCGACTTGGGAATCGCCAAGCTGCAGTGCCTGAGAGCCAGCATCGGCCCGGGTCAGCAGCCCCACCACTAGGGCCCCGAGGCAAAAAGAAGGAAGAAGGATGCGCTGCATGCTCCTATTGTGCCACGAAAATCCTTATTTCTCAGGGAAATTGCCATTCTGCTTTCCAATCTGCTGATAAAACTAAGGGAAGGAGTCGGCCTAGATTCCTCCGCCGGGGTGGCTTTTTGCCCATTTTTGTGCGGAATTCGCGGAACTTAGGCCCTAATTTCGGTGTCCCGGTTCATACCGGCACTTTCCCCCGCACCGTCCGGCTCCCGTACCCTCCCTTCTTTAGACCCTTCAAACAAGATGAAAACACTGCGCTGGCTCTTGGCCGCGGCTTTCGTTGCCCTGCTCGTTCAGGGTGGCTCCGCGTGCATCGAAGAGTTGGATCTGAGCAAGATGTTGACGCGTACCGATTCCGCGGTCCACGGCACCATCACCGACGTGCGTACTGTGAAGTACACCCCGCCGGGCGATGACCGACTCATTTTCACCATTCTCACCATCCAAGGCGAAGACCTCTATTCGGGTCAGCCTACCAAGGTTGAGGCCGCCTTCTTGGGTGGCACCTACCAGGGCGACGCCATGATGGTTACCTCCATGCCTGCCCCTTCCGAATATCGCTTGGGCAACGATGTGGTGGTTTTCCGCGGTCCCGTCCAAGGTTGGGGCCCCGATATCGACCACTGCGTCTACGCCGCCATGGGTGGCATTTTCCGCACCGTCGACACCCGCAAGGGCAAGGTTGTGTTGGGTAAAGGCAAGGGTTTTGCCATTAGCAACAACGTCCGCCTTTCCGCCCTCCAGTCCGACATCCAGCGCAAGCTGCGGGAGGTGAAGTAATGAAAAACCTCCTCCGCATCGGATTTGGCGGCATCCTTCTCGCCGGCACCACCTTCATGGCCTCGCCCCAGCAGGCCACTGGCTTCACCACCATTGGTGGTAGCTTGAACCTGGGCCAGCGCGATTTCCGCGTCTACAACAACTTCAACGGCTCCAACGCCAATAACAACACCACCATCCATTCTAACTGGCCGCAATACACAGGGGCCGAATTGTCGCAATGGAAGGCAGGCGCCGAGTGGAACTCCCGCGCCCATGGAGATGGTAGCGGGGATACTTCCCAGGGCACCGTAGGCTCTGGTGGAGCCAACTTCAGCTTCTTCTGGAATGGCAATGCCAGTGGCATCGGCGGCGGCAACGACAACATCATCTCCTCCATTGGGGGCAGTAGTGGTGGTGTTTTGGCCTACACCGAAACCCCCATCAACGATGGTTGGCGCATTCGCTTCTACGGCGATGCTTGGAACTGGCAAGACGGCCCTGGTAGCGTCACCTTTGGCATCGACATGCAAGGTGTCGGCTGCCACGAGCTCGGGCACGCTTTGGGCTTGGGGCATACCACGGCCAACGGCGCCACCATGACCGCCTTCATCAGTGGTACCGGCCAAGGGCAGCGTTCCATCCAGCAGGACGACATCAATGGAGTACAGTACATTTACGGCGTGATGGCTTCCAGTATGCCCAGCATCGATTCCATCACTGGTTCTTTGGTTCCTGGCGGCACCGTCACCATCACCGGTTCGGGCTTCTCGACCTCCACCAACCGCATTTGGCTGCAAAGCGATATCGTGGATGGCACCAATGCCGGTGGCGACCATGTCACCATCACCAACGTTCCTTCCACCAACAACGGCACGCAGCTCTCCTTTGTGTTGCCCTCCTCCGGTTGGCAAGGTGGTGCTTTGCATGTAAAGAGCGACGTCGGATCCGCCGGTTCCTTGCTGTCGGAAAGTCATCCTTTCGACGGCCAAGGTGGCGGTGGCGGTGGCGGCTCCAACGACACCATCAACCTCACGGTTTCCAACTCCAACCCAACCACGGGTAGCACCATCACCTTCAGCTGGGATAGCGCCCCGCCGCTGATGCCCTACACCATGGTTTGGGCCTTCACCGACAACAGCCCCTTCTTCAACACCTACGGGGGCATTGTGGGAACTGGAACCACCAGTAGCTTGGGCACCGGCAGCTTCAGCCGCCGCGTTCCGGGTGGCGCTGCAGGACGCACTGCCTACATGGAGATTCAGGTCGACCAAAACGGAACCATCTTCGATTCCAACACGATCACCATTAACGTGCAGTAAAGCACAGAATCTTCCCCTCAAGTCGGCTGGGCCTCGTGCTCAGCCGACTTTTTTAGGATGTTTCTTTTTCACTAAGAGCTTAAGAGGAGTCCCTGATTCCGTCGATAAAGGCCTGACTCGTCCCTCAGACGTCCTCTAGTCATGGCCTCTTCCCAAGAACTCCTCCACCGTGCGCAACAATGCCACGAGGAAGGCCGCTTTGTTGCTGCCGCCGATCTCCTCCTCGAAGCATTCCGGGCACATCCCGAATCCCATGAAATCGCACGCGAACTCGGCAAAGTCTTGCGTTCCGTAGGCGACCTGGAGGGGTCCATTTCCTATCTCAAGCGCGCTTGGCAGCATGAGCCTGCCGATCCGGTCACCGTGGCTGAGTTAGTGTTGGCCCTGCATGAATTGGATCGTGGCCAAGAAGCGGTGCAGGTCATGCTCGGAAGCTTGGAAGCGGGTCTTGAAGAAACGGGCTTTGCGCTCTGTCTTCTACGCGGTTGAGCAACGGCGCAGCGTACACTGGTTGGGACGTGATGGAACTGTCCCCACATTGGTTGCAACTCGCTGCCTTTTTGCCTCGCAACCCGACTCTGGAACATGGTTGAGCGCTGGCAAAAGCAAGGCGGCAAACCCGTTGGCAACTTCCGCATCTTTTCGGTGCGCGAAGACTTTTACGCACACCCAGAGAAAGAAGGCCTGCGCTCCTTTTACGTGATTGAAGCCTCCGATTGGGTGAACGTCATTGCCGTCACTGCGGAAGATAATTTGGTTTTCATCCGCCAACATCGACCCGGCATTGGTGGCGTTCGCCTAGAAATTCCCGGTGGCATTATCGAGCCTGGGGAGGAACCTGCGGAAGCGGCCGCGCGCGAGCTGGCCGAAGAAACAGGATTTTCTGGGGACGCCCCCGTCTTAATCTGCGCCACCGAACCGAACCCCGCCACTCACAACAATCGTTGTTTTTCCTTTCTGGTTCGCAACGCCAAGCGCAGGCTCCAGCGGAATCTCGATCACGATGAAATCATCGAAGTCCAGTTGCGGCCCTTTGCCGAGCTTGCAGCCATGATTGAAAACAACGAACTGCCCCACGCTCTGCTGCAACTCCCGCTGCTGCATTATTTGCGTTGGCGCGAGACCGGGCGCGAACTCGCCCCTATAGGAGGGCGCTCATGAATGCAAAAAAAGTGGTGGTGCAATGCCCCTTGTGTTCCTACGAGGTGCTCACCTTTAGCGACGCGGTAGAAGCCCTCGAGGGAGGTGGCCGCTGCCTGCTCTGTCATGGCAAACTGGATAGCGAGGCCTTGCAAACCGCCGTCGACCAGTGGGACGATGCCGCCATTCTCGAAGAAGGCCACACCCAGGCTCAGGATAAGAGCGAGTGGATGGAAGAAAACGAGTGGGTGGAGAGTGGGATGGATTTCGGGGATGAAGGCGAAGACGAAGAAGAGGATTTGGGCCTCGGTGGGCGCTGATTAGACTGCCGTATCGGCAGGGTGGGGTTGGCACAAAGATTGCTCTTGGGGGGCGAGAAAGCCCATGACCTACCGAATCCTCGTAGCCGACGACCAAGACGACCAGCTTCGTGCTGTGGTGGCCCTTCTGAAGGGTCTCGACGTCCGTGTCGCCATGGCGCGCAGCGGTGCCGAGGCTCTGCAGCAGCTGCTGGACGCCCGCTACGACCTCTCCTTGCTCGACATGCATATGCCAGGCCTCACCGGTCTGGAGGTCCTCGGGCAACTTCAACAAGCCGGACAGCTTGTTCCCAGCATTTTGATGACGGGCAACCCTTCTCGCGAGATTGAACTTGCCGCGATGGAACTCGGGGTCATCACCATGCTGAAAAAACCCATCCCGGCGGAGGTGCTACGCATCACCGTCCAACGCATCTTTTCCCAGTGGCCGGAGCATCCCCGTCCTGCCCAGGACGCTCCAGAAAGCAAGCCGGACTCCGGCGAGCCCTGGTAACCGGAAACACGAGAAACCTGTAAACAACCATGGCCAAAACTGCCAAGAAAGTCGCAATCCGCCCCTTGGGCGATAAAGTCCTCGTGCAGCGCCTCGAAGCTGCCGACATTTCCGCCGGTGGCATTGTGCTGCCCGACTCCGCAAAGGAAAAGCCTGCTGAAGGCACAGTCATCGCCCTCGGTGATGGCCGCCTGAAGGAAGACGGCACCCGCACGGAATTCACTGTGAAGACCGGCAACCGCGTGCTCTTCACCTCTTACGCCGGCACGGAAGTCGAGTGGGAAGGCGAAGAGTATCTCATCATGTCGGAAAACGACATCCTCGGCATCATCGGTTAAGGAAAATCATGGCTACCAAAAAAATCGCATTTGATCAGGAAGCGCGCGAGGGTATCCGCGCCGGCGTGCAAAAGCTCGCCGCAGCCGTGAAGGTCACCCTTGGCCCCCGCGGTCGTAACGTCATCATTGAGAAATCCTTTGGCACCCCTACCGTTACCAAAGACGGTGTGTCGGTGGCTCGGGAGATTGAGCTTGAAGACGCCTACGAAAACATCGGCGCGCAGTTGGTGCGCCAGGTGTCCGCCAAAACCAGTGATATTGCTGGCGACGGCACCACCTCGGCAACCGTATTGGCCGAAGCCATTTTCGAAGAGGGCCTGCGCAATGTTGCTGCTGGCGCCAACCCGATTGAGCTGAAGCGCGGCATGGAAGCTGCGGTCGACGCCGTGGTGGAGTTCTTGCGTAAAAAGTCCACCAAGGTCAAGAGCACTTCCGAAATCGAGCAAGTGGCCACCATCGCCTCCAACAACGATTCCGAAATCGGTTCCAAGTTGGCAGAAGCTTTCGAGCGCGTTGGCAAAGATGGTGTCATTACGGTGGAAGAAGGCCGCTCGCTGGAAACAGAAATCCAGTGGGTGGAAGGCATGCAGTTCGACAAGGGATACCTCTCTCCCCATTTCTCCACCAACATGGAGAAGATGGAAGTGGAGCTCGAAGATCCCTACATCCTGATTTTCGAGAAGAAAATCTCCAGTGTGCGCGATATGCTGCCCGTGCTGGAAGCCGTCGCCAAGTCCGGCAAGCCGTTGTTGATCATTGCTGAGGATGTAGAAGGCGAAGCCCTTGCCACCTTGGTGGTGAATAAGCTGCGCGGCATCTTTAAGTGCGCTGCGGTGAAAGCCCCTGGCTTTGGCGATCGTCGGAAAGCGATGATGGAAGATATCGCCGTGCTCACTGGTGGCACTGCGCTAATGGAAGATTTGGGCCTCAAGCTCGAAACCGCCACCTTGGATCAGCTTGGTCGCGCCAAGCGTGTGGTCATCACCAAAGACGACACCACCATCGTCGAAGGCGCTGGCAAAAAGGCCGCCATCAAAGATCGCATGGAGCAAATCCGCGCCGAGATTGAACGCACCTCCAGCGATTACGACAAAGAGAAGCTGATGGAGCGCATGGCTAAATTGGCTGGTGGGGTTGCCGTGTTGCAAGTTGGCGCCGCCACGGAAGCGGAAATGAAAGAGAAGAAAGACCGCGTCGACGACGCCCTCGCTTCGGTCCGCGCTGCGGCCGAGGAAGGGGTGCTTCCAGGCGGTGGCACTTCTTTGCTCCGCGCACAAGAAGTCATCGCCAAATTAAACCTGACCGGAGATCAAAAGTCGGGTGCCGAAATCATCAGCCGTGCCTTGGAAGCACCGATTCGTCAAATCGCTTCCAACGCGGGTGTAGATGGCAGTTTGGTCGTCGATAAGGTGCGCAACGCCAGGGCTTTTGCACAAGGCTACAACGCGGCCTCGGGGGAATATGTCGACATGATTAAAGCCGGCATCATTGATCCCACCAAAGTGGTGCGCACCACCTTGCAAAACGCTGCTTCTGTCAGCACCTTGTTGCTCACCACCGAGGCCATCGTCTCCGAGGTGAAAGAGCCTGCTCCGCCAATGCCTGCTGGTGGCGGCGATCCCATGGGTGGCATGGGCGGTATGGGCGGCTTCTAAGCTCCATTCCATCCCACATACAAACCCGCGTGAGTCCAGCACTCGCGCGGGTTTGTTGCTTGCATGGCTGCGGTTAGGGAGAAGGTGCCCTCACATGATTGAAAAACTCGACCACCCCGGTTTCCAAATTGTATTCTGCACCGACCATGGCCAACTCCTTAGCGGCGGCAGCCTGGCTTAAAACTTCCGACTGCAGAGGTAGCTGTCGCAAAACATGATCCACGTTCTTTCGCGTTGCGTATTCCGCCAAAGCCGGGCCGTCTTGCAGCAAATCTTCAGGAATCTCTCCGGCGAGCGATGGTCGAATGTAATCGATTACTTTTTGCAAATGGGGAGACGTTTGCCAACTGGGATCAAGGATTTGCTCCACAGCAGCTGCAATGGCACCACATCCTGTATGCCCCATCACCACAATCAAGTGAGTGCGCAATTGGGTTACCGCATATTCCAAACTACCAATTTGCGATGACGCGGCGATGTTGCCGGCAATTCGTACCACAAACAAATCGCCCAGGCCTTGATCGAACAAAACTTCAGGGGGGATTCTGGAATCCGCGCAGGCCAAAATCACCGCAAAAGGTTTCTGCCCCGAGACCAGCTGCTGACGTCGCGCTTGCGAGGCGAGGGTGTCGCGCGCAGAAACGCCCGACAAAAAGCGCTGGTTGCCTTCTTTCAGCCGTTGGAAAGCTTCATGGGGAGGAATCATGGCATGCTATTTTACATACGCCATTTTCGCTTCGACGGTTTGATAGCGATCTTGCTCTAGGCACCAAGCGGTAAGACACCCCCCATACACGCAACCCGTGTCCAAACCATGGGCGGTGAGTATGCCTTGCCATTCTTGGCGTCTAGGTACAGAAGAAGAGGTGTGACCAAAGATCACAATTTCCGGCCCACGGAAGCTTTCATACCAAAAACCGGTTTGGCGGCGATGGCCCAATTGCCGCAAGTGGGTTAGTTCCATTGGGGAAGAATCTGCGGGGGCTTTCCCCGGCACAACTCCTGCATGGACCGCTATCCATCTGCGAGAGGAAAAGGGGCCGCACTCACAGATTCCCTGCAAAAAGAAGCTGCCTTGCTCTAATAAACGCAGCAACTGGATAGATTTTTCGGAGTGGATATTGCGGATGTGGGTGCCGCCATCCCCGCGCAAATCTTCGGCGTCATAACCACCGGCAGAATCCGGCAAAGGGCGAATGGGATGGTGTGCTTGGGGAGGCAACATGCCAGCACGTCGCAACAAAGCCAATTCATGATTGCCCAAAACCAACTCAAAGCTAGGACAAGCTTGCAGTAAGTCTGCAACACCATGAGGGTCGGGCCCCCGATGGTACAAATCACCCAATGCGATTAAACGGTCCTCGGAGCGGAGCTCCAATTTTTGCAGCAGCTCCTCAAGCTCTTCAGCACAGCCGTGGATATCACCAAGGAACCAAGTGGAAGGCATCAGAACAATCGTCGACGGCTCCAGCCGAAGCCGCCGACGAACCTAGCGATCACACTTCAAATTTGCGGTACCACAAGCCATGCTTGTTGCAGTTGGAAACCGCATACAAAGTACGACCTTCAGGTATACGCAGGGTGAGCGTCGCGCGCGGGGTGGATGAGGTTGGATGAAATTCGGCCGTTGCAATTTCAATCCGGTTTTCATCATAGATGCGGACGTTACTAATGTGGTGGGCGGCACCCTGCGGATGGCGCACATCCAACTGAATGTCAACTTCTTCGCCATGCCGAGAAACCGAAACCACCGGCATATGCTTGTTGCCCTCTGCAGCAGCAAACCATCCTCCCCATTCTTCCGGCCCATCCGCATCTTGGGCGGAAAGATTCGGAGCGAAAAGACTGCCTGCAGCAACCGCAGCAGCAGCCTTCAAAACATCACGACGAGGCAGATTGTTTGACATTGGATCCCTCCGGGCTTGAGAATTATCCCTATTCTAGGTTATTTCTGCCCAGGTTTGCGTCGACCTGGCCCCCTCTTCTTTTTTTGCGCTTTTCTCCCTTTTTGGGGAGCTTTTTTGACGGCAGCTGGCTTTTGAAAAAGGAGCAGATGATTGAATCCGCGCAGGAAAAAGTTCTCCTCTTCTGCCGCCTTGTGGTAGTTGCCCTTCTCTAAATCTTTGTTGTGCCGCACCACGGCAATATGGTCGACAGGCACAAAGCGTCGAGCTAGCATTTCGGACAGTATCGCCCCCAGCGGCACAAAGTTTTTCTTCTTCCAAATATCACAAACATAGAGTGCCGCCACGCCCTGTGGACGTAACACACGATCGACTTCCGCAAAAACCTGACCCAGTGCCACATAATATTCTGGCTCCAGCGCCGACAATTCGCCAATGCATTCCTTGCGTCCGGAATAGCGCAAGTTATTGCCATAGGGAGGATCCATAAACACAAAATCCACCACGCCCTTCTCCACCGGCAAATGACGCGCATCCGCAGCCTGCACATCAGGGTGGTGAGGCTGCAAATCAAAGCCTAAAGCACGGCGCTGCAAATCGGCGGCGACATCCAAAGTCGTGCCACTACCAGCAAATGGATCCAAAACCAAATCTCCTTCTTTGGTATACCGTCGTAGCAAGTTCCAAAGAATATAAGACGGGGTCGCGCCGCGATATTTCTGACTCCCCTGTTCCTTCTTGCCATAATGCTGGGATGGGTATTCCCACAAAGTGGTGGTTTGCAAACTCAACTTTGGGCTTGGCATCTTAAACTCGCTCCAAAGGGGCTCCAGTGCAGCCGATGCAAGCTGGTTCAAGCACACGAAAACCTAAAAGCTCGAGCCGCGGGGTGAGGTACTCGTCGCGTACTGGTTCTTCCCTACAGTAGTCGGTCGATAGATATTTTTTGTTGCAGTCGGGAAATACCGTAGTTACCACGGCCTCCTCACCTTGTTGCAAGCCTACCTTTATCGCCCCGACAAGGTTTGCACCCGACGAAATACCTACCGGTAAGCCACAGCTGCGGGCCAGTTTCTGCGCCATCAAAATGGCGTCACCGTCCCACACGCCCACCACCTCGTCCAGGCCATCCAAATCGACAATTTGCGGAATGAACTCATCGCTAATGCCTTGAATGCGATGCTTGCCCACCTTGTGCCCGGTACTTAAGGTTGGCGAATTCGCCGGTTCCAGAGGGTGAATTTGGCAGCTCGGCACCGCCTCCTGCAAATGTCGCCCCACTCCCATCACCGTACCACCGGTGCCAACCCCGGCCACAAAGGCCGTAGGCTTCAGGCCTTGCGCCGCTAACTGCGCCACGATTTCTGGGCCGGTGGTGGTGGCATGGGCGCCGACATTGGCTTCGTTTTCAAACTGCTGAGGAAGAAACACTCGGAGATGATCTTGGGCATATTGCTCAGCTTGTTGGATGCTACCCAAAAAGCCTCCCTCCTCGGCCGACACCGGTACCACCGTAGCCCCCAAGCTCTGGATGACGAGCACCCGCTCGCGGCTCATCCAATCTGGCATCAAAATGCGCACGGGGTGGCCAAGGGCCCGACCAATGCCAGCAAAAGCAATCCCGGTATTGCCGCTAGTTGCCTCCACGATGGTGTCGCCAGGTTGAATCGCACCTTGGCCATAGGCTTCGCGCAAAATATGCAAAGCCATGCGGTCTTTGATGCTGCCTGTGAAATTCGCCATTTCATTTTTGGCATACACCACCATCTCCCTGCCATCAAAACTTAGGCGCAGCGCAATCATGGCCGTATTGCCTACCAGGTGGTCAATCGCGTCCAGGCGACTGGCGGCTGAATCGGGAGAAGGAGTCGGGTTCATGATGGGGAATTCTAGGGCTCGGCCACCTTCCTGGGGCAAAAGAAAAACGAGCCACCCGCAGGTGACTCGTATTTGGTGCCGGGAACAGGGGTCGAACCTGCACTGGGTATTATCCCAACATGGCCCTCAACCATGCGCGTCTGCCAATTCCGCCATCCCGGCTGGTTTGGGAGGGCAAATTCTAGCCCCCCCAGCGATTCCGTCCAGTCCCTAACCGCCCAATTCCGCCTGCAACAGCAACTCGGCGTGGCGCCGACTAACCCGCCACCCCAAAGACACCCAATCCAGCACTTGTAACGGCAGCCATTGGCGGCGATTGGCTTCGCGCAAGGCAGGTACGCGAGCCTCCGCATCGGAATCCGCCTTTAGTAAGGCTTGATCCACCGCCTCGGCCAGCTGGGCCGCTTCTGCTCCACTCAAGTTTTGGCGCCCGGCAAACATTTGCTGACGCAAGCGCGCCTCTTCTTGGGGCCGCAAATTCCGCCACACCGCCTCTTTTTCTAGGCGATATTGTTCTTCAGCTGTAGCTTGGGCATCGGCTTCCAGCCAGTCTTTGGCTTGTCCCGGATTCAGCCAAAAGAACAGATGGGCTCCATTCTTACTGCCATCCAATGCCTTTTTGAAACTATCTTGCAGAAGTAATTGGCGGCGTTTGGCCACTGGATCTTTGCGATCCAAAAAAGCGGTGCTGATGATGTCAGAACCAAAGCGAGCAGAATTGGTAAACACCAGAGTTTCCAAAGTTGGGATGTAAAGCAACACCAGTTCGCCGGTTCCCGGAACTACTCTGGAAACAAAGCTGGTGGCGGTGGCACCGCCGGCAAAACGCACTGTCTGAATGGTTTGATCCTGACTACGGCCGGTAAATTCTCGCCAGTTTTGTTTGAGAAAATCAAACACACGGTTGTAGGCCTCCATGTCGCGCACTTTGCCTAGCACCGCAAACAAGGGCACGGGTGTTTGATCATGTTCTGGATCGCCTTCGGCCTCGGGGTAATCGTTTGGGTGGAGAATGACTGCCAACCCTGGTTTATAAATACTGCCAATCTCACGTAGCAAATGAGTCATTCCTTGGTATTGGCCACTTTGCGCAACCGCTTCATCCATCGAGCGCCGCAAATCGCCGGGACTTAAATCGTAAGCCTCCAACAAGACTTTGTTCGGATCACCAGCCAAGGTTAAAAACAAAAAGCTGCTCGCGGGGGTCATCGACGCGTAATCCTTCATCCGCTGCGCACCCACACCGGAGCCTTCCAACCATGACGCGGTAAAGGTGTCGGCGCGGGAGGTGTCCAAATCGCCGGAGAGACGTAGCTCGAGATGATTGTCCAATCGTAAATACCCGGCAAGGTAGCGGAGTAAATCGGTGTGGAACAAACGACTCAAAAAATGTTGCGCCAGGGAAGTGCTGTTTGGGTTAGGCCAGCGCCCGACCTGCGGGCCAATCTTGTCCCAACGGAAAAAGGTTTCAACAGGTGTTTCGCCAGGACCAAGGTATGCAGTTACGTTATCCCGAAATTTGGAAGCTTCGGCCAAAGAATCTTGCCCTGCGCGCAACTCCAAATCTTTGGCCGCTTCAATCATTTCCAGACGGCTGGTTAAAATCAGAATATCTTTGACCCGCCCCAAGTAGGCATCTTGAAAACCAAAAGGCTCAAACTGAGGAAGTTTGTAGGTACCGTCATCCAGACTTTCTATTTGCAAACCCTCGGGCAATTTCTCGCGCACAAAACCAAAGCCAAGCATGGCAACACCCATCTTCACTTTGAAGGAACCGCGCAACAACACCATGCCCTCAAAGCGACTGTCAAAATGCATTTGCCCCTTGCCGGCAATGACGACCTCTCGCAAGAAGTCGTCTTTTAGCGAAAGACCAAGTGGCAGGTATTCCGAAATACTGCCTAGCTCTTGCAATAAATCTTGCATACCCACTTCTTCTCCCAAGGCGGAAAAAGCACCGGCTTCCTGCGCCTCGGCAAAACTCGGACTATCTTCGACAGCAGCCCAGATTCTTGGTTCGGGAAAATCTCCGAATTGCCCACCTGCGTCCTTCCAACGTACAAAATAATCCACCTGCGAGGAGACCAAAGTCGCGGTGTCGCCCAGCTTGGCCTCAAAGGGGTTGAAGATGAGGGTGACGAAGAGCATGTAGAGAAACAGCACCACCGCCAAGGTGATGGTGAGTATCCACACGAAGCGCCGGCTGCGCAGAAAATCGCGCAGACGGTCGAGGATTCCGTATTCAGGCATGTCAGTAATGGAGACGCTGGTGGAGTAGAATTCCTTCCCCAGTCTTCCCCGTCAACCATGAACTCCTCAGCCGCCCCACTATCTCCCCGCCCCTTTGCTCGGCGTGCCTCCACTTTGGAGCCTTCAGCCACCCTGGCCATGTTTGCGCGGGTCAAAAAACTGCGCGCCCAGGGGGTGGAAATCTTGGATTTAACCGCTGGGGAGCCCGATTTCACCCCACCACCCTGCGCCGAGGAGGCGGCCAAACAGGCCATCGACGAGGGCCGCGGACGCTACACCCCAGCTCCCGGTCTAGTCGAACTCCGTCAGGCGGTGGCCAAACAAATCCACGCAAAATGGGGGCTGGCCTTCCCTGCGGAGCAAATCGTGGTGACCAACGGGGCCAAAATCGCCATTGCCCAGGCCCTGATGGTGATGGTGGAAACCGGCGACGAAGTCCTGGTGCCCACCCCATGCTGGACTTCTTATCCCGAAATGGTGAAGTTAGCCGAAGGTCGACCAATCATCGTGCCTTGCAATCCCCAGCATCTACCCGAAATTTCTAGCCTTGAAGCCGCGCGCACAGAAAAAACCTCCGCCATCTTGCTCAACTCCCCGAGCAATCCAACGGGAGTGGTTTATCCAAAATCCTTAATGCAAGAGCTCGGATTGTGGGCGCTGGAGCATGGGGTGCGCATCATTTCCGATGAGATCTATTGCGGCCTCACTTATGGCGAAGCCAAACACCATAGCCCCCTTTCGGTCGTGCCCGAACTGCAACAAAGTAGTGTGTGGATTGGTGGTATGAGCAAAGCTTACGCCATGACCGGTTGGCGCATGGGCTTTTTGGCGGGTCCTGCGGATGTGGTGCAAGCGGTGTCCACCGTGCAAAGCCAACTCGCCGGATCTCCCAATGCCATTTCGCAATGGGCTTCTCTGGCGGCGATTGAGCAGGCTGACGCTGACTGCGAACGCATGCGCCAAGCCTTTGCCAAGCGTTGCACCTTGGTTTATCAAGCTCTGGCGGCCATGCCCCAAGCCCATTGCCCGCAACCCCAAGGAGCCTTTTACGCCTTTGTCGGGGTGGATGCTGTGATGGGCAAAACCGACCCCGAAACGGGGCGCTGCATTCGCTCTGGAGACGACTTCGCTGAGCTGTTGCTCGACGCCGACCGCGTGGCCTGCATTGGCGGCAGTGCCTTTGGCGCACCCCA
>JAJRZS010000062.1 GCA_024275135.1 Planctomycetota bacterium | reverse complement strand
TGGACGCCGTAGTCGATAGGTGAAGCGAAAGGTTTGGCTGGAGAATTGTTTGTGGCAAAGGATGCAGCGGAAGCGGGGGATGACCCGACCGTCGCATTTGCGGCGGTAGTGGCCCTTGTGCTGGTAGCAGAAAGAGCCTTGGACTTGAGAGGGGCAGGCTGGGTTTGGGCAAAAGGGTGGGCGAAACTTCATGGTCTTTCTCAAGTCGCTAGGCAGCGACATGGAGAAGACGGAGAAGGTGTTGTTTCGTTACCCGCTTTCTAGGATTCTTGCCCACCCAAGTGGGCCAGGTTCGTTTCAGTCTCCTCGTGCTGCTTTTGCTTGTGACTTCGCACCCACCCCCGCGCCCGCAGCCTTCCGAATATTCGGGTCAAAAAAGAAAATATCGTTCTTTCCAGCCGTCTTCGCAGCTTTCAAAGCTTCATTCGCCTGCAAGAACAAATGCCGAGGATCACGGGCATTGCGCCCATCAAAGGTGGCAATACCAATCGACGCCCGCAACATCTCTTTGGTGTGGTCTTCACCTATTGGCGAAAGCGACAACACATGCTGTATCCGTTTGGAAACGGCGATAGTCTCGGGCATGGTCGTACTCGGCAAAATGATGGCAAATTCATCCCCACCAATCCGCGCTGGGATATCAATCGAACGCACGCACTGACGAATGGTCTCGCCAACCGCGCGCAAGGCCATGTCGCCAAATTCATAAGAATGGGAATCATTGAGAGTTTTGAAATCGTCAAGGTCCAACAACACCAAAGTAACCGGAGAACCATGGCGCTGCGAACGCTCAAATTCTTCACGTAAACGGTTACGAAAATGCCGATCGTTAAACAGCCCAGTTTTATGGTCGGTCACCAACTGGCCTTCCAAATGTTGGTTGCGATGGCGACTAGCCGACAACAACTCATGCATGCGTACCAAGTTTTGCACCCGCGCCTCCGCCTCCGCCAAGGAAGCCTGAGGCGACATCCAAGAAGCTAAAGAATGTCGTCCCTGCAAAAGTTTGGACACAGCTCCGGGGGAAGCTCCCTCCCACGGCACAATCAACCACGGAATCTCCCGACTGGGGGAAAGAAGTCGGGTAATGGATTGCCATTCCACCCCATCCCGAAGCAAGGTTAGCGGATAAATCATCGCCGCATCTACCCGGCCACGCAAAAGACTCCGACTTTCCCCCAAGTGATTGGATTGCCGAACTTCCCAACCACGCTCCTGAAACCAGGCCACCAACTCATCCGTGGCTTCCGCTCGGTGATTCAAAATCGCCAAAACCTTGGTTTCTGAGGCGGGGGCAGGTGGTCGCTGGAACATTTTTCGCTCTCCTTATAGAGCATATCACGTCTAGGAGTTTGCTTTTCCCATTCTTCGGCTCTTTGTAGCCTTTAATTGACCTACGGAGGGGTGGGGATACAATACCCGGCCATTTGTCCGGCTCAAGCCCAGGCAAAGCAAAAAGACAGCACGGGAGGGTCTGCCACAAGGCCTTTTTTCGCCCGAAAACCTACTCAAACCAGGGAAAAAGCATGTCTGACCTCAATGTTCAAGCTCTCATCGACGCCGGTGCGCATATCGGTTGTCGGGTGGGTCGGTGGAATCCGAAGATGGAACCCTACATCCTCGAGGCCCGCAACCAGATCCACATCATCGATCTCCGCCAAACCATTCGCGGAATCTTGCGTGCCAAGCACTTCCTGAAGGAAGTTGTTGCCACCGGCCAAGACGTGCTCTTTGTCGGCACCAAGCAGCAGCTGCGCGGCGAAATCGCCAAAGTGCACGCCGAAGCTGGCATGCCGTATGTGGAAGATCGCTGGATTGGTGGCACCCTCACCAACTACGAGGTTATTGGCAGTCGCATTGCCTTTCTCGAAGACATGGAAAAGAAAGAGGCTGAGGGTTACCTAGACACCCTCACCAAGAAGGAAGGTGCCCGCTTCATGCGTGAAAAGCGCAAAGTGTTCCGCAACCTTCACGGCATTCGTGATATGTTCCGCCTCCCTGGCGCCATGGTGGTCATCGACCCCAAAACCGAACGCAATGCCGTCCGCGAAGCGCAACGCATGGGCATCCCAGTTATCGGCGTGGTCGATACCGACTGCGATCCGGATGTGTGCGATCTCATCATCCCCGGCAACGACGACGCCATCCGCTCCGTTGCTCTCATCCTTGAGCATCTTATCGAGGGGGTGAAAGCAGGGAAGCAGCTGCGTCGTGAGCGCGGGGTTGCCGATCCACAGCGCGAGCCAGCCAAAGATACCAAGCCGTCTGGCGCTCCGGTGCCGCGTCCTCGTCGGGGTGGCCCACGCCGTCCTGGCCGCATGCAAGTCGAAAGCCTGACTGGGGGCGAAGGCTCCCGGCGCAAACCGATGGAAGGCGGGGTCAACCGCCAGGTCGAGATTCAAGCTCTGCCCGATGCCGAGTCTGCGCCGGACGCAAAGGCGGACGCACCTGCCGCCACCACAGCTGAACCCACCGCGGAAACACCTTCCGCAACTCCCGAAGCCACTCCCGAAAAGTCGGAGTAAACCGATGTCCACCACCATTTCCGCGAAAGCCGTCTTTGCCCTGCGTGCCCAAACTGGCGCCGGCATGATGGATTGCAAAAAAGCCCTGATGGAAGCCGAAGGCGACGAGCAAAAGGCTATGGAGCTGTTGCGCCAAAAGGGCCTGAAAACTGCCGACAAAAAGGCCGACCGCGCCACCTCTGAGGGCCGGGTTTATTCCTACATTCATCACAACCAACGCGTTGGAGTGATGGTGCAGATTGCCTGCGAAACGGATTTCGTTGCCCGTGGCGATGACTTCGAATCCCTGTGTTCCGACATCTGTATGCACATCGCGGCGACGGTGCCTTCTCCGGTTGCCATTTCGGCGGAGGAAGTCCCCGCTGAGATGGTGGAAGAGGAGCGGCGCATCTTGCTGGGCTCGGAAGATATGGCCAACAAGCCGGATGAAATCAAAGAGAAAATCATCGCGGGTCGTATCGACAAGTTCATCAAAGAGCGTGCCCTGCTTGAGCAAGAATTCGTGAAAGATCCGTCGATGACCGTGGGTGATCGCCTGAAGGCGACCATTTCCAAAGTCGGCGAGAACATGCGCATTGAACGCTTCTCACGCTTCGAACTCGGCTCCTAGGGCATCGTGTCTGCACCTCGTCGCATCCTGCTGAAAATCAGCGGGGAGGGTTTTGCCCGCGAGGGTGAAACCGGGCTCGACACCGAGCGCGTCAAGGCTTTGGCCGGCCAACTGCTCCAACTCACCGAAGAAGGTGTGCAGGTGGCTTGCGTTATCGGCGGCGGCAACATCTTGCGTGGCAAGCAGTCCGGTTCTTTGGGTATCAACCGGGCAACCGGAGATTACATGGGCATGTTGGCCACCGTCATCAACGGTCTAGCTTTGTCGGATGCTCTGGAAAGCAACGGTTTGCATGCGCGGGTGATGTCGGCAATCGATGTGCACAAGGTTTGTGAGCCATTCATCCGCCGTCGGGCCATTCGTCATCTGGAAAAAGGCCGCGTGGTGGTATTGGTGGGAGGCTTAGGCAATCCCTATTTCACCACCGATACCGCAGCCGCCCAGCGCGCGATTGAACTGGATTGCGATCACTTGTTAAAAGCGACCATGGTTGACGGGGTTTACAATAAAGATCCCAAACAACACGACGACGCCGTGTTGCTGCCAGAAGTGAGTTTCCAACAAGTTTTGGAGCAGCGTCTGCAGGTGATGGACCAAACGGCTTTCACCCTCTGCCGCGAGCACAATCTTCCTATCGTGGTGTTCGACATGAATGCCCGCGATGGCTTATTGTGTGCTGCCCGTGGCCAGAAAATTGGCACCCTGATTACCAACCCATCATGAGCACGAGTTACCAATCCTTTCTCGACGATGCGCAAGAGCGCATGGACAAAACCGTCGAACATTTTGCCGAAGAAATTCGTGGTTTTCGTACAGGGCGGGCCAGTACCGGGCTCATCGAAAACATCCGGGTGGATTATTACGGCACCAAAACCCCGTTGGGGCAGATGGCCTCTATTACCGTCCCCGAAGCCCGCTGCTTGATGGTAAAGCCCTTCGACCCCAGCGGTCTAAAGGACATCGAAAAGGCCATTTTGGCTGCCGACTTGGGGTTGAACCCATCCATTGATGGCAATGCCTTACGGGTGGTGGTGCCCCATCTTTCAGAAGATCAGCGCAAGAAAATGGTGGCGCGATTGAAGAGCCTAGCCGAGGAAACCAAAGTCTCCTTGCGCAACGTCCGGCGGGATGCAATTCGGGAGGTCGAACATGCACAAAAAGAGAAGACAGGGGATGTTGTGGTGACCGAGGATGATGTAAAATCTGCCAAGTCTGACATTCAGGACATCCTCAAAAACCACGAACAACGGGTGGAGGAGGCTCTGAAAACCAAATCTGCCGAGATTCTGGAAGTCTGATCTTTTTTTGGCAGTTGCTGCCAAAACGGGGGCATAACTCAGTTGGTAGAGTAGTTGGCTTTTAACCAATAAGTCCCAGGTTCAAGTCCTGGTGCCCTCACCAGCAAAGCGCTCATCCTAGCTTGGGGATGGGCGCTTTTTTTGTCATCACGACCAATCGCCATAGGCGAGATGCTGGATTTAGTGATCCACCACAATAGGTGCCACGACCGAGCTGTAGGAAGGCAAAACTTGTCCGGGGGCTACAGCAACCGCTGCAAACCACAGGGCGCGACCAGCAGCAGGAACAGCCACACCCGGGGCGAAAGTGATACTTGCGGAAGCTTGGCCCTGGGCGTCCAAAGTACCATGGAGGCCTGTTTGTGTGGGAAGGGGTAAATGCCTACCGAGCTGTCCATAAGGAAGCGGTCCATCGATAGCGGGATATCAACACTAAAATGGACGGGGCCGGTGCCGCCGATGAAGTGGTGCAGGACGGAGCCATCCAATCCGGAGTAAACAAAGGCTTTCGAACGGGTGTAGTTGCCAATCAGCAAATCGTCGTGGGCATCATGGTTGATATCTCTAAGGTCGGCAATTGCGCTGGCAAATCGCTCCGTGTTCGTTGTGCCTTCAAAATGAAAGAGGGTTTCGGAGCTACCTCCAGTCACTTGGGCTTGCAGGGCAGCAGAGGAAAGGAGAAAGAAGGCAGGGAGAAAGTGTTTTGCCGCCATTTGGGGAAGGGGGGAAGGGGGGCACAGGGGAAAGGGACTAAAAAACATAAACCCGAGATAATAATTTTCTACCCCGGAGCCTTTTTTTGCGCAAATCTAGGAGTGCGCATTCACTGGCCGGCCGATTGGGGGGGCTTTTTGCCCACCGCCTGGCGGTAAAAATCCCAGTTTTCGAACCCCAAACCCCGAAAAACTTCCATGGCATTGTGGTGGGCTTTTGGCAGAATTTGAAATTGGTGTTCGAGGCCATGGCGCAGCATATGGTCATGAAAAAGCAAAACATTCTGCAGCATTTCGTCCTGGGCGCCAATCACCAGGCGGAGTTTGGGAAGTTTCCGTGGCGCATCCATCGCTGCCACCAGCGTCCAAGGGCTTTCGGCAACAAACTTGGCTGGGTCGCCGTCGAACACTCGATTTAGGACGATTTCCCGCTGCTTAGGGTTGGATCGAGGGCCAGTAGAAAAATCCTTTTGCAAGGGGCCACCGGAGAGGATTGAAACGGCTGCAAAAGATTGAGGATAGCGCAAAGCCAGCCGTGCCGCGCCGTAGCCTCCCATGCTGAATCCTTCCAAAATCCGGCCCTCGCGGCTGGGAATGGTGCGAAATCGATGGTCGACATCGGGAAGGAGTTCCTGCATGAGGATGGTTTCGACCGGCAGGCTTCCATCTGCAGAGTCCACCCACAGACTCAAGGAAAGTCCGTTAGGAAAGACCACCAACATGGGAGGGATTTTTCCCTCGTCCATGGCCTGTTGAAACCATGAGCAGAGCTGGGGCAATCCGCGGCTACCGCCACCAGCGCCATGTAGCCAATAAAGAACTGGAAAGTGTTGTTCGGGTTGCTGGGCATAGGCTTCGGGCAGCAAAACGAAATAGCTCACTTGGGCAGCGGCGGCGGTGCTAGAAAAAAGAACGCGTTCCACCTGGGGCAGGTGAGGGTCAGGCAAAACCCATGCGGGAGGCTCGGCTGCGGCGGAAGGCTGCTGGGTTTGGCCGATGCCCTGTGTGGGCAGGCAGCTGAGGGCGAGGAGCAGAGGCGCGAGTTTGTGCATTTTGTTGGAACCCCTGCTGGGGCTGGGGGTTTCACTGAATTGAGGCGAATTTGCCCTGAAAGGACCCACGGCTTTGCAGCTCCAGTTCAATGGCCGAATGCACTTTTTGCCGACCGGGCCATGGTTTGGGGGCCAAATATTCTTCCGCTGCAGCTTCCGCAACCAAGCGATGGACCAAAATTTCGGGCGGTAAAATTTCCAAGGCATTGGCTACCTGCTGGATGTAGGCCTCGGCCGTAAGCAGCTCGACCTGACCATCCATCCACATTTTGGCCAATTTCGTTTTGCGCAAGACCATCAGCTGGTGAAACTTGATGCCCTCGCATTGGGCGCGAATCACTTCCCGCACTTGTTTTCCCAGACCGTTTTCCTGTTCTCCTGGCAAACCTGCAATGCAATGCGCAATGCGATGTAAGCCATGTTTTTGGGCCCGCGCGCAGGCTAGATAAAAATTCTCCAAAGTGTCATGACGGCCAATGGCTTTTTGAATTGCATCATCCGCAGATTCTAGGCCAAACTCAATCCAAACCTCATCGAAGTAAGGGAGCTGTTGTGCCAGGAGGTGCGCGGCTTCTTCGCTAAAACAATCCGGTCGGGTGCCAATGGCGAGGATAGGGGCGACGTCGGCCCACTGGCGGATGTGGTCCAGCGCCGCAGCAAGCGGAGCCAATTCCGGATAGGTATTGGAATAGGATTGGAAATAGAGAATCGCCGCCGCACCTTGGGGATTGGTGCGCCTTGCTCGCTTCAAACCAACTGCCCACTGGGTGTCTAGATCTTCTTGCCGTTGAGCCGCACCGGTACCACTTCCGGCGAGGTCGCAATAAATGCAGCCGCCATAGCCCGTGCTGCCGTCGCGGTTTGGGCAAGTTAGGCCTAAATCGAGCATGACCCGGCGTAGGCGTTTGCCATAGCGTTGCATTAGACTACGTCCCAGCGTATGCACAAGTGGCTGCGTGACTTCCATCGAACCTCCATCATAGCCATGAGCGACATCCATCCTATCCCTGTAGTTATCGGGACTGCAGGTCATATCGATCATGGGAAATCCGCCCTCATTGAAGCCCTTTGCGGTACCCACCCCGACCGTTGGCAAGAGGAGCAAGAGCGTGGTATCACCATTGATTTGGGCTATGCGCAAACTTCTTTTGACGACGGTTTGGAGGTTGGTTTTGTCGATGTGCCTGGCCACGAAAAACTGGTGCGCAAAATGGTGGCTGGAGCCACGGGGATGGGGGCCGCTTTATTGGTGGTGGCCTGCGATGACGGCGTCATGCTGCAAACGCGGGAACATTTTGAGGTTTTGAGTTTGCTCGGGGTCGACGCCGGCTTGGTGGTCTTGAGCAAAGTGGATTTGGTGGATGAAGAAACGTTAATGCTGGTGGAAGAAGAGGTGCAGGAATTGCTGGCGGGAAGCTCTTGGGAGGGCAAGCCGATTTATCCCGTGAGCGCGCACAGCGGAGAAGGGATTGCAGAACTGCGGCAAGCTATCCGCCAATTGGCTCTGGATGCCCAAACTGTGGTTAATCCGCGTTTGGCTTTCCGCATGCCCGTGCAGCGGAGTTTTGCTTTGGAGGGTGCTGGCACCATCGCCACCGGGGTTTGCGCTGCCGGCAGCTTGCAAGAAGGAGATGAAGTTGTGGTGTTGCCAGCCGGCAAACGTAGCCGCGTGCGTCGCGTGCAAATCCACGGACGTCCTAGCTCTCAAGCGCAGCCTGGATTGCGCACTGCCTTGAATCTCCCCGATTTCCATAAACAAGATTGTGAGCGCGGGGCTGTGCTGGTTGCGCCAGAGGCCGCTCAATGTGGTTCCATTTTGCGCATGAGTTTGCGTTTACTCCCCGATGCCCCGGCGCTCAAGCACGACTCTCTGATTCAACTACTTGCGGGTACAGCCGCAGTCGAGGCCAAAATCTACTTTGCCCCGCAGCAGGAAGACGAAATTTTCGTGGACGTGGTTTGTCCAACCCCCATGGCCCTGGTTCCTGGGCAACGCTGTTTGTTGCGGCGTCCTTCACCGGCGAAAAATTTGGGAGTGGCGAGATTCCTTGGCTATGGAAAGTTTCGTCTGCGCAAACGCGATGAAGCAGAGCGCAGCTATTGGCAACAGGTGCGTAAGGCCTTGGATGGCCCTCAGGATTTACTCGTGTTGCATTTGGAGCATGAGGACGGCGCCCCCCAAAGTGCGGAACAGCTGGCTCCCTTCTTTGGCTGGACGGTGGCGGCCACCCAAGAATTGCTGACGGAATTGGAGCAGGCGGGGCGGGTGCAGAAGGTGGGTGCTCAATATGTTGCTGCAGGTAGTGCCCGAGCGCTGTTAGCGGAAATTCAAGGGGTCATGCAGCATTACATGGCGAAGAATCCTGGCCGTTTGCGGATCCCTATTCAGAGGTTCCGCGATCGCTTTGGCAAGAAAGGGTGGAAGGTGATGGAACAAATGCCCGATGCCCAATTAGAAGCCATTGGTTTGCAAAGGCGACGTGGAGATCAATGGGTGTTGATGCATGCCGAAGCTTCGCCAGAAGTGGTGGCTTTGGCGGAAAAGTTTAGCCAGCAGCTGCTGACCGCTGGTTTGGCGCCGATGTCGTGGGAGGAGTTGGTGGGAAAGGAAGGAATCCACAGCGATTTGGCGGAGGCGGTGCGGGGTTATTTGTTGGATAGCGGGCAAGCCATCCAGCCCATATCCGGACTATTGTTTGCACGAGAGAAAGTTGAGGAGTTGCGGGATGCTGTGGTCCAGCAACTGCAGACCGACGGCATGGATATCCCCGCCTTGCGTGATCAATTTCAAACCACGCGCAAATTTTTGATGCCGCTACTGGAATATTTGGATGACTGTGGGGTAACCGAACGCCGCGGCCCCAAACGTCTACTGCACAATCCTGACGCCAGTTTGGTTTGAATTGTGGCTTGCCAGGAACAATAAAATTAATGAAAAATATCTGCACCAGAGTGGAAATTTTAGCTAGATTAGCTTTGTCCGCGAGGGCAAAACGTCATTCTGTTCTCCCATGAACTCCCACAACATGAATTTCCTTCCTTCCTAGCCCTTTTTGTCTTCCTTCCTAGTCTATTTGGGGCCCAAACCAACATTTATGTCGATTCCATGTCTCCGGCGAGTGACACTGGAGATGGATAAGCCCGGCCACGGCCTATAAATCACTCACCTACGCAATCGATTAGTTTCAGGCAGGGGCTCATGGTGCTGGTCCTGTAGTGATTCTGGTTGCAGGCCGCGGTTTCACGCCGCTGGTTCGGATGTAGGCTCTGTCGAAGTTATTTCTAGCCGGACGGGAGACGAGATTTGGGGAGTGAAGGGGGGCGGTTCCGCAAGGCGGTCTAGGTGACCAAATCCAGGCTTTAGGTGATTTAAACCAGGATGGATATGTGGATTTTGCTTCTATTGCTTATCCCAATCAACCGTGGGTAGGGGGAGTTCATATTTTTTCAGGCAAGGATGGAAGTTGCTTATGGACTCTGTGGGACCCAAATCCAATAATCTATGGCTTTTTCGTTTCTTCGTTAAAAGCGAATGATCGAACGGGGGACGGGATTCCAGAAAATTTTATTGGTGCCCCATTCGCATCACGATCCTCCAAGGGCCAAGTGAATTGGTTTTCTTTCCACCCTTATCTTTATCGCTTGTCTGGTGAATTGTTGGCAAGCCGCCCCAGCGTTTTGCGATTGAGGGTGGATTTTCCCTCCACCGAGGCTGGTAAATCCT
>JAJRZS010000061.1 GCA_024275135.1 Planctomycetota bacterium | reverse complement strand
GGCAAAACGGGGGGCGAAACTTCATGGTCTTTCTCAAGTCGCTAGGCAGCGACATGGAGAAGACGGAGAAGGTGTTGTTTCGTTACCCGCTTTCTAGGATTCTTGCCCACCCAAGTGGGCCAGGTTCCTAACGATGGTTGGCTCGGGGCGTATGATGATGCGTCATGCCTCTCGACCATCCCACCAAGCGCTCCTTTTGGCTACATTTAATCCACCTCCTGGTATTTGGGTTTTTATCCGCGACCGCTACGGCCCAAGAGCAGGAATTAGCCCAAGCCCTAGACAATCTAGCTCCCCAGCAAGGGTCTGAAGCTGCCAAGCTCCCTGCTGGCGTGGTCCGGCCTTGGGCCCATGAAGACTCTGACCTCAAGGTCGATCCGCGGATTCATTACGGGGTTTTGCCATCTGGGCTCCGCTACGCCTGGGCCAACAACCCAGAACCCAAAGAGCGGGTCTACCTGCGCCTGCATGTCAACGCTGGCTCTTTCGGCGAGAGATCGTCCGAGCTGGGGATGGCGCATTTTTTGGAGCATATGGCCTTCAACGGATCAGAGCATTATGCGCCCGGCACTCTGGTTGAGTGGTTCCAAAAACACGGCATGAGTTTCGGCGCCGATACCAACGCGCACACCGCGTTTTCTGAAACCGTCTACAAACTGGATCTTCCCAATCGAGAGGAGGCCAGCCTGCGCGATGGGCTGCAAGTTCTGCGCGACTTTGCTGGAAGCATGACCCTGGCCGAAACTGAGGTCCAGGCCGAAAAAGGGGTGATTGATGGAGAACAAAGGGAACGTGATTCCGCATCCTTCCGGACCTTCGTCAAACTTTTGCAAAAAATGTACGCGGGTACCCTCTATGCCACCCGCATCCCCATTGGTGAAAAGGAAGTACGAGATGCCTTCACTGCCGAATCCGTAGCGGATTTCTACCATCGCTGGTACCGGCCGGAAAATATGACTGTGGTCGTCGTCGGCGATTTGCGCGACTTGGATCCTAGCAGCCTTATCGAGGAATATTTTGGCGATTTCCTAGGGCCAGGCACCCCATTGGAGCTAGAACCGCCCATCGGTGAGCCTGCCATGAAGGACCTGGTTTTCTCTCTATACGAACCAGAAATGCCCAGAGTGCAAATTTCTGTGGCCAATCTCAAAAGGTACGTCAATCGTCCGGATTCCATTGCCCAGCGTCAGCAAGATTTGCCACGCCAAGTTGCCCACGCGATGCTGAATCTTCGCTTTGCCGAGGCGGTCAAAAAACCGGAAACCCCTTACCTCTCGGCGAATGTTGATGATGCAGGAGGACTAAAAGTTTTTGAAGGAGGTGAGTTAAGCATTAGTGCAGACCCAGAAAATTGGGAAGCCGCTTTCCACGATGCCTACATCGAGCTGCGCAAAGCCCTCAACTTTGGCTTCCAACAAGCGGAGCTTGATGAGGTGCGTGCTGATATGTTGCGGGCTCTAGACGAGGCGGTTGACCGCGAGTCCAAAGCTCACAGCGCTGGGTTACGGGAATCAATTTTGCGGGAAGCTGAGGATGATGTGGTGCCAACCTCCGCCGCCTATGACCGCGAAATTCTCAAGCCGGCGTTGGAAGCGCTAACCGTCGAAGATTGTTTGCAGGCTTTACGCGAAAACTGGAGGAACGGCCGTCCCAGCATCACTACCATGGGCAACCTCAAGCTGGACAATCCCAAAGAAACCCTGATGGCGGCCTTAGAGGCCGCCCGGGCTGCAAAAATCAAAAAGGGTGAAGCGATTGAAGTGGAGCCCTTTGCATATAGATCCGATCCAGCTCATGCTGGAAAGGTGAAAAGTCAGCAAAAGATTGAGGATCTGGATTTTTGGGAGGTCGAATTTGACAACGGTGTTCGCTTAAACGTCAAAAAAACCGACTTCAAAGAAAAACAAATTCTCATTCAAGCTCGAGTGGGGGAAGGCAACCTAAGTATTAAAGACGAGGATTTGATTGCTTCCGCACTTGCTGGCTTTGGTGTATACATTGGTGGCGGCTTGGAGGAACATGACACCGATGAATTACGCCGCTTGAATGCGGGCAAGCAAGTTGGGGTCCAAATGTCGGTAGAAGACGACCACTTTGCCTTTTCAGGCTCCACTACCGAAGAAGATTTATTGCTGCAATTCGAGCTGATGTGCGCCTATTTGCAACACCCAGGTTATCGGCCTGATTTGCTCAACGTGGTGCAAAGCCAATTGCCTTTGGTGTTTGAGCAATTCAAACATAATGCTGCAGGGCCGATGTTGTTTGATTTTGCTCCAGCCTTGCTGCCGGGAAACCCACGGGTGGATTTACTTGGCTTGACCAAGTTCCCTCAACTGGAAGAGTTGCAGGCGGTGGGGATGGAAGAAATTCGTGCCGCATTGAATCCGCAGCTACGTGACGCTCCCATGGAAATCACAATTGTAGGAGACTTGGATGTCAACCAGGTTATTGAATTTGCCGCGCAAACCTTTGGTGCGCTTCCGCAGCGCCGAGCCTACCAAACCTTGGATAAGCGGAGGCAGGGAGCGCAGGTGGTGTCGGGGTTGCATCTGGAGAGGGAGATTGACACTGCGGATAAGAAGGCCACTTTGCTGATGATTTTCCCCACAACCGATGGCTTTGATGCCGCCACCCGTCGCAACCTAGGTTTTCTCGGTCGGCTTGTGAACGATCGCCTGCGGCTGGATGTGCGAGAGCGTTTAGGCGCTGCCTATTCGCCTGGTGCACAGGCGGAGGCATCCCGCGTTTTCCCTGGCGTGGGTGGTTTGCTGATACAAGCCAATTGCGATCCTGAGAAAGTCGAGGAGTTGGTGAAAGCCTGTAAGAATGTCGCTGCGAGCTTGGCGAATAACGGAGTTACCGAAGAAGAGGTGAGTCGTTTGTCGGAGCCCCTGCTGAAACAACTTCGCGATGGCCAGCGCACGAACAGCTACTGGCTGACCACCTTGCAAGAGGCTCAATCACGGCCAGCCTCTTTGGATGAGTTACGCACCATCGTGGAGTTCTACAACAACTTGTCGGTGGCGGATCTCTCCGCTTTGGCTGCAAGTTACCTGTCGCCTGAACATGCCTCTACGCTGCTGGTTTTGCCAAAGCAAATGGAGGAGTCAGCGAAGGATGGGGAGTCGGCGGCCAGTGAGGGTGCGGCGGACAGCGAAAATGCTGAGGAAACGGAATCCTCCGCAGAAATGCAGCCCAATTAACCTTCGGTTAGGCGCTTTCGTACCAAGGCTTCGAGACCTCCAGCCAAGATGAGCTCTTGGGCGGTGGGGCCAAGCGGGGCAAAGGGGAAGCGTTGGTTTTGGAACTTGGCTTCGCCGCGCTGGAAGTTGAGTTGCAACACACCTTCCAGAACTTGAGTTGGTGAGGAGGTGGAGATGTTGGCGCGTACCCAATCCACTAACGCCGGGCAATCCACTAGTAGATAGCCATTGTTGAAAGCGTTGCGCTTGTAGGTTGCCGAGAAAGAACCAGCCACGACCAGACGAATGCCGCGATAGGCCAAAGCCGTCGCCGCCTGCTCGCGCGAAGAGCCAGTTCCAAAATTGTAGCCGCTGAGCAAAATATCTTCGCGCGCAGCCAAACTCTGAAATTCTGGGTCGTAGTTTTCCATGGCGACAGCAGCCATTTCCTCTTCACTCAAGTCTTCGCGGTAGGTGTATTTCCCCGGGTAGATGCCATCGGTGTTGAGGCTGTCGGCATTGCAAAACAAAACCCGCCCTTCAATCTGTTGCGGAAATCCTTCCAAAATAGGGGTGGGCTCTGGCATCACCATCGGTCGCTCGGGAATGAGCAAATCGCGTTGCGGCACCGCTTGCCCAGAATCATGGGCGGCGCAAATGTAGCCTTGAATAGCTGATGCCGCGACGACGGCTGGGGATGCCAAATAGGCCTTGGCCTCCCGGCTACCCATGCGCCCTTTGAAATTGCGGTTGGTGGCAGAAATTCCCACTTCTCCATCTTCTAGCAAGCCCTCGCCCATGCCGATGCATGGACCGCAACCGGCAGGTAATGGGATTGCTCCGGCATCTAAAAGCTTCTGCCAATCACCTCGCTTTTCACTTTCCGCCTGCACCACATCGGATGCTGCTGCCACATAGAATTTCACTCTAGGATCGACTTTCTTGCCAGTGATAACCTTCGCAGCAGCACCGAGATCTTCTACTCGGGCGTTGGTGCAGGAAAGCAAATAGGCCTTGTCAATCTTGATTTTCTGTGGCTCCAGACTTGCCACAGATTGCATGGTTTTCACCGTATCCGGCCCGCAAACATGAGCTGAAATCTGGCTTAAATCGACGCGCAAGACTTGGAAATAGTTGGCGTCTTCATCGGCGACAAGAGGATTTTGCAGCGCATCAATGGCTTCCTCTGAGAAGCGAGGATTGCGATTTTTCTGCTGCTTGTACCAAGCCAAGGTTTGGTCGTCACAAGGGAAGACACCAGCCAAGGCGCCCCATTCGGTGGTCAT
The DNA here is from genome assembly GCA_024275135.1 of Planctomycetota bacterium. Classification (GTDB taxonomy): domain Bacteria; phylum Planctomycetota; class UBA1135; order UBA1135; family UBA1135. The sequence continues at coordinate 23,287 of JAJRZS010000061.1, read as the reverse complement.
ATTGGCGATGGTTAACCGCTGCTCCAAACTCAGCTGGCGAACGCCGTCACCGTGAAATTCCAGCACATGATTCAGAACCTCGTCTTGATTGTATAAGCCGCAAAGGGTGATAATGACATCCTTGCCGGTAACACCGAGTGGCAAGCTACCCTGTAAAAGAACCTTGGTGACCGGTGGGATTTGCCACCAGGTTTTTCCGGTGGCCCAAAGGGCTGCAGCATCGGTACGCACTACCGGTGTGCCTAAGGCGCCAATGCCACCATAAACATTGGAGTGAGAATCGCTGGCAACCACAAACGTGCCGGGCCAGGCGTAGCCTTCTTCAATCATGATTTGGTGACCAATGCCCCGTCCTGCCGGATAGAAATCCACCCCCATTTTTTTGGCAAAGGCGGCAATCGATGCATACTTCTCCAAATTTGCAGGTGACTTGTCCTGCACGTTGTGATCCAAGGTAAACACCGGTTGCGAAGAATCATCCATTTGCTTGGCGCCCAAAGAGCGAAACTTCACCATGACGGCGGAGGTGTTGTCGTGCGTCATCACATGACGCGGACGGACGGTGACAAAATCACCGCTGTGCACTTCTTTGCTTTCGCCAGGCTCCGCGAGGAAACGTTGGACAATTTTTTCCACCAAATTTTGACTCATGTCCAGAATTCTATCTCCTCAGAGGAAAGTTTTCTTTATCATGAGGGCGCCACTATTGGCTTTACCTCCGAATCAGATGACATCACTCGCCAAAATCATAAAAGCTGAAATCCGTAAAGAAACGGAAAAAGCGGTACAAAATGCAGTTCGCGTATTTAAGGCCGAACTGAAAGCCGAGCGTGTCCGCCTGCGAGACATAGAGCGGAAACTCAAGGCTCTTTCCAGCAAGGCAAAATCCGCACACGCCGCGGCTTCCTATAGCGAGGGTCCACAGGCCTCATCCTTCCAAACATCTATTGTTACCGATGTGCGCACAAAGCATGATTTGTCGCAGAGCACTTTGGCCAAATTGGTGGGGGTAGGCTTGAATACCGTGTGGTTGTGGGAAAACGGTCGCACCTGTCCACGCATGCGTCAGCAGGCTTTGTTGGAAGAGTTGCTTGCGTTGTCCACGCTGCAAATGAAAAGACGCTTAGCGAAAATTGGCCTAAAACAAGGCCGCAACAAGCCGGGGAGGAAACCCGGAAGCGCGGCGAAAAGCAAGAAGGTCGGTAAAAAGAAGGTGGCCAAAAAGAAAACGACTCGGCGAAGGACCAGCCGTCGGGCCAAGACCAAATAGCTTTTTCCTCCTTGCGCCTGAGCATGCGGTAGAATTGCCCCATGCTCGGGCTTTCCCTTCTTTGTGTTGCCTTTCTTGTCGGCTCGCCACAGGACCCAGCCGTTGCCGCGAATCCCAGTGCGGAACGGTTGCCGTATTCCACACTCCTAGAGCGGCTTCATGACTACCGCTGGATGGTTCTAAAGCCTCGTCCTGGCGAGGGCGTACAGACCGTGGACGAACAGGTGGAAGCAGGCCAGAGCAAGCGTTTTACTTGGCAAGGTCCTGCCGCCCTTGGCCGCATTTGGTTATCGCAGGCTGACGGCGAATTGCGGTTCTATGTTGATGGCGCGGATGCGCCGACCCTGACCTGGAATATCCGTGATTTTGCGAACGGTCAAACTCCAGATTATCTGCCCATGCCCATGGGAATGGTCTTAGGCTCGGGTTGGGATTGCCACCTCCCACTGCCTTTTCATCAGAGCCTTGATGTGGAATATGTGGCACCTCCCACTTCCGCCACGCGGTTGCAATTGGAGGTGCGCCATTTCGGCAGCGGAGTTGATTTGCCCTCAATCTCGTCTCAGCTACTTGGCTCAAACCTTGATGCCATCCAACGCGTAGCAGAAATCATTCGTACGGGTGAAAAGCCCACAACCTTGGTGAAGCCCGATCCCTTCCGTATGGGCGCCGCCCGCCATTACGAAATGAAGCCTGACGATGAAGTCAACGTCGGGGAATATTTTTGGGCCTTCACCGGCAAGGGGATGCTGCGCTGGCTGGATTTGAAGTTTATTCATGATGTGCCTCCTGCTGCCGCCGATGTCATGTTGCGCAGCTTGGTGCTAAGGATTGAACTGCATATGAAGGAACCACAAAAGCCGGCAACTACGATTTTTCGTGTTCCCCTCGGGGATTTTTTCGGTTCCGCACCCGGGGTGAATCCTTTCGACAACTACCTTTGCGGCTACGACCCCGCAACCAATCTCTTTCACTTTCGCTTGCCAATTCCCTTTGAGGACGGCATGCGCTTGGTTCTAGAGAGTGATTTAAAAGATTTCGCTCGTTTCGGCTTTCAGGTGGGATTGGACGTCTTTTCTGAAGATTCCGACTTGCCAAGCATGCGTCTTTATTCGGCCTGGGTGCGTGGCAAAGAAGCGGGGGGTGCGAACGCGGCCAAGCTTCAAATTGATGGTCCGGCTCGCCTGGCAGGCTTTTGTTTGTCCACCACGTCGCCTACCCTTGAGCCTTTGATCCAAGACGGGGCTTTTGCTTTTGCCGGCTCGCTCGCTGGTCCTACTCCCTACAGCTTTGAACAGGTCACTTTGCATCAAGGCCCATTTGGGTATGGCAATCGCAGCATGGTGCGGCGCTTCGCTTTGGATGCCCCAACCAGCGCCGACGGCTTGGAATTTTCTCCGCAAGTTCGTTTCCCAGAAGGAGCGGTGGTCGATTACAGTGCTTTGGCTTGGTGGTATGCCCCAGAAGGTACCGCATTCTCCTGGCCCAAAAGTTACAGCCACGAAGAGCGGTTGCCAGCGGAGATGCCGGAGCCTCCTTTCTTCCTGGCAAGCAATGCGCAGGAGGCCGAGTTGGCGCAGAATCTGCGCATGAGTGAAGGCGGTTCGATGGAGATCCATGGCGGCTTCGACCTCAGCCAAGCCTGGAGCCGGATGGCCTATCTGCATTGGAATCCTGGAGCCGCGCAAAACATTTTGGTCTTTCCATTCGCCCTGCAAACCCCCGGCAATTTCCGTATACTCACCCAGTTCGCGAAGGGACCAGAGTACGGAGATTTTGAGGTCTTACTTGATGGTCGGCGTCTTGGTGAAATTCACCATGCCACTGCGGATGCTTTGGCTCCCAGTGGAGAGGTGGAGATGGGGCAGCTACGACTGATGGCCCGCGACGACCACACTTTGGCTTTCCGTAGTTTGGATGGAAAGCCGCTTGGCATCGACTACTTCCGCCTCGAATCTGTGGCGAGTCCCGACAAGTAAGCAACCCACCTCAGGATTGGGCGCTGGTACTCTATGCCCCATGAGTGCCGCCGACCGCTTCTTGGAATTGTGGGGGATACAGGCCGATTTGGGCTATGGCTCCGCCGTTCTGCAATGGGATCAGGAAACTTACATGCCACCTGCAGGAGGGGAGGCGCGGGGCAAGATTCTTGCCACTTTTGCAGAAATCCAACATGAAAAATTGGTTTCCGCGGAATTGGGCGATGCCATTGAGGCGGCGGCCGAAGAGGCCGAGCCCAATTCGGAGCTCGAAGCGCAAGTGCAGGAAGCTCGCCGTTTGCGTGAGCGAGAAGTCAAAATCCCTGGCGCTTTGGCCAAAGCCCTTGCCGAGGCGGAAAGTCGTGGTTTACGTGCCTGGCAAAAAGCGCGAAAGGAGAGCGATTTTTCGATGTTCGCGGAAGAATTGGAGCACACCATTCGTCTCAACAAAGAAAAAGCTGCTGCCTTGGCACCCAACGGCAATGCCTACGATGCCATGTTGGATTTGTACGAGCCGGGAATTACCGAGCGCGTTTTAACCCCGATGTTTGAAGAACTAGGCTCCGTGCTCAGCCCGATGATTGCAGCCGTGCGTGAAAGCGGGGTGGTGGTTGATGAGAGCCCTGCCCAAGGCCGTTTTGATGTTGCCAAGCAAAAAGAGTTGTGCATGTTCGTGGCCAAACAAATGGGCTACGATTTTTCCGCTGGTCGCTTGGATGCAACCGCGCATCCTTTTTGCACTACTTTTGGTCATCAAGATGTCCGCATCACCTGGCGTTGGCAAGAAGACGACATTCGCCCTGCTCTCTATGGGGTGATGCATGAGGCTGGCCATGGACTTTATGAGCAGGGGATTGTGGAATCACTGCGCCGCACCCCATTGGGGGAAGCCACTGGCCTGGGCATGCATGAATCCCAATCGCGCTTGTGGGAGAACATGGTGGGTCGTTCCGAGGATTTTTGGACGTGGATGATGCCGCATTTTGTGGAGGCCTTCCCGGAGAAAACCGGTACCCGGCCCGGGCAAATGAAGGCAGCACTCAATACCTGTCGCCCAAGCCTGATTCGTGTGGAGGCTGATGAAGCCACCTACAATTTGCATATTGCTGCGCGCTTTTTCATCGAACAGCAGATTTTTGCCGGCTCGGTAGCGGTGGCCGATTTGCCCGAGCTGTGGGATCAGACCTACGAAGATTTGCTGGGGATTCGGCCTCAGTCCGTTGCCGAGGGCGTGTTGCAGGACATCCACTGGGCGATGGGGGCCTTTGGCTACTTCCCCACTTACACGCTAGGCAACCTGATTTGCGCGCAGTTGTTTGACGCTGCCTACGCGGCCATTCCTGAATTGGACGAAGCCATCGCCAAGGGAGAATTTGCCCCCTTGCGCGAGTGGTTAGGCACCAACATTCACCAGCATGGTCGCCGCTTCAGCACTCACCAGCTGGTGGAAAAAGCCACTGGCACCCCGCTCACATCCGGGCCTTTGCTGCACCACTTGACCAGTACCGCAGAAAAAGTTTACGGCGTGTCTTTGGGTGCGCAGCGCGGCTAAAATTCCTTTCATCTGCGGGCAACTGCCCCAAAAAAATACCCATGGCAAAATACAAAATTGGTTGGATGCCTGGCGACGGAGTCGGCCAGGAAACGATGGATGCGTGCAAGCCTGTGTTGGAGGCCATCGGCCTGGATGCGGAGTATGTGCACCTGGACATTGGTTGGGAGTTTTGGCGCACGGAGGGCGACGCCTTGCCACAGCGCACGGTGGACGGTTTGCGCGAAGTGGATGCCGCTTTGTTTGGGGCGATCACTTCCAAGCCCAAGGCGGAAGCCGAGGCCGAACTGATTCCCGAGTTGCAAGGCAAAGGCTTGATTTACCGCAGCCCCATCGTGCGCATGCGGCAGACTTTTGATCAGTACTCCAACATGCGGCCATGTCGGGCATTTGCTGGCAATCCCTTGAATTATCGTGACGACATCGACCTAGTGGTATTTCGGGAAAATACCGAAGGCATGTACGGGGGTGTGGAGTGGTGTCCGGTGGACGGCAAAATCCGCGAAGCGCTAAACGAGCATCCAAACTTTGCGCGCTTCCGCGAGGTGGAGCCAAGCAAGATGGCGTTTTCCTCGCGTATCATCACTTGGAAGGGGGCTACCCGCATTGTGCGCGCGGCTTTCGAGTATGCGCAAAAGGCTGGCTATCCGTCGGTGACCGTGGTGGAAAAGCCCAATGTGTTACGAGAAACCTCCGGCATGTTTTTGGATGCCGCGCGCGCGGTGGCCAAAGACTATCCCAACATCGAAATGTGGGATACCAACATCGATGCCATGGCGATGTGGCTCATCAAAAACCCGCAGAATTACGGGGTCATTGTAACTTCCAATCTCTTCGGCGATGTCATTTCGGATCTTTGCGCGCAGCTGGTGGGGGGCTTGGGTTTTGCCGCCGCTGGCAATATTGGCGGCGAGGTTGCGGTGTTTGAGCCCACCCACGGCTCGGCACCCAAATACTTCGGTCAAGACAAGGTGAACCCCATTGCCAATATCTTGGCGCTGAAAATGATGCTGGATTACATCGGCGAAACCGAAAAAGGCCAAGTCGTGCTCAACGCGGTGGCCAAGGTGATTGCCGACGGCAAAGTACGCACCTACGACATGGGCGGTAGCTCCAAATGCTCTGAAATGGGGCAGGCGGTGGCTGATGCCTGTACTGCGATGGTCTAAATCCCTTGCCTGTGCTTGGGCGGAGTCGCTATTCTCCGCCCACCATGGGACACGACACCGACCGCAGTCACACCGAGTTTCTTTCCTACAAAATCGGCGCCTGGGTAGCCGAGCTTCGCTACGAAGATGTGCCCCGCAAGGTGGTTCGCGAGGTGCAGCGCTACCTCCTGGATTCTGTGGGTTGTGCCTTTGGCGGTTGGCGCACTCCCGACTGGGGCATGGTGCGCGAGATGTTGCGGGAAGAAGGTGGTGCCAAAAAATGTTGGCTGCTTGGTGAAGGGGTGAAGGTGGCTCCGCTGCAGGCCGCCTTCCTCAATGCTTTGGCAATCCGCGCTTTGGATTACAACGATATTTATTGGCAGCAGGATCCCTGCCACCCTTCGGATTGCATTCCTGCGCCCCTGGCCGCGGCCGAGGCGGCTGGTTTGGGCGGCAAGGAATTGGTGCTGGGGATTTTGGTGGCTTATGAAATTGAGATGCGTCTTTGCGAGGCCAGCTATCCTGGCATCCGTGAGTTGGGGTGGCATCATGCCACGTTGACGGCTTTTGCCGCAGCTTATGCCGCAGGCAAAACTTTGGGTTTGTCGGCGGAACAACTGCAGCATGCCGCAGGTATTGCCGGTGCAGCCAACTGCACATTGGGTGCCGTGACCGCCGGCCATTTAACGATGATGAAAAACACGGTGTCGCCCATGGCTACCCGCGCGGGGCTAGAGGCTGCTTTTATGGCACAGCGCGGTTTTAGCGCACCAGCTCATATTTTCGAAGGCAAAGAATCTCTGCAACATGTCATGAATAGCGAATGGAAATGGAAGGTTTTCGATGATTTGGGTAGTAGCTGGCGCATATTGCAATGCGGAATGAAATTCTTCCCCACCGAAGCACTCACCCACGCCCCAATTTCTTGCACGATTTCTATCTGTAAAGACAACCAATTGCAGGCGGATGATATTGCGGAAATTCGTATCCGCACGCTGACCAAAGCTGCCGACATTTTGTCGGACCCCGCCAAATACCGCCCCACCAGTCGTGAATCCGCCGACCATTCTTTGCCTTACTGCATATTAATGGGTGTGCTGTACGGACGCGTGACGCCAGATTTGTTTGATAACGAGGTGATTGTGGATCCAAGAGTGCGGCAACATATTGACAAAATCAAAGTTGTGGCGGAGCCTGAGTTTGAGGCCGCTTTCCCTAAAGTGCAGCGTTGCCATGTGGTGGTCACGACCACCGATGGCCGTAGTTTCGAAAAACAAATCGACTACCCCAAAGGCGATCCGCGCGATCCAGGAACGGACGAGGAAATTCGGGCCAAATTTGATGCTTTGGCCAAGGGAGTGAGTCCGAAGCGGGGCGACAAGATTTGGAAGTCTGCGCGCCGCTTGGGCAGCTATAAGAAGGCTGCCGGCTTCTCGAGGCTTTGTGCGGTCGACGAAAAGGAGTAGGGTAAAGGCTGAAATTCCGGCAATTTTCCCAAAGAAAGGATTTTTTCGGGCAAAAAGTGGTTTAGTATTTTCTGAACCCCCGTTTTGCTCTTGGAATCCATGTCCCGCTCCTTCTCCCCCCTTTTGTTCGCCCTTGGCGCCACTTTTTGGGCAACAGCTTCCCTTTTGGGCCAGCAACAGAGCTTGCCAACTTCTGCCGACCCAACCTTGAATACGGCTCCTTTTGTTGGTGGAGGGGTGATGACTTCGGCCGCAAGTTCCGGCTTCGACGATTTCAATCGTGCGGATGGGCCTTTGGGGCCTGATTGGACTGTTGGCAGCGGCAACTTTGAAATCCGCTCTCAACAGTTCGCCAATGTCGGCGCATCCAATGGCTGGGCGCTGTACACGGTGGCTACATCCCTCTATCAAAATGCGGTGGTCGAGTTTGATTTGCTCGACAACCCCTCCAGCTTAGCCTACGGTGCTGCGGTGATTGGAGCCGGCGGCAGCGATCAAACCTTTACCAAGGTGCAGGGATCAGGAAGCTATACCAACGTCGGTTTCTACCATGGAGTGAACGGCGGGATGTTTGGCTCCTATGGCGGGTTTTTCAACATCACACCAGTGGTGGGCGGGCGCGTGCGCGTTTATGTCAGCAACAACGGCGACACCATGAATGTCGATATTGATGAGCAACATGATGGGGTGTTTGAATATCATTACGAGGCTTCCAACCTAATCGGCTCGGGCCTGGCCGCGCTGTTAGGGGATGGGATTGGACTCGGGGTGTATTCCACGGTAAGTCGGGCCGACAATTTCTCCGTCAATGGCGCTGGGCCAACTCCAATTTTGGATTTGTTGGATATCCGGCCTGCCCAATTCATGACTTTCGACATCCAAAGCCTGCAACCCGATAGCGATGTGGTGGTTTTGGTTTCCACCACGGGACCAGGGCCGACGCACACACCCTTTGGCGATATCGAAGTTAACTTTCCTTGGCTTCAAACTCCGGCTTTCCCGGCAGACGCAAATGGGGTGGTGAATTTCACAACCACATTGCCCGCCAACCTCTCGGGGCTCACTTTGTATGCGCATGCGGTGGAATTCAAAGCGGATGCAACCACAGTACTGACCAATCCCTTGGCGGTGCCGATTCCTTAAGGCTTCTTTTTCCAAGAAACGAGGTAGGCAATCCAGGTTTCCTCGTTTTCAGCGTGGGCTTTTTTCTTAAACACCCCATCGCCTTCGCCGTTTTTGTCGGTGCCTTCCCAATAGGTGTCTACCTGCTCGAAGCCAGCGTCGTAGAGAATGTCTCTCAATTCGGCTAGCGACCACACGCGCCAACTGTAGTCGAAAGCGTTGCGCAGCTGAGTGCCATCTTCAAATTCAAAATGAATATGGCAGTTGACATGGTGGGTGATGGCATCCATCACTTCCTGCTCCCAGATATAGGTGAAGCCACCCTCTTCTTCACGTGGTTCCTCGCATTCACTCTGAACGCCAGGCCCGCCCATCAGATCGACGACAAACATGCCCTTTTCATCCAAGGCAGCCAGCACTTTGCGGAAGTATTCCAACATCAATGCGCGCTCCTCGAAAATCCAATAGGAGAAGTTGAAGGCCGTGATGACGTCGACAGCTGGGGTTTTTACTTCCAACACATTGGCCTCGATTTGTTGTAGGCGCTTGGCTTTCTCTCCCAAGGGAACAATGTGATGTTCTTTTCCCCAGGCCAGAGGTTCTGGGTCGAGGTCGACTGCCCAGGCTTTGGATTCGCGATGATTGTTCACCCACAACGCCGACAATTTGGAAGTGCCGGCAAAATCTTCCCTCAGGAGTAAGGGCCGACGTTTGCGCGCCGTGCGGTAGACGCGGACGAGGAAATCGTGGTCGGCATCGGGATCGTAGACCGAGCCTTCATACAACTCGTAACGATCGGCAGTCTCCGCCGTGTAGCGGGAGGGCTTTTTGCGGCGGTTCTTCCTTGCCATGGGGAGAAAATACGCATGCGCTGCGCCTGTCGCAAATCAGTTTTTGCGCGGAGCCAAATCTAAGCCCTTGCCCACCAAACGATCCATTGCCCGATCGCTCAAGATTCGACGCAAAAACAATCCGATTTTTGCTGGCCGACCAACCACATAACGAGTGCGTGGCTTCCGTGCCTGCAAGGCATGCGCAATGATCTTGGCGCAAAGTTGAGGCTCGTCGCCCTCGGCACCTGCGCGGGCGGAGGCTTTCCCCACTTGTTCGAATAAGCGTCCATACTCGCGCAGGGCTTGGGGGGGCAAGGATGCTTGGATTTCGGCCGCTTTGGCTTGGGCGGTTTGCCAGATGGGGGTGCGGATGGCCCCAGGTTGAATGACAATCACTTGGATTTGGTGGCGGCGAAGTTCCAATCTTAGGACATCGCTGAAGCCCTCCACCGCATGTTTGGAGCTGTGGTAGGGGCCAGCAAGAGGAAAAGCAAGGCGTCCGGCGACGGAAGATAGATTCAGGATGCGGCCTTGAGCGATTTTAAGGAGAGGCAAAAAGGCTTGGGTGCAGCGCAGCATGCCAAACACATTGATATCCATTTGGCGGATAAATTCATCCTCAGGAATGTATTCCAAGGGTCCTGCAATGGCGACGCCGGCATTGTTGATGAGGGCGTGAAGCCCCGCCTGGCCAAGCTCTTGCCGCAGGTTTTGCGCTGCAGAGTGCACAGCCTCAGTATCCGTGACGTCGAAGAGCAAGCTGCGGATAGGGGCGGCATGGGCCGGGGTTGCCGCGGCCAAAAATTCGGCGTCCTTGGGGCGTCGTACACTGCCAAAGACCTGATAGCCCTCTTGGGCTAAGTGGATCGCTGTGCTGAAGCCGATACCAGTAGAGGCTCCAGTGATAAGGATGTTGCCGCGTGGGTTCGCCATTAGGGGCAGCATAGCAATCCATAGCTTTGAGCGGATGGTGGTAGAAGGAAGCCGCCGGCATGCCCATACTGGCTTCATGCAGGCGCGTCTGGTTTCCTTGCAGGTGGGGCTTCCTCGCGAGCATGCCACTTTCGAGGGCCTCGTGGTGACGGGGTTGGTTAAGGAAGCCGTGTGGACGCCCGTCGAGCTAGGCGTTCGCGCTTTGGCCGGCGATGGTTGTGCCGATTTGGTCCATCATGGTCTGGAGGACCAAGCAGTTTGCGTAATGCCCGCCGCGCATTACCGATGGTGGCGGAAATTTTTGCAGAAGACGGAGGGCGATTTTCCCTATGGCAGCTTCGGTGAGAATTTCACCGTGGAAGGAACGGATGAGTCCCAAGTTTTTGTGGGCGACCAATGGCGACTTGGGGAGGCCCTTTTGGAAGTGACCAAAGCGCGGGTTCCTTGCCATACCTTGAATCGCATTTGGGGTCGCAAGGATTTTTCTGCGACCATGGGCCGACGCGGAGTGACCGGTTGGTATTTACGCGTGTTAGAGCCCGGTTTGGTGGCGGCGGGACAAACCATGGAGCTGGTGCATCGCTCACCCGATGCGATTTCTGTGGCTGCAAGCTGGGCGCAAAAGAGGGCCAATCCATGAGCCTGCAAGCCTGGCTTACTTTGGCCATCCTGGCTTTTGCTGCGGTATTGTTTTTGACCCGCTGGGTGCGTTTGGAGTTGGTGGCTTTGGGCATTCCGGTCGCTCTTTATTTGAGCGGAGTGTTGCCCGATGTTGGCCTAGTGCTTTCTGGATTTGGCAATCATGCGGTCATTGCCATTGCCGCGGTCTTCGTCTTGAGCGCAGGTTTGGAAGAAAGCGGGATTGCGGCTTGGTTGGCCCGTGTGGTGGAACAGTTGGGAGGGCATGGGGAAGGCCGTTTGCTACTGCTGATATGCGTAACGGTGGCCATTCTCTCCGCTTTTATGAGTAATGCTGCTACTGTTGCGGTGTTACTGCCGGTGGTTCTGGCCTTAGCGCGGAGGATGAAAAGGCCAGCTTCCCGGTTGTTGATGCCCTTAGGCTTTGCTGCCATATTGGGCGGCAACCTTACGGTAATTGGCACTTCCTCCAATCTTTTGGTTGCGGATTTTTATCGTCAAGCTACCGGTACCGCCTTGGGAATGTTTGATTTTGTTGCTGTTGGTGGTGCCATTGCGGCGGCGGGCATCCTTTATTTACTTACACTGGGACGCTATTTGTTGCCAGCCAATCAAGATCAGATTGCAACCAAGACAGGTGCAACGACTACTGTGCATCAGCTGCTGCGCCAGTATGGGGTGGCGCGCAACATGGTGCGGATGCGCATTGGCAAAGCATCGACTTTGGCGGGCAAGCCCTTGTCGGCATGCAAAATCGGTCGTGACTATCAAATTGCGGTGTTGTTGATTGCGCGCCCCGGGGCGATGGGAGAGAAATGGTTTCGCCCCAAACCAGAGGACGTCTTGCAAGTGGGGGACGAACTCTACTTGGATGGTCCCGAGTTGGAAGCTTGGCGGTTGGCCGAGGAGAGCCAGTCCCGCCTTGGCCTCGCTGGTGAGCATTCCGTAGAGCGAGTGCTTGATCATGGCTTTGGCCTTGCTGAGTTGGCCCTACCTCAGCATTCTTCCTTGCTTGGGAAAACCATCAAAGATCTCGACTTCCGGCGGCGTTTTGGCGTGACGGTGCTTTCGCTGTGGCGGAGTGGGGCAGCCTATGAAGGGGACCTGGCTTCGGTGCCGCTGATGCCTGGTGACTCCCTGTTGGTGGCTGCCTCCACAGCCCAACTGAAGAATTTGCCCAGCCCCAAGGATTTGTTGTTGTTGGCCGCGCCTGCAGAGAGTTGGGATTTTGGCAAAGCTCCGGTGGCTCTTTTTTGCTTGGCGGTGGCCCTGCTTCCACCCATGCTTTCCTCTATTCCTCTTGCTATCAGTGCCTTGCTTGGCGCCATTTTGATGGTGTTGTTGGGTGCGGTATCCGCCGACCGAGCAACCAAATATTTGGAATGGAAGGTGTTGGCGATGATTGTGGGCACCATTCCTTTGGGCCTGGCTTTGAAACGGCATGGGGTCACCCAATGGGTGGCTGCGCATATGCTCGACTTGCAACCGATGCTTGGCTTTGCCGGAGTTTTGAGCTTGCTGTATTTGTTGGCAGCCACCGTCAGTATCACCAGCAGCAACGCTGCCGCCGCGGTGATTTTGTCGCCAGTGGCTTTGCAAATCGCAGAAACTTTGCAAGTGCATCCGCGAGTACCTCTACTTGCGGTGGCCTTCGGCTGTAGTTGCGCTTTCTTGGTGCCCTTTGCTCATCAGTGCAACTTGATGGTGGCCGGGCCGGGTGGCTACCGAGCGCGAGATTTCCTGGGGGTCGGTGCGGGCCTTAGCTTGGTGGTGTCGGTGGTGGCGATTGGCCTGTTGAGTTGGATGGCCTAGGGCTATTCGGTGCTCGGCCGTCGACGCTCTTCCTTGCGCTGCCCACGCAGCTTTTTACTGTGTAATCGCCGCTTTACAGAAGCCCGGGTTGGCCGCGTGGGACGACGTTTGCGTGGGCGATGATTACGCTTCTTCAAGGCCGCAATCAACCTTTGCCAGGCCAACTCCCGGTTTTGGGCTTGGCTGCGATGTTCGCTGGCAGTGACGGTGATGCCGGAGGCACGATGCACCAGGCGGACCGCCGTTTCTGTTTTGTTGCGGTGTTGGCCGCCGGGACCACCCGATCGATAAAACACGCATTCCACCTCGGACTCTAAACGGGCGCGGTCGGTTGGAAAGGCTTGAAAATCGGTCATGGAAGGACTCGGGGCGGCCCCTACAATAGCGCATCATCATGGTTCATAACGTCGTCATCATCGGTTCCGGGCCTGCAGGTTACACTGCGGCCATTTACAACTCGCGCGCGGGCTTAGAGCCTCTTTTATTCGAAGGAATGCAGCCCGGCGGTCAACTTACCATCACCAACGATGTGGAGAATTACCCAGGCTTTCCAGAAGGCGTGGAAGGGCCGGGATTGATGGTGAAGTTTCGCCAACAAGCAGAGCGCTTTGGCACCGGATTTGTCGAATTCAAAAACATCAAAAGTATCGACACATCAAAGCGTCCTTTTGTCTTGGAGGATGAGATGGGAGGCTCCTATGAAGCCCACACCGTCATCATCGCCACTGGCGCGCGGGCGAAAGCTTTGGGCTTGGAAAAAGAAAAAGAGCTGATGGGGTTTGGTGTATCGGCTTGCGCCACTTGCGATGGCGCCTTTTTCAAAGACAAGGAAGTCATTGTGGTTGGCGCCGGCGATACGGCGATGGAAGAAGCCACCTTTCTCACTCGCTTTTGCACCAAAGTTACCATTGTGCACCGGCGGGATGTGTTTCGAGCTTCCAAGATTATGATTGAACGCGCCCGCGCCAATCCGAAAATCGAATGGCTGTTGTGGGAAAAAGTGGTTGATATCTATCACGACGAAAAGAAAGCGGTAACCGGCGTGCAGCTGGAAAACACCCAAGACGGGAGTTTGCGCGACTTCGCTTGCGAAGGCATGTTTGTCGCCATTGGTCATCAACCCAACACCGAGTTTTTGGGCCCCGAATTTAAGCGGGATGAGGTTGGCTATTTGCAGTTGCAGGGGGGAACGCGCACCAGTGTAGAGGGAGTGTTCGCCGCTGGGGATGTGCATGACCCGGTCTATCGCCAAGCCATTACTGCAGCTGGAATGGGTTGTGCCGCCGCTTTAGAGGCTCAGCATTACCTCACCGAGCGCGGTTTGGCCTAGGCGGATAACAAGGGACGGAGGAGTCGGTCCCAGGCCAGAGATTCCGCGGCCGGGGAATGAACCTGTCTAAGGATTTCCTCCATTTTGCGCACTTGCACCATGGCTTTCTCGGGATGCTCGAGAATTCGTCGCAGTAATCGGCGCAATTCCGAATCGTTGCGAAAGCAGGACTCGGTGCCGGGGAACTCGCGGTGGGCCGGAATGGAACTGGCCAACACGGGGCGTCCGGCGAGTACGGCTTCGAGCAAACTGTTGGGGGGGCCCCCTTCTGAACGACTCGTACTGAGGACCACTTGGGAGCGGCGGAGAAGAGGGAGTAATTCTTGGCGTGGACGTGGTGGGAGCCAATGCACCCAGGCATAGGTGGCGCAGGCCGTGCGCAAAAGTTGCCCCGTTTTTTCTTCAAGCTCTGGTCCGACAAACCAAAGCCGGAGGGAAGGGATTTCCTGCTGCAGTGGGGCCAAAGCATGGACGGCGCGCAAAGGGTCTTTGATGGCGCGTACGCCAGCGGGCACCAAGACCAAGGAATCATTGGCAGCCAGGCTTGGTGCATCCGCAGGAAGCTGCAGGCCTGGCCGGTAGGGCAGCGGAGCGACGCCTTGAGGAATCACATGCAGGTGATCCTTGCATTCCGGGTAGATGTCGCGAGCGCGCTTGGCGGCTGCCCTCCCCAAGGCAACTACGGCCGCAGCTTGTTTGGCAGCCACGGTGGCAGCTAGGGGTGGGCGTCCGTTGAGATCCGTGCCAGAGAACAACAAGACATAGGGGAGGCCATGCGCCTGTGCCAATTCCTGACAAAGTGGGCCCGTGTGCACGGCATGCATGCCAAGGAGAAGTTGCGGCTGCCAATCTTCTATCTGGGGCCTCGGCAATTGTGCCGCTTCAATCAATTTGCTTTCATAGCCTCGGCGTTCCAGCTCTGTCGCCAAGCGTCGTGCCGTAGTGCCATTGCCCCGTTGCGCTTGGGGCGAACAGGGCAAGAAAAACAACAGCCGCGGCTTCATTGGGCCATTACCCGGCCGCCAAATTGAGCAGGAATTCCGCGTTATTCACCGAAGATTCCATGCGCTGCACCAGAAGTTCCATGCCTTCGACTGGGTTCATTTCATTGAGCACCTTGCGCAACAAATACACGCGTTGCAATTCTTCTTTGGTTAGCAACAAATCTTCTTTGCGCGTGCCGGAGCGGTTGATTTCAATGGCGGGCCAAACACGGCGGTCGGCAAGTTGGCGATCGAGGACCAGCTCCATGTTGCCGGTGCCTTTGAACTCTTCGAAAATGACTTCGTCCATCTTCGAGTTGGTGTCGATTAATGCCGTGGCAAGGATGGTGAGGGAGCCACCGTTCTCGATGTTGCGAGCAGCACCAAAGAATCGTTTGGGTTTGAGCAAAGCGTCGGCAACCAATCCCCCAGTCATGATTTTGGAGTTGGAGGGCGCAATGTTGTTGTAGGCTCGAGCCAAACGCGTGATGGAGTCCAGCAACACCACCACATCTTGGCCCTGTTCCACGCGCGCTTTAGCTTGTTCAATGACACGCTCGGCGACGGTGACATGGCGTTCTGGGGGCTCGTCGAAGGTGCTGGCGGCAATTTCTCGGTTTTCGCCGATAACCGAGCGTTCGAAGTCGGTGACTTCTTCCGGGCGCTCATCAACCAACAAAATCATCAGGTGGCAATCTGGGTGGTTGGTGCAAATGGCGTTGGCGATAAGTTGCAGCAAAACCGTTTTTCCGGTGCGCGGAGGAGCCACAATCAGTCCTCGCTGGCCCTTGCCAATGGGTGCCACCAAATCGATGATGCGTGTTTCCACTAGGTTGCGCAGCGTTTCCAGGTGGAGCCGTTCCTCGGGATAGAGAGGAACTAAGTCGTGGAAGGGGGCCAGGGAAAATTGTTTTTCCGGATCATCGCCAAAGACGGTGAGCACTTCGTGCAAGACCAAAACTTCTTGGTCGTCGGCGATGGGGGCTAAAACACCAGAAACAATTTGCCCGCTTTGCAGGTGATGCTTCTCTACCAACTCCTTATGCAACAAAGCGTCGGTGTCGAGGTTGGGTGTGTAGTCGTTTACGGTATGGCGCAAAAAGGCGTGGCCCTCAGGCATCACCTCCAAACTACCTTTGGTGAAAAAGACTCCGGCCTTTTCCATCGCCGTGCGAATGATGGCGCGTAAAATGGGACCGCGCTGCATGGCCAAGGCATCGTCCACTCCCGATTTTTCTGCAAGGTCTTGAAGATCCGGCAGCGATAATGGTAAGTAAGTGGATAGGTGCAGTTCAGGTTTTTTACGCTTGGTGGCAAAGGCGCGCACGCTTTTTTGTTCCCAGGCTTCCTCCGGCACAGGCGGCAAGGCACTGAGGGCCACGGTGGTGCGGGTTTGCTGCGGACGTTGGTCTCTGCGGCGACGGCGGCGTCGATTACGACGACGGGCGGTAGTTTCAGCCATGAATCTAGTTAAGTGAGTAGCCGGATGGCCATAGCGCTATCCGGGAATCTCCACAGCTAGGAAAGGGGATCTTGATCCCAAGAGGGCCAGCGCTCAAGGAAAGGGCGCGGCGCCAGGCGGTGGAGTTGGGGGACCAGGGCGAGCACCTGCGGAGTGAGGGTCTCGAGCCCGGCCTGGTTGTCTAGGATAGCATCCGCGCGCTTGGCTTTCTCGGTTTCTGCGATTTGTGCGTTTTCCCGGCCCTGCCATTCCTCTGCAGTCCAGCCATGGCGGGCGCAAGCGCGGCTTTGGCGAATAGGGGCGGGGACACGCACATGGACGACAAAATCGCAGATGCGGTCGAGCCCTCCCTCGCAGAGCAGGGGGATATCGAGGACGACCCATGCCGCATTCCCCTGATTTTGACAGGCAAGGATGGTTTGCCAAATTTTTTGGCGAACCCGAGGATGGAGGAGGCTTTCGAGTTGGCGTCGCGCCTCTGCATCCTCGAACACGCGTTTGGCCAAAGCTTCTCGGCACAGCTGTTGAGGCCCCAGGCGAATCTCGCTGCCGAACATAAGCTCAATCAAGTCAAGGACTTGTGTTGTTTTTAGGAGCTCGGAAACGAGTTCGTCGGCAGCGATTATGGGGCAATCAAGGGTTTCGGCAAGGATTTTGGCAACCGTGGATTTGCCAGCACCAACCCCACCGGTCACCCCAATCAGGGCGAGATTTTGGTGCGGCTTCCCCGGATTCATGCTGCTATCATCCTCCTGCCTTGACCCATGGGCAAGGCAAGCGTAAAAAATGACCTCAGAGGATGCAGCAACCACTGCCCTAAGCGGTGCTAGATTCCTGTCCTTACGGCATTTGCCGAACCCTTCCCTGCCCGTTTCGAGGCTTCCAATGTCCCAAAACAATCGCGGTGCTGCGCAAGTCAGCCTGATGTGGGTGATCGCTTTAGCGGTCATCATGCTCCTTTCTGTCGGTTTCGGCTATTTGCAAAACCAACAAGCTGCTGAACTCCAGCTCAGTCTGGACAAGGCGGATGCCAAGGCCGATAAGCTGCAAGGCGATCTCAATGCGGTGCGTACTGATCGTGCCGATGATTTCCTATTGCTTGGCTTTGCCGGTGAATCCGGAGATGCTGTTTCTCGCCAGGCCATCCAGTCGTGGATGAACGAGTTCGTCACGCGTTTTGGCCTTGATGCCACCAACATCAAGAAAACCGAAGACGTGGCTGGTCCTGTCTTCGCTAAGTTCGATGAAGTGGTTGGCCAACGCGATGCCTTGCAGGCCGAGGTGAATCAGTTGCGCAACGATTTGGCTGCGCGCAACAGTGCCAACGCCAAGGCGATGCGGGAGAAAGATGCCACCATTGCTTCCTTGCGCAACGAGCTGGATGACACCCGCAATTCCAAAGACCAAGAAATTGTGAACTTGGAGCGCCAGCGTGATTCGCTGCGGGATCAGTTGCGCGATCGGGATCAAACCGTCACCGAATTGCGTGCCGTTAACGACCAACAGGCCCGCGATGCGGCTGCTCAGTTGGCCATGTTGCAACAGCGCAACGACATCCTTTCCGGGCGCCTCAACGAAGTGGCCCGTCGCGCCGATTCGGCCGATGGCAGCATCCTTGCAGTCAACCAAGAATTGGGCGCTGCCTGGATCGATTTGGGCTTTAAGGATCGGGTCACGGTAGGCATGGAGTTCGATGTGCGCAACGCCAGCAGCCAGGCGCTCAAGGGACGCCTGAAAGTGGTGTCAGTGGAGGCGAATCGCGCCGAAGCCAAGGTGTTGTCGATGGTGGATCCCTACGATCCAGTGCGTGAAGACGATCTCATCCTCAATGCCATCTACGATCCCAACCGCAAACCCGTTGCTGCTCTATTGGGCAATGGCTTTGGCAAATACAACGCCAATGACATCCGCTCCATGCTTGCTTCCATCGGCGTGGAGGTGCGTGAGGGCGTGAATGCGGAAACCGATTACCTCTTGCTCGGCACTCCGTTCTTCGACGAAGAAACTGGCGAAATGATTGGCTGGGATACCCAGGAAGGCTATAAAGCCGCAACCGCCCTTTCGGTGGAAGTGGTGCCGATGCGTGACTGGAGCCAGTGGTTGGGCCTCTAGGTTCTTGCTAAGCCATACCGGGCTGCTGGAGAAAATCTGGCAGCCCGGTCTTCTTTTGCCTGCGGAAAGAGGATAATCCAACCGCGATGCCTTCGCCCGACCCCGATGTCCCTGGCGCCAAGATGCCTTTTTCCGCTCACCTTGAGGAGCTGCGGAAGCGACTGTTCTTGAGTGTGTTGGTGTTGGCCGCTATTTTCATGGTGGGTTGGGTTGGCTTTGGCGATCAGCTAAAGGTGTTCTTTCTTTATCCGCATCAGCATGCGGCGGCGGCGGTCGCGCATTACGACCCGCCAATTCAGGTTGACACCCGGCTCCAGGTGCTTTCTCCGATTGAGGATGTGCTTTACACCCTCAAAGTCTCCTTGCTCACAGCCCTGTTGCTGGGATTGCCTTTCTTCCTTTATCAGATGTGGGCCTTTGTCGCGGCCGGCTTATTGCCAAAAGAAAAGCGGGCAGTGTTTCGTTACCTTCCTTTTTCCATGGCCTTTGCTTTTGCAGGCATGGTTTTCGGCTATACCTTCATGATTCCGGTAATCTTGGAATTTTTGTATTCGTTGGCCAACCCAGAAATGGTGATTCAAGCTTATCGTTTGCAAGATTACTTTTCTCTATTTCTGATGTTCACCTTTGCTTTGGCTTTGGTGTTTCAGTTGCCGATTTTCATGATGGGCCTGGGCAGCTTAGGTTTGCTTGATGTTGCTTTTTTTAGCCGTTACCGCCGCCACTTTATTTTGCTCGCTTTCATTGTTGGCGCCATGTTGACTCCGCCCGAGCCCGTGAGTCAGGTTCTCATGGCCACACCAACCATTTTGTTGTATGAGCTGGGCATTCTTCTGGTGCGTCTGCAAAATTACCGCCGTAACAAGTTCGCGAAGTCCCATGAATCCTAGGGTCGCACCCACTGCGGTCGTGCTCTCCATCGGTGAGGAATTGTTAGAAGGCCGAATCCAAGACACTAACGCCAAAACCTTTGCCGCCATGCTTTTGCAGGAAGGCTTTCAGGTGAAGGCGTTGCATACGATTGGTGATCATCCTGGGGCGCTACGTGTTTTGCTCCATCAGTTGCAGGGCAAGGCGGATGTGATTCTCTCCACTGGCGGCTTGGGGCCAACCGTCGACGATCGAGTGCGTGCGGAGGTGGCTTCCTTTTTGCGGGTGCCCTTAAAGCCTGTAGCCGAGGCCATGCCGCGGTTGCAGGAGGTCTATCAGCGCTTTCACGCCGGCCCACCGCCCGACTTTTTTCTTTCCCAAGGGAGCATCCCGGCGGGCAGCTTGCCCTTGGCGAATGCCGTGGGTACGGCTTGGGGTTTTGTTGCCCCGCTTGGTGAAGGTACGCGCCTTTATGTTTTGCCCGGTCCTCCGCGGGAGTGCCAGGCCACTTTTTTCGGCGGCGGGGGGCTGGAGGATTTACGCGCCCACTTTGGCGGTCGAGGACAACGCCTAGCCCATGCCGTTTTGCGCACTATTGGCGCCGCGGAATCTCAAATTGAAGAGCCTTTGCGGCCCTATTTGGCCGCTGGCGCCAACCCCCGTGTTGGCATTACCGCCAGTGTGGATGGGGTTAGTCTTTCTCTGTTGGCCCATGCCGAAGAAGACGGACGCTCTGCTGAAGAAGTGTTGGAATCCTGCGTGAAAGAATTGCAAACCCGTTTGGCTCCATTTTACTGGGGGCGGGACGACCAAAGCTTGGCTGGGGTGGTGGTTTCGGCTTTGCGCAGCCGAGGTCAACAAATCAGTTGTGCCGAGTCTTGTACTGGCGGTTTGTTGGCGGCTGCAATCACGGAAGTACCAGGAGCCTCGGCCGTTATGCGCCAAAGTTGGGTGACCTATGCCGATGAGGCCAAGGAAAAGCTATTGGGGGTGTCCCCAGAGCTCTTGGAAAGCCACGGCGCCGTGTCTGCAGAGGTGGCTCTGGCCATGGCTCAAGGGGCGAGGCAGCGCTCGGCTAGCGACTGGGCTTTGGCTGTCACTGGGATCGCTGGCCCGAGTGGAGGCCGTGAAGGCAAGCCGGTTGGTACGGTCTTTTTTGCATTGCTTGGCCCCGGGGTGGAATGGGTGCATCGTCGGCAGCAATATGCGCGGGGTGGGCGCAGCTTTGTGCGGCGGCAATCAACCCATCATGCCTTGGACCTCTTGCGGCGGGCATTGGCTGGACTGCCCATGGTTTGACCCGGTTCAGGGCTTGCCGTAGCGCGCATTTTGCTCTAGAATCCCCGCCACATAACCTGGTGGTGTAATTGGTAACACATCTGGTTTTGGTCCAGACATTTCAGGTTCAAGTCCTGGCCGGGTTGCCAAAAAGAACCGCTGACAGCATTTGCTGCCAGCGGTTTCTTTTTTGTTGGTGAAAAGCCTACTGGATGGGATTGGCCATGGGGTCGGACAAATCCGTAGTGCTATCGGCGTTGAATTGAACAGCTTGGCCGTAAAGGGTGGCGCCAGAGAGGAAGCTTGGAATGTAGGTGGAAAAGTTGAACTGCCCGTTCATAGAGGGGAAGACGGGGCTAATCATGTCGGGGTCTACATTCATCACCCCATAGGGTGTGTTGGTGGGGCCAGCGCCTTGGGTGGAAAAGACAAAAACCACCGTGGAGTCGGTGCGCAAGCCATTGACGGTAATGGTAGCGAGTTGGCCGGCAAGCAAAGGGGTGGAGGAAAGCATGGGTTGGGAAATCTCGACAACTCCGTAGGCGCCGCCAGCATCATTAAAATCATTCCACTGGCCATTGGAAGTGATTTTGACATAGTCTTCATTGCCGTTGTTGTTGGGTTCTCCGGCTGCCCAGTTGGCATAAGAGAAGGCCTCGCCTGAAATCCACTCGAAGACCCCTTCTTGCACACGATCGGTGAGCCCAATCATCAGCTCGTGCGTGGTTCCGCCAAAATTGCCAAAGGTACTTTTAATCCAGTTGTTTTCGGAACTATCCGACACCGAGGCCAAGTTGCCACCCAAGGAAAGCGCCATAGCTTGGGCGGTATTGAAGTCGGATTGTCCTAAGAGGAAATAGGGATGCCCATTCGATGGGTTGGTGGCGGTAGCTAAAACGGGGACTGGAACATCATCCACGATGGCATTGTCGACCCACCATTCTTGTGCATAGGTGCCATAGAAGTAAAAGGCCACCTGCACATTGGTCATTCCCGCATAAGCGGACAAATCCAGAGTGGGGCCATAGGTGTCCCCGCTGGTTTGAGAGGTGTCAGTCCACAAAGTGGTCCAGTTGACGCCTCCATCGGTGGTGATTTCGATATTGCTTACACCGTCCCCCACGCTATTGGGATGATTTGCCAAGTAGGTTGCGAAGTTCGTTTCGCCTTCAAAGTGAAAGTAAGCTTGCGTGAAGTTGCTTAAATCCAGTGGCGGGGAAATCAGATAATTTTCGGTCGTCCCCCCTGTAAAATCCTCATGCCAGGCTCGCTGGGTGCTGGCTTGCCGTTTCCAGCCGTTGTTCGCTTGCAGCCGCACTTCCGACCAGCCAGGCGGGGGGAAGGTGGTGCCGCTGAAATCTTCCGATAAGGCCACATTTTGGGCAAAAAGGGAGGAGGAGGCGAGCAGGAAGGCGAGGAGGAACCGCATGGATTTCACAGAATTGGGGGGGAGGCCAAATGAACCTCTCAACAACCCCTTAATCCTACTCCGAAAAGCGTGAAATCGCAGTTTTTTCCCCAAGAATCTGGGGGGGGGAGTGGTGGAGAGCCTGAGAATGATGGCGCCAAGAGGCCCAGCGGCGAAAGAGAGGCTCCAATTCCGAGGTTTGGAAATGGCCATAGGTGGCAATTTGCGCCAATCGGCGGCTCTTGAGGTAGCTGGACTGGCCAGCAAGCTGATAGCCCCAGGACCGACAAAGTTGGAGGAATTCCAAGGTGGTGAGGCCAGAGGGCACATCAAAGGTGGTCATAAAGGGGCTGGCGTGGCTTTCTTCTACCAACGGGCATGCGCCTAGCCGCCGAAGCTGGCTCCGAATCCACTGGCCCAGGCTCCGATCTTGTTGTTGGCGTACCTTTCTGCGCGCAAAGGAGCAGGCACCGAGCAGGCTTTGATGAAGGGCGGCCAAGGGCAGAGAACCCAAAGTGTGGGGTGGGTGTGGAGAGCGCCAATGCTGAGGAAGGTCGGCAGCTGGTGGCCAGGGCGTGGCGGCAAGGCGGGCATGCCAAGAAGACGCAAGGCCAACGATGGCAATGCCGGCCAAGCCAAGGAATGCTTTGCCGGAAACTGCAGATGCGAGGCCGACGCCGGGGGGCAGAGGGAGCGCCCCCAGCGTGCTGATGGCGTCGACTGCCAACAGAGCCTGGGGTGCATGCTTTTTCAGGAGTGACTGCAGGTCGGCAATGGGCTGCAGCATGCTAGTGCTGGATTCGCAATGTACGGTCCAGACCCAGGCTGGCGGATGGCTTTGAATTTCCTCTTGGATGCGCTTCAAGTCCCAAGCTTGTCCCCAACCGAAGTCCAAAACACGTGGGTTAAGACCAGCGCCGTGGGCATGGGCCAGCAAGCGTCGGCCAAACTCTCCATTGCATAGCACCAGTCCGGACTTTGCCTGTGGTAGATGGGCTAAGCATTGAGCCACCACATCGTTGGCATGCGTGCCGCCACCCGGAAACAAAGCCACGCCCAAACCACCCATCCAAGCTTCGAGTAGGTTTTG
>JAJRZS010000060.1 GCA_024275135.1 Planctomycetota bacterium | reverse complement strand
TTGTGGGGGGTGTTGCAGGAATTGGGGGATGGCTACAGGAGCCAAGGCTACAAATGCCGTGACTTTTTCCGGATGGAGGGCCAAAAATGGCAAGCTGTAGCGTCCGCTCATGGATGGAGAAATAAGACTTGTCTGAGGCAGTTGCAAGGCCTCCAGGTAGGCAGCTAGAAAATCTTCTTCCTTAGCTGGCCAGGGAGCGGATTTTGCGTGCCCTGGAAGATCAATTGCAATCGCTTGGAAACCAGCGTCAGCAAGCAGCTGTAGCGTGCCCAAGTCTATCCAGGTTTGAGCGGAGAAAGCGGCTCCATGCAGCAATAGCACCGTGGGGCCACCACTGGGGCCTGAACGCCAGGAATGAATTGGGCATCCGCCAACGGACAAGGTGAATTCTTTGGCAGTGGGGGGCATGGGGTGTGCGCAACAAGTGAGGCAGAGGATGCCGAGGATTGGAAGGATGCGCATTTTTGGTGGAAGCAGGATGCGGGCACTTTATCATGGAAGGGGAGATCTTGTCATGTCTACAAAAAAGAAAACCGAAGTTGTCATAACCAGCATTGAAATTCCATTTTGGAGATTGGTGGGCATCATGATGAAGTGGATGATTGCGGCCATTCCTGCAGCAGCACTCTTCGCTCTGCTTGTGCTTTTGGTTCAATTTCTTTTCACTGTTTTTGTTGGTGGCATTTTTATCTTAGGGGGGAACTCGGGTGGATCCTAGTTTTTGGGAGCATCGATGGGCGTCTGGCAACATTGGTTTTCATAGCCCGAATTTCAATGAACAGCTTTTGCGCTATTGGCCGCAGTGTGGAATCCCCTTGTACGCAAAAGTGTTTGTTCCTTTATGTGGAAAAACTCTAGACTTACATTGGCTGTCCCAGCAAGGGCATGCAGTGATGGGTGTGGAAGTTGTGCCTGCTGCGGTTGAGGATTTTTTTGCCGAGGCAAAGCTGCAACCGCAAAAACAAAAGCAGGGTGCATTTGAAATCTGGAGCCATCAAAACCTTTCAATATGGCTGGGGGATTTTTTTGATTTGAGGCCGGAAAACTTGGTGGATATCGGTGCCTGGTACGACCGGGCAGCCCAGGTTGCCTTGCCTCCAGCCATGCGCAAGCGTTATTACCAGCATTTAGCCCGCATTCTGCCGTCTGGAGCAATCGGCTTGAGTTTGGCTTTTGAATATCCGCAAGAGGAAAAGGAAGGGCCACCTTTTTCCGTAGAGGAGGAGGAAATTCGACGATTGTGCGCAGGTTCTTTTTCCGTCGAGTTGCTGGAGCGACAAGATCGACTTTCTCTTGAACCTAGATTCAAAGCTCAGGGCTTGTCTCGAGTGGATGAGACGATGTATCGCATGGTGCGTGAAGGTTGATGGGGCCGCAGCTGCCCGTAGATTCCTGGCAGGCGTTAGAACAAGCTTTTGCTTGGGCCCAAGTGCAGGCCCCAGAAGTAAGAGACAGTTATTTAAGAGAATTGCACGCACAGCGTCCTGATGTTGCGAAAGATTTGGCAGGCATGTTGCAGCAGCAAACCCAGGCTAAGCATTGGGAAACCCCTGAATTCGAAGGGATTACGCTACATTCTGGGCCGGAGAATCGAATCGGTCAGTTTTTTGGGCCTTACCGTGTAGTGAGCGTCATTGCTTCGGGTGGGATGGGCGATGTGCTTCGGGCTGAACGCGATGATGGAACCTTTTCCCAAGTTGTCGCCATCAAACTATTGCGGGAGGGCTTGCAATACGGAAGTTTTGCAGCCCGCTTCTTGCAGGAGAGGCAAACGCTTGCCCAGTTGCATCATCCACATATTGCAAGCTTGATCGATGGTGGAAGTACGGAGGAAGGTCTGCCTTATTTGGTGATGGAATATGTGGAAGGGAGAAACCTTTTGCAATATGCAGAAGCTGCAGATCTGTCTCTTGAAAAAAAGATTCAATTGGCTCTTCAGGTTTGCGATGCAGTGCATTACGCTCATCAACAGTTAGTCATTCATCGGGATATCAAACCGGGCAATATTTTGGTTGATGATTCTGGACACTTGAAGTTGCTTGATTTTGGTATTGCCAAGCTTTTGGACCACGGCCCAGTTGCGGTGGAAGGCGGCGGCTTAACACAGGCGGGGATGCCGATGATGACGCCGGAATATGCAAGTCCGGAGCAACTGCGGGGTGAACATGTGGGCACGGCCAGTGATTTGTATTCGATGGGAGTCGTCTTTTTTCAACTGTTTTCCGGTGAGGCACCCTATTCTTTACAGGGGCTTAGTCGTTTTGACATGGCGAAGAAGGTGAGCGAGGAGGATATTCCTCCCGTAGGGACAAAGCAGGATGGATTTCCTAAAGACTTGGACGCCATCCTGCAACAATGTATGCATAAAGATCCTTCACGGCGCTATCCATCTGCCCATGCATTGGCGGATGATTTTCGCCGATTTTTGAGAGGGTGGCCGGTCTTGGCCCGACCGGATACTTTGCTCTATCGTAGCCGGAAATTTATTGCCCGAAATCGTCTCGCTGTGAGTTTGGCTGTAATTAGCATTTTGGCTGGAGGTTCTGGGCTTGTCGCTTATATCCACAGCAGTCAACTGGCCATGGAGAAGGCGTTGACCGCAAGTCGAGTTTCTGAATTCTTGGTGGATTTTTTTAGCACTCCGGATCCGTGGGCGGAGGGATTGGCCGATATGTCGATGCAAGATTTTTTTCACCAAGGGGTAAAGCGAATGTTGGAGCATCTTGAGGAAGAACCTGCAGTCCGTAGTGAATTGGGGTTCACCTTGGCCAAAGTCTTGTTGAATCTTGGCGATGAGGCGCAATCGATGGAGTTATTGAAGATGGCCATTGCAGCGGATCCGAACCTGGCGCGGCAAGATCCGGCCATGGCTGCTGATTTGTGGTTTTACCTTGGGATTGCCCAGCGTCGATTTGGTCTGCTAGACGCGGCAGAGGCATCCTTGAACCGTGTCTTTCCACTGCGTCTTCAGGCATTTGGCGAAACCAGTGAAGAGATGGCGTCTGCCTGGAATACTTTGGGGCTGATTCATCATAGTCAGGGCAGATTTGATCAGGCAAAAAAAGAATATGACCGTGCATTAAAAATGCGGCAGCAGTTGGC
>JAJRZS010000059.1 GCA_024275135.1 Planctomycetota bacterium | reverse complement strand
GAGCGCCTGGAGTTTTTCGGCAGCTTCGGCATCAACCGGAATAGAATTATCAGGCACATAGCGTAAACCGGCATCCAAAGTTTCCCAACCCGGGGCCGAGAAGGCGGAGACGAGATTCATAAACTGATCGGGTTCGGCTTCGATGCCATAAATTTCGGCTTCGTCGGTGGTGACATCCTCTGCACCATGCTCCAGAGCCACTTCCATCACTGTATCTTCATCGGCCACACTTTTCGGCAGCACCAACACCGCCTTGCGCTTGAACATATAAGCCACCGAACCGGAGCTGGCCATGGAGCCCCCGCGCTTGGTAAGCACGGTACGGATGTTCGGGGCCGTGCGATTACGGTTGTCGGTGAGAGCTTCGATAATGACCGCAATGCCCCCTGGCGCGTAGGCCTCATACACCACCTCTTCCAGCACCTGGCCTTCCAGCTCGCCAGCGCCCTTTTTTACCGCCCGTTCTATAGAGTCTTTGGGCATGTTGTCGGCTTTGGCGCGGTCGATGGCGTAGCGTAAGGCCAAATTCATACTTGGATCACTGCCGCCGGTGCGCGCTGCGGCCATGATGAGCTTGGCCCATTTACTGAAAACCTTGCCGCGCTTGGCGTCGACTTTGGATTTGGTGCGCTGAATGTTTGCCCAGTGGGAATGGCCTGCCATGGTTCTAGTGGGTAATGGAGTTGGTTATCAGGGTAGCGACGCGCGCGCAGGACCCCAAACTGCCGCCGCCAAAAGGAAGACCGCCGGCAAAGCAACCGGCGGTCTGGAGGGCAACACCAAAGCCTTTAGCGCTTGCCCCACTGGTGGCCACGACGTGCACCGTGACGACCGTATTTTTTGCGCTCCACCATGCGCGGATCGCGGGTGAAGTGGCCGCCTTCGGCAAGCACTTTGTGAGCATCGGGGTAAAGGCTCAGCAAAGCGCGCCCCAAGCCCATGCGCACCGCACCGGATTGGCCGGTGTTGCCACCTCCATGCGCGTTGACGAACACATCGACTTTCTTCCGCACCTGCAAAGTAATCAACGGAGCCAAGCAGGCGCTCTGATCCACTCCGCGCGGGAAGTATTCCGCCAAGGCCTTGCCGTTGACTAAAAACTGGCCACTGCCTGGGCGCACACGCACGCGGGCAACCGCGTTTTTGCGGCGACCCGTGCCCCAGTGATAGGCATTGGCTTGCACTTCCACCAAACGACCGGTGGGATCGATTTGTGGTTCTTCTTCAGCAACCTCTTCGCTGGTAGCAACCTCGCTGCCCAGGGTAAGGACGACGTCTTGCTCTTCGGTGTTCTCGTGTTCTTCCATCGTTTCGCCTTAGGCGAGCGGCTGGGGCTGTTGGGCAGTATGGGGATGCTCGGCACCTCCATAGACATGAAGTTTTTTGATCAGTTGACGACCAAGTTTGTTTTTCGGCAGCATGCGCTGCACGGCCTTTTGCAAAATCCGCTCCGGATGTTGCTCAATCCAATCGCTGTAGCGGTCCTCGCGGCGCCCTCCGGGATATCCGGTATGGCGGGCGTAGGTTTTGACCTCGGCCTTGGAGCCCGTGACCTGCACCTTTTCCGCATTGATGACGACGACATTATCCCCACAATCGAAGTGATCCGAGTGGGTAGGCTTATGCTTCCCCATGAGAATCATGGCGATTTTCGTAGCCAAATGACCGAGAACTTGATTCTCGGCATCGACCAAATGCCACTCGCGGGCAATGGTCATGGAGTTGAGATGAGAGGTCTTGGGACGCATCTTCGATTTCCGGGCGGTCTTCCGCACAAACGGCCGAGCATTCTAGGCGTCGCCGGCGCTTAGGGCAAGGGGCGGAGCCGGAGCAGGCCCTGCGCGTCCACTTCCCATCGTTTTCCCTGCTGCCAACGGCGCGACTCCTGGAGCTGGGGTGCCTGTTCCCCCGGCTGCAGGCGAATCGGCACATCCGCCCAGTGGCGCAAAAAAGCGGCATCCGAGGCCAAAGCCTCGCTTTCCGGTGCCCGCAAGGGCCCACGTGCCACCCAGGAGCGGGGAGGAGCGAGTTGGCCGACGGCAGCCAGGGGTCGGGCTTGACGACTCGGCTGCCAACTCCCCGCCTCCAATGGCCATTGCAACAGCAAGCTAGCACGGTGGTTGGGGCCGTCGGCCAGCACCAATTCGAGACGACTCGGCGGGGCAAACAACCACCAGGAAAGAACTGCAGGCAAAAAGGGCAGCCAATCAAGGCGCCGCCGTTGGCCTTGTCCACTCCACCAGGCCAAGCTAAAGGTCACCATCAAAGCCGCCCAAGCCCGCCAGCGGGTTGGCCCATCCGCCTGCAGTGGCCATGGCTCCGCGCGCGTAGGAACATGCAAAAAAACCACGCTGGGGTTCCCCTCATCGGACCAAGGAAGAACGACGGGCTGAATGGCGCCGGCGGGCATCGTGCTCGCCACCCATGGATTCCAAACCACCCCCACGGTGGTTGCGTCGGGCGGAACTTGCAAACGATGCAAGAAGTCGAACATGGCCGGTGCCAGCAAGAGGAAACACAAAGCAGCCATCCGCTGCGGATGGTCTTGCCACCATTTTTGTGCCGCTGCTAGCAACAACAATAACAGCGGAGCCTGCCACCAAGGAAAGGGGTCGGGCAAACAAGCCAACAACACTAACCATGCGCTAAGGTGGCGTCCGACAAAACTTAGAACCGTCGAAGGTGGCCCCCAGCAAAGCTCCGCCAACAAAGCCAACAACAAGGCTTGGCTAGGATGAAGATCGCTCCACGCTGCCGACAAGACATAGGGCAAGAATACCCCAAGCTGGTGCCATCCCCCTGCCTTCCATTGTTGTTGCATGTCAGGGAATTTCGGGCAAAGGCAAAGCTTGCAAGTGGGCATCCAAGACTTTCACCAAAGGATCGTCTAAAACCACGCGGCTCACTCCTTGCAACATGGGATAAGCGCGCAAGACCAAAGCCAAGCGTTGGGCTTTCCGCTCCATGGTGAGTTTCTTGCCATAACTATCCACCGAGGCTGGATCGACTGTGTCGCGTGCCCGCCCCCAACAAATCTCCGTGCCGTCTTCCAAAACAAAGGACATGGCCGGGGCGATACCACTGGCCTGCCGCGGGTAATCACTGCGTCTTTGAATGGCGACTATGGGGAGTTCGGTAAGTTCTTTGATGGTGTCGGCCTCCACCCAAAGCCGAAACGCCTCCTGTACCACCGGGTTGCGAGAACGTTTACCCACTGGGGGCAAATCCTCTTCGGCATCCACAGATACCATGAACAAACTGGAGAGAACCGCATCGGACAACCCGGAAGGCAACAAGGTGCCGTCTTCAGCCAAGGCAGCCACCCGAGTTTGCCCACGTGCCAGGGCAAGTCGAGGCAATTTGGGACGATAAACTACGCGCAAACCAGTGGGCAGTGCAATCTCTACTTCGATGGAGCGTGGATCAATCCAGCTGATTTGGGTGAACAAATCCCTCACCACTTGTTTGACATGAGGGTCGCCCAGGCGCATTTTCGGCGCCGTTGCCATCACTCGGTCAAATAGCTGCCCCCACGCGGTTGGCAAGCCACCGGGAAAGCGAGGTACCTGTTCCACTCGGTAGTGGGATAAATCCCGCATTGGCTCCACAGAAGCCGCATCTCCACAACTGCCCAAGCCCAACAAGCCCAGCACGAGAACACACCCAATGGGGCTGCGGTTTGCCTTCATCCTCTCTGTTCTACCTTGACCCGCCTCGGGTATCCACCCATGCTATGCCTATGCCGTCCGCGGGACCGACCAAATTCAAGGGATTCACCCTATCCCCCTTTCAGCGTGCTGCCGCCGCTGCCCTGGACACCGACCACAATGTTTTGGTTGCCGCCCCCACCGGTGCTGGCAAAACCTTGGTTGCGGAATATGCCATTCACCTCGCGCAAAAAAAGAAAACTCGGTCTCTCTATACCGCCCCCATCAAGGCTCTCAGCAATCAAAAGTTTCGCGACTTCAGCGAAGACCCTGCTATCGACAGCGTGGGCCTAAGTACGGGCGACATCACGCTTAATCCTTATGGCCGGGTCATGGTGATGACCACCGAGATTTTGCGCAATACCTTGGTGGAAGACGCCAGCCAACTCCACGACGTGGGCGTGGTTGTCTTTGATGAAGTTCATTTCATGGACGACCCCGAGCGCGGTTCGGTATGGGAAGAAACGCTGATGTTTTTGCCCAAGGACGTCGTCATTGTTGCCCTTTCCGCTACTATCGACAACCTCGGTCAATTTGCCGCTTGGTTAGAAAAAGTGCGAGAACGGCCGCTCACGGTGGTCGAAGAAACCAAGCGTCCGGTTCCGTTGAAGCATTATCTCTATCACCCCAAAGCTGGGGTATTTCCTCCAAGTCGACTAAAGCCGATTCGCAACCGCTTTAAGGAACACAAAAAGAATCGCAGCTGGAAGCAACGCGACGACCAACCGCTACTCGAGGAATTGGTAAAGCACGAGCGCTTGCCATTGTTGTATTTTTGTTTTTCTCGGCGGCTTTGCGAAACCAAAGCGCGCAAAACTTCGCGCTCGCGGCGGCTGCTCTCCACCGAAGAAGCCTCGCGTTTTCATACTATTTGGCAAGCGGGTAAAGCCGAATTTGGCTTCGACGACCAGGGTGGCCCCATGGGCGAAATGCGCGGCATGCTAGCGCGCGGTGTGGGCTATCACCATGCAGGAATGCTGCCATTGCAAAAGGAAATGGTCGAGCGTTTGTTCTCCACCGGCTTATTGAAAATCCTCTACACCACCGAAACTTTTGCTTTGGGCATCAATATGCCCGCCCGCGCCGTGGTTTTCGACAGTCTTACCAAATTTGATGGCATCGATTTTGATTACATGCGGACCCGCGATTACATGCAAATGGCTGGTCGTGCAGGTCGTCTTGGCATGGACAAAGAGGGGTTGGTGTATTCTGTTTTGGAATACGAAGATGTTTTGGAAGCGCCCATCCATCGCATCCAAGCTGGCCGAGTCGAACCCATTACTTCCCGCTTCCACCTGGATTACGCTTCCCTGGTTCATCTTCATGGCATCGCCGGCAACGCCTATGCCGCAGAGATTTGGGAGAACAGCTTCGCAGCCTTCCAAGCACGGGAACATTCCAAAAAGCGGGAAGAGCGCAATCGACAACAAGTCAGCGCGCTGCTGCAGAAACGTTTTCAATTTTTGGAGGACATGGGCTACATTCGCGGCGAGCAAGAAATCCTTGCCCGCGGACGCACCTGCCTGCATCTTTTCGGCTATGAAATCCACCTCACCGAAATGTTGTTTGAAGGCGTCTTCGAGGATGTCGAGGCACCGGCTCTTTGCGGCTTGATTGCTGCGGTGATTCATGAAGGCCGGCGCCGAGATGAATATTGGCGCAATGCCCTACGCCCCATGCGTGGTTTGTTGCGCCGAGCCTCCTCCGTTATCCGCTATGCCATCGAGCGTGAAACCGACTGCGGCCTTGCTGGCTCGTTGAAACAGCTGGATGAGTCGATGAGTCCAGCGATCTACGAATACGCCAAGGGTCGGCCCTTCCATGACCTCGGCCGCTTCACCTCGGCAGCGCCTGGCGACTTTGTGCGGATTGCCCGAATGACCGTGCAATACTTGCGCCACCTGCACAAAGTAGTGGTGGAATCCGACCCCAAGCTAGCAGAAACTATGCTGGAAGCGGTCGAATGTCTCTACCGTGGCCCCATTGACGTGCGCGCCGAGCTGGGCCTGGAAGGAGGAGCTGCGGCGGTGAAAGCCGAGCTAGCCAAAGAGGAAGCCGCAGCCCCCGAAGGAACTGCGGCTTCACAACCACGCAAGCGACAACAACGCCGCCGACGCCGAAGGCGCTCTTAGTTGTTATTGAGTTGCTTCTCCAAATCGTCCAGCGCTTGTTGGGCCGAAGCATCGTCAACAATCTCCGCCGCCGCTTGAGATGCGGCCTCGGCTTCCGAGATGACGTCCGTAGAAGTGGTGTCAGCATTGTCGCCAGAGCAACTCACCAAAGCGAGTGCGCCAGCAAACAAAAGAAGGGTTAGGGTTTTAAGCATGTTGTTGTTTGGGGGGGGTTAGAGGGAGTCGTCGTGATCGCCGTCCTCGTGATCGTCATCTTCGTCGTCGCCATGATGCTCGTCATCATCGCCCTGGCTTTTCTTCGCATCTCCATCTTTCGATTTCTTATGGGTGCGCTTTTGCTTGCCCTTGCCTTTGACCTCTTTGGACTGCTTACGGCCTTTTTTCTTGGCACCTTCAGCATATTTCTTGTTGGCCTTGACATCGGAGCGATCTTTGCTGTTGAGGATTTCAATGGCTTGGGAAACCTCCTTATCACCGTACTTGGCACGTAAGGCATCCATCGCACTTTGATGCTTAGCTTCTAGCTTGGGCTCCATTTCATTGGCCTTATCCAGAAGCTCTTGGTTGTTGTTTTTCGTCGCCACTTCACGCACTTGTTCCAACTTGGCGCGGTTGGCACGATAACGCCCCATCTCCGCAGTAAGATCATGCATGAGCTGGCGCTGTTGGGCCGTGGCTTTGCCCGCCCCGCCCTTTTTACCCGAGTTCTTGCCACCTTTTTGGTCGACTTTCGGGGTATCAATTTTCTCGGCGGAGCCGTCAACCTGTCCGGTGGTCACCCCTTGGGTGGACTCAACCGAGCCTTTGTCTTGTTGGGCAAAAGCTGGATTGGGGGTGAAGGCGAAGGCCGCCAGGCCGAGAACGGGAAGAATCAGCTGGAGTCTTGGAGTATTCATCTGTTTGTGGGAATGTAGGCCGGAAAAGCCGACCCATCAAACAGCATACGAACCACACCACCCAGGTTCATAGGGAAAATTTGCCCGAAAGTGGAATTCGGGCCGAATATCCCTAGAAATCAGCGTTTTTTAGTAGCCAGTATCGCCGTCTTCTTCGGCTGTCTGGGCCGCATCAAGGGTGTTTTGTGCCTGATCCACGCTGGGCTGATCGGATGAGGAGCCACCAGAGCAAGAGCCGAAACAGGCCAAAAGAAGAATTAATCCAAACAGAGTATTGAGCTTCATGCGTACCTCCTGGCGGAAGAAGGCTCCGCCTGACCACGAGAATACGACAAAGAAGTCGACTTTCAAGGAGAAAGCTGTCACGCTGGCCCATGCCGACCGAAAGCATTTCGTCCATGCCCACCGCCCAACTTCTTTTTCGCTGTCGCAGCCTCTACGAGGTGTTGGATTTGTATTTGGACCAAGAGATGGGGTTGTGGTCCCGTAGCTTGATCAAAATGCATCTTTTGATGTGCAAGGCCTGCCGCAGTTATCTGCGCCAATACCAAATGGTTCGAGAACTAGTGGAGTCTTCCCCAAGCGAGCAATTGCCAGAGGATTTTGAACAGGTCATGACCAAAGTCCTCCGCCACTGGAAGCAACAAGGCCCCGCCTCCAGTTAATGCGGCAATAAAACGGCGCGCACGGGAGAGGCGTCGGCTTCGGCTAAGCGCAAAGGTAAAGCACAGAGGGTATACAACCCCGGTTCCACATGGGACAAAACCACGCCCTCTAAAATCGCCATGTCATGCTGACCGATAGCTTGGTGCGCTTCCAATCGTTTGTCGTCAAACAAATCCACCGAGGGAGTGTCGATGCCCACCAAGCGCACCTCCTGTTGGTGCAACATCTCCACCAACTCCAAGCTATAAGCATTGAAATCTTCGTTCCAACACCGGGGGTCGGGAAAGCTGTTGGTGCACAACAACAAGCGAGGAGCTATCACTGGCTCTGGCAAATGTTGGGGCAAAATGCGCTGGCCGCGCTCCACCTCTACCCGCATGACTTGACATCGGCCGAAATACAAATCAAGCGAACGCTCGGCAATGCCAACGGCTGGATGGAGATAATGATTGGGAGCATCCACATGCGCCCCCAAATGCAATGTAGTCTGCACGGAGCTTAAGGTGTAGCCATCTCCTTGTGCAGTATCCTGGCTTAGTTGCCGGCAAAAGGGTGTATCCCCCGGCCAAACGGCAATGTCCGCACTTAGCAATGGGCTGATATCAATCATGAGCGAGCGGAGGTGCTTTGGCGACGACCTTGAACTCAACGGCGATGGGAGTGGGTAAGCCACAAATGGCCAAGGTGGTGCGCGCGGCTTGAATGCTCTCAAAATGCCGCGCATAAACTTCGTTATAACCAGCAAAATCGCGCTCCATATCCACCAAAAAGGCGGTCACATCGAGAACATCCTCCAAGCCTGCACCACAGGCAGCCAACACGGCGCGCACATTGGCAATCACGGCCTCGGTTTGGGCTCGAATGTCATAGTTTTGCGGTTGGCCTTCGGCATCTCGAATCGGCCCACCCGGAATCTCATCGGTGCCTGCCTGGCGCGGCCCCACTCCCGATAAAAACAACAAATCCCCATGACGACGAGCATGCGGGTAGGCGCCAACGGGATCAGGGGCTTGCGAAGTGCGGATGGGTTCACTCATGATTCTTGCTGGGTTGTGGAGCTAAAACATTGCGGTCGCCGACAAAAACGTCGACCTCATCTTCATCATATTCCAAGCCACCCTCCGCCTTGGCCGTAGGTTGCAACCCCACCAAAGCAGCGCCTGTCCCCCACACCGGCTGGTAGTCAAAAACACGGCCTCGGTAATGGTTGTGCTGCCCCATGGCAGCAGCCATCCACCAAATCGCTTTGAGTTTGGAATCGCCGTTGGCCTGGCGGTGAAACTCGCGGGCCAATTGGGAAACATCCTCCAAACGGCCTTCTCCCAAAAGCTCCAGAATCTTGCGATTCCACTCGTCATCTTTCAACGAATGAATGCGATCGGACGCAGGTTCTATCCAATGACCAAACATGCGATTGGACAAGGCACTCACTCCAAGCAAAAGGACTTTGCGCCCGCTCTGGCGTATGGCATCAGCAGCAGCTTTGCCCAAAACCAAGGTTTCCGCCCGATCCGAATACATATTGCAAGACACAATCCCCGCTGGCAAACGGTTCTCGGGATTGAGCATCTGCAAGGTGGCTACGCTGCCGACATCGATGGGAAACCCGGGATAGGCCACCGTCCGCGCAGTAAGCCCGCGAGCCCGAGCGCAGTCTTGATAAAGGGAAGCAAACTCAGCATCCATCTTGAGCTGATAATGCAGGCTGCCAAACTGATGAAAATCTTCATCCACCACCCAATAGTCGGGGGCGGGATCGGCCTGCATTTGATGGCCGATGATGCTCACCCAACGGGTACTGAATAACAGCAGCAAATCCGCATCACTGGCTTCGATTTCCGCCCGCACCTGGGCATAGGAATGCGCCAAAGACTGCCACCCGGGCGAGGCTTCGGGCGCCAGCACTGGCAGGGCCTGATTGGGGACCAAATAGGCCCCGATTACTTTGCCTTCGCTCATGCTCCCACCTCCTGGGCCGCTAAATCCCATTCCACCACCGCATTTCCGGTGCCAATGACGGTGCCATAACCATGAATGGTTGCTGGGATTTCCGCCTGCCCTAATGCGCCAAGCAACCAAGTCAGACTGCCATCCCGACATTCCGAAACCGACTGCGCAATGAAGTCGGGCATTTCTTCGAGTAAACGGCGCGTCTGCCCTTGCCGCATCAACTCCATCACATGTTGATCCCACTGTGCTTGGTTGGGATTGTAGATATGTTCGAAACTTGGGTCCTCGGGATCTTCGGGTTCTTCGGTGAAATGGCGATGGCTCAAGGAGGCGCTTGCCAAGAGCAAGGCTTTACGCCCCGTCGCTTCAATCGCATGTTGGGTCGCCCGCCCCAAAGCCAACATCTCACGCTCCCCGACCTCATCGCTGTAATCGAAATAAGTGCGCGCGGAGCTGATAGCCACGATTGGCAAATCCCACTGCGGCCGCACCAAATGACTGGAGGTGATGGTGCCATAATCCACGCGGAACTCGGGATTGCGCATCATCGTCGTGACCAGACCTTCAGCTTGAGCTTGGCGACAAATGGCTTCGGCCAATTCCACATCGACATCCAGCTGATAATGAAAACGGAAGAGGTTGGGGAAAATGGGGTCGACCGACAGGCCTTCAAAATGCGGCACACCAAGGAAATGATGTCCGACCCGAGTTTTCCAATGCGGGGTATGCACCACCAAGACGTCGTAATCATGCGCAGCCAAACTCTGGCGCAAGCGAGCGTAAGCATCCAGCAAGGGTTGCCAAGCACCCGCCCCACTTGCCTTCGGCTCATTTTGCTGTGGATTGGAAGCGTAGGCCAAATGCGGCGGGTGAGGTGCCAAACAACCAGTTATGATGCGACCTTTCTCCATCCTAAAGTTGAATACAAATGTTGCGATCTTGGGAAAAGAACTCCAGGGCGTAGCGCCCGCCTTCCCGCCCCACTCCACTTTGCTTCATTCCGCCAAAAGGAGCGCGAAAATCGCGTTTGTTCCAGGTATTAATCCAAACCATCCCCGATTCCAAGCACGCGGCCATACGGTGGGCACGTTGCAAATCTTTGGTCCAGACGCTGGCACTGAGCCCATAATCCACGCGGTTGGCCATTTGCAAGGCTTCTTCTTCATCCTTAAAAGGGTGCACCGTCACCACCGGACCAAATATTTCTTCGCTGGCGGCGCGGGCGTCTATGGGAAGTTTGGTGATGATGGTTGGCGGGTAGAACGCACCTTTTTCAGGCCCGACTTTCTGCCCACCACAAAGCACTTTGCCCCCCTCTTCTTGCGCCAACTGCACATAGGAATCCACTTTCTCCCGATGCTCGTAAGAGATTAAGGAACCCATGCTTTGGCCTGGGGTCCAATCCCCTGCAGCCACTTCCGCCAACAAAGCTTCCACCAGTTCATCATGTAAAGAAGCTTCAACCAACAAGCGGGAGCCGCATAGGCAAACTTGCCCTGTATTAAAAAAGGCTGCGCGGGCCACTCCCTTCACTGTATTTTGCAAATCACAATCCGCAAACACCAAGCTCGGGTTTTTACCACCCAGTTCTAAACTAATCTTTTTCAGCAAAGGTGCGGCCTGGCCAGCGATGGTTTTACCTGTAGCCGTGCCCCCGGTAAACGAAATGGCCTTCACTGCTGGATGGGCAACCAAGGGAGTACCCACTTCGGGGCCTAAACCATGCAGCACATTCACCAAACCATCAGGCGCACCCACCTGGGTAAAAGCCTCCGCACATAAAGTGGCTGTGGTCGGAGTAAGCTCGCTGGGTTTGGCGATCACTGCGTTGCCCATAGCAATGGCGGGCGCTACTTTCCAAGTAAACAAATGCAGCGGGAAATTCCAAGGTGTAATGGTTGCGACCACGCCAAGAGGTTGCCGCAAGGTGTAGTTCAAACCATCCTCCATGGCGTGGCATGCGGTGGCGTCGGTGCGGATGGCAGCGGCATAAAACCGCAAGTTGTCCAAGGCTCTCGGCACATCACCGTGCAAGCATGCGGCCACCGTTTTACCTGTGTCGCGCGCCTCCAAAGTGGCGAGTTCTTCCTTGCGCGGTTCCAAAGCGTCGGCGACAGCAACAAGAAGTTCGCTCCGCTCCAACACACTCAAATGCGGTGCTTGCGCGGCTGCAGCTACGGCCAAATCCACATCGGCCTCATCACTGCGCGCGACTTGCCCACAAATCTCCCCTGTTTTGGGGTCGATGTTATCCAGCCGGCCGCCGTTTACCGGGGCCATGGCTTGACCACCAATCCAATTCTCGATGTTGTCATTCACAGGTAAGGCTCCCAATCGAAATCGTAACGTTCACGGTCTGGATCCCATTCATCCCAGGTGGGTATTTTTTCCAGGCGGGGCAAAAAAGATTCCGGCACAATTCCTGGCACGAGGAAGGCTTTTTGGCGGTGCAAGGAGTAGGGGTTACGCAACTCGAAACCCAACACGCCAAGGATGCCGCGTGCCAAGTACCAGGTGGCTTGCGAATTCCAGCCATGCGCAATCTTAATCACCACTCCCAGACCTTGAGGATAGTCAGGATGCTCCACAGCCAGGCCAAGCAAACCGTCGGCCCCCTCTTTGGCTAGCACCCGACCGCCGCCTGACTTCAAGATGGTGGAATCCAGGCGATTAAACCCACCAACCAAATCAGGATGGCGTTGCATCGCTTCCCAAATCCAATCCTGTTGACGATG
The DNA here is from genome assembly GCA_024275135.1 of Planctomycetota bacterium. Classification (GTDB taxonomy): domain Bacteria; phylum Planctomycetota; class UBA1135; order UBA1135; family UBA1135. The sequence continues at coordinate 66,780 of JAJRZS010000059.1, read as the reverse complement.
GCGAACAAGGCTGGAGTAGAGTCGAGCTAATTCCCCGACGGTATTGGCAACGGTAGGCAGGCCGCAGCCATCGCGCGCCACGCGCAAAGGTTTCCAATCTGCACCAAGTACGCGCCGCAACTGTTGCATATAGCCATGAAAAAAAGGATGCTGCGGCAACATATAGCCCACGGTTTCCCAGCCCTTGCGTTGGCAGCCACGAAGGATGGCAGCATGTTCGCCACTACAAGTGTGAAACCATCGCCGCGGTCGCCGCACTTGCCGCCCGAACTGGACTAAGGGCACATCCAGTGGAGCTTGCATAAAGCCCCAATCTTCTTCGGCCAAAATAGATTGGGCCGCAGCCACATGCTGGGCATCGCCGTTGTGGGAGGCCACAGCAATGGCCCGTTGCCGCCAATCCAAAACCGATTCCAATTCACGACAAAACACCTTCATCATAAAGGGCTTCATCATGCTGCGGCCATAGCACAACACATTGCCACCAAAACTATGAACAAGCTCATCCCCATGCGCCCAAGCAATGGCACCGTGAATGGTGGTTTCGGAAACTCCAGCGCGGCGAAAATCCACCAACGGCTCCCACTCCACATCACGCCCCGTAGGTACTCCCGGCTCAACCTCACCCAATGGCGAGCAGGGATACATCGCAGCACGTGGCCCCTGAGCATAAGAATCGTTCATCGCTCCTCCTGCAAACGGGGCACCACTTGTTGTTGAAAAGCTTCCATATTGCGCACCACGCGAGCACTATCGTGATTGTAGAAATCAAACCACAACATGAGTCGATCGTGGGGATGAAACCGTTGTTGAATTTGCGCGGCAATCTCTTGCGCATTGCCCACCAAAGCATTCTCCGTTGCCGACGCCACCTTTTTCGGGTCTAAGGTACCTTCCAATGCATTCCAATATTCGGACAAGGCTGCTTCGGCTTCCTCCGCGGCCGCTGCCGATTGTTGTTGCGGGCTGAGCCCACTTTCGCTGTTCAAAAAAACCATCACCGTGCGCGGCATATATTCGCGCTGCCAAGGCCCTCCTGCTGGATGGAAATGTTTTTCCATACGCGCATGCGTTTCCTGGATAACGTCTTCAGAGGTAATCGATAAATTGAACACTTTCACCGGTAGGATTTCGTTGAGTGCCTGCTGCAAATTGGGGTCGTGAGAGCCCACAATCAAATCCAACAGCTCGCGACGCCAATCCTGTGGTATCAACTTGATGTCTTCAAATTGCCAACGCTTGGCAAAAGGAATCCGTTCTGGCGGCGAAGAGCCATGTTGCTGTTGCCAAGCATCTAGAACTTTTTGCCAATCAGCATCACTGCGGAAATGCTCCCGCCCCAATTCAATTTTTTGGGTTTGCTCGCTATTTACTATGTCCCCGCGCAGCAAGCGCAAGAAAATGTGGCAGGCCTCGGCGAACATTTTGCCCCGATACGCCGGCCAGGCTGCTGCTTCCACTGCATCCCGTGCGTCAATGCCATAAGCTCGGTTCATAAACTCGAAACGGCCCGCGGCAAAGCCAATGCGCAGGCGCCGGTGTTCTTCTGGCTGGAGGCCATGCAGAGCACAGAAGGCGGCCAATCGTTCCGCTGCCGCAATAGGCCCCCCATTGCACAAAATATTCATCACCGCAGCACCCACTTCAATCTTTTGGGTACAAGCGAACACTTTATGTGCAAGCTGGCAAATATCCACATTCAGCCCAACTTCCCCTTGAAAATGGGGAACCACCGGGCGGCGGTTGCGTTTTTGCACTTCCGTGGACAAATGCGATTCTGCAACCCAGGCGCAACCATAGCCCAAGGCGTCGGCGGCCTGAACTTGGTGAAAGAAATTGCGCAGCATGGTGGCTTCGTCGGGAGTGACCCCAGCCACCGGAGTCTGGCAAATGGAGAAAAAAACGTCGAACTGCATTGGCTAAATCCCGTTCAGTCGTCCTCCATCCACCGCAATCGATTGGCCACGCACAAAGGCGCCTGCAGGTGAAGCGAGAAAAGCCGCCAAGGCTGCAAGCTCTTGCGGATCCCCCAGGCGTGCCGCGGGTACGGTCGCTAACCAGTTTTTTTCGACTTGCTCGGGCTCGATCCCCTGTCGACCGGCCACCGTTTGCTTGAGAGAGGCCAGGCGATCGGTGGCCGTAAAGCCAGGCAATAGACTGTTGATACTGATGCAGGGGGGCAGTTCTTTGGACAAGGTTTTCGCCCAAGCAGCAACCGCGCCACGCACCGTGTTGGAGACACCGAGACCGGGAATGGGTTCTTTCACCGAAGTGGAAATAATGTTCAAGATGCGGCCATAGCCCTCGGCTTCCATGCCGGGCACCAAGGCTTGCACCAAACGATGGGCAGCAAATAAGTGGCGCCGCAGCGGGGCGAGAAAATCGTCTACCTGCGCCTCCAATAAGGGACCGCCGGGGGGGCCGCCGCTGTTGTTGACCAAAATATGAACGGGGTGCGAAAGGCCTTGCAACAAGTCTTCGATTTCCTTTTCTTGTTCTAGGTCGACAGTAAAGGCTTTCGCCACCGGCGCTCCAGCCTGGCGACAGAGAGAAGCCACCTCTTTCAGTCGCCCGCTAGAGCGTGCGCACAAACTAAGCTCTGCGCCCTGCGCCGCCATCGCCAGCGCGATTTCACGGCCGATTCCGGAACTAGCCCCACAAATGAAAGCGTGGCGATGCTGCAAAGATTGGGAAAGACTCATTGCTCGCCTCCGGATTGATGCCATTCGACGTTGCGCACTTCCCACAATTCAGGGAAGAAACGCAGAGGAAGGCGTGATTCAAGGAAAGGCACCCCACTTGAGCCGCCGGTTCCTTTTTTTCCACCGATGGTGCGTGACACCATCAAAATATGCACCGCGCGAAAAGTGGACCACATGGTGTCGAGATCCAACAAGGCTTCGCAGGCCAACACCCAGTGGTAATTGGTGCCAGGATTTTCATATAAACCTCGGAACACCTCCACCAATTCCGGGTTGAGCTTATGGGTTTCGGCCAAATCTCGCGACAACACTTCCTGCGGAATAGCAAAACCTTCGCGCGCCATGGCTTGGAGGAAGTGGTCATAGAGGCTGGGTGCTTCAAATCGGGCGCGCAGACGTGCGAGCTCTTGCGGCCGTCCTTCAAAAAATTGAAAAAACCATGGATCGCGCTGGCCGCATAAAAACTCCATCTCGCGGAATTGTACCGACTGAAAACCACTTCCGGTTCCCAGTGCTTCCCGAAAGCCGGCAAATTCTTCGGGAGTTAAGGTACCCAACAGCTGGATTTGTTGGGTGAGACACGTAACGATGCCCTGGATGCGTTTCAGCACTTTCAAGGAGTGGGCAATGTCGCCACGCTGGAAACAAGCAGCCATCAAGCCAGCCTCATGCAGCATCTCCTTAAACCAAAGTTCAAAACTCTGGTGAATCACGATAAAAAACATCTCATCGTGATGCGGAGGTTGACTACGCAAGTTCTGCAAAGAAGTGAGTTCCGGCACTTTGAGGTAGGTGTTGTAGTTCAGCTCCTCCAGTTTTAGGCGGTCGTAATCTGCCATGCGGTCCGTCATGGTGCCTAGTCTATCGGCTGCCCTCCCAGCGCACCCCACCGCGCAGCTAGAATTAGGGAATGGCCTACTGGTTGGTGAAAGAAGAACCCACGAAATACACCTTTGAGCAATTTCTAAAAGACCAACGCACCTGTTGGGATGGAGTGCGCAATTACCAGGCGCGCAACAATTTGCGCCAGATGAAAGAAGAGGATTTCGTGGTGTTTTACCACTCTGGCAAACTCAAATCGGCCATGGGCTATGCCAAGGTGGTTTCTGCCCCTTACCCCGATCCCACTGCGGAGGAAGGCGACTGGACAGCTGTCGACCTCGCAGTGCAACAGGCCTTCCCCGAACCCGTCAGCCTGGCGCGGGTGCGGGCGCATGCTCAGCTTCGTGAGACCGCCCTGGTCAAGCAAAGTCGGCTGTCGGTCATGCCGCTCACCAAGCTGCAATTTGCAGCCTTTTGTCAGCTCGGAGGCCTGCAGTGAGCAACCCTTGGCAACATGCCGGCAAGAAGAAGCCGCCGGTGCGGGGTGGCGGGGCTTATCGGCGACGCCAACAAGTGGCCACAGGGCCAGCTCCCGAACGCATGCAGCCTTGGGTTTCGCTCCGCGGCCCTATGCGCGGCCCCCGCGTATGGAGTGGTGATGTCGACCAATGCTCTGCACGCCACCCCAGTGGCACGGTGGTCGCGGTCTATGATCGCTACGAAGAGTTTCGCGGCTGGGGTTTTTGGCACCCGCAATCGCGCATTGCCGTGCGCATGATTCATCGCTTGCAAGATCCACCTAATGAAGAGTGGTGGCAAGACCGCGCTCGGGCTGCCGCAATGCGCCGCTTATCCGATCCCGAGATCCCCGACCATGTTTGCCGGGTTTTGCATGCCGAAGCCGACGATTTTCCTGCCCTAACCATGGATCGTTATGGGGGTTTGCTCGTTGCCGAAATTTATAGTGCAACCATGGCCACGGTTTTTGAACAAGTCTTGCCCATCTTTCACCAAGTCTTAGGTACCAAGGAGTATCGCCTAGTCTTTGATGAGGCTGCAGCGCATGCGGAGGGAGAACAAGCCTTCGAACGACGATCTGCAGGCTGTCCACAGCGCATCCAGTTTCAGGAAAACGGTATCACCTATGAAGTTTTTCTGGCTGAGGGGCATAAGTCTGGATTTTTCTGCGATCAGCGGGAAAACCGCGCTCGCTTGGCAGCTTTGGTACAACGCTTGGCCCAGCAAGGTAAGCCACCGCGGGTATTGGATGTCTGCTCCTACACTGGCGGCTTCGCCCTCAACGCCGCCGCCAATGGAGCCAGCGAAGTTCGTGGCGTCGATTTAGACGAAAAGGCAATCGAACAAGCCAAGCGCAATGCCAACTTGAATCAATTGCGTAATGTCAAATTCACCCATGCCGACGCCTTTAGCTATTTGCGCACTTTGCAACGCAACGGCGAAGCATACGACATTGTGATTGTCGATCCGCCCAAATTTATTCGCAGTCGTCGCGATTACGAAGATGGCAAGGCCCGCTACCACGACATCAACAAACTTGCCTTGCCCTTGGTGGCAGAAAACGGGTTTTTCTTGAGTTGTTCTTGCAGTGGACTTCTAGAACCTTTGGCTTTCCAAGAAATCCTCCGCCGCGCCGCGCGTTTGCGCACCATCCGTATCCTGCGACATAGCGGAGCCGGCCCGGATCATCCTGTGCGCATCGATTTTCCAGAAGGCCAGTACTTAAAAGCCATCTGGGCTCAACTGGATTAAAACTTCAGCAAATAACCTACGATGGTTTTGTCGCCTTTGGCTGGGGTCACCAAGCGCAAGGCAATGACTTCCTCGCGGCCATCCCCATCCAAATCGCGAATGCTTAGCGCATGCGGCTCCGCCCAGTTTTCCAGCCGCATATCCAAATCAGGTTCGATACCAACTGTCATCGAAGTCATGGCCGAAGTGCGCCCCAAAGTCCACTGCGTGAGTGCGGAAATGCTGATGTCTAAATCACCATCGCCAGACAAGGTTTGCTGTAAAAACCGCTCAATGGCGCCATGCAAAACGGACTCATCTGACATCAAATTAAGCCAAACCTGCAAGCGGCCGCCAGCCCCCAAAGTGACCAAATCCGTGCGCTTGCCGTCGCCATCGTAGTCGCACATGCGCACGACTTTTTGCCGCAAACTGGTGAATTGATCTTTTTCTCCCTTGTATACAGAAACCAAACTATTGCCTTTCAACTTCGCCGTGCGTTGGCGGAATGGCCGTTTTTCAAAGTCACCATCGCCCTTGCCGCGAAACACTAAGAAATCAAATTGGATTTCCCAGGAAAACAAAGCTGCGCGCAAAAGCTTGCCTAATCCGAGGTCTTCCACCCGCACCAACACCAAATCCGGAACATCATCCGCATCAATGCGCGCAGGGTAGATATAAAAAACGTTGCCGCGGACTTTCAAACGGGTGCGTTCCTGCGAAAGATCCACCCCGTTTTCACCGCCCAAAAACACGCGGATGCGCCCATCAGCAAGAATGACCACATCCATGGCCCCATCACCATTCAAATCCGCCCATTTATCTTGAACCAAATAGCGAACCGAGCTAGTGAGATTGCTTAGGTCCAGGTTCAACTCATCCAAGTCCGGACGGAACTGCGATAAATCCAAACTCTGGGTGGGTGTACTTGGAAAGCCATCTTCGCCAAGCAGATATTGGCGGATTAACATGCCATTGCCAACCACTAAGTCTGGCAAGCCATCCCCATTCATGTCTTCCGGCAACAGTTGAGGCACAGAAAGTTTCCGCCCCACTTTGCTGAGCAAACCATGACCCGTTCGCAACTCAAGCTTAGCGATGGAGCCAAGGTCGGGGCCAGCTTGGAAAGAGGTTGCATTTCCCATCCAAAGCTGCACTCGATCCCCCATCGGCAACAATAAATCAGGATGGCCGTCTGCATCTAAATCGCGCAAAAAGGATCCGGCATGGCACCCGCGCGGAGGCACCCCACGCAAGCCCGCCAAAATGGGCTCGGCTAAGGTGAGTTCTTTCTCTTGCAAAACCAATTGCCGCAAGGTTTTGCCGTCGACCAATACCCAAATTTCATCCTGACCATTGCCATCCAAATCGGCAACCGTCCACAAAGTGGCTTCCCCGGACAACCAAAATTCAGCCTCCAGATCTTCGCCCATAAGCCGAACTTGACGCTTGTCTACGGCCAACATGTGGGCCTGCTTGGAATCGTCCAAACTGGCAATGGCCATATGCCGAAACTTCCGCCCGAAGTCCAGAGGAATCATCTCTGGCTCTGGCAATAGAGCAGAAGTTTGAGCTTGCGCGCAAAGCAACAGGAGGGAAGCAATCATCGGCGAAAGGAAAGATGGATTTCCAAGCTACCATCGCGTTGGATTACAAAATCACCGATGCCATCTTGGTTGAGGTCGAGGGTTTCGACGGATGCCTGCAGTGCGTGCATGGGTAGCTCCGCTTCAATCTCGGAAGAAACCGTCACTCCCTGGCCCTTACTTAGAAATCGACGAATTTCAAGATTCCCTGATTTGGATCGTTCTAAAAAGTCGGGGCGGCCATCACCGCTTAAATCTTGCACGAAAGAATCCAAGGAAAGGAAGGAATCAAAATCTTCCACTTGGTAACTGCGATTCCAAACAAAAGCCGGGCGGCTGGCCCAGGCGCCATCTCCACCTAAAAACCCACTAATGCTATGCTCCACTTGCGGCGCGGAGTTGCCCAACAAGCCCAGGTCGAGCTCCCAGTTGGAAAGGCAAATGTCTTTTGCTCCATCCTGATTAAGGTCGAAGGCATAAACCCACAAGAAGGTGGAACTCACTTTGAGAAAGGCGTCTGCGGTTTCTAAATCCTCGCGGGTGGCTAAATCTAAGTAAAAGCGCACCTGCCAGGGGCGGGATTGACTGAGTAAATCCGCACTGCTGCGTACAAAAAGCAGATCAGCAGCGGGACCGCCACCCAAATCCACCCATTCCACCTGCTCGAAATCGGAGTCTTCACTACTTGGCAACTCCACGATTTGACTGGCTTCTTCTGGGAAATGCCCCTCCCCATCCTGAAGAAATAGCAGCAACTCTTCATCCACCAAAAAGGACAAATCGAGACGTCCATCCCCATCCACATCGGCCCACACTGGGGTCGGCAGGTAGTTGGCAGAAAACAGAGCGGGCGGGCGAGCGATAACTCCCAGGTCTTCGTTGGGAACGAACAGCGTACCCAACTCTTGGCTACCCAAGGTGGTGTGTATCAAGCCTCCCAAATAACTTGCCGACGCCAACGGGGCACGATCGTCAGTTGGATAATGCGGAATGCGACCGAGGATCGTGCCGTCATCATCAACGAGCCAGTAGCCTTTGTCGACAGCCAAAGCCACTTCCGTGCGCCCATCCCGATCAATATCGGCCACCGGTTCCCACAGCGGCAACTCTTGGCTCGACGGCATATCCAACAGCATCGTAACTTTTTCCTTGGTTAACCGCTGCGGACGACCTTGGTGATTGCGTACATAGGCACCCCGGCTGGCCAACATCAAAATTTCCACGCCCTCTTCGCCTGGCCCTTGCAAAAATTCACCTACATTCCAAGCCACCACAGCCGACGACATTTCAATATGCAAATCTGGCGCAGCGCTAAAAGCTCGGCCATCCTTCTGCATATGCACATCGATGTAGCGTTTGCCATCCTCGCCTAAAACGGCTTGCAGCAAATCAAGATCACCATCGCCATCGTAATCGGCAAAGGTGCGGGCAGGAAGTAATTTCCCAGAAGGCTGCACAAAAGAAGCAAGGTGGCCTGCTTGTTGGGCGTAGGCCAGAGCAAGAACAAGAATCATGGCTGTTGGCTGGTTGTGGGTTTCAATCCGTCTTCCAAAACTAATTCACCGGTTTGCCAGTGCAGCAAGCTGAGAATGGAGTAGTCACGCTCTTCGCCGTCTCTTCGATAACGAAACAAATCCGTAATGACCAATAAACCCAAACGGAATTCCCCGCGGTCCCGGCCGATTTCTCGACTCCAAGAGAACAACGGCCACAAGCCGACCTCGGTCAGGGCCGTGCCTGGATCCCAAGCATGAGTTTGGATGGCACGCCTCCCCCCCTGCCGCCCTTCCACAACTAAATCTATGGAATCCCCCGGGCGCAGCCCCAACCGAGCGCGCCTCACCAATTCAGCAGAGGAGCCCGGGTCGGCCCCTTGAAATTGCACAATCACATCGCCCTCCCGCACGCCGCTTTCCGCAAGCGGACTAGCCGGAGCCAATTCCACGACCTGGGGCCGCCCAAGCTCATCATCGCGAAACGCTGCCCGCAACAGGCCTCGGTCTACATGGTAAATGGATCGCATGCGTTGGGTGCTGTGGACAACCAAATCCGCTTCGGTTGCCAAAACTTCAGAGCCCCGCTGAATACGCAATTCCACTTTTTGCGGACTGTGAATTTGCTCCAGCAGGGTGGCTAAGCGCTGAGGATCATCGGTAGCTTGGTGATTGAACTCAAGAAGGATGTCTCCTATCTGCAATCCGGCTTCCGCTGCAGGGCTCCCCTCATCGACCCCCGTCACACGAATTCCAGGAGGCATGTCTAAAGAAAAAGCATCTTCCGGCTGGTTCAATTCGGCATGCAATCCAAAATAAGCCGTTTGCTGTGGGGCCGCTTCTACCACCGACTCCATGGTTTGAAAGGAAGGTGGCAAAGGCAGCGGACTGCGCGTAAAGGAACAGGCAGTCAAACACCCAACAAAAACGAAAAGCCAAAGAAGACGAGTCATACTGCTTTTTTACGAAACAGGAGAATGGCAGCAACCGCTGCTAAAACGAATGTTGGCCAAGGAGTGTACCAGCCGAGTTGTACCACGCTATCAAACTCATAGGAGTAGGCATCGGAAAAACCCGCGGCAAAGGCCGCAGTGCGCTGCAAAAAGGAATCCGGGCCAAGGCCTGGAAGCAAATCACTAAACAACCAAAGAGCGCGTGCGCCCAACACATCATGCAACAAGCTGGGGGCCAACATCACTCCCAAACCAACTCCCACCGCAGCCACTCCAGTGCGAAAAGCGGTAGCCATCCATACACTGAACATACCCAAGGCAAGCATAGGGAAGACTCCATGCAACATGGAGCGGAACAAATGATGTGCCACTTGGTCGCCCTCAATGGAAAGCAGCAATTCCCCCCCTTCCATAATGTCGCCAGCGTCAAAGAACCAGGATGCACTCAAGGCGGCGCCAAGCAAAGCACAAGCATAAAGCGTAAGCGGCAACAAAAAAGCCACCCAGCATCGCGCTAAGGTGCAGGCGCTTCGAGAAATTCCGCGCGATAAGGGATCGCGTGCCGAGCCTAGACGCACCTCGCGTGGAAGATTACCCGCCAGCAATAACAAGATTCCAATTTCTGCGAGGAACAATCCTGCCCGCGTTCCGGCCCCGAACTGGGGCCAAAAATTCCATGCACCATCTCCAATCTGAACCTGGCCGGCGGCAGCCAATAGGCCCAATTTTAGGCGTGAGCCAGCTACAAAAAGAAAGGCCACAGCGAACACCCCCCAATGCATCCAACGCACTGCGGGGCGCTTCCTCAATAGATAAAGTTCTCCCTGAATCGCTCGTTTCAATCCGCGCATGGCTGCCCCTCCAAAGCTAGATGAAACACATCCACCAAACTAGCGCGTTGGCGTGCATATTCTTCGACTTCCGCACCCGCTTTGACCAGTTGAGCCAAGGCCTCGACCGCATCAAATTGGGCATTCACGCGCACATGTACTTGATGCCCATGGCAGCTTGGTGGTGCCAAAACTCCGGGGGCTTGACTTAACAATTGTTGCACTTTTTCTGGATGACGCGCCCGAATCTGCAAACCATCCCCAGCGGCCGTGAGCAAGGCTTGCACTTCGCCTTCCAATAAGGTGCGCCCATCTTCAATCATGCCAACCCGATTGCAAACATCTTCCACTTCCCGCAAATGATGGCTAGACAAAACCACCGTCACCCCATCCTCTGTGGCCAAATGCCGAAACAGTTGCAACATCCGCTCCACCCCTTCTGGATCCAACCCCGACAAAGGCTCATCCAAAATCAACAACTGCGGATTCCCCAGTAACGCACGCGCCACCGCAGCCCGTCGCCCTTGACCGTGAGAAAGGCGATCGCCGCGATTGTGCTGCCGGTGCTGCAAGCCGACCAACTCCAGAACTTCATCGATACTACGCCCACCTTGGATACCGCCCCGAATTTGCGCCAGCTCTAGGTTTTGCCGCAAGCTTAGAGTGTCATCCAGACCTGGCGGATCCAAAGCCACCCCATAAGGTTCTTGCACTTGATGGATACGGTGGCTGGATACCCCGAACAAGGAACATGATCCTTGAAAGGATGGTAAATAACCGAGCAAACAGCGCATGGCTGTGGTTTTGCCAGCACCATTGCGCCCGAGCAAGCCAAACAAATCGCCAGGCTGCACAGCCATATCGACCCCCTTTAAGATGGGCTTGCCACCGAGTTTGACCTCGAGGTTGCGAACAGCAACTGCAGCTTGGACAGGCATTAAGGATGTGGGTGTGTTTCGGCAGACAAAGGGCTCGGCCAATCTTCGCCGATGCGTGCTCTAGAATCAACACCGCCATGGCCAACTTCCCCTACCGAGCACTGAGTTTCGACTGTTTTGGCACCCTGATTGACTGGCAACAGGGGCAAACCGACTTTCTTCGGCAGTGGAAGCCAGAACTTTCGCGGCAACAAATAGAGAGCCTCTGCCACCAACGCCAAGAAATAGAGATGGTCCTGCAGGCGCAGCCTTGGCGACCTTACCGTGAAATCCTTGCCGATTCTTTGCTGGCCGCGGCCAAGCAACAAGGTTGCAACATCTCCTCCACCGACAGCCAAAAATTTGCCCAGAGCCAAAGAATCTGGCCTGCCTTCGACGACACGGTGGCGGCTTTGCAACGACTGGCGGCCATGGCAAAGCTGGCTTTTTTGAGCAACTGCGATGATGGAGCCTTGCGGATCACCGCGGAGAACACCCTGCTGCAACCGTCGGCACTGCGAATCTCTTCGGAATCGGTCCACAGTTACAAGCCGGCAAGTGCGCACTGGCAAGCCTTGCTGCGTCAACTGGATTGCCCGCCGCAGCAAGTGTTGCATATCAGTGCTTACCACGACTACGACCTCCTGCCAGCCCACCACTTGGGATTCGCCTTAGCCTTTGTAAACCGCAACCACACAGCCGCACCCAACCTTCCCTTGGCCCACCAAACCTCCTCGCTGGAGAGTTTGGCAGACCAATTGGAAGAACTTGTACCACGCGCTTAACGAGGTATGGGCGGAGGCGTTGGCCCTTCTGCCGAAGGCACATTCCCCAAAAGCTCGCGGATGCTACCCAGGCTGCCTAGGATGTTGGCCGACTCGAAAGGCAAGAACACGGTTTTGTCGCCGCGACCGGAAGAACCGATTTCACTCAAGGTTTCCAAGTAGGTACGCGCAATTTGATATTGAGCCGCATTGGCATCCATGCCTTCCAGTGCCTGACGCACCACTTCCAATCCTTGAGCCTCCCCTTCGGCCCGTAAAATCCGACTACGACGATCTCCTTCGGCCACAGCAATTTGAGCATCGCGCTCTCCTTGGGCGCGCAACACTTGCGATGCCTTCACCCCTTCAGCTTCCAAAATGACGGCGCGCCGTTCGCGCTCGGCCTTCATCTGCTTCTCCATCGCCTCCACCACCGTGGTTGGTGGGCTAATGTCTTGCAACTCCACGCGGTTGACTTTCACCCCCCATTTGTCGGTGGCATCATCCAACACGGTGCGCATTTTTGAGTTGATCTCATCGCGGCTGGAAAGGGTGGTATCCAATTCCATCTCCCCGATAATGTTACGCAAAGTGGTTTGCGCAAGCTTTTCAATCGCCATGGGTAAATTCGCCACCTCATAAACAGCACGACGGGCATCAGTGATTTGGTAATACAGCAAACCGTTCACTTCAATCACCACGTTATCTGCAGTAATCACACTTTGCTCTGGAAAGTCGAACACCTGCTCGCGTAAATCCACAGTATTGGCATTGATGGTGCGGGTGAGCGTGCCACGCGCACTTTGCACCCGCATGCGCCAAGAAATTTGTCGAGGCCGATCGATGAAAGGCCAAATGATGTTGATGCCGGGCTGCAGGGTGCGGTGGTATTTGCCAAGCCTTTCCACAATCATCAGTTCGGCTTGACGAATAATCTTGAGCCCGCGCAAGGCGAGCAAAACAACAAGGGCAACTAGGCCGAGGAGGATGTACATCATGGTTTTGGGGGGGTTAGGCGGCTGGACCGACAATGAGGGTGTTGCCTTCCACGGCAAGCACCTGAACAAAAGCACCCTGCGGAAAATCAGATTCGGCGCGGGCGCGCCACTCTTCTGACATCACTTTGACCCGACCAGGTTGGGTGCCGCAAATGGCTTCCACAACTTCGGCTTTGGATCCGACCAAAGCATCGACGTTGGTGGGCGAACCACCCGTCATCATTTTGCGGAGGAAAATGGGACGCAAGTAAATGAGGCCCCCCAATGTGCCAAGCACAAAAGCGAGCAATTGCAGCTGCATGTTCAAACCCAGTGCCGCAGCAAGACAAGCCAACAAGGTGCCGGGGGTGAGCGCGCCTAGCAAGAAGCCTGCAGTAAGGATTTCTCCAGCGAGCAGGACAATGGTGAGCATGAACCAAAATTCCCAGGACAGCAGTTCCGCCAGGGAATCTGCTTGTAAGAAGGCAAAAAACTGCTCCCAAAAAGTTGGGGAATCAGTGGGTGTTTGGGGGGGTAGTGGGAAGAAGGAATTCATCTTGTGCGTCTCCGCTAAAGTACTCTACGGAGGAAGAGCAAAAGTTGAAGGAAATTTTTCCTAGCAGCCATTTACAGCTGGCTTAGCCCCACTTCGATGGCTTTTTCTAGCTGGCGGTCCAACCCTAAAACCCAGTCTCCGGGGAGGTTTTCCACTGGATAATCGGGTGGGCAGCCATGCAGCTCCATGTTGGTATGGTTGCGGTCGTTGACATACCAGCCACGGAAAGGAAGACGAACAAAAGAGCCATCCATCAAGGTGGTGCCACCAGTAGATATTACGGCGCCATAGGTTTGCTTGCCCACTAAAGGACCGCGGTGCAAAGTTTTGATGGCCCATGAAAAGATTTCCGCGTTGGAGTAACTGTTTTCGTTGCACAGCACCACGATGGGTTTATTCCAAGTGGCGAACACCCGACGGCCTTGGGGGTAACCTTCGCCGCCCCCACGCGGAATAGTGATGGCGTGATCGCGCACCGTGAGCATGGCCAAAATCATGTCGGTCGTCCAACCACCACCGTTTTCTCGCACGTCAATCAACAAAGCGTCTTTGCCCTCCCCAGCGGCAAACAAATTGCGCTCGAAATCGACCAACGGCCCGGTACTCATGGATTCAATATGAATGTAACCCAAGCGTCCGCCCGAAGCCGTTTGCACGTGTTTGCGCGTTTGTTCTTCGAAGCGGCGGTAAAGAGATTTTCGTAGCGACGCAGCGGGGCGAATCACCACTTCGCGTTTGCCCCCTTCCATATCCACCACTTCCAGATAAGTGGGATGTTCGGCAGTACCTTCCATCAGCCGATACCAATTGTCTCCTACCTGGTATGGCTGGCCATTCACCGCCAAAACCACGTCGCCAACATGCAAGGCGCTGATACTGCGCGCGGCCGGCGAGTCCGGCAAGACCTCCCGCACTTTGCGTCCAGGGCCAGGAAAATCTTCATCCCAAAGTACGCCGAGAAAGCCTGTGCCAGGGGCGTCGGTTTCCCGTGCTGAGGATTTGCCAAAGTTGTAATACCCCATGTGACTGGCATTCATTTCTCCTAACATCCAGTTCACCATTTCCCCATAATCTTCAGGCGTGGTGGCAGCATCCGTTGCCGGCAACCATTTCTCCAAAGAGGCGCGCCAATCATGGCCGTGGAAATTGGGGTCGTAGAACATGCGATCCAAAACCCGCCAAACCTGCTCCACCACCTGCCGACGCAAATCTTTTCGGTTCTCACGAAAACGCACCGAAAAGGTGAGAGTTTTGGCTTTTCCATCATTGGCAATCAGTTTGCCGCCCTTGCCATAGACCATGGTCTTTTCGAAGAAGGTTAAATCGCCAACGGGTTCGGCTTCGATTTGTTTTTCTTTGCCTTCCTCCACCTCAAGTTGATAAAAACCGGTTTCCGCCGTGGTGCCCTGAGTAAGACGAGTACCGGTGGTGGCGTTGAAATAAAGAGTTTTGGAATCGGACTTCCAACCCAAGGCCGTTTCATTGCCTTCGCGCCGCGTTACTCGCACCACACGATGCCGCAAGTTTTCCCAATCAATCTGCACCGGCTCCACATCTTCGACCTTTTCCTCCTCCTCATCCAACTGCAAGCCACTGTCCTTTGTACTGCGCTTTGCCTGCAACGGGTACTGCACGGCTCCAACTCGAGCCACGCCCTGCATGCTTTCTTCATGCACGACAAGTTCCACCACCACGGTCGGCGCCTCTTCCGCCTGCAGCTGAAAACGCAAAGTATGGGTTTCTGCATCCCATTGCGGCTCAATCCCCGTCCCCGCTAAAAGATCGGACTGCACCTTCACCAACAACCTTTCTGCAATCTTCAACACTTGAAGCTGAAACACCATCCCCTCAGCAGGGACTGGATCGGGGCCGCGTACCTGGCCTTGCCAAAGCCCGGTAATGCTGGCATCTGGAACAGGCTTTTCTTTTTTCTTCTCTTTGGCCTTGGCTAGCTGCTCTTCCGCCTCCAACCGCTCTTGCTCGTTGCGCTCCAAATCCTCCGCACGCAAGTCCACCATCCACACATCCGTTTCATCCAACATCATGCGGCGCGAAGTAAAGCAAATGCGTCGTCCATCAGGAGACCAAAACGGCCCGGTATCGTCGTCGGGATGAGAGGTAAGGTTGTAAGGAGCAACCCCTGGCTGTGCAGGATCCAGGCCCTCCACATTCACCCGTTGCAAAAATACATCGTAATTAAAATTGTTATCGGGTTTGGAGTAGACCAGCCATTGGGAATCGGGCGACCAATCGAACACGGGCCCCTCAAAGCCAGTATTGAGTACCCGTGAAACCTCTGCGGTTAGGGGATCGCCAACCACCAACTTGCCAAGCCCCACCACCCAAGCCAAAGTTTTTCCATCCGGAGACAACTGAGGTTGAGTTTCGTCCTCCGAGGTTTGAGTGATACGCCGAATTTGGAAATTGCGCGCCAAATAAAACGGCTTGGCTTCTGCCTCGGCCTCGGCAACCACCTGCGCCTGATAAAACTCAGCATTGCCGTCGCGTTCGCTGACGAACAACAGAGTTTTGCCATCCTCCAACCAAACGGGGTCGTAGTCGGGGGCCGGGTTCGTGCTCACACGAACACAACGGTGGATTTTGTCGTGATTGCGCATCACATACACATCCCCGGCGGCAACGAAAGCGATGGACTCTCCATCGGGTGCAATTGCCATTTGCTCGGCACCACTTTTCACCACCCGCTCATGCACTACAGGGTCGGAAGGATCCACGCTGCCATAGACCGGCAAGAGATGGGCCTTACCGTCAGCCAAAGAAATACGCACCAAGCCCAAATCCAATTCACAAACCACATCTAGTCCAGTGGCCGATAGGCTCGCATTGCGCAGGCTGCGGCCTCCCGGGTGATAAACCAACCGCGCTTTTCCACCCGCAGCCGGCACCTGCCACAAGCCTAAGTCGCGCCCATCCTCATTGCCCTTGCAGGCGCGATCGGACAAGAAATAAACCATCTTGCCGTCGGCCGAAAGCATCGGTCCCAAATCATTGCCATCGAACTGGGTGAGTTGCTGATGTTGTTGCGAGGCAAAAGAATAAATCCACAAGGAGCTATTTGCAGCACCCCGATAAGCACGCCGCGAAGGATCACCATGCCCTCGTTCGTAAACCAGGGATTGCCCATCCGCCGACAAACTGGCCGACAAAGCTGCCCAATCGCCAAGCACTGTCGGTGTGCGGCCATCTCGATAAGCCACCCAAATGCCACGGTCGCGGCGGGAATAACGACGATCTCGTTGGGCACCAATCAACAAGCGCTCGTTGTCAATCCAGCCATACAATTTCTCCCCCTCAGCATGCCAAGTCAGGCGCTGAGGCGTGCCCCCCACTGCGGGCATGATGTACACATCCCAATTGCCATGACGATTGCTGACAAAACCAAGCCACTGGCCATCGGGGGACCATTTGGGACGCCCATCGTAGGCATCGTGGGCAGTGAGCCGTTGGGCAAGGCCAGTGGCGACCGAAGCCACCCAAATATCTCCCTGATGGCTGAAAGCAACCTGGCGTCCATCCGGAGAAAGCGCCGGATGGCGGGGTAGTTGCAGCTCGGGTGGGGCCTGCTGGGTGAGCGCCGAGCCCACAGTTTGCGGCACGGGCCATGCCAAGGAGTCGACTTCTGGTGCCGAGCAGGCCAACAGAAGAAGTAGAGCAGCAGGTTGTTGGAACAGCAGCATGAGGCGGCAAGCATAGCAGCCACCCCCGGCTACGGCAGCGGCTTAAGAATCGCTGAGCTGAAACTCTAGGCGCAAACGACCACCATCTCCCAAAATGGAATTGGCGCTGCGAATCAACACCAACTTGCCATTGGCATCAGTGAGATAATGACCGACAAAGGAAACCTGACGCACTTCGGGGGTTTCCACCTTCATATTATGAGCTGGACTGGCTGGTACCTCGCCGTCGTAACCCTTTTCGCCCAAAGTGGCCGCCGCCAAGCGGATGGATTGTGATTGACTGACATCCACCATAGAAAAACTCAAATCCACATCGAGTAAGTAACGGCCGTCGGCTCGGCGGTGGGCTTGCAGGCGTCCTTGCCAGCCGGAAAACAGATTGCTGAACACAGGATCGGCAACGCGCGCCACTTGCGCGACCTCCACCTCCCAAGACGTCAGCGCATCCCGCACCGTGCCTTGAGCAAAAAGGAAAGGCTTGTCTTCAAGCATCTGAATTTGCAAATCCGAACGATCTCCCTCCACGCCCGCCAATAGACGCTGGGCTTTCAATCCCAGATGCACCATTGGTGGGTTCAGACTCGGCGTTTGCGCGGCCGCCTGCGCCATGGCCAAGGCGTTTTCGCCCTGAAACACCACATCCCCTTCCGCATTAGACCAGACCTTGCCTTGCTCTTGCCAACCGCGCAAGAATTGGTTCCACGAGGGATGCCGAGCCAAAGACGGCAAAGACACCCACGCTAACTGCTCTTGCAACACGACTGTCGCCGCTGGTGCGGGTGCATCCGCAAGCAATTCCAAGGTAATTTCTCCCGGACCGAGTGCCGGCAAATGGAGAGTCAAAGCGTGTTGAGGAACTAGCCGAACCCGAGACTGTGCCTCGGCAATCCTCTCAATAAGGCGGTTTTTCCCATCCACCTGAGCATAATCCATGGGAATGGCCTCACCCTCAATGCGGTGGCTAAACACCAAGGCCAAATCGGCATCCCAGCCCTGGCCGGAAATGGGCAACAAGCGCAAAGCCAAGGAAGCTCCCGAAAACTGCACCCCCATTTGGGGTTCGAAGATTTCCGAGCCAGAGGCAATTTCCACATCGAAGTCAAGGATTCCAAGCTGGCTCACCAAATCGTGAAAAGCCACCGGCTTGCCCATGGGCACCGATTCTCGGCCAACAAGAGCCTCGGCGCCATCTACCAAGATGCGGTAATTGAGCATGATGGCGTCGTCTCGGGTGGCCTCCAACCATTGCTGGTACTCCGCATCGGATGCTCCCTGGATACCGGCAACGCGTGCCAATAAAGCCCTACGCGCCTGCTCGGAAAGCCCCGGCTCTTCTTCCAGCCAACTCGGCTCAAGGCGAACCCACCAGGGTTGGTAATTCCAAGCCACATCATCATCACTGAGATTATGAGTGACCCAAACCGGATAACTGGGATGAGGTGCATCCGCGTTGAGAGTGGTCAATTCCTGCGGCGCAGAAAACAGAACGAAGGAAACAAAAAGTGAAATCATCGTGGGGCTCCTGGGTTCAGGAATAATCAGCCTAGCATCGCCTGCAGGCTCGGTAACTTTTCCCATTTTCCACATTTCCAACTCAGGAAAGACACAGATTCGTGCCGATAGACCCTTGCCGACCTGTAAAAACAGGCTCTTGGGTGGTTTTTCGCCTCCCAAAGGTGACTCCATGGCAAAAAAGACCCTCATCGACCGCTTTCCTCAGTACCGAGAACGCTACCAGAAGGACCTGGTGGCGGATTTGTATCTGAACGAAAAAAGCGCGATTGTGGGCCATTTGTTGGTCATGGCCATGGTGGTCGGCTTCAAGTTCGACCATCTCCCGCATGGCCCCCTCGCCGCGTGGACGGTGATGGTTTGCCTTTCAGTGGGCTTGCGTGCACTCAATTTCCGCTTTTATCGCCGCCATCGCGCTGCTGCAGCAGAGAATCTCAAACGTCATACCTTCTGCATCGCCACCTGCGCTTTGGCCTGGAGTTTGGGCTTCCTTCTCGTCTTGCCCAGTTTAGGTGCCGCCGACCGTGCCTTTTGCATGATGATTTTTGCCGGCATCAATGCCTCCTCCGTGGTCACGCTTTCGCCTCGTTTGAAAAGCTATGCCATTTTTAGTAGCTGCATTTTGATTCCCCCCGTCCTCGGCATGTTCTTTGCAACTGAGCCAGACTATGCCATTGCCACCGTAGTTGGAGTGTTTTTCCTATTTTGCGGCAGCGGAGTACGCCGCGCCAACCAAGTCAACTCCCACGCCATGATTCGGCGCTACCAAAATGCCGACATCATGCATGACCTTGGGATCGCGAAAAGGGAACTGCAGGAAGCCGTTGAGCACTCAGAAGCCGCCAATCAAGCCAAACAAGAGTTTTTGGCCAACATGAGCCACGAAATTCGCACGCCGATGAATGGGATTTTGGGCATGACGGATTTGGTCATGCAAACGGAGCTTAGCGACGAGCAGCGCGATCTATTAGAAATCGCCAACCGCTGTGGGCACGGTCTGTTGAAATTAATCAATGACCTTCTCGATTTTTCTAAGATTGAGGCTGGAAAAATGGAAGTGGAACAAGTGCCCTTTGCACTGATTCCGCTCATTGAAGATACCCTCAACATGCACCGCCTTGGCGGTCAAGCCAAAGTAGAGATTCTATTTGAGCATGATGGCCGTATTCCCAAACAAATTCTGGGGGACCCCAATCGCCTACGCCAGGTCATTCACAACCTCGTCGGCAATGCGGTCAAGTTCACTCCCAATGGCGCCATCCGCGTGAATGCCGGTCTCCATTTTCCCGCTTCGCCCAACGAAACCGCTGAGGTTCGGATTACGGTAGAAGACGAAGGCATCGGCATCCCAAGCGACCGGCTCCACAATATTTTTGAGAGTTTCACCCAGGCCGATGGCTCCACCACGCGCAATTTTGGAGGCACGGGGTTGGGGCTCACCATTTCCCGCAACCTGGTGGAGCTGATGGGTGGCACCTTAACCGTGGAAAGCCAAGTGGATCAAGGAAGCGCGTTCCATATTCACCTTCCTCTACAGGAAATCGCCTCGCCCCCCTTGCTCAAACCTTGTGCTGCTGTAGTGATGGGTTCTTCTTCTCAAGCAACCAGCGCCAAACTGGTGTCTCTTGGGGTGGACGCGCAGCCAACGCCCATGAACAGTGACTTATGGACGGTGGCAAGAGATCTGTTCGAGGAAAAATACCAACATCGCTTCCTTTTTACCGACGCCACTACGGCAAAGGAAAATCAAAAACTGCTGCATGCCTTTTGCCAGCATTTTGATTGCAAAATTGTTTTCACCAGCAAACCTGAAAAATTCCCTCCAAGCCAGTTCGACAACCCGATTTACTGCCCGCCCGACTCACTGGATCTGCAGTTTATTGAGTCTCTCCTTGCAGCAAAGCAAACTGCGAAAACCAATGAGCAAGCCCTGAAAGCGTCCCCCCTGCGCGTATTGGTAGCAGAAGACCAACCAACCAATGCCCTCATCGTCCGGCGCATGTTGGAAAGCATGGGGCACCAAGTTTTGCAGGCAAAGAATGGAGCAGAAGCGGTAGAGATTTTCCAAAAAGAATCCGTCGATCTCATCTTGATGGATTTGCAAATGCCGGTCATGGGCGGTCATGAAGCGTGTCGCACCATCCGTAATTTGGACCAAGGCAGGGAAGTCCCCATCATCGCCCTTACCGCCCATGCTTCCGCAGAAGAACGTCAGCGCAGCCACGATGCTGGCATGGACGCCCACATCACCAAACCCTTTACCCGCAAACAACTCCTAGATGCGCTGTCGACTTGGGGTAATAAAGCGACCACCTCCCCTCCCACGCCATGAAGATTCTGATTGCTGATGACGACAAGATTGGACGCTTAGTCCTCGCCAAACAACTAGAAACCTGGGGGCACCAGGTTTTGCAAGCCGTCGATGGCATGGAAGCCTTTGCGATCTTCCAACAAGAGGTCCCACCCTTAGTCATCACCGACTGGATGATGCCCAAACTCGATGGGCCTGGCTTGTGTTCGAAGATTCGCGAAGAAGAATCCGACAGTGACAATCTTTGCTTCATTATTCTCCTTACCAGCAAAGAAAGCTCTGAAGATTTGGCCCAAGGCATTCAGGCGGGTGCGAACGATTTCATCACCAAGCCCTTTGAACCCTTGGAATTGCAGGCGCGTTTGCGCAACGGGGAATGGATTTTAAATCTGCAAGCAGAACTAAAGAGGAAAAAAGAGGAAGCGGTCCAACTCTCCCGCACGGACGCGCTGACCCAACTCATGAACCGGCGTGCCATGCTCGACACCATGCGCTTGGATGAAGACCGGATGCGCCGGGAGCGTCGCCCCTTAGGCCTGGTTATGATCGACTTAGATCACTTCAAAGCAGTCAATGACAATTATGGTCATAACATGGGCGACACCGTGTTGAAGGGCGCTGCAGAATGCTTCTCTTCGGCAATTCGAGGTGGCGACTATGTTGGCCGTTGGGGTGGAGAAGAATTTCTCATCGCCCTGCCAGGCGCCGACATCATTCAATGCGCGGAAGTGGCGGAGCGCTGTCGCAACCAACTGGCGGCCATGCGTTTTACTACAGAGGATGGAGAAACCATCCAAGTCACGGCGAGCTTTGGCACCGCCTCAGCCGAGGGTGCCGATCGCGTGGAACTGCTGGATTTGGTGGAACAAGCCGACCGTGCTCTCTATTGGGCCAAAGATAGTGGGCGCAATCGGGTCAAGATTTATGTTGCCAGTGCGGATCCGAATTTGAAGCAGAATCCTCGCGGTTGAAACCCAAGCGAATCATCACAAAAAGCAAAAAGCAGGCAAAAAGCAAGCTTAGCTTGTCTGGCTGCATATGTTGGTTGCGCAGCCATACCGCTATAGCCGCTGCGGGAATTGCACCACCGAGCAAAGGCGGCAAAAACGAGACGACCACGCGCTTGCTGGCCAAGGCAACGCGCAAGGAAAGCCATGCCGTCGGCACCATAGCCAGCAGACTTGCTGCCGTCGCCGCTCGATAGTCCACAGCACCCACAACAAAGATTAAGCCGGGCACCACAACCACGCCGCCGCCGACGCCAAACAATACGGCACAAACCCCGCCCAAGGAACCGAGTCCAGCCGCCAAAAGCATGCGAAAATACGGGTTGTCACTCCATCCCGCCAAAGCCTCTGTGGGCAAGGAACCCCACAGGCCAAAACTTCGCAGTGCCGTCAACAACAACAAGAACTGAAAGATAAACTTTAAGCGCCGAGCGGGCAAACGCGAATAAAGTTGGCGCCCACAAAAAACCCCCAAGGGACCACCAACAGCAACTGCCAAAGCCAAGCCAACCTGGAGGTTTCCTGGCAAAGTCAGAATGTCGGCGATGACGGCCACTGCCGCCACCAACGGAATCACCGCCAAGGCGGTGCCTGTCGCTTGCGCAAGGGAAAGTCCGCTCAACAACAGCAAAGGACTGACAACTAGACCACCGCCAACTCCCAGCAAGCCCGAGACCAGGCCGGCCAGCAAGCCCAAAGCCCACAACCATCTGGATGGGCGCATCGGCATCAACCTTTGCGAATACGGTCTGCCAAATTGGTGGTGCTGCGCCCGGGCAACAAATCGATAAACTTCACTTCGCCCCCAACTTCTTCTACGAATTCCGCGCCGGCAACCCCTTTGCCTCGCCAATCGGCTCCTTTTACTAGAACCTGGGGACGAATGCGACGGATTAAATTCTCTGGAGTGTCCTCAGCAAAAGGGATCACCAAGTCGACGCATTCCAATCCAGCCAGAACTTCGGCACGATCCTGCAAGGTATTGAATGGTCGATCCTCTCCCTTCAAACTGCGCACGGATTCATCACTGTTGAGGCCTACGACTAAAACATCGCCCAACCCCCGTGCAGCGCGCAAATAACGCACATGGCCAGCATGCAAAATATCAAAGCAGCCATTGGTAAATACCACTCGACGCCCTTCCAATCGGAACGCGGCCAGAGCTTCTGCCAAGCTTTGGTCATCCTCTACCCTGAAGATTTTTCCGGCCGGCGTACTGACACGCAAACAATGAAGCAACTCTTCACGCCCCACGGCGGTGGTACCGACCTTGGCTACGGCCAAACCAGCCGAGGCATTGGCCAAACGCACGGCCAAAGCATGCGCGTAGCCGCTGCCCAAAGCCATGGCCAAAGTGGCGACCACCGTATCTCCAGCACCGGTCACATCGTAAACCTGACGCGCGGCAGTCGGTAAATGCAGAGGTTCTTGACCCTCTTCCAATAGGAACATCCCCTCGGCACCCAGCGTGATTAACAGCGCCTGCGACCCGGCTTCGGCGCGCAAACGCTCCCCTTCCCGGGCCAAAGCATCCACATCAGCAAGGGAAGATTGGGCAGCAAGCTCTGCTTCTTGGCGGTTGGGAGTGAGCATCGTCGCGCCGCAGTAGCGCTGGAAATCTGGGGATTTGGGATCCACCAGACTAGGAACGCCGCGGCGCTTTGCCTCAGCCAACACCGCTTGGGTTAAGGATGCCGACAAACATCCCTTGCCATAATCGGAAAGCACCAACACATCCCAGGAACTGTCACTGAGGCTTTGCAGCAATTGCTGCTCTTCTGTTGCCAGCAAAGGGTGACGTTGCTCTCGATCGACGCGCAGCATCTGCTGGTTGCGTGCCATCACCCGGATTTTTTGGATGGTGGGACGGTTGGAACAGAGCAACATCCCATCCGTTTGCGCCCCCAGTGCCTGCAAAGCCTGCAACATGGATTGTGCGGAATCGTCAGCGCCAAGCGCACCAAAACAAAGCACCTCACCACCCAAGCCAACAAGATTGGCCACCACATTACCCGCTCCCCCTAATCGATCTTCCTCACGATGTGCATGCACCACCGGAACCGGAGCCTCGGGGCTCACGCGGTTGGCATCTCCCCAGAGATAGCGATCGAGCATAAAGTCGCCAACCACGGCCACGCGTGGCTGCCCCAACCCTTGCAGAGCGGGAATCAGTTCGTGTAGGGAATTCTCCATGAGCTTATGTTTCGCCAGGTCGGGTGCGGTAGCGATCGTGAATCCACAAGTATTGTTCGGGATGCGCGCGGATGACGTCTTCCAAATGCTGATGCATGCGCGAGGTTAAAGCCACAACGGCCTCGTCGGTGGCTTCTTGCCGCTCCCCACCTTCGGTCAGCACCACGCAGCCAAAAGACCAACAGCCGAGTTGTGCACTGCGCAGACACCAGAATACCACCAAGGGCGTTCCCAACTTCAAGCATAGAGAAGCCGCCGCACGCTCGGTAGCTGCAGGAACCCCAAACCAAGGCACAAAAATAGGCGCGTGATGGGCATTTTGATCGGTTGCCAGGACCACCGAGCCACCCTGGCGCAGATGCTTCATCATTTGGCGCACAGCCCCCTGACGGGGCAACAAGGTAACGCCCCAACCAGCCCGTTTCGCCACCAAATCTTGACCAAGGTAGTAATTGTTGGGCATGCGCATAGGAAAGGCCGGATCCAGGCCAAGTTGCCCCAACACCGCGCCCCCCAATTCAAAGGCCCCGAGGTGCCCTTGCACAAAGATGGCGCCTTTTCCACGCAACGACAAGAGTTGTTCCTTACAACCCGCAGAAAACTCCACCCTATCGAGGAAGCCATCTCGCAAGCGTTGACCATAAACCAAAATCTCTGCGGCCTCTTGCCCCAACTGCCGGCAAGACTCCCTCAACAGGGAATCGCGCTCCTTTTCTGACAAGGCCGGCAAAGCTTGCCGCAAGTGGAAACGCCCCACGCGACGTCGCCGGGGGAAACACCAGGCCAAGCCAGCAAGCCCCCGCGCTAAGGCAAACATCCATCGGTCCGGCAAGAGCCGAAGGAAGGCAACGAAGACACGCATGGGTTGATACAACAACCACGGAATGAGGCCGGGTTTGCGTTTCCAGCGACGGCGAATGCGCTTGCGCAATTGACGCAGTCGGCTCATGGGACACCTCCAGCACGCGGATCCGCTGCTGCCCATAATGGCTCTATCCGGCCGGCTCGCACAGGTAGATAAAACCCTTCCATGCGTTGATTCCACTCGTCCTCACCGCATTGGAAATACCAATCAACGCAGACCTCCCAACAATTTTTGGGCGTAAAGGGGCGCAACTTCACCCCATCCTTCTCCGTCACCAAGACTGGCAAAGGCGAAGAAAGCAGCGCCCGATCCCGCATACTCCAGGCATAATGATCGGGCAGGCGATGGTAATTTTCCACTTCGATACCCGCAGCTTGTACCAATTGCAAAAAGGAGTCGTGATTGCCGATGCCCGCAGCGAGCACCACCTTTTTGTTGGCAAAACTTTTTATGGGAATCTCTTGTTTGCTCTGCAGGTTGCGCAAAACCCTTGCCTTCACGTCCCCTTCGATGCGAGGAAACGGTTTTTCCTGCCCACGTAAGTCTTCCACTTGCCGCCAAATCCAATCCCGCCGCTCGGCCTCAACCAAGCTTGCGCGCGACAAAATAATCAAATCTGCACGCTGCAAACTTGCCGCGGACTCGCGAAAAAAACCAGCTGGCAAGCAACGGCCAAAAGGATGCAAAGCATCGAGCAAGACCACATCCAAATCGCGACGTAAGCGTAGATGCTGAAAGCCATCATCCAAAAGTAAAACTTCGGGTTGCGGTTGCCGCTGCTTGAATTTTTTCAATCCCGCAACGCGGTCGGCCCCTTCCACCAAATGCGCAGCAGGGAAACGGTTTTCGAGGATGCGCCCTTCATCACCGCCATAGCCGCGCGACAGCACCCCGACTTCGGCGCCTTGTTGCTGCAACCAAGCCAAGGTGTGAAACAAAAAGGGTGTTTTTCCGGTACCGCCGACGGCGATGTTGCCAATAGAAAGCGTGGGCCAAGGCGGACGCACCGAAGTTTTCCATCCATGCTGATAAGCCCACACCCGCAAACGACCAACAGCTGCATAAAGCCAACCCAAAGGGGCAAGCACAGCACTCCATCGGCTTTGCAGAAAGGCGCGGCCGTTCAACGCTCCTCCCACCATTGGGCCTTGCCAAGGAGCGCGCGCATCTGGCTCCAGCCTGGATGTTGACTCGACAAAGGATGAAGCATTTTGGGATCTTGCGTCAGGTCATAGAGCCATTCTTCGCCCGTCCGTGTATCCAAAACATAATGGATCCCATGACTGCGCACAGCGCGCTTTTGCACATATTTTTCCAGGTGATCCTTGCGCACCGGGACAAAATCCACTTGCATACTCAAAAATTCTGGGGCGGCCAAACTGCGCCCCTCGGGAATGGGCAGTGCGGCAACATTCAGGATTGCCGGATAGATTTGCTTCATGGCAAAACCTCCCGCAGCACTCTCCGCAAGTTGCCATCGAGATTTCAGGGAAGGCGGCACATAAACCACTAGGGGTAAATCCACCAATTCAGCACAAAGGCTTTGCGTATGTCCAATATGCTTTCTCTCCCCCAATTCTTCTCCGTGATCCGCAGTAAAGACGATGACGGTTTGGGATCCCAGTTGAGCCTCCTTGAGATAACGGTTAAGCCGGCCGATTTGCATATCCACTGCATGGATTTCTTCGTCGTAGTAGGCAGCAAGAGCCTCGCGATCGGCCATGCTGAGGCTTTTTTCCTTCTGCCGCAGCATGTCGGTGGACACCCCACCAACCACCCACCCCTGGTAGTCGGAATCCACCCAGTCCACATCCGGGTGGTCTTCAAAGCTGGCATGGGGATCAAAGAAATGCAAAACCAAAAACCAAGGTTGCCCAGGCTGCCGCTGCTTCAACCATTGCAATCCAGAATCCACCACTTCTTTGGCGGTGGAACCCCGGTGTGGGTTGGGATGGTTGGCCGCTCGATCATCGTAGAAATCAAAGCCGCGCTCGAACCCCGCTCCCATTTTGCGACTCAGTAGAAAATTGCTCATCACGCAGCCAGTGGCATAATCGGCTCGGGAAAATTCTTGAGCCAAAGTATGTTCATCCCGCAGCTGACTCCCCGGCCCTAGCAAACGCATCACCCCATGCTGTCGGGGGTCGAGCCCGGTAAACAAAGTGGCCACTCCAGGTTTGGTCCAGGAACTAGAGGCTACGGCGCCGAAATAAACCTCTGCTCCGTCCTCGTCCACCAAACGCTGCAATTCTGGGGTGGTTTCATGCTGTTGATAGCCATAGGGTGTGAGATGGTCTTGGCGTAGAGTGTCGACCACAATCAACAACACATTCGGCTTCGACGCTGGCGCCACGCCGCCCACGCCGTCTTGTTCGCGACCACCACAGGAAAGAAGGGTAGCGAACAACAACCAGCAAAGAGAAAGTTTCACGGAGAGCTGAGACACGAGTGGCCAATATGGTAACCTCGCAGCATGCAAGACGATGCGTCGTGCAAAAAGGGTGCCCTTGAGTCGGCCCTGCTCTTCCTTAGCCGCGAAGAGTCAATATTGGCCGCCCTGTTGGAGCGCTGGCTTCCTCCCTCCTGCCTTTTGGAGCTTGCCCACAAGGCGGGGTATAAAAAACGCGGCAATCACCCTCCTGCGCTGCAAGTGGCCGAACTCTTGGGCAACCATGCCCACCTGCGCAAAGCCACCGTCCAGGCCATGCTGCCCCGTCTGCCCCAACCTGTTGAACTGGCGGATACGGAGGACGCTGACAACCCAACGCCGGCCAAGCCACCCCCTCAGCAGATGCTCAGTGCCTTGGCTTTCGATCTCTTAGCTGGCAACGCGGCGGCCTGGGAGCGCTTGCTCCAGCGCATTCCGGCTTGGCTGGACGAGCTTCCCAACGCCAAAGACCAAGTGGCCAGCCCTCCCAAAGCGAAACCCAAAAAAAAGGTTAAGAAAAAGGTTAGCAAAGAGAGCGCCCTCAAACAGCAACTGCAAGAGGCGCGCAAAGAGATTGCACGCTTGCAAGAAGAGCTCGGGCAAGCCCATCGGCAGCAACAAGAGTTGAAACAGGAGCTGGCGGAGGCTCAGGCGGAAAAGCGAAAGGCGGAAGCACGCGCGACTGGCTGGAAAAAGAAACACGCAGATTCCACCCAAGCCAGCGCCCGCGAAGAAGTGCTGGCAGCAGAAGCCGCGGATGCCCATCAACAACAATCCATTGCCGAGCAGAAACTGCAGATGTTGATTTGGGAGCGCGACGACTTACGTGCTTGTCTTCACGACCGCGATCGCTTCGACGCCATTCAAGAAGAAGAGGTTCCATCTTTCCGCAACCGCCCCCTATTGAGCAAAGAAAACGAGTTGGCCAAAGTCTTGAACCAACAACCACGCCGCTTCCGCATCTTGGTTGTGGGCGGCGGGGAACCTCAATTCCGCCACCGCGACAAGCTTCAAGAATATGCAGAAGTGATGGGCTTTGAAAGCGAATGGCGCATGGCGGAATATGTGTCTTGGCACAAAGAAATGGACAAGCTCGCCACCGACATGAACACGCGCTTCGATGCCCTTGTTATCCTGCACTGGAATCGCACCACCTTCACTGGCAAAGCCCGCGAGGTCTGCAATCAAGCTGGGCAAAAACCCTGCATCACCTGCTATTACGAAGGCTTCACCAGCTTGCGGGAAACTTTACAAGAATGCCTTCGCCAGCTACTCAACAAAGCCAACCACCCCTAAAGGGTGGGCTTTTCTTCGGGCACATCTTCCACCAAATCAATCAGACCGCGCTCGATTTCGACTAGGGCGATTTCGATGGGGTTTTCGATGCGCTCCAACTCTGCGTCAAACAAAGGAGCATCTCCGCGCACCAACTGCCGAATTCTCTTCTGCAGTAACACGGTCTTTTCGAAAGAGCCGTTGACATTGCGCTGGAGACGTTGAGGAAGTGTGCTATCCATGGTGTAAGCCCCGAAGGGACCGGGCATTCTAGCGCTGCGTGGTGCGGGCAGCAAGCAAGAGGTTGGGCACCTCCGTCCAATGAAAAAAACAATCCTTTTGCCCGGAAAAAGCCATCTGCCCCTCCAAGCGCGCTTGAAGGAAGGCCAAGTCTGCATCCATGGCCGCGCGACGGTCGGCGGGGTGGTCACCCAGCACCCATCCCACACCATATTGCATATGCAAATCGGACAACACCGGCCCTTTATCCTCGCATCCAAAAATCCCATCCACCTCTAAGCCGATGCGGGCCACATCCGCCTCGATCTGGGCCTGGGTGGCATGGCTGACGACAAACAAAGGCAATCCAGCTCGGTGCAGCTGTTGCAGAACCGCCATCGCTTGTGGGTAGGCAGGGCACCCGAAAACCGGCACCACCGTGCCATTCCAATCGAGGGCGAGGAAACGAGGAGCTTGAGGGAGCATGGGTGAGGCTGCAGGCTAGGCATCGAGACTGCTAGGGTAACGTCTGCATGCTGATTCCTCTGCCCCTCTTAGGCATACCCTTTGCTCTTGCCAATGCCTCACAGCAGGCCGAGCCAGGTCCCCAGCCCCAGGCTGCTTCTCCCATCCGCTTGGCCGAGACCATGGACCAACTATGTCAACGGCCACGGTTGGCTGGCAGTGAAGACTCCCAGGCCGCCATTGACTATGCAGCCCAAGTCATGGCTGATGCCGGCTTCGAAGTGGAGATTGCCCCCTATTGGTGTTATTTGCCTCGGCAAACCGAGCAGAGCCTGCAAATGCAGACTGCGCAGGGCGAATGGCGGGCTCTCGATATGCGCGAGCAAGGTTACGCCGAAGACCCACGCAGTCTGCGCGACCATATCCCCCCCATGCATGGGCTAACCGCGCCCGGCCGCGCAGAAGGAGATTTGTGGTATGTCGGCTATGGGACGGAAGCGGAATTTCAACAGCTACAGAAAAAATTCGGGGATGCTTTTGTCGGTGGTATCGCCCTTATTCGCTACGGAGCTTTGTACCGCGGGCTGAAGGTGGCCCATGCCGAGGCCTTTGGATTCCGCGCGGCTCTGCTTTACACCGACCGCGAAGATGATGGCGAGGTGGTCGGTCCGGTACTTCCTAAAGGCCCATGGCGTCCGCCAACGGGGATTCAGCGCGGCTCGGTTTACAATGCCGACGGCGACCCGCTGACTCCAGGATGGGCTGCCTTGGAACATGCCAAGCGCATTTTGCCATCGCAGGCGCAGGGCATGGTGCATATTCCCAGCTTGCCAATTTCCGCCGCCAACGCCGCTTTGTTGATGGCCGGAGCGAAACGGAAACTGGGCCCCTTGCCCAGCAAAGTACGCTTGCGCATCAAACAAGATCCCAACCTGGTGCAAATCCAAAATGTGCTAGGGCGAGTAGAAGGCGCCACCCATCCTGAAGAATGGGTCATCGTCGGCGCGCATCGAGATGCCTGGGGCTTTGGCGCCACCGACAACGGCACCGGAACGACGGTGTTGTTAGAAACGGTGCGCGTTTTCGGCGAAGCCCTCCAACGCGGTTGGCGCCCTGACCGCACGCTCATTTTTGCCACTTGGGATGCGGAAGAGTGGGGTTTGGTTGGCTCCACAGAATGGGTCGAGCAATATCGCGACATCCTGCGGGAAAAGGCAGTGGCTTACGTCAATATGGATGTGGCCGCAACCGGGCCCAATTTTGGCGCTTCTTGTACCCCGGGTTTAGTTGCAAGTCTAAGCCAGGTGTGTCTGTCCCAAGGCATCGACGCACCCAAAAAACTAGGCATTCCCGGCGGTGGCTCCGATCACGTTCCCTTCTTGGAATTGGCTGGGGTGGAAGTGGTGGCTTTCGGTTTTCACGGCGGCAATGGGGTTTACCACTCGGCCTTGGATACCCCCTATTTGGTGGAGAAGTTTTTGGATCCCGATTATCAATACCACGCCCAAGCTGCTGCCTTCGCCGTCGCCTTGGTAAAGCGATTGTGTGCTGGGGATTGCGTGGTGGATGGTCGTCGTGGATGGATGCAACAAGTGGTGCAAGCTTTGGATCGACTACCGGAAACCACCCTCGAAGAAACCTTGGACAAGCTTCGCCTGCAGCGCGAAGCGCTCCGCCTAAGTTTGCGTGTGCAACAATCCCCCCTCAGCGAAATGGGGTATCGCTTCCCTCGTTTTTTCCTTCCCCCAGAGGGACGATCCTTCTTGTGGCGCACGGCGGGTTATGGCTCCGACTGGTTTCCACGCTGGAAACAGGCCTCCACGGAGGGCGACGCCGACGCCAAAAAGGAAGCCCTCGAGGAACTCCTCGAGGGCTTAAAGAAAGCGGGCTAGGTTTAGAAGAAAACCTCGCCTTGCAAGAAGGCCCACATTTGATCTTTGCTGGTGGCGATGGCGTCGCCAGCGGAGAAGAAAGAGACACCCGTCCACACTTTGATGCCCCCGGCAATCATCCCCTTGACAGAGATGTCGAGTTCCGTTCCCAAGGCATCCTGCCCTGGAACCTGGGGGAAAGGACCGCCGGTGAAGGCCGGAATGCCACCATTGACGTCATCTAGGCTAAAGATGTGAAAATCTCCATGCAGTTTCCAGTTACCATCGAGATCAAAACTGGAGCGAACAATGATGTCTTGCAGGTTGGTCCAGGTGAAAAGATCTTGGGTACCGTGGTAAGCATGCCCGAAGTCGAACAAAGGTTTGAAGGCATCGTCGTTGCCATCGGTGGCGTTGCCATCTCCCGAAGCGAGTTCATAGCCAACACCAAGCTTGACACCCTTGGCCACGACCATGTCGGTGCGGGCAGCAAGAGCCGTACCACCGGCGCTCAAGGCACCGTGGTCGCCGCTTTGGGAAGCGCCTTCAATCGAGAAAGACCAACCTTCTGCAGGCTGACCTTCGACAATGCCACCCACCGTGACATCATTGGTGCCCAAGCCACCCATTAGCCGATCCCGGCGCAAGAAGGCATAGACATCGAAACTAATGGCTTCGGACGGATCCACTTCCACATACAAGCCACCAAAGGCTTGCTGGGCGCCAACGGCAATGCCCATCATTTCGACCGGCTGCGTCCAGAACACATCGGATTTCCAGCTTTGGCCTTTGAGTGTGTAGCGGGCACCATCCCAAGCACGGCCAAAGTTACTCCAAGCAAGGGGCGAAACCATGCGCTCGTTACCGTAGCTCATTTGGAAGCGGCCAACTTGGAGTTGGGTGTGATCGGTGGTACTCCAACGTAGCCATCCTTGGCGCAGCAAGCCAACAGAGCCGATGCCCTGCCCAGTGATGACATGTTGAAACTCGATTTTTGCATCGAGGTTGTCCGAAACGTCCACCGCGAAGAAGGCACGTGCAAAGCCGCTGGAAAAAGAATTGGAATCCAATCCTTTTTGCGGAGAAGCTGGATCACGTGTTTCCGTGCGGAAACGCAAAGAACCTCCAGCCGAGACACCGTCTACGGAGGAGTTGAAAGTAACCACATTGTCTTGCGCCAACAAGGGAGCAGCGCACAGTGCGGTAACAAGGAGGATGAGGGAAGACTTCATGATGATTAGAAGTTGAGCACGAACTGGATGTACAACCAAAGTTGCTCCTGATCATGCGGGAGGGATGCTTGTGGCGAAAAGATTGCACCACCGAAATCAACCGCGAAATTGTCGGAAAGGACACCTTCGCAGTAAATGTCGAGCTCGCGGCCAATACCACCGGAAGAGCTCGCAGGAGTAACCGGGGTTACGTTGTAACCCAAATACACGGAATCACTGGTGTTTTGACGAGTGAATTCGTGGCCATCCACATGGAAGCTCCAGCGCTCGTTCCAATCCAACCAGTACATAACAGCCAAATCCAAAAGATTGGAAAAAGCAACGATATCAGCACGTCCGTTGTACACATGCTGGTCGATATAAACCGGGTCGTAACGCTTCCGGTCTAAAGGTTTGCCATCGTTGCCTTTGGCCAAGGCCATTTCCACACCGACACCATGCCCATAATCCAGTTGTTTGCGCAAAGTAATGGCGACTGCCTGGGACAAAATCTCGCGGATGCCATCATCTCCATCTTGATAGGCCCCAAATACATTCCATTCAAAGCCGTTGCGCGTTTCTCCTTGCCAGCGTAAACCAACCGTGTATTCCTCAATATCGCCAACTGCGCGCCCACGTCGCAGGAGAAAAGCATCGACCACCGAATCCTTGCTGGGATGGGTGGTGCCATAAATTCCGGAGAAGGTTTCGTCATAAAAGCTGCTGGGGCCACCCGCTGTCTTTGTATGCCAAGCCCGCAAATCCCAGCCTCTGGGTTGGCTATGGATTTGCACACCATCAAAGGTGTTTCGCTCGACCAACCACGGGATGGAGGAAATCACACGGCCATCTCCTAGATCAAATTGCATGCGCCCTACCCGTAGGCTGTAGTCGCCAAGGAATTGGTCGAAATCCAGATAGAGCTGTTCGACGTCCTCGACATCGGCCGTACCGGTAGCGGTGACAGCTCCAAACATTTCCAAATAGCCGCGCAGATAACGATGGAATTCAAAATCAAAATCCACCGCTGCGCGGGTTAGAAATGCGTCTTCGGATCCACCTAAGCCGGTGGCTTGGTCGGCGTTGGTTCGCAGCTCGCCACGGAACAACACCTCGCCACCCAAACTCAGGCTGACCCCAGAAAGCCCGTGGGTAACGGGCTCCTGAGGCACGGCAGGCGTGGACAGCAGAAGGAGCAAGGAAAGGTTTCGGAGCATGAGGTCTGAAATTAGGTGGGCCATTTTGGCAAAGCGAAGGGAAGGTGGGAAGCGGGGAAGGGGAAAAACTATTTTTCCAGGGCGGAAAGAGTCTCAGCCAGGCTCTCAGGGTTGGTTTGGTGGAGCTGAAGGTAGCGCAAAACATATTTTCCAAGCAAATCCCCCTCCAAATTCACCGCATCTCCGGGCTGAAGTTGCCCCAAGGTGGTGCGGGAAAGGGTTTCGGGGATTAAGGCCACCGAAAATTCAAAATTGGGCAGCATTTCGGCCACCGTGAGGCTCACCCCATCGATGCCCACCGAGCCTTTGGCCACCAAAAAGGGCCAAAAGGAAGGTGGGGTGGCGAAACGATAAACGGCAAAATCTCCCTGCTGCTCGGTGGCGAGCAAGGTGCCAAGGCCATCCACATGGCCACTGAGGAAATGCCCTCCGAGCCGGTCACCTAGTCGTAAGCTCCTTTCTACATTCACTTTAGAACCTACACCCAAGCCGCCAAGAGTGGATTTATCAAGGGTTTCGGGAGACACATCGTAGCGAACCAGGTTTTCCCGTTGAGCCGCAACCGAGAGGCAGACACCGGAGGTGCAAACAGAATCCCCCAGCTGCAAGCCCTTGGCAAAAGGGCCTAAATCCACCCACAGCTGCTCGCCGGCCTGCCCAGCGCAGCGCTCCACCACCGTTGCCATCCCCTCGACCAGCCCAGTAAACATGGGCATAGAATAGAATCCTCCTCGTCAAGGGCCAAATGCCCTTCCATAGTTGCTCAAAGCGGCCGGCTCGCGTATCTTATGCGGCCAATTTTCCCGGAGGTGCCGGGATGCTCGAGGTTCATCTTCTTACGCTGTTCCCCGAGGCCGTTGAGTCCTACTTAACCGCCTCGATTTTGGGACGGGCCCAGAAGGCGGGCCTGCTCCAGGTTCATGTGTTGGATTTTCGCCGCTTTGCTGCGGGAAAACACAAACATGTGGACGACCGCCCTTACGGGGGTGGACCTGGGATGGTGTTAAAGCCCGAGCCGATCTTTTCCGCAGTGGAATGGGTGGAATCCGAATTCGGTCCTTGCCATAAGATTCTCCTCACCCCCAGCGGCACTCCCTTTCGTCAACAACTCGCCCACCAGTTCTCACAAGAACCACGCTTGCTGCTGTTGTGTGGACGCTACGAAGGTTTTGACGAACGCATCCGCATCGGCATGGAGTGGATCGAGATTTCTCTCGGCGACTTTGTGCTCTGCGGTGGCGAACTGGGTGCCTTGGCGGTGATTGAAGCGTCGGCCCGTCTACTTCCTGGTGCTCTTGGGCATGAGGAATCCGCAGTTTTCGAATCCTTCACCAATCCGCAACTCCTCGACCATCCGCATTACACTCGTCCCGAAGTGTTTCGCGGCATGGCTGTCCCCGATGTCTTGCGCAGTGGTCATCACCAAGAGGTGGATCGCTGGCGACAAGAACGCGCGATGGAGCGCACCCGCGCCCGTCGTCCCGACTTAAAACCGACTCAACCCACCGACAAGCCCTTAGAATAGACAAATCATCATGGATAAAATCATCCAGGAAGTGCAAAAGCAATACATGAAGGAAGACGTCCCTTCCTTCAAGGTTGGCGATATCGTCAAGGTTGAGTACCTGATTAAAGAAGGCCAAAACGAGCGCGTGCAGCCTTTCATTGGCCAAGTCATTCAGTTCACTGGCCATGGTGTCAGCAAAACCTTTGCCGTTCGCCGCATTGTGCAAGGCGAGGGCGTCGAGCGTACTTTCCCTCTCCACAGTCCGCGGGTACTCAATGTCACCGTGGAGCGTGGGCCCAAGCGTAAACCACGGCGTGCCAAGTTGTTCTATCTTCGTGAGCGCGCTGGTCGTTCCGCTCAACTGTAGTCGCACCCGTTCCCGCCCACCCGGCAGCCGAGTTCATGGTTCACAATCTTTCGCGCAAACTCTTCGGAATCGCGGTCGTTTCCCTGCTTTCTTTGTGGGCGATTCTTTCTTTCGACCTGCACTTGGGCCTCGACCTTCGAGGCGGCTCGCGCATCGTCTATAGCTTCGACTACAAAAAGGCTTTAGAGCGAGGTGAAATCAGCGAAGCGGAATACCAGCAGAAGGCTTTGCTTCTGCAACAAACTGCCGACATTTTCACCAAGCGCCTCGACTCCTCGGGGCTTGCCGATATCCCCATTTATCCGCAGGGCGAGGATGCTTTGGTCATCGAGCTTCCCGACCGTACCGAAGAGCAAGTCGAAGACATCAAGCGCATCGTCAGTAACCAGGGCCTGCTGGATTTCCGCATCATTGCGGAGAATTCGGATGGCCTGCCGCTGGATGTGGAAAAACAGAAATGGCGCGATTGGCACGCCGCCCATCCCGAAGCTACCCCTCTGGATTTCAATCTCGTTCCTGAAAACGAAGGTGGACCACGCCCGGAAATTCGATGGTTTCCACCCGACGAATCCACCGACAGCCAAAGCAATCTCTCCCGCTATATGGTGGATGGCGCCATTCCTTTGCTGATGTTGGATGCGGTGCGCCCCGACCTAGCTGGCACCGATGGCTCTTGGGAGTTTAATGGTAGTGATTTGTCCTACGCCGGCCCCTCCATGGGCAGCAAAGGATTCCCAGTGGTTGCATTTGAATTTAAGCAGTTCCGCAAAACAGCCTTTAGCGACTTCACAGCCGAGTACAAAAATCGCCCAATGGCGATTGTGCTCAACAACAAGATTTTCACTGCCCCCAACATCAATGATCGTCTTCCAGGTAGCGGCATCATCGAAGGCGGCCAAGGTGGTTTTTCTCAAACCCAAGTGCAGGAATTGGTCACGGTACTGCGCACGGGTTCACTCCAAGTTTTGCCCCAACTTGAAAGCGAGTCCTTTGTCGGTTCCACACTCGGCAAAGACGCCATCGAAACCGGCACCAAATCCGCCGGTATGGGTGCTGCCTTGGTGCTGTTGTTCATGATTCTTTATTACCGCATGAACGGCGTGGTGGCCTGCTTGGCTCTCTTATTCAACGCTTTCACCCTGCTTGGCTTAATCTACTTCACTCAAGCCACGCTCACCCTTCCTGGCCTTGCCGGCTTGGTGCTCACCATTGGTATGGCGGTTGATGCCAATATCCTCATCTTTGAGCGTGTACGCGAAGAATGGCAGCGTGGCCGAGAACTCCCTCAGGCCTATAAAAATGGTTACGACCGCGCCTTCCTCACCATTGTTGATGCTAACGTCACTACGCTGATTGCAGGCTTGGTTCTGTACAAGGTCGGTACAGGTCCGGTGCAAGGCTTCGCCGCCACTTTGTGTTTGGGCATTCTCACCACCATGTTCTCGGCTTTGGTGTTCTCCAAGGTCATCATGAATATGATCGTATTCGGCAAGAATCCACCGAAGAAAGTGTCGATGATGAAGGCCTTGGCCGGCGAAAAGCACTTTAACTTCCTCGGTGCGCGCAAGGTTGCTGCTGTTCTTTCGATTGCCTTGATTATTGGTGGCCTTTACTCTTACAGCGGAGTCGCCCAAGAGATGTTGGGCATCGACTTTGCTGGTGGTTCCACCGCCCGCGTCGAATTGGCCAAGCCAGCAGAGATTGGCGATATGCGCCAACGCTTGAAGGGCTTTGAAATCACCGAGATCCGTGGCCAACACAACAGCCCAGATACCGTTGCCGCTTTCCAGGTCAAACGCAAATTGTCTGCCGAGCAACGCAAGGCTGCCGCCGAATCCGACAACCCCGACTTCAACCGCGATCTTGCTGCTCAAATGGTGCAAGAAATGGCGGCCAGTTTGGCTCCTTTGTTGTTCCATCACGAAGACGGCTCCGTCGATTTGGACAAATCCTTCCCGGAAAAATCTACGGTTGGGGCTAGGGTGTCAGGAGAAATCAAAGGGGCCGCAGTCCGTGCTATTTTG
This sequence comes from Planctomycetota bacterium, assembly GCA_024275135.1. Taxonomy (GTDB): domain Bacteria; phylum Planctomycetota; class UBA1135; order UBA1135; family UBA1135. The sequence continues at coordinate 29,261 of JAJRZS010000059.1, read as the reverse complement.
GTTTCTTTGATTCTTATCGTCGTCTACATGACCTTCCGCTTCCGTGAATACCGTTACGGTTTTGCTGCGGTTGCGGCCTTGTTCCACGACGTGTTAATTACCTTGGGTGCACTCGCGGTGGCCTACAAAACGGGGTTGGTTCACATTGAGATTAACCTCGAGATTATCGCGGCCTTCCTCACCATCATCGGTTACTCCCTCAACGACACCATCGTCGTCTTTGACCGTATCCGTGAGAACCTTCCACGGCGCAAAGAGGGTTTTGCGGAGATTATCAACATCTCCATCAATCAGTCCCTAAGCCGTACCATCCTCACTTCGCTCACCACTTTCTTCGTGGTGGCAGTGTTGTTTGTGGCCAACCGCCAGTTCCACAACTCGCTGGAAGGTTTCAGCTTTGCCATGCTGATTGGCATCATTGTCGGCACCTACTCCTCGGTTTTTGTCGCCAGCCCGTTGCTGGTGTTCTTCGATCGCTGGGCCCGCAAGCGCCAACTGGAATCCATCTCCGATTCTGCTGTACGTAGCCACAAAGCCAAAGCTGCCAGCGGCAACAGCTAATCCAGGCCCAGCGCCCTTCCCCCCTTCCCCCCAGTGGAACTTCCAGCCGTCTGGGGGTATGGTGGCGCTATGAGGACTTTGCTTGCACTCACCGCATTGATGATTCTTTTGGCCACTGCGGTTTGGTGGAAAACGCGGCCAGCGGAAACTTCAGCCCCGGCATCCTCATTGGATCCTTACCAAGGAGTCGTTTCCATGGGGTTGGAGAGCAAGACCAATGTTGCCGAGGCGGGCTTCCCTGTAGCCGAAGAAGAGGTCTCCGCTTCTTTGCCATCCCAGAAAGTAGAGAAAGCTTCCCCGTCCCCGCCTTCTCCCCCCCCCGCTCCTGCGGTGCGCGCGCCTTTGCAATACACGGTGCAGGGTGGTGACAGTCTTTACCGTATTGTGGTTCGCGCATACGGCAAAGCTCCGGCAAGCCTCATCCAAGCCATCGCGGATGAAAATCATTTGCGCGACCCTAGCCAACTCAAGGTCGGCGATGTGCTTATCCTGCCTGAGCTGCCGGATTATCCGACTCCGCAAAAACCTTAAAACGCCCACCATTCCTCGTCAGCTCTGGCAGGAGAGCATTCCAATGGCGCGGAGATATACGAATCTCCGCCACCCAATCTTGCTCCTGATAGGCCTCCTTTAACACCTGGCTCACCTTTTGGAAATCCGCAAGAAGGCGGCCATCCTCGGCCGGCACATGCACTTCCAAATGCAGCGACCAAGCATCAAGGTAGCGGCCGACAGCATCCTCCAGTTGACTCAGCCCGTAACCATCTCCAGCAGAAACCGCAATGGCCTGCGGGAAGCGCTTTTGCAACATAAGCCGTTCATCTGCGGCCACCAAATCCCATTTATTGAACACCAACAACATCGGAATACCCAAGGCTCCAATCTCTTGCAGCACTTTTTCTACCGCCTGCAAATGGATTTCGAGTTCTGGCGAGGATGCATCGCAAACATGCAACAACAAATCGGCATTCAGGGTCTCCTCCAGAGTTGCGTGAAAGGAAGCCACCAAGCTATGCGGCAAATCTCGTACAAAGCCCACGGTATCGGCCAAAACAAGCTGCCGACCATCTTCCAATTGCCAGTTGCGCACCAAGGTATCCAAAGTCGCAAACAATTGATCGGCAACAAAAACATCGGCGCCAGTCAGTCGACGCAGCAAAGAAGATTTTCCGGCGTTGGTATAGCCAACCAAAGAAACGGTATAAGGGTATTCCCGAACTACCGCTTGGCGATGTCGGCGCTTTTCAATCGCGCGCAGTCGGGATTTCAAATCAGAAATCTTTTTGCTGACCAAGCGGCGGTCCGTTTCTAACTGCGTTTCCCCCGGTCCCCGACTGCCAATCGCACCTTCGGTTCTCTCCAAGTGGGTCCACATGCGCTGCAAACGCGTTTTCATATATTCCAGCTGCGCTAGTTCCACCTGCAGTTTGGCTTGTCGAGATTGTGCCCGCGTCGAAAAGATGTCCAAAATCAATTCGGTGCGATCCACCACTCGGATTTGCAAATCCTTCTCCAAGTTGCGGCCTTGGCTCGGTGACAAATCGTGGTCCACCACCAGTAGTTGGGCATCCGAAGCCAGAGCAAGTTGCCGCAACTCTTCAATCTTGCCTTTGCCAAACGCGGCACGCGGATTGACCTTGGCTAAGCGTTGGCTCACTCCATCCACCACTTCGGCACCAGCAGCCGCTGCCAGCCCACGAATTTCTGCCAAGGGATCTTCCGCCTGGGCTGCCGCGCTTCCCGGCAACACCAAAGTGGCCACGATGGCGCGTTCCGCTTGTTTTTCCGTCGGTTGTGGTTGCAGCAAAATCAGCGAGCCTTAAGCGTTGGCAGGAAATGGCGCGGGAGAAGCTCCAGGAATGTTCTCTACCTGAAGAATCAACTGATTGGCATCCGCATGCAAACAGGTATGTACTTGCCAGGTAGGAAGCGTATCGGGATAGTCGCGCCGACAATGAGCGCCGCGAGATTCTTTGCGAAAAATCGCCCCCAAAGTAATGGCTTGAGCAACCTGCACCATGTTGACCACTTCCACCCCTTCAGGAGTGAAGGGGCCGAGGCGAGCCAGATAACCAGCCCATGCATCCAAGCGCTGACTGGCATCTTCGAGACCTTCGGCATCTCGCTCCACGCCAACCTGGCGCCACATCAAGGATTTTAGCGAATAGGTCATATCGGCAAGATGCAACTGGGCAGCGGTGGAGGACCGCTCCTCGGCAACATAGGGGCTGAGAAACCTGCGCAACGAGGTTTTTCGGTTGAGGATTTGCTCTCCCACCATACGCCCATGCACCAGGCCTTCCAGCAAGGAATTGGAGCCCATCCGGTTGGCTCCATGAAACCCAGTGGAGGCACATTCCCCAGCCGCATACAAACCATCCACATTGGTTTGGCCCTGAAGATCGGCCTCAATGCCACCCACAAAGTAATGCACGGCCGGGCGCACGGGGATTGGGTCTTTGCCGAGATGGATGCCAAACTCGGCAGCAATCCGCGCCAAGGCCGGGAATCGCTTTGCCGGATCGTCCACCGCCGACAAATCCAAATAAACATGGGTATCTTCGGTTTCAATCATGCGCCGGAAAATCGCCCGGCTGACCACATCCCGGGGCGCCAAATCTGCGTCCTTGTGGGCATCGGCCATGAAAGCTACCCCGTCGCGATCACGCAACACGGCACCTTCTCCGCGCACGACTTCGGAAATCAAAAAGCGCGCAGCACCGGCGAGATAGAGGATGGTGGGGTGAAATTGAACAAACTCCAAATCGCGCAGCTTCGCTCCGGCACGTAACCCCATGGCCAAGCCATCTGCCGTTGCCAGTTGGGGATTGGTGGTTTCGCGGAAAATCTGACCACCCCCACCGGTAGCCAAAATAGTGGCATTGGCCTCGAACAAAACGGCGTCAAATCCACCGGCGCCTCGCTCCACTAAGGCCACCAGGCCCGCCACGCTGCCTTCCGCATCCTTCAATAGCTCGACTGCGGTCGTGGATTCAAAAATATCAATATTGGGGTGTTGGCGGGCACGCACGCTCAATACCCTTTGCAATTCTTTGCCAGTTGCCGTGCCACCGCTATGCAGAATGCGCGGCAAACGATGACCACCTTCCATACCGAGGTGAAAATGCCCTCCTGGCTCGCGGTCAAATGCCATTCCAGAACGCAATAACCACTCCATGGCTGCAGGCGCGGCATTGGTGATCGCCGCAACCACTTGTTCATCGGAGAGACCATAACCAAGCCGTAAAGTATCGGCTGCGTGCAATTCTGGGTCATCGTCCCGTCCAACAGCAGCGGCGATCCCACCCTGCGCGTAATAGGTGTTGGTTTGCGCCAGGCGCCCCTTGCACAGCACCATCACATGGGCGCCCTGATCAGCAGCAGTTACGGCCGCTGCCAAACCGGCGACACCACTACCCACCACCACCACGTCGGCCCGAAAGCCGGGAAGACGCCGCATGGGATAAGGCATCCGACTCAAAGGAGAAACCGGAGGAGGGCCACAGGCAAGGGAGCGCGCCTTCATGAAACAGAATTCTAACAATCTGCAGGGGTCTAGGCATGGTTAGAGCCGGCTGGAACTAGGATTTCGCAAAAAACCTGGAAAATTCAAGGCTTGTTAGGCTTTTGTTTGCCGATAGAATCTGTAGGCCTTTGTTAGGCAATCGCATAGGTCATCCTCAAAGCCATGAAACCTCAACACTCACCCATCTCTCGCTCCGACATCGAAGCCGCCCTGTTGGTCTCTCTCCTTCTTTTGGCCTTCATGCTGATTTAGTTTTGCGCCCGCTCACCAGCAAACAACTGCAAGTCTTAACCGCAATCCATCACCACCAGCTGGAAACCGGATTATCCCCCACCCTCCAGGAATTGGGAGCGGTGTTGGAAGTCAATCGGGTCACCGTCTATGGACATGTCCAAGCCTTATTGCAGAAGGGCTTTTTGGAAAACCTGGAGCCCGGTGCCTCGCGCGGCCTAGATTTAACCGACCTCGGCTTAACCGCCATAGAGAAAACCAAGCGCCCCACCCGCGCCCCACAAGAATTATCAGCCCCCAGTCCAAACTTTCCCAACCTGAGTTTGCCCTTATTGGGAACCATTGCTGCCGGTGCTGCCATTGAGGCCATCGAAAACCGCCAAGAAATTGATTTGGGTTCCCTCCTCAAAACTGGAGAACAAACCTACATGTTGGAAGTCCTGGGGGATTCCATGATTGAGGCCCATATTCAAAGCGGGGATTATGTCATCGTGCGCCGCGATCAATCCCCGCAACAGGGGGACATTGTGGTCGCCATTTTGGAAGACGAAACCGCAACCTTGAAAAAGTTTTTTCCTCAACCAGACGGTACCTTCATCCTGCAACCAGCCAATCAAGCCATGCACCCCATCATTTGCGAGCGATTAGAAGTGCGCGGTGTGGTCACTGGAGTCATCCGCCGTTATTAGTTTCCCATAACGTTTCCGATTCCACACAACGAGCCCCGTCATTGCCAACCTTGTTGAGGAAGGAAGACACTTGCCGCCACTGCCAATCTCCACGGTAAGGTTGGATTGCGGCCGATTCCAGCCAAGCCTGCATCGCCACCACATCATCAAAGACCACGGGCATCCGCGGATGCAGCCAATGCAAAGAAGATGTGGCTTCAGTAGTCAAAATACAGCAAGCCATTTCCTCTGCGGCATCCACCATGGGTTGCCACAAACCAGCCATGCAGAACAGCGAAGCCCCTTGCGGCTGCAATAAAAAAGGCCGACGCCCCAAGGAACGCCCCGCCACTGGCAGCCATTCATAATAGCCAGTAGCCAAAACCAAGCACCGTCGGTGCCGCCAAGCCTCGGCGAAGAAAGGTTTTTCCGCAGCAGTTTCTACCCGCGCGTTGATTTGCCAAGAACCCTGTTGACGCCCAGGCGTTGGGAATCGCCAACAGGCATTCCGTTGACGGTACCCGCCATTGCCAAGAAGGATTGGAATCTGTTGCCTTGGAGCGTAGTTGTAACTGTTGGCAAAACCAGACCAATCTTCAACCCAACTCCAACCCTTGTCCATTGCAGGTTGTTGTTCTGGTACCAATTGAAAACGCCCACACATGCGTTCATCTTAACCCAACCAAACCCAAGGCATAAAAAAACCACCAGGGTTCTACCCCTGGTGGTTGAGAAAAGACCGGCACTAACCTACTTTCGCGCAAAGCACTATCATCGGCAGCTACTTCTTAACGACCGAGTTCGGAATGGGATCGGGTGGAGCCAGCAGCTTATGGGCACCGGTCAATTAAAAGGTAAGGAAGTGTAATCTTCGATCGAATGCGGATCTTTTTCGTTCCCGCAAGCGGGATGCGAAAAAGGAACCAAGCCGTTCGGGCTATTAGTACAGCTCGCCTGAACATGTTGCCATGCTTACAGCTACTGCCTATCAACGTGGTAGTCTCCCACGACCCTAATTGGGACACCTAGTTTCAGAGAAGGCTTCACGCTTAGATGCTTTCAGCGTTTATCCGTTCCGAAGTTAGCTACCCAGCTGTGCCTCTAGCGAGACAACTGGTGCACCAGAGCTTCGTCCTTCCCAATCCTCTCGTACTAAGGAAAGACCTCTTCAAGTGTCCTACAGCCACACCGGATAGGGACCGACCTGTCTCACGACGGTCTGAACCCAGCTCACGTACCGCTTTAATGGGCGAACAGCCCAACCCTTGGGACCTTCTCCAGCCCCAGGATGCGATGAGCCGACATCGAGGTGCCAAACCTCCCCGTCGATATGGACTCTTGGGGGAGATCAGCCTGTTATCCCCGGAGTACCTTTTGTCTGTTAAGCGACGACCCTTCCACTCGGAATTCGCCGGATCACTAGGCCCTGCTTTCACACCTGCTCGACTTATGAGTCTCACAGTTAAGCACCCTTATACCCTTATGCTCTACGGCTGATTGCTAACCAGCCTGAGGGTGCCTTCGGACTCCTCCGTTACTCTTTAGGAGGAGACCGCCCCAGCCAAACTGCCCACCTGAAACTGTCCTTGGCCCTGATTCAAGGTACCAAGTTAGAACACTAGTACAGCAAGGGTGGTATTTCACATTGCGGCTCCACGAACACTAGCGTGCCCGCTTCAAAGCCTCCCACCTATTCTACACATGCTGTACCAGAGCCCAATATCAGGCTGCAGTAAAGGTTCACGGGGTCTTTCCGTCCTGGTGCGGCTACGAGGCATCTTCACCTCGACTACAATTTCACCGAGCCCTCTGTTGAGACAATGGGGCAGTCGTTACGCCATTCGTGCGCGTCGGAACTTACCCGACAAGGAACTTCGCTACCTTAGGACCGTCATAGTTACGGCCGCCATTCACCGGGGCTTCAATTCGGAGCTTCGCCGAAGCTAACACCTCCTCTTAACCTTCCGGCATTGGGCAGGCGTCAGACCCTATACTTCGTCTTTAAGACTTTGCAGAGTCCTGTGTTTTAGGTAAACAGTCGCCACCCCCGATTTTCTGTGACCCCAGAAAGCTCAGGCAGCAAGTGCCATCACCATCCGAGGCGTCCCTTATCGCGAACTTACGGGACCAATCTGTCGAGTTCCTTAACAGAGGTTATCTCGAGCGCCTTAGAATTCTCATCCCACCAACCTGTGTCAGTTTTGGTACGGGTACCTTTGATCTCCCTAGATGCTTTTCCTGGAACCCACTCCAATGGCTTCGGCTCAAGGCCTCGACATCACTCCTGGGCACTGAAGCAGCGGATTTTCCTACTGCGGCCCTCAAGCTTGTACGTGGACGACTAACGCCACGACCACCTTCGCGAATCCGTCACACCATCGGTCAAACGATCTCCGGTAGTACAGGAATGTTGACCTGTTGTCCATCGACTACGCCTTTCGGCCTCGCCTTAGGTCCCGACTAACCCTGGGCGGATTTACCTTCCCCAGGAAACCTTAGGTTTTCGGCGACAGGGATTCTCACCCTGTTTATCGTTACTCATTCCGGCATAAGCACTTGTTTTCGCTCCACCGCTCGTTCCCGTACGGCTTCAACGCAAAGACAACGCTCCCCTACCACCCTGAAGGATTCCCTCCTTCGGATCCGCAGCTTCGGTACAGAACTTGAGTCCCGTTCATTATCGGCCCAAGATTGCTCGACCAGTGAGCTGTTACGCACTCTTTAAATGATGGCTGCTTCTAAGCCAACATCCTGGCTGTCTTAGCAATCTCAGTTCCTTAACCACACTTAGTCCTGTTTGGGGACCTTAGCTGGCGGTCTGGGCTGTTTCCCTCTTGACGATGAACCTTATCGCCCACCGTCTGACTGCTGGGGTACCACACACGGTATTCGGAGTTTGGTTTCGGTGGATAGGCTGGTGGCCCTCCAATCGAAATCAGTGTCTCTACCCCCGTGTGCTATGTTACCCAACGCTAGCCCAAAAGCTATTTCGGGGAGAACCAGCTATCTGCAAGTTCGATTAGCTTTTTACTCCTAACCACAAGTCATCCGAGTAGTTTTCAACCTACACCGGTTCGGGCCTCCACGTGCTGTTACACACGCTTCACCCTGCCCATGGTTAGATCACCTGCTTTCGGGTCTACGACGCCCGACTTGACGCACTATTAGTACTCGGTTTCCCTTCGGCTTCGTGCCGGAGACACTTAACCTCGCCTGACATCGTAAGTCGCCGGATCATTATGCAAAAGGCACGCAGTCAGCCATTCCCCGAATGGCATAGGCCTCCTACCGCTTGTACGTACATGGTTTCAGGTACTTTTCACTCCCCTAACAGGGGATCTTTTCAATGTTCCCTTACGGTACTAGTCGCTATCGGTCGTTCAGTAGTACTTAGCCTTACGGGGTGGTCCCCGCGAATTCACACCAGGTTTCACGTGTCTGGCGCTACTTGGGATCCTTCCAGGAGGCACATACTTTTCGTCTACGGGGCTATCACCGTCTGCGGCTGACCTTTCCAGATCATTCAACTAAGTAAGTGCTTTGTAACTCCTTGATGGCACTGTGGTTCCATCTGGAAGTCCCACGACCCCATCGTTGCAACGGCCACAACCTTGACACAACGATGGTTTGGGCTCTTCCCCTTTCGCTCGCCGCTACTCAGGGAGTCGAGTTTTCTTTTCTTTCCTGAGGGTACTAAGATGTTTCAATTCCCCTCGTTACCCACCACATGGCTATGGATTCACCATGGGTTACCGGAGCATTACCTCCAGTGCGTTTCCGCATCTCAGAAATCCCCGGGTCACTGCCTGCTTAACGGCTCTCCGAGGCTTATCGCAGTTATGCCACGTCTTTCATCGGCTCTGAACGCCTAATCATCCTCCATGCACGCTTCTCATGCTTGGTTTTCTTTTCGCGCTCGATCTCTCGATTACACTTCCTACCTGATTGTCAATGATCCCAGCGTTTCGCATCAGTCTCGTCTCTCCGGCCCTCTTTTTAGGGAGGTGGTGGAGGTGACGGGGCTCGAACCCGTGACCTTTGCGTTGCAAACGCAATGCTCTTCCAATTGAGCTACACCCCCGTGGGAAAGCGAGTTGGTGGGCCAATGTGGATTTGAACCACAGACCTCCCGCTTATCAGGCGGACGCTCTAACCAACTGAGCTACTGGCCCTCATGGGATGCAACCCTTAATGGGGAAGGAATGACCCTGCCGTGCTAAAAATTCGTGCGAGTGAAAGCTCTATTTGTTTGTTTGACTCTTGTCTCCCGAACATCCAAAGATGAAAGAGATTACGAGTATGTACCAACCGAAGTTGGTCCAGATTATCCTCTGGAAAGGAGGTGGTCCAGCCGCAGGTTCCCCTACGGCTACCTTGTTACGACTTAGTCCCGATCACCGAGCTCGCCGTGGGCGCCAGCCTCCCGAAGGTTAAACTGACGACTTCAGGCGCTCCCAGCTTTCGTGGCTTGACGGGCGGTGTGTACAAGGCTCAGGAACATATTCACCGCAGTGTAGCTGACCTGCGATTACTAGCGATTCCAGCTTCATGGAGGCGAGTTGCAGCCTCCAATCCGAACTAGGAGCAGCTTTAGGGATTAGCTTCGTCTCGCGACTTCGCAGCCCTCTGTACTGCCCATTGTAGCACGTGTGTAGCCCCAGGTATAAGGGCCATGATGACTTGACGTCATCCCCACCTTCCTCCGTGTTAACCACGGCGGTCTTGTTAGAGTCCCCACCATTACGTGTTGGCAACTAACAACAGGGGTTTCGCTCGTTCAGGGACTTAACCCGACATCTCACGACACGAGCTGACGACAGCCATGCAACACCTGTGAATGTTCCACCCCGAAGGGCGTCACTCCTGTTTCCAGGAGCTAATTCATCCATGTCAAACCTGGGTAAGGTTCTTCGCGTAGCTTCGAATTAAACCACATGCTCCACCGCTTGTGTGAGCCCCCGTCAATTCCTTTGAGTTTTACGCTTGCGCGCATACTCCCCAGGCGGGGCACTTAACGCGTTAGCTACGCAAGAGAAACCCGAAGGTCCCTCAAGCTAGTGCCCATCGTTTACGGCTAGGACTACCGGGGTATCTAATCCCGTTCGCTCCCCTAGCTTTCGTACCTCAGCGTCAGAAACAGCCCAGACAGTCGCTTTCGCCACCGGTGTTCCTCCAGATCTCTACGCATTTCACCGCTCCACCTGGAGTTCCACTGTCCCCTACTGTTCTCGAGCCTGCCAGTTTTGGACGCAGTTCCACAGTTAAGCTGTGGGATTTCACATCCAACTTGACAAGCCGCCTACGTACGCTTTACGCCCAGTAATTCCGAGTAACGCTTGCACCCTCCGTCTTACCGCGGCTGCTGGCACGGAGTTAGCCGGTGCTTCTTTACCTGCCTTTGTCACGCTCTTGGTTATTGGCCAAAAGTTATTCTTAACAGGCGAAAGAGGTTTACAACCCGAAAGCCTTCGTCCCTCACGCGGCGTCGCTCCGTCAGGCTTTCGCCCATTGCGGAAGATTCTCGACTGCAGCCTCCCGTAGGAGTCCGGGCAGTGTCTCAGTCCCGATGTGGGCGATCATCCTCTCAGATCGCCTAGCCGTCATAGCCTTGGTGAGCCTTTACCTCACCAACAAGCTGATAGCCCATGACCCGCTCTCCAACCAGAAGGTCCCCGAAGGGATCCCCACCTTTACCCAAACCATCATGTGGTGGAATGGGACTATCCGGCATTAGCAGCCGTTTCCAGCTGTTATTCCAGTGTTGGAGGTACGTTAGCCATGTATTACTCACCCTTGCGCCGCTCTACTCAGCGAATCAGTCATCCGAAGAATCCTTCATCATCCTTTCGCGCTCGACTTGCATGCCTAATCCACGCCGCTAGCGTTCACTCTGAGCCAGGATCAAACCCTTCACTTTTGATTATTGGCCGACCGAAGCCGACCTGGGTTTTCCTGACTTTCACGCGCACTCAATTTAATTTGCACGACAGGGTCATCCTTGTTTTCAGAGAGCGACGGGCATGGCCCGTACACTGGCCACACATGCGTTTCCACCGCTTGGCGGTAGGTCTGCACGAATGGCGGCCGAGTATCTTAGCTCTTAAACGGACCACGTCAAGCTTTCTGCGAAGAAAGTGTGGTTTTTTTCGAGCTACAGAACTTCAAGGCCCCCCAAAGAGGAGGCACATCCCGTGAAGGGCCGGATATTCTAGAGGCACAAAATGGCGCGTCAACCACTCCCTCCGCTTTTTTCAGAAAAACCTTGGTCGGTGGCCACTTGCGTCGAATTCGACCGGGTTTTGCAGGATCTCGGCCTGCCTGCCATCGTGCTCATGGAGCAAGCCGCACGTGGCATTTCCGACTTCCTAAAAAACCAAGCCCTTGCAGGGTCTATTCCCAGCAAAGAGCCCTTTTTCTTCGTCTGCGGTCCTGGCAATAATGGTGCCGACGGCATCGCTGCAGCGCGCCAAATCTTGGCTCCCCCATCCCTCGCGCCACAGGTGTTCTTACCCTTCGGCCCTCCACGCCCCGGAACCCTTTTGGCTCAGCAACTGCAAATCTACAGCCAACTGGGTGGCCCCGTTCACTACGGTTGGGAGGCTTTGGGGCAAGCTCTGCAGCAACCTGCGGCCGTCTGCGTCGATGCCCTCTTTGGCGTTGGCCTAAACCGCCCCCTACCCCCAGCCTGGGAAGAAGTGCAAAAGGGGCCAATCCAAGCCTCCTCCATCCTTGCCGTCGATTGTCCAAGTGGTCTAGACTGCGACAGTGGCCAAGCGCAAGGGACCGTCCTGCCCGCAACCTGGACCCTCACTTTTGTGGCTCCCAAACAAGGGTTCTCACGCGCGCGTGGCCCTCAACTTTGCGGCCAAGTAGAAGTGGTTGACTTGGGTGTTTCGCGACGATTAGCATCCCATTGGCAGCAAAAAGGCTGTTTTCCGGAAGCGGCGAGTTAAGCGGAAATGGTGACCGGGATACCCGGGCACAGCATGTCGAACAATTCGATGACGTCGGCGTTATGCATGCGCACACACCCCCCCGACTCAAAACTGCCGACGGTATCTTCGGAATTGGTACCATGCAATCCATATTGCCGATCCTCCTGAAAACCCAACCAACGCTCGCCCAGAGGGTTTTGCGGGTTTTGGTACGGAACGGGTGAGCCACCAGGTGGGTAGTACACGGGCTCCTTTTCGCAAATGTCGAGAGTGAAATTTCCCAAAGGGGTGGGCGCATCTTCCCGCCCCATGGAGACTGGATACAAACGCACGGGAATGCCATCCGCATAAAGGGCCAGCAAACGCTTGCTCCGCCAGGCATGCACAGTCAACTTCGCCTGCGGAATTTTCAAGGTTTCGCCTTGGCGCAGGGTGTAGTTGCGTTTGTGGTTGAAATAGGAAATCCACCCCTGCCCCATAAGCAATCCCTGTTTGCGCAAATTCCGGCATAACACCCAATAGCTATCCCCGCTTTGTACGGTGTAGGGCTCCGAAGCCAAAAAGGACTGCGCGTGCCGCCCGACCAAAGCAATCCTTGGCTCCAATTCCAAAATGCGCTCGCGAGAATAGCCCGATTCCAGCATCTCTTGCAGCAAGGAGGCTAAGGCAATACCGGCGGTTTTGTAATCGTCCTTGGCCATGGCGGTAGTGGCCAAGACATCTGTCCACAACAAATGCGCGAAACTACCCACTGCTCCTCCGGCGAGAGCTTTGGCCAAAGCCTCGGTCGATCCATGCGCCCAAGCCTCGGCGTAACGGGCAAAATCCGCACCGAAGGTTTGTGCCAATTCATCGTCAGCGGAAGAGCGGAAGGCATCGGCCTCGCCCGTCCAAATGCCAGCCAGGCTTTGGATTCCCGATGGGGCTGTTTGCAGCAGCTGTTGCCGATTCGCAGCCAAAGCTCGGTGCCATTGCGCCAAGCTATCCATGGCACTGGACCCGGTGACGCTAGCCTCCGCCACTTGGGCCGCGCCGGATGGAGCCACCGCATCCTGCGCTTGCACCTTCGCAACCGCTTCCTGCGGAGCCTCGGACCCCTCCTCCAAGGACAGGAATTGAGTGCTGGCTGCAGGGGGATTGGAATCTCCACAAGCGACGAAACACAGAGGGAGGATGGCGATTGCAAGAGGACGAGCCATGGCTGGTCATTCTGACCGCAAGACCGCAGGGATTCAAGCGAAACGGAATCCAAACTCCTGAAATAGCAAAGAAAACAAGCCCCTCACCCGAAAGTGAGAGGCCCATCTGGTGCTGGACAGCGCGCGGAGAGGAGAGGACGCGAGGTCCCTGAATTCAGGGCGGGACGCAGCCCAAAACGGTTTACCCGCAATGGAGACATGCTCCCTAGATGGATTTATCGGACCGGCGGCCTATGCCTCCGATGCGATGCCCGGGACACAACCCTACTGTACACCCGATTTCAGGCTTTCTCCAACTCTAATTTCTCTAAATGAATCTGCACCTCGCCACCATCAGGCAGCTCCCAAGTGCGGGCTTCGCTCGTAGCTAACGGTGAGTCGGCCCACCGCAACCCCTCTGGCGCCAAGACTTCTTCGGCAATCCAAGCACCATGCGCAGCCAGGGCTTCCGCCACCGGTGCTGGACCATGCAACTGCACCCGAATGCGATCGGAGATTTCCAAACCCGATTCTTTGCGCTGGGTTTGCACCCGGTTCAAAATTTCTCGCGCCAAGCCTTCACAGGCAAGTTCCGGTGTAAGTTCGGTCACTAAGCCAATGGTGACATAACCATCGGTGGCCGCCTCCATGCCCTCGGCACTTTGGGTTTGCAGTTGGATATCTTCCTCTACCAGGGCAAACACTTGGTCTTCAATGGCCACCTCCACGCTCGCTCCACCTTGCAAGGCAAACACGGTTTCTCGATCCAAATTCTGAATGGCCGTGGCTAAGGCCTTCATGTGTTTGCCAGCGCGTTTCCCCAAGCGTTGAAAGTTGGGCTTGGCTTGCACCTGTAAGAAATCGGGAGTGCCGTCCACCCACACCACCTCTTTCACATTCAGTTCTTGCAACAAGGCCTCTTCGTAAGCGCGGGGAGAAACCGTCAAACCTTGCTCATTAGCAATATGCACCACCAACTGAGACAAAGGTTGACGCACGCGAATTTGCACCCGCTCCCGCACCGCCCTGCCCAAACTGGCCGCACGCAGAATGGGATCCATCGCCGCCGATAATGGCTTATCGATGGCGCCATACAAAGCCGACTGCGAAGCTTCAGCGGGATCGGGGAAGGCCTGCAGATGGATGCTGTCTTCCTCGCCGGTGAGTTGGCGCCAAAGCGCATCCGCCAAGAAGGGAGTAACCGGGGCCATCATGCGCAAGGTTGCATCCAACACTTCAAACAGGGTGGCGAAAGCCGCGGCTTGGCTAGCCTCACCAGCAGCGCCCCAGAAACGACGACGACAACGACGGATATACCAATTGGAAAGCTCATCCACGAGGAAGCTTTCCATCGCCCGCAATGCCGCCGAGGGCTGCAAATCTTCCCAAGATTGCGCACAATCCACGGCGGTTTGGGCCACCCGCGAAAGAATCCATCGATCGATGGCTTCCCGTTCTTCGCGCGCCGGCCGCGGTTGTTGTAGATTCCAGGCTTCGGTGCGTGCATAAAGGGCAAAAAAGTCATAGCTCGCCGACAAGGTACCCAAGATTCGGCGCCGCACTTCGGCCACCGCTTGATCGTCGTAGCGCCGCGAAAGATGGGCGGCACCACCGGCTAAGAAACTCCAACGAATGGCGTCGACCCCATGTTTTTGGATGGCCTCCATGGGCATCACAATGTTGCCCAAGCGCTTCGACATTTTGACCCCATGCTTGTCGAGCATGAGCCCATTCACCAAACAGCTACGATAGGCGCTCCCCTCGCGCAATCGAGGCAAAGGCTGCCCCCATAAGAAACCACTAGCCCACAACGACTGATCGACATGGGTCAGAAAGGTGGAAATAGCATGCAGCGAATAGAACCAGCCGCGGGTTTGATCCAAGCCTTCACAAATGAAATCGGCCGGGAACTGCTCGGCCACCAACTCGCGGTTGGCAAAGGGCCAATGGTGTTGGGCCAAAGGCATGGCACCGCTATCAAACCAGCAATCAACCACTTGCGGCACTCGCCGCATCATGCCACTCTTACCAGGGGTGGGTGTGGGAAAGGCGATTGCATCCACCACCGGGCGATGCGGATCGAAATCCTCCCCCAAGGGACCAGCCAGAGATTCCAACTGGGCAAAGGATTCCACGCAAATCCAATCCTCAGGATCGTCTTCGTTGACCCAAACAGGCAAGGGAGTACCCCAATAACGATCGCGCGACAAGGCCCAGTCGATGTTGTTGGAAAGCCACTCGCCAAAGCGCCCCTGCCCAATTTCGGGTGGCACCCATCGAATCCGCTGGTTTTCTTCCACCATAAAATCTTTGTAAGCCGTGGTGCGCAAAAACCAAGCTGGCGACGGGAAGTACAACAGTGGAGTATCGCAGCGCCAACAGTGGGGATAGCTGTGGCGGTATTGATTGATTTTCAATAACCGCCCGCGTTCTTTCAAATCTCGCGCCAGCGGTTTGTTGGCGTCGCGGAAGAAAGTACCGGCCTCAACCCCAGCAACCGGGCACAAAAAACGACCCTCGCTGCCGACGGCAAGAACGGCGCGCAAATCGTCCCGTTGGGCAATGCGAAAGTCGTCGGCGCCATAAGGTGCCATATGCACCATACCCGTGCCGTCGTCATCGGAAACGAACTCATCGACCACCACCACATGGCCGCGCGCCCCATCATGCACCACTTGGCCGCCCTGCCAAGAGAACAAGGGCTCGTAGGCCAAGCCTGCCAATTGTTCGCCCACTACTTCCCCAAGTTTATTCCATTGGCCCTCGCCAAAAACGGCATCCGCTTTGGATTCCAACAGGACATAGCAGTGGCCGTCGTGCTCGACGATGGCGTAGGCAAATTGTGGATGCACACAAACCCCCATATTGGAGGGTAAAGTCCACGGAGTGGTGGTCCACGCCACCAAAGAGGCGCCGGCCAAACCTCCGGTTGCATTCCGCAGCGGAAAATGCACCCAGACCGAGGGATCATCAATATCTTGGTAACCTTGGCCAACTTCGTGGCTCGACAATCCGGTGCCGCAGCGTCCACACCAGGGCAAAACTTTGGAGCCGCGGTAAAGAAGATGATTGGCGGCAAAGCGCGACAGCAAAAACCAAACGCTCTCCACGTAGTTTTTGTGAAACGTGACATAGGGATCCGCGTAATCGAGCATGTAGCCAATGCGGTCGGACATCTGCTCCCACTCCTCTTTGTAAGCAAACACCGATTGCCGACATTTTTGATTGAAGGGCCCAATGCCGTAGTCTTCAATTTCGGGTTTGCCGGAAATGCCGAGCTGCTTCTCAACCTCTAGTTCCACCGGCAGGCCGTGGGTGTCCCACCCCGCTTTGCGCAAGACCCGCTTGCCGCGCATATTTTGAAAGCGACAAATCGAATCCTTCAGGGTGCGCGCTAAAACATGGTGAATGCCCGGACGCCCATTGGAAGTGGGTGGCCCTTCATAAAAAACAAAAGGCTCGGCGTCGGCCCGGGCTTGCAGGGTTTGGGCGAGGACGTCGGAATCTTTCCAGGCCGCCAACACCTCTTTTTCAAAGGCATCGGGATGGCTCAGATAAGCGCGGCTCTGAGGCTCGAACATGAGGCGGATTCTACAGTCGCTTGTGGTAGTGGTCCTCGGTGGTTTGGCTGAGATCATGCAGCTCGCGTTGCCGCCCGCTTCGCCGATAACCCATCTTGGCGTAAACCTGGTGGGCAAGAGTGAATCGCGTGTCGGTCCACAACTCCACCTCGGCATAGGCTTGCTCACGTGCCCAAGCCTCCACTTGTTCAATCAGCCTTCGCCCCCAACCTTGTCCCCGCAAAGTTTTTGCGACATAACATTTTTTTAGCTCCACCACCTTGCGCTGGGGATAAGGAGCTAGGGCAATCGAGCCAAAAACCCGTTCGGCCTCATCCACCAACACCCAAAAAGCAGCAAACTTGCTGGCCGGCTGCCGCAATTCCGGCTCTTCGCCATCGACATCCAGCACATTGGGCGGATACTCTGCGTAACAGGAAGCGATTAAAGCAATGATGCCCGCTGAATCTTCATCGCGAGCCTGGCGTAGACGTAGTTTGGAAGTCGACATGGGGAACCGTTGCCAATCAAGAATCTTTGGGGGCCAAGCCGCGCATGTCCATTTCCTCTGCAATCGCTTGAATATATTCCCCGGGCAGTTCGTCTATGCTCCGCGCGGTTTCACCGAGAGGAGGATACATGGCGCTCAGTGGCTCCAGCAGTGAGGTCTCCATATTCTCTGGAAAAACCACCCCGGCTTCGAGTGCAGCTTGGCAAACCAGAGACAGGGTGGACAAAATTTCTGTGGTCAAGTCTACGTACCGAACCAACATTTCTTCTCGCATGTTTCCCAGTGCAACAGGAAGCGAGGAATCCACGGCCACAAATTGCGACCAAGTCTGCCCAGACAGAGCCATGGCGATGGCTTCAGGATGGAAGGACAAAGAAGGATGATGATGCATTTTTTCTGGAAGCAGGGCCAAATCCCTGGAACTAGGTGCAAGAGAATATTCCCTGATCCATGCAGCTTGGGATTGCAGGACCTCCCTTGTAACATCCATGGCTTCGACCGACATCCTCCATAAGGATTTCTCCGAAGGCGGCGGACACCCATCGAAACGTTGCAATTCCACAAGTGCCCTCTGAAAAGGCGGGGCTTTTCCGCTTTCAACTAGTTCTCTATGCATCTGCTCAAGATAGTCGGCGCAGCATCAAGGATGCCATGTTGAGATTCCTCCGTATTCCCACTCCAAGCCAAAACGGTGAACATGGCGCAACCAACGACAACAATCAGACCAGCGAATCTCTTACTCACAAATGACTTAGCTTCAGGCATTGTAGCAATTCCAAATTAAATGGAATGCAATTCACGCAGCAAATCGTCTAGCAAGGAGGAGGCGCCAAAGCGGAGGAATTCGGTTTGCATCCAATCCGGACCTAACACTTTTTGAGTCATAACCCAATAAGCACTAGCTTGTTTGGCGGAACGAAGACCACCAGCGACTTTGATTCCAATCCGACGCCCAGTTTGCGCGAAAAACTGCCCCACGCATTCCATCATCACCAAGGCACTCGGCAAGGTGGCTGCCGGTTGGATTTTGCCCGTACTCGTTTTCAGAAAATCGGCGCCGGCCTCCATCGCCAACATGCTGGCCCGTGCAATGTTGTCATAGGATTCCAACCTGCCAGTTTCTAAAATCACCTTCAAACAGACCCGGCAGCAAAGGTTTTTGATGGCCTGTATCTCCTTGCTTACTTGCTCTTCATTACCACGCAAAAAGGGGTTGCGCGGGAACACGATGTCGACTTCTTCCGCCCCAGCGTCCAACACCATCCGCACTTCGCGCAGCTTGGCCTCCAGCTCCATTGTCCCATGTGGAAAGTCCGCAGCCACCGTGGCCACCCGCACGGAGCTCCCTTGCAACTGCTGTCGCGCCAGCTCCACCCATTGAGGGTAAACGCATACCGCCGCCACGCTGGGCAAGGAATCCGAATGGGCATCGGGTTGTTTGGCCTTTTGACAAAGAGCGCGAATGGTGTCGGCCGTTTCACTTCCCTCCAAAGTGGTGAAATCCAACAAACTCAGCACCGAGCGCAAAACATCTTCCTTGCTCTCTCCTTGCGGTAAAGACGCGGCAAAACGGGCAGCATGGCGTTCCAAGGTAACAACGTCGATGGTGGGTGGGTTCACAGCGCAGCATCCATCACCATGGCCGCGCCGCAAGGCAGAAAATGCCCATCCTCACAGCGAAGCAAACCAATTTGGCCACCTTGCGCCCAGACCAAGGCGCGTTGCCGCACAGACCGCCCCCAACTCAAAGCCGTAGGCAAACTTTGACCAAACACAACAAAACCATCCTCCCGCCAAAAAACCTCGGCAGCTGGCAACGACTGCCCATAGGCCTCGGCAAAAGGAAGCTTTTCTGCCAACAAGCGTTGTTTCAAAGAAGCGTTTGCTTGTTCATTTTCTGCACGCGGTCTCTCCTCAGACATCGGATTCCACGCCGTAATCAAAAAAAAAGAATTTTGCCGGTGCAAAAGACTGACGAGAGGTTGCGGCAACCGGCCGATTGCGGCATCAAGACGAAAGCGCAAACATGACTGTTCGTGCTGCAAGACATAAAGGGAATGACGATAAACTTCATCCCAGTGGACTTCCTTTGCAGCCATCAAGAGCCCTCGTCAACATAGCCCAAAGCAGCCAAGTCCACTTTTCCTGAACCGGCAACCACCTCCACCGCACTGGCAGAAGGTTGGATGGGAGGTTGATTTTTGACCGCCTCAACCCAATCCAACCCACTGTCGATTAGGTTGTGCAACTCACCGGGATCGCTGGCCAAATCGTAGGCTTCCACCCAAGTGAGTTGGGTGCCATCGTCGTCTGCAATCATTTTGTGTTTACCCATAACCACCCCCCGCAAGCGCCCAGATTCGAAACGCACCATGCGGGAGGGAATGGGCTCCTGCAAAGGAACCCCCATCAACCCGTCAACGGTAGTTTGTTCCAATCCCATGCCATGCAAAACGGTGGCGAAGAAGTCGACACCCGACACCGCATCCTCCACCACTGCCGGCTCCACGCCCGGCCCCAAAAGTAAAAACGGCACATGCACTTCATCTTGAAAAAGAGAACGCCCATGCATCATGATGCCGTGGGCTCCTAAATGCTCGCCGTGGTCGGAAGTAATCAGAATAAGGGAGTTTTCGCGAGTGATGCCACGCTGTTCCAGGCCAGCGAATAAGGCCTGCACCCCTTCATCGAGTTCTCGAAACTGTTCGCGATACGCTTCTTGCAACCATTCCAAACGGGCATCCATATCGTCCACCGCCTCGCCTTTGCCAATGGCATCCCCCATATGCCGCATCAAGTTATGCATCATCAGCGAATTGTCGCGAATGGCCTCCATCGCCTCATTGCGAATATTGGGGCCGAAAGCCTCCGCCAAATCCGGACGTGTGGAGTACGGGAAGTGAGGGTCGATGTAGTTGACGAATAAAAACAATGGCTCCTCAGCTTTGCGCTGCAGCCGATCCATGGCAGCCAAGGCGCGCGGCGTGGTGTCGGCGGCAGATAAATCCAATTGCGCTTGGCGAAACAGATGCTTGGCAATCGCGGTGGTGGCGCGCCGTGCTTTTTTACCGCCAAACATGGTCATCAAACTCGACCACGCGCAACGGTTAATGGCGGTGAAAAGTGGGTTTTCGTTGGCCACCAAACCGTCGTCGTAAACCTCAAAGCCTTGACCAAAGCCCATGGACCGAGTAATCCGCGCATTGGTGACGGTTGCTGCGGTGCGGTAGCCATAACCACGCAAAAACTCCGCCAAGGAAAGTTCTCGTTGCGGCATCGCCACTTCGCCTTTGGGCAAAGTGCCATTTTCCGCCGGATAACGCCCGGTTAATAAGGTGGCATGTCCACCTGGAGTGAGGTTGGCACCAGCAAATCCATAGGGAAACACACGGGCTTGAGCTGTGTATTGGTCCAACCACGGCATATGCGCTTGTTTATGCCAAGTTTGGTGAATGGTGTCGCCGCGCATGGTGTCGAAGACCAATAGCACCACATTCGGTTTGGCCGGCGCCGAAGCGGAGCCCAAGGGTTGTTGAATAGTGCGTTCTGCAGCCGCTTGGCTTTGGCCATCGAGCCACCAGAAAAAACCGAAGTTGGCCGCCACCAGAAGGCCGAGCCACACGCCCGGCCGCGACGGCATTTTCGGCATCGGCAAGGAGCGCAGGAGCAAGGGGTAAAGCACAAACAAGTGGAGCAGAGGCAACCACGGTGGATCGAGCATGCGCCGCACCACTACCGGTAAATCTTGGTAAGGCAGCCAAGTGGGCAGTTGAGAGACAAGAGCGATGGACAACCCCAAAACGAAAGCCGCCTGTGGAGTATGGCGCCAGTCTGCGGGCAGCAGCCAAGAAAACACGGGGATGCGCAACAACAGCCAACCGAGGATGCCGCCGGCGACCAGCAAGAGGGCGTTCGCCAAGGGCGTTTGGGCCCGAGCATCGGCCAACACTTGCCATCCGTCCAACCACAGCAAGGCGACAAAGCCAAGCAAGAAAAACGGAACCCGGGACCGAGGGGAGTCAGCATCCATCCCCCCCAGAATAGACGAAGCCTGGCCGCCGGTTCCATTACCTGCAATCTCTTTCCTCCACCCGCGCATGCTTTCTTTCGGGCCCTGCTCTAGCTACACTCGCGCGAGTGAGCACTCCCCCGCTCCGCTTCGGCCCCGACACTGCCTTTACCCAGAAAGAGCAGGACGCCATGGCCGTGTTTTGGGAAAAACTCTGTTCCTCAGAACATGCCGAGAGCGAGCGTTATCAAACCATGTGTTTGCAGCATATCGATCGCATTCACTCCATCCGCAATTCCCTAGAGCTTTACCCCCGCGTCTTCGCCGAGAAAAAACTTGGCCACCGCAACCGCGGCTTAGGCACTTTGGTCGAACTCTTGGCCAATGCAACCGACGCCGACTTTGAAATGTTTTTGCCCACCCGGGCGATGTTGTGGCGTAGTCTGACCATGGCGCGCCTCAACTTTTGGCGCTTGCTGCGTTATCTCAGTGAAGAATTTGCCGCCACCGACAGCGATTTATTGGAAACTGTCGATGCCCGTGTCCATGCCTGTGTGTATTTGAAACTGATGGATGAATTGCTCACCTCCTTGGCCATGGACACCAAAATCTCTCGCCCCGTTCGCGCCACTGCGGTGAAAAGTCTCACCTCCCTCTGGGACGGCAATCCTTCGCAAAACGTCAAAGAATTTTTTCCACTGCTGAGAGCGGTCTGGGATGCGCGCCGCAACCTTCGCGTCGCCGTTGGCACCATGCTGGGAGTGTCGGAAATCATGCGTTTGTTGCAAGCCGGATGCGCGCCCCAATTTGTGGATTACTTTTCCCGCCACAACATGAGTGTGGACGAAGGGCTTGCCTTCCAAGAATTTTTAATCGGCGTCACCACTGAGAAAATCCACGATTTAGAGGTTCTGATGGCCGATCGGGGCCAAACCTCGCTAACCACCGAGGAAGCCAATCAAGCGCTCGGGCGCTTTGCCGAACCCTGCGACGATGAACAAAACAATGCTGCCATTGGCGTGCATACCTACCAATTTCACCGCGAGCGACATTTAGAAGCAGCGGCCCGACGCTTGCGCAATTTGCCTGGGCCCAAGCATACCGCCGAAGAATACATGCTCTACTACTTCCTGCAAGAGCATCTCGACGACGCCCACGAATAAGATGCCGGAGCTGCCGGAAGTCGAAACCACGTTGCGCGGTTTGAAGCCCCATCTTATTGGGCGCAAAGTGAACGAGGTGAAAGTCTGGGAGCGTCGTTTGCGTTGGCCAATTCCGCGCAACTTGGCGCAACAACTGCAAGGACGACGTCTACTAGACATCCAACGCCGCGGCAAATATCTCATCTGGCAATGGGAAGCCATGGAAGATGCTTTGCTCATGCATCTGGGCATGTCCGGCAGTTTGAGTTTGCATACCAACAGCAGTCCCAGGCGCAAGCATGATCATTTTGCCCTCACCTTTTCCCGCACGCTGGTGCTGCGCTACCACGACCCACGTCGTTTTGGTCTGTGTTTGTGGGCGCCAGCCCCAGTCCAGCAGCATCCCCTGCTCGCGGATTTAGGGCCAGAACCTTTTGCCGCCGAGTTCAATGGCGCCTATTTGCACCAGCGAACGCGCAAACGACGCACGGCGGTGAAGAACGTTTTGATGGACAGCAAAATTGTGGTTGGCGTCGGCAACATCTACGCCTCCGAAAGTCTTTTCTTGGCCGGCATCCGGCCCCGTCGCGGTGCCCACCGGGTAGGTTTGGCGCGGTACCAAAAACTGGCCGCGGCGGTGCGCCAGGTCTTAAAAAAATCGATTCGCAGCGGCGGCACCACCCTCCAAGACTTTGTTGGCGGCGACGGTCAACCAGGCTATTTTGCCCAACAACTTCATGTTTACGGCCGTGCAGGAGAAGCTTGCACCCACTGTGGCACTGCGATTAAAAGCTGTATTTTGAGCCAAAGAAGCAGTTTTTACTGCCCAACATGCCAAATTTGAGCTATTAGATTCAAGCCGCCCAAAAGCCAAACAAACACTTGTTTGATTCAAACGATTGTTTTAAACTGGATGCATGTCGGCGGAACAAACCAAAGACCGCATCCTCCACGCAGCTCAGGAGCTTTTTGCAGAAAAAGGCTTTCCCGCCACTTCCTTGCGCGAAATCACCCAGCGCGCTGGTGTCAACCTGGCCGCCGTCAACTACCACTTTGGCTCCAAGGACGGATTGCTCGAAGCCCTGGTGCGCCATTGCATTGAACCCATCAACGCCGCGCGAATGCGCATGCTGGAGGAAGCCGAAGACGCAGCCCAAGGCGCCCCCCTCCCCCTCGACCGCATCATCCGGATTTTTCTCGAACCCGCCCTTCGCCAGCTCACCGATTGCGACGCCAAGATGCCATGCATTCTCTCCCGCATGCATCACGAGCCGCATCCCGGATTGGAGGCCTTAATGGCGGACCTCCTCACCCCCATCATTCGCCGTTTTGTAGCGGCGGTGCAACGCACCCTGCCCGAGCGCACGCCCAGCGAAATCATCTTGCACGGTCATTTCATGATTGGTGCCATGCTCCATTTGTTGGACGCCCAGCCATCCATGTTACACACCATGTCGGAAGGCGCCATTGACGTTAACGACAACGATTACTTGCTCGATCAACTAGTCAGCTTTTGCAGCGCCGGCTTTCAACATGCCTAAAAAACTCTACGCTCTTTTCGGCTTGGGCCTGGCTGCCTGCCACACTCCGCCGCCGCCAGCATTTCCCCAAGATCCCGAGCTGCCAGCAACTTGGGAAGCTTCTGCTGAGGCACCCGCCGCAGCCTCCCTTGCCGTGGATTGGTGGACTTCCTTTGCCGACAGCCAGCTCAATCAAATCATCAACCAGGCTCTGGCCAACAACCGCGACCTAGCCGCAGCGAGCGCACGCATGCAGGCTTTTGCCGCCCAGGTGCAAGTGGTGGGAGGCCAACTATGGCCCCAGGCCCAAGGCGGTTTGGATCTTTCCCGCGGGCGGCAAAATTTCATCGGTTTGCCCATCCCTGGCGCCCCGGAAGTGTTGCCAATTACCAGTAACCGCTTTCAACTGGGGCTCAATCTAAGTTGGGAGATCGACCTATGGGGTCGGGTGCAAGCACAAAAGGAGGCTGCAACCGCCAATTGGGAAGGCAAACAGGCCGAATTTGCGGCCGCCCAGCTATCCCTCATTGGCCAAACCACCAAAGCTTGGTTCGCCCTCGCCGAAGTCGAGCAACAAACCCAGCTGTTGCAACAGCAAGTAGCCAACGCCAAGGATCTGGCTGCTTACCAAGCTTTACGTTTCACTCATGGCGGTGACGCTGCCTCCGTGCAGCAAGCCCGGCAACAACTTCATGCGCTGGAATCCAGCCTCCCCCTCCGTCTCCACCAACAAGCCCTGTGGCAACAAAACATCCGCACTTTGCTGGCATCCCCTCAAGATGCTTTACCGGCGCCATCGGCAGAGTTACCTGCATTACCCGAGCCCGTCGCCGTCGGCTTACCAGCACAGCTTCTGTCACGACGCCCCGACTTGGCTCAAGCTGAAGCCGCAGTAAAAGCCGCCCGCGCCAACAGTAAAGCCGCCACCGCCAGCCTTTACCCTTCCATCAGCCTCACAGGTTCCAACGGTACTTCCAGTACAGCCCTGGGCGATTTGTTGGATGGAAATTTCCAAGTGTGGAATCTTGGCGCCAACTTGAGCGCACCTCTTTTCCAGGGTGGATCCCTACAAGCCCAAGCAGACTCAGCGGACTTTCTCACCCAAGCCGCGGAGCTTCAATTTGCACAAACCATGCTCCGCGCCTTCGCCGAAGTGCAAACTCTGCTCGATAACGAAGAACGCTTGCAAGAAAGTCTGCAAGCCCTGGCACAACAACTGCAGAGTCAACAAGCAGAACTTGAGCTTTGGCAAAACCGCTACCAGGCGGGCACTGCGGATGCCGCTCAACTCTACGCCGCACGTGCCAAGTTGCTGCAACTGCAAAGCCAGAAGATTAACACGCATCTACTGCTACTCAACAATCGCATCGACCTCTACCTCGCCCTCGGCGGTGGCTTTCAATCCACCCATAGCTCATGAACAAGGCCCTCCGTATCGTCCTCCCTTTGCTCGTCTTGCTACTTGGCATCGGCGCAAAAAACTGGCTGGTGGCCACTGGCCCGCAAACACCGAGCCAAGCACCCAAAACCTGGATCCCCGTGGTGGAAACCTTGGAGGCCCAAGCAGCAACCCGGACTTTGGATGTGCATAGTTTTGGCGAAGTGGTGGCGCGCAATAGCATCCAATTGGTGGCTCAGGTTGCAGCCCAGGTGGTTGCCATTAGCGATCATCTTTATCCCGGAGCATCCTTCGCGGAAGGCGAGGTTTTATTGCGCCTGGACGACACCGACTACCGCCAAACCGTTTCGGTGCGCGAGGCCCAACTGCAACAGGCGCAAGCGCAGCTTCATTTGGTTCAAGCCGATGCGCAAGTCGCGATGGAGGAATGGGAACGCCTCGGCAAAGGAGAGGCCTCCGCCTTAGTGAAAAAAGAACCGCAGCTAGCATCGGCTCAAGCTGCGGTCGATTTGGCGCAAGCCAATTTGGAATTGGCGCGCACCCAACTGCAACGCACCCTCGTCCGCGCCCCCTTTGCCGGGCGCTGCCAACAACGCCAAGTGGAAATTGGCTCCTGGGTCGGCCCTGGCTCTGCCTTGGCCAAACTCTATGCAACAGAGATTGCCGAGGTGCGCGTCCCCCTTTCGCTAACGCAACTCACCCAACTCGGGCTTGCACTCACCGGGCCGACCAAACCGATTCCAGCCTTGTTGAGCACCCAAGCCGGCGATCAATCTTGGACTTGGCAAGGGCAGGTGGTGCGCACCGAAGCCACCACCGACGCCGGCACGCGCATGGTGGATGCCATCATCGAAGTGAAACATGCCTTTGTCAAACACGACCAAATCCCCCCTCTTTCGCCCGGCATGTTTGTGCAAGTCCAACTGCGCGGCCGTACCGTGGAGCAAGCTTTTCTCGTTCCTAGCCAAGCCGTCTTGCATGGCAACCGTTTGCGTTGGGTGGACGCCAACAACCACGCCCACGAACAAGGGCTGAAGGTCTTGGCTACTACCCCCACGCAAACCGTGTTTGAAGGCGATTTTGCCGATCCGCTTCGCATCATTCTCACCCCACTTCCGCTGTTTGTGGAAGACATGGAGGTGCAACCCCTCCCTCCCGCGACCTCCGGTCAACAAGAGAACTAAGCCATGAACGGCATAATCGATTGGTTTGCCCGCAACAGCGTCGCCGCCAACCTCATGATGGTCGCGATTGTGGTGGTGGGATTAATGACGGTCGGCACCTTACGTCAGGAAGTAATTCCTGAGATTGAAGTCGATGCGGCCATGATCACCGTGGCCTACCCCGGTGCCTCGCCCGAAGAAGTGGAAGAAGGGATCGTGATGCGCATCGAAAAAGAAGTGCAAGGGCTGTCCGGGGTGGACCAAGTCAAGAGCACGGCGAACGAGGGCGTGGGCATCGTCACCGTGGAATTTCTTGACGGCGAAGATCGGCAGGAAATGCTGGATGACATCAAGTCGGCCATCGACCAAATCGACAACTTTCCAGAAGACGCCGAGGAGCCGCAGATTCAACTTCTGGAAATCAATAACCGGGTGATGGAAATTGCCATTTGGGGCGATGCTGCGGAAACAACGCTACGCACCGCAGCCCGGGTAGTGGAAGATCAGCTCATCACCCAACCCGATATTTCTTTGGTGAAACTGAGCAATGCGCCGGATTTTGAGATTTCTGTAGAAATTTCCGAGGCAGCCTTGCGCCAATACCATTTGCGCTTCGACGATGTGGTGCAAGCCATTCGGCGTAGTTCCTTGGACTTGCCCGGCGGGGGCATCAAAACAAAGGGTGGGGAAATCCTATTGCGCGGCAAGGGCCAAGCTTATGTGGGCAAGGATTTTGCCGCACTTCCCGTACGCACCCTGGCCGACGGCAGCCGCATTTTGCTTGACGATGTTGCCACTGTGGTGGACAGCTTCAAAGAGACCGACCAAAGCAATCGCTTCAACGGCAAGCCAGCGGTGTTTATGGAAATCTACCGGGTGGGCGAGCAGGATGCCCTGGTTATGGCTGAAGAGGTCGAACAAGCTCTAAGCAAGGCCAAAAGTCAACTGCCCGCTGGCATTCAGCTCACCAAAATCAACGACGACACGCTGCTCCTGCAAAGCCGTCTCGACCTGATGTTGCGCAATGGCCGTTCCGGATTGATTTTAGTCTTGGTGGCCTTGGCCTTGTTCTTACGTTTACGCTTGGCATTGTGGGTCACCCTCGGCATTCCGATGGCCTTTTTAGGAGCCACCTTGCTCATGCCCAGCCTCGGTGTTTCGGTCAACCTCATCTCCCTATTTGGCTTGATTGTGGTTCTAGGCATTGTCGTCGACGACGCCATTGTGGTCGCGGAGAATGTGCATGAACATCGACAGCGTGGGAAATCGGGGATGCAGGCTGCGGTGGAAGGTACCCAAGAAATGGCCAAACCGGTCATCTTCGCCGTTCTCACCACCATCGCCGCCTTCGTACCGATGATGATGATGCCCGGCAACATGGGACAATTTTCTCGCAACATTCCGTTGGTGGTGATTGCCGTCTTGGTGTTTTCCTTGGTGGAGGCCCTTTTTATCCTCCCTGCCCACCTCACCCACTTGCCTGCCGATTCAACGAAGAAAAAGGCGGGCCCTTGGGCGAAGGTCCAAGCCTTCATCAATCGCCTGTTGGAGAGTTTCATTGAAAAGATTTACCGACCCTCTTTGGAGTTCTCCTTACGTCGGCGCTATCTGGTACTGGCCATTGGACTATCGACCTTCCTTATCACTCTCGGCTATGTACAAAGTGGGCGCATCAAGTTCAACTTCTTTCCACCTATTGAAGCCGACAATGTGGTTGCAGAACTGCAAATGCCTTTGGGCACACCGCTGGCTGCTACCGAAGCGGCCATCCAACGCTTTGAAGATGCCGCCAGGGAGATGCAGCAAGAACTGTTCAATCAAGATGGCTTGCCGTTGATTCGGAATATCACCACTTCGGTTGGTGCCCAGCCGATGAAAGCCAAAGCGCAAAACAGTGGTGGCACCATCACTTTGGCAGCGAGCGGTTCCCATTTGGCCGAAGTCAACTTGGAGCTACTTTCCGCGGAATACCGTGCGCTCTCCGGGCGTGATATTTTGAAAATCTGGAACCAAAAAGTCGGCCCAGTTCCAGGGGCTGAAGATGTTAGTTTTTCTTCCGATCTCATGGCTTCGGAAGGAGACATTCACATCCAATTGTCAGGCGCCGCGATTCCAGTATTGCAACAAGCGGCCGAGGAATTACAAGAACGCATTGGCAACATTGCCGGGGTCACCCAAGTGCGCGACACCTTCCAAGAAGGCAAGGAAGAAATCAAACTCAAACTCACCCCCGCCGGCGAGGCCTCCGGCCTACGGCTTGCCGATCTTGCCCTCCAAGTGCGTCAAGCCTTCTACGGACAAGAAGCCCAAAGCATCCAACGCGATCGCGATGCCGTGGATGTCATGGTGCGCTATCCCAAAGTCGACCGCAGCCGCCTCCAAACTTTGGAAAACATGCGCATCCGCACTCCCGATGGACGGGAACTCCCCTTCTCCGTCGTCGCCGATGCCACCCTGGGACGAGGCTATTCCAAAATTGATCGTGTCGACCGACGCCGTGTTATCAGCGTGCTTGCCGACATCGACAAAAAAGCAACCACCCCCGACAACGTGCTTGCGGTCATCATACCGGAGTTTTTACCTAACTTGATGAAGCGTTATCCCGGCTTGAACTACAGCTTTGAAGGCCAACAAAAAGAACAGAATGAATTTTTGGCGACCTTGATGCGCATCAACACCCTCGCACTCATCGCCATTTTCGTCCTCCTCGCCATCCCACTTCGGTCTTATGTGCAGCCTTTGGTCATCATGTCTGCCATACCCTTTGGGCTCATTGGCGCCGTTTTCGGTCACGTGGTTTTAGGCTACGACCTCGCCATGTTTTCTCTGATTGGCATCGTTGCCCTGAGTGGAATTGT
>JAJRZS010000058.1 GCA_024275135.1 Planctomycetota bacterium | reverse complement strand
GGAGGTGGGCAAGTCGGCCGACTTTCTCATCCTCGACCGCAACATCTTTCGAGTTCCCGTTGCGACCTTGGCCCAGACCAAGGTATTGCAAACCACCTTCGAAGGGGAAGTGGTTTGGGAGGATGGTGGGTTTTAGGGAGTAGATTTTTCGTTAGGGATTCGTTAGGGTTTCAGGGTGAAATCGGTCAAGAAGCCAGCGCCCAGGAGGAAGAGATCTAAGGTGGTCAAGACGGCCGCAAGGAAAAAGGTTGCTTCACCCTCGTTTTCCTTAGAGCGGTTGAGTCGAAAGGAGTTGAGTGCCCTGGCTAGAGCGGGAGGAGGCTCGCTTTATTACCGTTCGGCAGACGGAAAATTTGTACTATTCCAAGGCGATAGTATTCGCATTTTGGAAGAGATAAAACGGCGAGGAATTCAGCCCAATCTAGTGTTTGCCGATCCTCCGTATCACCTTTCAAATGGTGGCATTTCCTGTCAAAGCGGAAAAATGGTTTCCGTCGATAAAGGGAAATGGGATACCAGCAACGGGCCTGAAGAAGATCACGAATTTGTGCTTCGATGGCTTGGCGCAAGCCTTTCAGTTTTGGAAGAGAATGGCGCTATTTGGATCAGCGGCACTCACCACATCATCTTTTCTGTTGGTTTTGCATTGCAGAAGCTGGGCGCTAAAATTTTAAACACAGTGGTCTGGGAAAAGTTGGCACCACCACCCCATTTGGCGTGTCGTTATTACACGCATTCCCACGAGTTTGTACTGTGGGCAAGGAAAACAGAAAAGAGTAAGCATGTTTTCCATTATGCATTTGAGAAAGAACAAAATGGAGGCAAACAGCAAAAGGATGTTTGGCCTCCCAGAAATGGTGTCGGGGATGAACAGTCTTTCCCAAACCATTGGAGGATTGGAGCTCCCAAGAAGGCCGAAAAAATTCTTGGTAAGCATCCCACCCAAAAGCCGATAGAGCTTTTGGATCGGATCATCCGGTGCTCAACGAACCCCGGTGATTTGGTATTGGATCCATTTTGTGGTTCTGGCACAACGGGAATCGCCGCAGTTCCCAATGGGTGTAATTTCATTGGTATCGATTTGGACGAACAATTTCTAAAACTAACCAAGTCGCGTTATGCGGCTCTGATGGAAAACATGAAGGATTCACTTTATTAGAGAATGAAAAAGGGAGGCACTGGGGGAGATCTGACAAGAACGGGTCTTGTTTTCGAAAAGGCGACAGATTTAAAAACCGCATTATCTTCTGTGAAGGGATACTCGGTAAACGAAGAAGGCCGCGTAATTGTTCACGGCCATGATGTTGGAGGGCTTTACCCTCAACACAAGTTTTATTCATCATTCTTAACTCCACGAGGAGTTAATTGGAAAAATCATATTTCTGCAAAGCTCTTGCCCGACGAAGCCCTTTGCCTAGATAAGTCAAAGAGAGTTTTTATTGTCGAAAAAAAATGGCAGCAATGCTCCGGTTCGGTTGACGAAAAACTACAAACTTGTGATTTCAAGATGAAACAGTACAACAAGCTGGTGAAACCAATTGGTTATTCCGCCCATTTTCTGTTTCTTCTTAGCGATTGGTTTCAGAAGCCGCAGTATGGCGATGTTTTGGAATACATCGACCAAGTTGGAT
This sequence comes from Planctomycetota bacterium, assembly GCA_024275135.1. GTDB lineage: Bacteria > Planctomycetota > UBA1135 > UBA1135 > UBA1135. The sequence goes on along the minus strand of JAJRZS010000058.1, from coordinate 3,826 downwards.
GCAAGTATTTCTTCGGTGAAATTCCATTAGGGTATTTTTTTTCAGAGGATTTGCGCCCTCCAACCCCATAAATCACTTCTCCTTCGCCTGCTCCAATAGCCAGATGGCGAGAATTTCGCGCTGGCGTGGGGGGATGTGGTCGTAGTCGGGCATGTCGAACCAATATTCCTTGTCGAGTTCGGTAAGCCGGGCGTCCGATTCGATAATGCTTTCTGGCGCAGCAAAAAAACCAGCAAGAGCGCTTGGATTCCAGTGCAGGTCGACATCTTTGAGACCTGGCCCAAACATAGTGCCATCAAAGTCGTCGCCATGGCAACCTGCGCAATCTGCAATGCCATAAATTTCTGCGCCGGTCGCATTCTCTGGAGGGATGGCCGTAGATGCGCATGCAACCATCGGCAAGAGCAGTAGAAGGGTTAGGGAGTGGCGAAGCATGGCGGAAATGTAACAGATACACTTTATTTATGCAGGCCTTTTACTGCGCCCTCGCTTTCCTTGGCTTCCTTGTTGGGATTGGCTCTTCTTGTGCCCAAGACCCTTCCTTGCTCCATCTCGTTCGGCAAGGGAAATCCGAGTGGAAGATTGTTTTGCCCCAACATGCAGACCCATTGGAGCAAGAGGCGGCGGAGCGGCTACGAGAAAAAATCCAGGCAATGACTGGCGCTTCCTTGCCCATCGTTGCTGAGGAATCCATCCTACCACCAATTCATTCCATATTCATTGGCAATACCCAAGCCTTTCAACATTGGGCTTTGCCCTCAACGCGAATCGAGGTCGGAGGGTTTCTCATCGCGGCCGCTGGTAACCGCCTTTTTCTTTGCGGGGATTCTCCTAAGACCACCGACTACGCCGTTAGTTCTTTGCTTGAAGTGTTTGGCTGTAGATTTTGGGCTCCTGGTGCCCTCGAAATTCCAAGGCGCCTAAACTTAGTGCTGAAAAAAAGTTTTTGTCGCGTCGAAGTGCCACCCACACCATGGAGATCCGTCCATTATGGTGTCGCTGCGGATCCAGAATACCGGAGATGGCACAAGCTAGATTGGGTAGGGGATGAAATTCCAGATAGGTGGGCACCCTACTGGGTACATTCATTCCTCTCGATTTTACCTCCAAGTCAATTTTTTGATGAGCATCCCGAATATTTTGCTCTGGTGGATGGCAAGCGACGGCCCACCCAACTCTGCATGGCCAACCCGGATGTGTTACGGAAGGTGGAAGCTTATGTTCAACATTTGATTGAACAGAATCCAAAAATTCAAGTGATCTCTTTGAGTCAGGCTGACAACGTGGAGCCATGCCAATGTAGACAAGAAAAAGAGCTTACGGCAAGGGAGGGTAGTGCGATGGCACCGGTGCTTCGATTCGTAAACACGATTGCACGGAAATTCCAGCAATACACTTTTTCAACTCTTGCCTATCAGTACACCCGAAAACCTCCTCGCAATCTTCAACCAGAAGAAAATGTCCGCATCATGCTCTGCACTATCGAGGCAGATCGTTCCCGCCCGCTCTCCGCACAAACGGAGAGTCGCTTTGCTGATGATTTCCAGATTTGGTCTGCACGTACCTCGAACATATTTCTTTGGGATTACGAGGTTCAATTCACCAATCTTTTAGCACCTTTCCCCGATTTGTATGTATTGCAACCCAATGTGCAATGGCTTAGCCAACGCCCTTTGCAAAACCTCTTTTTGCAAGGGAATGGAGTGCATACAGAATTCTCTGAATTACGCTGCTACTTACTCGCTAAGCTAGCTTGGAATCCGCAGATTGATTTTGAGGCAACGCTGCAGGAATTTTTGGCTGGTTTTTACGGGGATGCAGCTCCCTATTTGTCAGACTATATTCATCTTCTGCACAAGGAATTGGGGGCTTCTGCAAGTCCTTTGCGTATTTTTGGAAGCCCAATTGATGCGAAAGATTCTTGGCTTCGTCCGCAAGTGCTGGCGCGGGCGGAGAAGTTGTTTGCCGAGGCCAAAATGGCAGTGAGAGGCAAGCCTACCCTCGCTAGACGATTAAGCTTCGCCTTTTTACCGGTGCAATATGCAGAGCTTGAATGTGCGCGCTCCCGTGGCGCCAACGCCAATGGCATTTGGCAACAAACAAAAGAAGGGAATTGGCAAGTTGTTCCTGCATGGAAGGAGAAGGTGCGGGAGTTTCTTGCTGTCGCGGCGGAGGCAAAGCAGAAAAACCTACGAGAATGGGGGTTGAGCTTAAAAGAATATGGCCAGCTTTGGGGCTATTTGCTTCACCCAACCTTACCTCAACATCGAGCTTTCCAGCGCCCGATTAAGGTCGAGCCTCGGCCTGTACATTTGCATGCCGAGAACCTTTGCGATGCTTTGCTTGGCGGCGACCGCGCAGATGATGGTTGGGTGCAATGGAAGGATTCTAACCCGAGTATGGTTTTAGATTTGTGGCCAGATCACCATGCTCCTGCGCCACAAAGGCTAAGGATTTCTTGCTTGCAGGACAGGGAGCGATCCTTGCTCTTCCCACAGAAAATTGTGGTGTCGATATCCGATGATGGCGAAGGCTGGCATGCCATTCAACAAATTCAACCCGTTCCGGCAGTCACCGATGATGCTCGGCAAGCTTGGACCATATCTCTTCCCCAAAACAGTTCCTATCGATTTCTTCGCCTGGAGATGATACGCCCTCATTGTGAGCGTCCCCACGTTTTTCTGGCTTTGGATGAGCTGCTGGTGGACGGGCCGCCTGCACCCTGGGACTAGCATGAACAGGATTTCATCTTTCGTTTACTCACTTATCAGGTTCCAATCCGTATAAATGGGAGCCAAGACGCCCCTGATGGGCTGTTGGCACCGACGACCATGACACAAGCTCAGCCCAATCCATCTCCTTTGACTGCTGCTGCAGCCTCCAGCCCAGTGGCTCAGGATTTCCACCGCCTGCAGGAGCATCTCAACCAACGCATTGTTGGCCAACCGCAGCTCACGGAGAGTTTGCTATTGGCTTTGCTGGCCGACGGGCATCTCTTGGTTGAAGGTGCGCCCGGTCTTGCCAAAACGAAGGCAATTAAGGAATTGTCGACAGCTGTGGAGGGCAGCGAACACCGTATCCAGTTCACCCCGGATTTGCTCCCCGCCGATCTCACCGGAACGGAAATCTACCATCCCGAAGATGGCAGTTTCCGTTTCCAAGAAGGGCCAGTCTTTCATAATTTTGTATTGGCAGACGAAATCAATCGGGCTCCCGCAAAAGTACAGTCGGCGCTGTTGGAGGCGATGGCCGAGCGTCAAGTTACCGTGGGGAGTGAAAGTCATCAGTTGCCGGAGTTGTTTTTGGTCATGGCAACGCAAAACCCGATTGAGCAAGAGGGGACTTATCCTTTGCCCGAAGCGCAGCTTGATCGCTTTTTGATGCATTTACGGATTGGTCCGCCGAATGCCGTTGCCGAGCGTCGTATTTTGCAGCTCGCACGCGAAGAGGCGCAATCCCAACCTCAGGAGCCATTCCGCCCACTCACGCAGTTAACGGTGCAGGCAGCGAGGAAGGAGGTCTTGGCCATTCACTTGGCTCCCGCCCTGGAGGAATACCTCATCCAAATCGTGATGGCCACCCGCGAGCCGGGAGCCTATGGAGAGGAGTTGCAGCGCTGGATTGAATGGGGAGCGAGTCCACGCGGCACCATTGCCCTCGACCGTTGTGCACGTGCACGCGCTTGGTTGCGTGGGCGCAGTTTCGTAAGCCCTGAAGATGTCCAAGGCATCGCCCACGATGTTTTGCGCCATCGTGTCTTGCCGAGTTACGAAGCCGAGGCGGAAGGCATTTCTGCCGACCAAATCCTCGATCGCATTTTGCAACT
>JAJRZS010000057.1 GCA_024275135.1 Planctomycetota bacterium | reverse complement strand
ACCCACTGTTCTCCATGTTTGTCCAGTTCTAGCATTTCCTCCGCCGACACTTCCAACCGCAGCCTTTGCGATTGATTCACTTCTTTGCGGAAGTCGGTCAGAAACCAAGTGTGTGCGGAACTCCCCACCGCATCCGGGACCTGGCGCTGATGAAAATACCAGGCCGCCGCCAACACACAGAGAGTGAAAAGGGCAAAGCGAATGGATTTGGACATGACTAAGATCCGATTTGGGGACGACGACGCCCGCGCCACCAGGCAAGGGCTAAAACCAACAACGCAGCGGCCAAGGGTGTACCAAGAACATTCCACAACATGACTTTCTGCCCCAAGGCTTCAATGTCTTTTTGCAGGTTGTGCTGAACTTCTCGTAGTTCTTTGCGCGCATCCAAAATGGTCTGCTGCAACTTCTCCACCTCCGCCTCTTGTTCGGGCGACAAAATCAAGTTGGACAAACCTTCCCCGGAACCATTTTGCATTTCGCGCAAACGCTGTTCCCCTTGACGGATTTCTTCTTGCAGCTCTTGCTCGCGTTGCAAGTAGCGTGCTTCGGCTTCCTGCCGCAACACGCGGACCCGCGCGAAAGGACGCTGCGCACTGCCACGCCCGCGAAGTTTGCCCAAAGACGAAGACCCCGTGAGCAACTCCAGTGCATTCAGCACAAAGGGGCCATTGTCGGCAAAGCGGCGATAGCCTAAAAAGATTGGCCCCAAGGTCTCTTGGCGAATCCACAAACTGTCGTTAAGGAAATCGGTGTCGCCAACCAGGATCAAGGTGCCGGCCGTCGCGGTTTTTTCTTTGTCGAAGGCACTATGCAAAGTGCCAGAAACACGCACTACCAAAGGATATTTTTTGCCCGTGGGATGAAAATCTCGAAGCAGACTCGCGGGGTCAGGAAAGCTTGCAATTTTGGCCACGGGCATCAGCGCAGCTTGGTCGGAAGATTCCACCAAGGGGTTGAGTTGCAAATCGCTATCTTCGGCCACGCTAAACCAACCTGCACTGTTGAGGTTGATTTGCTCCATCACCCCCGTAATGGGATCATCCGCGGCCAGGGATTCTTTGCCAACGGCCAACCAAGCGAGGTAATCCAGGGTCTCTACGCCGTTGCGCCCACCCGCGCCCAAGGAAACGCGCTGCGCCCACTGGCGGTCGGCAACAAAGTCTTTGTCATGCCACTCCACACCCCAAGAGGAAAGGAGGTTGCCGAAATCGCTGGGCATCGGCCCCATGCTGGGCATGCCGGAGTTGGTCTTGCTAGCCGCCCGCTGCGCCTCGACCTCGTTGTGCGGGTCCAAAAACACCATCAGCGGCTTGCCTTCCAAGGCCCAGGCATCAAGGGCATGTTGCAGCCCCTCGCTCAAGTCATACGGAAAGACCACCACCACCGCGTCGGCATCCTCGGGCAAGGACTCGGCATCGGTATCGACCGACTCCACCTCATACAACTCCTCCATTTGAGCCATCACCTGCCAAGGCTTTCCAGGCATCGGTGGCATGCCAGGCATGGTGCTTCGCGGGTTGGCATCTTCCGCCAAGGCCATGCCGCTAACGAGAGCAATTTTTTGCTTTTCACTCAAGGACAAAGCATGAATCAACCGCACCACGTCGTATTCCAAAAAGGATTCCTTAGAAGGATCCAAAAAGGGGATGGCATCGGTTTCATCCACGCTATTGCGCGCGACCAAACCCAAAGATACGGTGCGCCCACCGCCCAAGGATAAAGGCGTAATCCCCGCCAACTCCGCTTCGTCTTCGGCTTCGGAAAAGGGTTCGGGGTCGACCACATGAAGACGCAACTTGCCATCCGCCAAAGCACTTAAATCTTGTAAAAACTCGCGCACGCGCTGAGCGTAGGTGCGGATTTGCGGTACGTCCTCCGCATTTTTTTCCGTCCAATAAAGAGTGAGATCAATGGGTTCTTCGAGGTTTTGCAAAACCTCTTCGGTGCCCTCGGAAAGGGTGTACATATGGTTTGCCGTTAAATCTAAACGACAACCCTTGAGTCCGAGCGACACCACCAAGTTGATGCCCAAGAAACAAAGGAAGGCCAACAGAATCGCCGTGACCGGATGTTGTTGCTGACGCATGGCTTTCTCCTATGCAGCTTTTTTCCAATCGATCATGATGCGGTTGATGACCAAAGAAGTAGCCATCACCAGGAGGAAAAACAAAACATCGCGCATGTCCAAAACCCCTCTTTGCAGAGCATCAAAATGGGTGAGAAAACTGGTCGACGCCACCGCTTGCACGAAAAAATCTGGCGCCCAACCGCCGAGGAAATCAAGCACCACCGGGTAGCCGGCGGAGAGGAAACCAAAGCTAATCAACACGGCCAAAATGAAGGCAATGACTTGATTCTTGGTCGCCGCAGACACCGCCGCGCCCAGAGCCAGGTAAGCCCCGCCCATCAGAATGGCACCAAAATAGCTGGTGAGGATGATGCCGTGGTCGGGATCTCCAAGATAGGAAACCGTCATCCACAAGGGACAGGTGAGGAGAATGGCCAAGCTTAAAAACGCCCAAGAAGCGAGGAACTTGGCCAGGACCACCAACCACGAGGGACAGGGCAAGGTCATTAGTATTTCAATCGTGCCGGTGCGTCGATCCTCTGCCCACAAGCGCATGGCAACGGCCGGGGCCAAGAACAAATACAGCCAAGGTAGAAACTGAAAGAAAGGGCGCAAGTCGGCTTGTCCACGCTCGAACAACCCGCCCAGTTGGAAGGTAAACAATCCACTGAGCAACAAAAAGATGACTAAGAACACTCCCGCCAGTGGAGTTTGAAAGTAACTCCGGAATTCGCGGCGAAACAATGCTGAGAAGACATGAGTCATCAGGCAACCTCCCCTGTAGTCATTTGACGGAAGACCCAATCCAAACGGGCGCTAGTGACGTGATTGGGCGCTTGTTGGTCCAACTCCTCCGGCGTGCCATCAAAAATCACTTTGCCCTGATTAATGATGACCGTGCGCGAACAGACGGCTTCAACTTCCTCCAAAATATGGGTGGAAAGAATGATGGCTTTTCCCGGCGCCAGGCGACGAATCAGCGAACGCACTTCATGTTTTTGATTCGGATCCAAACCATCGGTAGGTTCATCCAAAACCAAAACCGGCGGGGAATTCAGCAGCGCCCCCGCCAAGCCTAAGCGTCGTTGGAAACCTTTGGACAGCGTTTCTACCCGCTGGTTAAAGACGGTGTTGAGCTTGACCATCTCCACAACTTCGGCCAATCGTTGGCGCAACTCGGCTCCATAAAGCCCGCGCACGCCGGCAAGGAAGGCCAGATACTCATGCACCAACATCTCGGGATAGGCCGGGGCACCTTCTGGCAAGTAGCCAAGATTGGTGAGGGCTTGTTGGCGATTGGTGGCCAGGTTCACCCCGCATAAATGCACGGAGCCTGCGTCCGGTTCTAAAAAACCACTGAGCATGCGCATGGTGGTGGATTTGCCGGCGCCATTCGGGCCTAAAAAGCCCAAGACTTCCCCCCGCGCCACACGCAAATCAATGCCATCGACAGCGCGCAGAGAACCGAAAGATTTGCACAGGCCCTTGGCCTCGACAATGTTGTCCATGTTGACACCTCACAGGTTGAAAGGCGATAACGCCGGATTCTAGCCAGAGAAAACTACGCGGCAAGGGGACCAAGAGAAGATGAAAAAGGTTTCATCATTCCTTCATCCTGCCCAAAAACCTCAAGCCTGGGGCCCCGGCACCCATTGGCCGAGGACACTCGGAGTCTGGCAGCCGGTGGTCGTCGGCCAAGTACTGGTTTCGCCATGCAAAAAGGCATCACCCAACAAGGCAAAAGCCACGGCTTCTCGACTATCGCCATCCCACCCCAACTCATCGTAGCTATGCAAGCGGGAAGCACCCAGGTGACGCACCAAAGCCGCCTTCAAGCCTAAGTTATGGACCCCACCGCCAGCCACATAGACCGCCCCTCCCTGCCACCCTGCTTGGCGCAAACTTTGCGCCACCGACCACGCCCCCAATTCGGCCAAGGTCGCCAACAAGTCCTCCAATTGGGCATCTGGAGCCAAACTGCGTAGATGCCGTGCAAGGGGAAGACCAAAATGCTCCAGCCCCGTGCTCTTCGGAATGGGCAGAGTGAAATACGCGTCTTCTTGCAGATGTTGCAGCAAGGCCGGAAGTGGCTTGCCGGCCAAGGTCAAGCGGCCGTCTTGGTCGAAATCTTTCTGTTTTTCCAGGCGCATCAAAGCATCGAGCGGAGCATTCGCTGGCCCAGAGTCCCAAGCCAGAGGCTGCCCTCTAGGTGGCAATAAAGTGAGGTTGGCAATCCCCCCCAAATTCAAAATGACCCGCTCGGAATCCGGAGAGCCATGCAACACCCAGTCGGCAAAGGGAGAGATGGGAGCTCCTTGCCCCCCCGCCGCTAAATCCGCAGCACGAAAGTTAGCCACGACATCGGCACCCAAGGTTTGCGCCAAGGCAGAAGGGTCGCCAAGTTGCAAGCTGCCATCGAGAGGGTCGCCTTGATGGTGATAGACCGTTTGCCCATGGCTGGCGGCACAAGTGAGTTTTTGGATTGGGATATGCAAACTCTGCAAAAACCCTTTGCCACAACGGCCAAAGAAAACCCCCAAGGCGAGGTCGAAGCGGGCGACGTCGGCCAAACTCCAGGCATGCGCCGCATGGATGGCCTTTTGCAAAGCCTCGGGGAAACGCGCACTCGCCGTGGCGATCGATTCCACCTGACGTTGTTGACCAGCGCCTTGGATGCGAACCAAGGCCAAATCCACCGCATCGGCAGAGGTGCCGGAGTTAATTCCTAAAATGGTTCGTGGCTCAGTAGGCGAAAAACCACGCACACCATCTATTCCGGAATGACCAAGACCCAGCCAATCTTTAGCACGGTGTTCTTATTGGGCAACAATTTGGGATTGGCTTCCACGATGCGGTCCACCCGATAACCTTCGCCATAGTATTTTTCTGCCAAGCCCCACAAACTATCCCCTGCTTGCACAGTGTGGGTGCGCGCAGTGTGATTGGCTGTGGTGGAGGGACGCAGCGCCGCCTCTTTGGCAACCAAGGATTCCCCCGCTGGTAACACCAAGGTTTCCCCAGGAACGAGATGGTCTTGATCCAAGCCCGGATTCGCCTCCAAAATCCGCGACAAAAAACGCAAGCTGCCGAGTTGCTCTTGGGCGATTTCGGACAGAGTGTCGTTAGGCCGGATGGTGTACAGGCGCGGCTCTGCGGAACGGGGTTCTGGCTTAGGCTTGGACTTGGGTGCGATGGAAGCCTCAGCAGGCCGCGGCGGCTTGGCTTGCACATCCGGAAACAAAGGATGCGGATTTGGCTTTTCTGGCGCCGCCACCAAATCACCGACTTCTCCCTCCAGGGGAATGAACAAGGCTGGGCTAGCCTCCGCCGCATCACGGGGTTTTAAGCCCTTGAACACGACCACACTGAGTAACAGGCCGACCAAGGCCAAAGCTCCGATGATGATTTGTTTTTCTAAGCGTCCCATGGGTTCCCTTCCCGGTGGCCTCAATATATGGTTCCAAATTGAAAATCCAAGCAAAATCTTGTGGCCCCATATCTTGTGGTGTTTGCATGCACCAGTACTAGCTATCTTGAAGTCGTTTCCGTAGCGTGTCTTCCAGGCCCCGAGAGCGATAGGGAGACAAAATCCACAACTTTCGGCGGCGCAAACCTCTCATTAGCTCTTGGGCTTCCGCTCGGGTCAAATCCTCGGGGCTAAAGCGGGCCAAATACTTCAACGCCGCCGAGCGATCGACTTGGGTGAGTAGTTTGGAGAACAGCCAACGTGCCAAGGGGTTGGGGGCCCAAGCAGCCCCAAAATCCAAGACCTGCACTTCCAAGCCGGGACCCAACAAAATATTTTGCCGTTGACGCAAATCCAAGTGAAAGACGCCGCGCTCATGCATCTGATCCACCCGCTCCATCAGAGCGTCCGCAATGCGCCGTGGAGCCAACCGAAAATTTTCTGGAGTTAAGACCTGGCCTTGCAGTTCGGTCATGGTGAAGGCGTTGCGGTCCACCACTTCCAAAACCTGGGGAAAGCCTTCTAGCCCCTCCAAGCGCCGCAACAAACGTCGCTCCCGCCCCATCAGAAATCGCGCCAACCAGCGGCTATAAACCGGCAGCGATGCGCAATCTTTCACCATACGCACGCGTCCATCTTCGGCCTCCACCCGCAACACCACCGGCTTCCATCGTGAACCTCGGCTACAAACCGTGGGCTTTGCCGCCATCAGCGCCGCACGGGGCCAAATCGGAAGGGGTGGCAACGACGGCAAGGCTAGAGCACCGCAAAGGGAGACCAAAGCGGTGCCGTCCAAATCCCCAGCAACACCAAGGCCAAGGCCGGCCCCCAGGAAAGCTCGTGGTTATGACGCACCATTTCCCAGGAGAATTGACGATCTTGCCCGCTGCGCCAAGGTGTCAGCCGGGGCCAAAAATCCGGCACATTGGCGGCATGGCGGTCTACCTCGGCGCCAAACAACTTTTGAATGCGCGGGTATTCTCGCTTCATCTTGCGCGGCATGTAGAAGGTGAGAAACACCACCCCTAAAAACAAAGCGAAACCCCAAACCCAAAGCCCACGCTGCGACTCGGCATTGCCCGCAGCCAAAGACACGCCGAGCAGAGCTAAAAAACTGCCAAAATAGGCCGGATTTCGCGTATGGGCATAAGGGCCGGTAGTGACCAACAGTTGGTTCTTCGCCAGATGGCCGAAGGCCCAAATGCGCAAGCTCCAGGCCAAGGCCACGAGCACACAACCGGCGACAAAGGTGGGGAACCTGGGGTCAGCCAGGGAAACCAAAAGGATTGCGCAGATATACACTGCGGTCTTGCGCCAGGTCAGACGCTTGGATGCTCGTTTCTCGCCACTCATGGTCTTGCGGGGGCGGGGCCCCGAGAGGATGATTGTCCTGTCCTGCGCCCAGCAATCAACCTTCCTCATGCGAATCCTCCTTTTGTGCAGCCTCAGCCTGGTTTTTTCCTGCGCTGGGCCTTCCTCAACTTCCTCCTCCAGCAGCAATTTGGCCCCTCCACCCCAGCCAATTGCCGCCGACAGCCCCATCCAGCCTAGCGAGGGCACCCTGGCCGACCCTGTGCTCAACAGTGAGGCCGAGCGTGCCGCCGCCGAGCGTGAGGCGGCCATGCTTGCCGATTTGGCAGCCAAAGGCATTTACCCAGAAACCCAACCCACCCAGGTCACGGTCAAGTACCATCGTTCCGGCACCACCATCGGTCTCTACAACGAGGCCAATGTGTCGCAAAGCGAATACTACACCACCACCCGCACCAGCGCCTCCTACAAGGTCATCCCCAACATCGAGATGGGCGCTTTGCTCAAGGCCCTGGATGATTTGGGCTATTACCAAGAGGCCCTAACTGGCATCAAGCGGGTGGCCGGCGCCAGCCTGTCGATTGTGGTTCGTCGCGGACAAGATGCCTGGACCTTGAGTTGGGGCCCTGCCATGGGCACCGACAACAACGAGTTGGCTCAAAACTGCGCCGACGCAGTGCGCATCATTTTCGACACAACCCGTGCGGTGCAAGTGGTCGACAACCCCAGCGGTACGGATTTCTTTTAAAAGGAACGGGAGCGCATCAATCGCGAAAATGCGCTCAATCGCCTCAAGCGGGATCACTAACAATATGGCAGGCCGCACTTTGGTGGTGGTCCCGGCACGCCGCGCCTCCAGTCGCTTGCCGGAAAAGCTTCTCCTCGCCGAATCTGGGCAGCCACTGCTTGCACATACCCTTCAGGCCTGCTTGGCCGCCCAAATCCCGCAACAAGTGGTGGCGGCCGTAGACGACCCGGAACTGGCAAGGATCGCTGAGGCCGTCGGTGCGCAATCTGTAATTTCGGACCCCAACTTGGCCTCCGGCACCGACCGCATGTGGGCCGCAGCCCAGGATTTCCCCGATGCCGAGTTTTTGGTCAACGTGCAAGGGGATGAAGCCGAAATCGACCCAGCGGCCATTGATGCCGTCTGCCGTGCCCTCCATGCCGGCAACCCTGCCGTCACCTTGGCTGCCCCCTTAGCAACGGAAGCCATTCACGATTCCTCGGCCGTGAAAGTGGTGGTCAATTTGCAAGGCCAGGCACTTTACTTTTCACGGGCTGCGATTCCCTACTGCCGACAATCAGGCGCCTGTTCCCCACGGCTCCACCTAGGAGTCTATGGCTACCAGCGGAATGTTTTGCAACAGTTCGCTACCTGGTCTCCCACACCACTAGAGCGGACAGAAGGATTGGAGCAATTGCGCCTGCTAGAACATGGCATTTCTTTGCAAGTTTTAGATTGGCCGCAAGCTTTTCCCGGAATCGACACGCGGAAAGATTACGATGCCTTTCTGGAACGTCGTCTACCCCCCGACGCCCCCCATTCATGACTCGCTACATCTTCGTCACGGGTGGTGTGGTGTCTTCCCTGGGCAAGGGAATCACCACCGCCGCCATCGCCGTCATGCTGGAAAAGCGTGGCCTTAAGGTTTCGATTCAGAAACTGGATCCCTACATCAATGTCGACCCCGGCACGATGTCGCCGTTTGAACATGGGGAGGTCTATGTCACCGAAGACGGTTACGAAGCCGACTTGGATTTGGGCCATTACGAGCGTTTTTCCCAAGCCCCCATTGGTCGCCATTCCAACGCCACCACCGGCTCCATTTACTCGGAGGTCATTCGCAAGGAGCGGGAAGGTGGCTTCCTTGGGCAAACCGTGCAGGTGATTCCCCATATCACCGATGCCATTCAGGATGCCATTATGCGCGGGGCACCCAAAGGCACCGATGTTGCCATCATTGAGATTGGGGGTACTGCTGGCGATATCGAAAGCCTGCCGTTTTTGGAAGCGATTCGCCAATTTGGGCTCAAGCAACCCAAAAATCATGCCATGTATGTGCATTTAACGCTCTTGCCCTATCTCAATGCGTCGGGCGAGATGAAAACCAAGCCCACCCAACAATCGGTGGGCAAATTGCGCGAGATTGGCATCCAACCAGATGTCTTGGTCTGCCGTTGCGAGCGGCCGATGACCCAGAGCATGCGGCAAAAAATCTCCTTGTTTTGTAACGTGCGACCCGAGGATGTTATTCAGGAACAGGATGTCAAAACCACCATCTACGAAGTGCCGCTGGATTTGGTGAGAGAAGGCCTGGACCGCGCCTTAGTCGAACACCTGGCTCTGCCCGACAACACCCGCATCAATATGTCCGACTGGGAAGACCTGCGTGAACGTTGGGCAAACCCCAAGGGTGAAATTGAGATTGCCGTGGTCGGCAAATACATCGAGCTGCACGATGCCTATAAATCCATCTATGAAGCTCTGATGCATGGCGGTGCTGCTCACCAGTACAAGGTGCGGTTCCGCAAAATCGCTGCCGAAGTTTGCGCCGACGGAGATGTGGCCAAAATTTTAAGCGGCGTGCATGGATTGCTCATTCCTGGTGGCTTTGGTGAACGCGGCTTAGAGGGAAAAATTCGTGCCCTTCGGTGGGCGCGAGAAAACGAACTCCCCGCCTTTGGCATTTGTTTTGGCATGCAGGCCATGGTGCTGGAATATGCTCGCAACGTCGCCGGCATCCCGGGCGCCCACACCACTGAGGCCGACCCCGATTGCGCCGACCCGGTCATCCATCTGCTCGATTCGCAAGAAGATGTCACCAACAAAGGAGGCACCATGCGCTTGGGAGCTTATGCCTGCCGTTTGGTGGAAGGCACTCGTTGTGCGGAAATCTATGGGCGTGATTTGATTTTCGAACGCCATCGCCACCGCTGGGAATACAACAACGCCTATCGCAAAAAACTAGAACAAGCGGGGCTTAGATGTGCCGGCATTCACGAAAAGGGCAATTTGGTGGAGGTCGTCGAGATTAGCGATCACCCCTTCTACATTGGCGCCCAATACCACCCCGAATTCAAGTCCAAGCCTCTAGCACCGCATCCTTTGTTTGCTGCTTTCTTACAAGCGGCCCTGGCGCATCAAGCCGCGCCCACCAACACAGCTGCCGAACTTCAGTCCTGATTAACGACACCAACCTCCCCGGAGGCGACTTTCGCCTGTTCTTGCAGAAGATTGCCATGCAGGGCTTCTATGCCTTGGGCCTCATCGAAATTCCCGGCGCGCCAAAACAAGAAACCAACCTTGGCCTGGCGCGTTCGGTGATTGATGATTTGATGATGCTGCGCGAAAAATGTGCTGGCAATTTGGATGAGGGCGAGCGTCTTACCCTCGACAAATATATTTCCGATTTGCAGTTTCAGGTGGTCGAGCGCTCCCCCAAGTAGCTCCTCATGCACCGCTACCTCGTCACCTCCGCGCTTCCCTACGCCAATGGCCCCATCCATTTTGGCCATGTTGCTGGCGCCTATTTGCCAGCCGATGTGTATGTGCGTTATCTGCGCATGGCCAAGGGCAAGGATAAGGTGTTATTCGTTTGCTGCACCGATGAGCATGGCGTTGCCATCACCCTCAAAGCCGAACAAGCTGGCCTCGACTATCGCAGTTATGTTGATCAGTGGCATCAAGAAATCAAAGCCTTATTCGACCAATTTACTATTGAGTTTGACATTTTCTCTGGCACTGCTCGCTGCCCCTGGCATCAAGAGACCAGCCAAAAGTTTTTCAAAGTCTTGCTGGAGCAGGGCTTCGTTTTTGAAAAAACCGAGGAGCAATGGTTTTCGGAAGCTACGCAGCGTTTCTTGCCCGACCGTTATTTACAAGGTGGTTGTCCAGAATGCGGTTTTGAAAAAGCGAGAGGCGATGAATGCCCTTCCTGCGGCAGCTGGATTGACGCCCGATTGCTGAAAAACCCCACCAGTTTGATCGATGGCTCCAAGCCGGTGTTGAAGGCCACCAAGCATTGGTATTTGGATCTACCCAAACTGCAAGCAGCAGGATTAGAAGCCTGGTATCAAGGCGAAGACCACACCCGCCCCATCCTCGGCTGGAAATCCAATGTCGACGGTCATGTACAAGCCATGTTGCGGGATTTGCATGAGCGACCCATCACCCGGGATTTGCCCTGGGGGGTGCCGGTTCCAGCCGAGCTCGAAGATGCCGAAGGCAAGGTGCTGTATGTTTGGTTTGATGCCCCAATCGGCTACCTCAGCGCCACTATGGAATGGGCCGATGCCCAGGGCACACCAGAGGCTTGGCAAGATTGGTGGCAAAACCCGCAAACTCGCTTGGTCCATTTCATCGGCAAAGACAACATCGCTTTCCACACCGTGGTGTTCCCATCCATGTTGCTCGGCCAGGGTCAAGCTTGGAACGGCAAAGCCTTCGTCCTCCCCTGGTCGGTGCCAGCCAACGAGTTCTACAACTTGCAAGGCCAAAAATTCAACACCAGCAGTGGTTGGTATCTCGATAACCACCACTTCTTTTCCACCTACAATGCCGACGCCGCTCGTTTTCACGTGCTCCTGTCGATGCCAGAAACCGCTGACTCCGAGTTCAATTGGCATGATTTTCAAGCAACCAACAACAGCTTGTTGGCGGACAAAGTGGGCAACTTGGCAAGCCGGGTGTTGAAATTTGTGCACAAGCGTTTTGCTGGCAAAGTTCCGGCTGGCGTGGAAACCCCGTTTGCCCACCCCATGCTTGCCGAAGCCGACCAAGCCTTCTCCCAAGTTGGCCAGCATCTAGAAAAACAAGAATTCCGCAAAAGCGGCCAAGCTCTCATTGCCGGCTGCGCTGCGCTCAATCAATTTTTTGACGCCATGGCCCCATGGAAGAGCGTCAACAGTGAGGATCCGGCACAGCAACAGGAATGTGCCGCCGTCTTGGAGCGCTGCCTCGCCTATCTTGAGCTACTCAGTCGACGCCTCTCTCCGTTTTGCCCGACCACAGCACAGCGATTGCGCAGCATGCTCGGCGACTTAGCGGCAGCCGCAGAGCCAACCTGGGGTGAGGACACCCCTCCTTCCTTATGTCCTGCCAATGGCAGCATTGGAGAAGTGGAGGTTTTGTTTGGCAAAATTGATAACGCGCAAATTGCTGCGGAAATTCAGCGCTTGGAAGCCTCCGCTCAGGCCGCAAACATGAAATAGCAAACGGCCTACCGGATTGAAAAACCACCAGGCAAGCCGTTGCGCGCAGAATTAGTTCAGTGCATCCTTCCAAGCCTTGGCTGGCTTAAAGCCAACGCTAGTGCTTGCCTTGATCTGCATGGGCTCCCCAGTTTGGGGATTCCGACCGGTGCGCGCAGCACGCTGGCGCAGACTCCAGGTACCGAAGCCAGCAATTGAAACTTGGCCATCTGCTTGGACACCATCTTGAATGGCTTTCAGGACCACTTGCACCGTCTCTTCAGCGGCAGTCTTGGTAGTTTGAAGTTGTTCGCAGACAGCTTCGACGAGTTCGCGTTTGTTCATTTCGGGATTCGGGGGAGTGGAAGCAGGGTTCTCTAGGGGCTGACCCCGGACAGTCCATCCTGTCCGGGGCCAGGTGATTCGTCAAGAACCCTCTTGGGTCCTTGCAGGCCTCGGGTCTTATGCGACCTTAGCGCTTACGACGTACAGCTTTACGCTTGGTCGCCTTCTTCTTGGTCGCCTTTTTCTTGGTGGCCTT
>JAJRZS010000056.1 GCA_024275135.1 Planctomycetota bacterium | reverse complement strand
TGATTACTCCCAGGTCACCCGAGCTTTACTCGACAATGTGTTCGCGCCCGGCGATCAACCGCGTTGCACTTGGTTCAAAACCACCAAAGGCCGCGGCTATGGGGTGACGGGTTATGCCTCTCATGGCGCTGCACACAAACCCAACTCCCCCATGTTTTGGGAAACCAAAGAGTACTTCGCCAACAAGTATGGGGTAGCTTTTGAGGGTCAGGGCCAGCCCCGCCCCGAAGCCGACGACGACTTCCGAGCGCAAACCGCTCATAACCTGCAGGTTGCCCTTTCCTTGCTCGACGATGAAGAGTTTTGCGCCTGGTTAGCCAATCGCCTGGTTGCCATCGGCGACAGCGTGCCAACTAGCCTCGACGGATTCCATCTCACGGCCGAAAACCCGTGCCAAGATCCCGAACTTACCGACCCAGCACAGTTGCCCGATAGCGTGTTCATCAAACCCGGCACCATGGCTCCCAATCGCAAAGGGTTTGCCTTGGTGGGTGCGCATCTCAATGCAGTCGCCCGGCGCAAATATGGTCGCCCAGTCGTCCTTGCTTGCTCCGCAGACTTAGCCGATTCCACTAACATCTCTGGATTTGCCAAGGATGCCGACGGTGAAGAGGGTTTTGGTTGGTACGACCGCAAAGGCAACACCATGGGCGCTTTGCTGCCGACCACCATCACCGAATTTGCCAATGCCGCGTTGATGTGTGGCCTTGCCTCCACCAACATGGCGCAGGATCCGGAAAAATCCTTTGTCGGCTATTGGGGCGCATGCTCCACCTACGGCAGCTTCTCCTATCTCAAGTATGGCCCCATGCGCCTTTATTCCCAACTCGCTCAAGATAGTCCTTTGCAGTTGGGTAAAGTAATTTGGGTAGCCGGCCATAGCGGTCCAGAAACAGCCGAAGATTCGCGAACTCACTTCGGCGTGTTCTCCCCCGGCATCACCCAGTTCTTCCCTCGCGGCCAAGTCATCGACCTCCACCCCTACGAACCCAATGAAGTTGGCCCCTGTTTGCTTGCAGCCCTTGGCCAAAAAACACCCATCATCGCGCTGCATCTCACTCGCCCCAACATTGAAGTTCCCGACCGCCAAGCTCTGGGCATGGCTTCCCATATGGATGCGGCCAAGGGCGCCTATTTGATTCGGGATTATGATCCCAACCGCCCCGCCGACGGCTGTTTCTTTGTTCGCGGCACCTCCTCGACTGCTGCCGTGGTTCAACTACTCAAAGAAGGTGCCTTTGACGGCGATGGCCCCAACATCAAGATTGTGGCCGCAATTAGTCATGAGTTGTTTCAACTACAACCAGCTAGTTATCGCGAATCCATTGTCAGCAAAGAGGATTGGTTCAACAGCTCCTTCATCACCAATGGTGCGCGCCAAACCATGTGGCTATGGACAGCCCACCAAACCAGCTTTGCCTACAGCATGGGTTCCGACTGGGACAATCGTTGGCGCACTGGCGGCTCTGGCCCGGAAACCCTGGAAGAAGCTCACTTGGATTGCGCCCATCTGTTGGAAGGCATCCAACGCTTTGTCGCCGATCGGGACAAACGCTTCGCCGAAGCAGGTGCGCCTAGTGCAGCCCCAGCTTAATTCTTGGCCGTCGGCAACTTCGACTGAAATGTGAGCGCCAATCCTCCCGGTGCTAGCAAGTAATAGATGCGCTCGCCCCGAGCCTCCATGGGGCCTTGGGGTTGCAAGCCTTGCTGACGAGCTTGGGCAGCAACAGCATCGGCATCGTCTACTTCGAGTTGTAGCATGATGCCAGCAGGCATGCCTTCCCCATCGGGCCAAACTTCTAGGCGGCTATCGCCAGCGTGAAAAATCCCCCCTTGTGGAGAATCAGGATTGCCTTCTTGCAGGGATTGGGCCACACAGGAAAAGCCTAGTCCCAGACCCAAAAACTCGACCAAGGCATCGGCTTCCGGAGAGACGGCAACAAAGCGCAACGACTTCAATTCCATCGCCGTATCCTACACGCCGCGGCGCAACCAACGCCGTGCGAGATCGGAAACCAAATCTGCCAGCATAACCAGCAATCCCCCAAGGAGGACCAAGAACAATAGGACATCATATTGGTCGTGGGCGCGCGCTTCAAAAATGAAATAACCCAGGGAAACAATTCCGAGCATACCCAAAACTGTGGCTTCGCGAACACAGGTTTCAAAGCGGTAGAAGAAGTAAAGCAGATAGCGCCCCAAGGCCATGGGGAAAATGCCGGCCACAGCAACTTCTTTGCGCGTTGCTCCTGCCATAGTCATGGCGCGCAGCGGTTCCGCCGGTAGGTTTTCGATGGTTTCTCCGGCCAAGCGTCCGAGGATCCCAGAATTATGGATAGCGAGGGCGAGAACCGCTGGCCAGGCATTGGGACCAAGCATGGCCAACAAAAGATAAGCCCAAATATATTCTGGGATGGCACGCAATAGGATACACAAAATTCGCATGGCTTGAGCAACACGATCGAGAGCATGGCTGCAGTCTCCATGTCCGGCGGTAGCATGGGGCACAAAGGGATGGGCACTCATCAAATTGCGAGCGCCGAAGCTGCCCAGTAGCGAGCCGAAAAAACCAGCCAACACAATGGCAAACACGGAAATCTCGAGGGTGGCCTCTAATCCTCGCCAACCATAAGCCTGCATTTGTTGGTTGCACCAAAGCCACAAGGATTCACCCGAATGACTGCGTAGAGGCTCTGGTAAGGCACGGGTACTGAGAAAACGGTGCAAGTTTTCCAAGCGATGTGCATTCCACAGTTCAGCGACCTGAATATTGGAAAACATCCACACGCACCCGACCAAGGCCAAGGCGAACCAAGCAGAAAAACGCAAAGCGCGGCTCCGCGGCCGGGATTTCCACAAAGCGTCAATCTGTGGGTTGCCGCCTTTCATGCCACAAACCTCCGCCGAATAAGAGAACTCCAAAACTCCAGCAGAATCACCACCAAAATCAAGCCATAGAGATAGCTCCACACCTCTCGGTAATGCAGGTTTTCAAAGGATTGTTTGAGATACAAGCCCACCGTGGGAAAACCGAAAAAGCCAAGCACTGCAGAGGAACGGACCGCACATTCAAAACGATAAAAAGCATAGGCTGTAATGTCGGGAAAACTGCGGGGCAAACGGGCAAACAAAAAAACGCGTAGTGGGGTTGCTCCCAGATATTTCAAAGCGTCAGCCGGGCGCGTATCTCCCTCATCCAACATTTCGGAAAAAACTTTGGCTAAAGTACCGGTATACGGAATCAAGATTGCCAGCACGGCGGTTGCAGGATTTACCCCCATCGCCGCCAGCAAAATCAACGCCCAAAGCAACTCATGCACCGAGCGCATTGCTGCGAGCACAATTCTCAACAGCCAACGAAAAACTTGCCAACCGGAACCACGCTCCGCCCAAAAGCAATCAGCCGCCAGGATACCCAACACTAGACCAAACGCAAAGGCCAAAGAAATGGCAGCGATGGCAAATTCCAAAGTTTGCCACAAACCATGCAGCACCTTGAGTAAAAAAGACGGAGCCTCGGCGGGAACAAAACCCGTGCTTTCGTAACCGAAGGCAGGGTGCCATGCTGCAGAGAAAAAATCCCCGGCTAAATGCAACCCACCAGTTTTGGGCAAAAGGCCAGACAGATTTAACCCTAAACCCCAATAAGCAACCCCTGCAGCGAGCACAAAGCCAAGAAGAATTCGCGCCCGGCGTGTGGGATGCCAGCGCATGGAGGACTGTGAATTAGGTCGAGCTAGCATGAGGCTCCTCCTCCAACTGATACAACTCTTTGATGTGCGTCGAATCTAACTCTTGCGGAGAGCCATCATAAAAAACATGCGCTTTCCGCAATCCGATGACGCGGGGGAAAAAATCACGCGCCAATTCCATGTCATGCAAGGAAACGACCAAAGTCCAATTTTCTTCCTCCGCCAAGGCCACCATCAATTGGATAAGGCTTCGTGAACGCGCCGGATCGACACTCGCCACTGGCTCGTCGGCCAACAAAGATTGGGGCCGTTGAAATAAGGCGCGGGCCAAAGCCACCCGCTGCTGTTGCCCACCCGACAAGGAATCGGTGCGCTGAAAAAGCTTGTCAGCAATCCCCACTCGTTCCAGCAACCGATGGGCCTCTTCAAGCTCCTCGCGATTGGGCCACAACATAGAGCGCAGCGCGGGTACCAAACTACGCTGGCCCAAACGACCGGCCACCACATTCTGAGCCACCCGTAGGTTTGGAATTAGCGAATGATCTTGATGCACAAAACCGATGCGAGATCGCAACTTGCGCAGGGCCTTGGGCTTTAGCTGGTGAATCGGAATTCCCTGCACTTCAACAGTGCCCTGGCGTGGGCCAATCACTCCGGTAAACACTCTTAATAACGTGGTTTTCCCAGCGCCGCTAGGTCCAACTAAGGCAATGCGTTCGCCAGCAGCAATCGACAAATCAATGTCGCGCAATACCGAGTTTCCCCCAAGCTGCACCTCCACCCTACTCAGGCGAAAGGCGGAAGGAGGTTGCTCCATCAGCCAACCTTAGTTGAGAAATCCAAGCTCCGCGGCAAGTTGGGCAATGGGCTCGAAATCGGCGTTGCTCGCTGGAACAAGACCTTCTTCGCGATCGACCGCGCGCAACAATTGCTTATCCTTCATGTTTAGCAAGGAGGTTTGGATTTTGTCCATAAAGCCCAGACCATACCACTCTTCGACCACCGGATGTACTGTCCAGTTGTAATCCGGATAGGTTGGAGTTTGCCAAACTACCTTACATTTGGATGGGTTTAAGGT
This sequence comes from Planctomycetota bacterium, assembly GCA_024275135.1. Classification (GTDB taxonomy): domain Bacteria; phylum Planctomycetota; class UBA1135; order UBA1135; family UBA1135. The sequence continues at coordinate 14,170 of JAJRZS010000056.1, read as the reverse complement.
GCCCTCCGCCACCATGCGATCATAGGTTTTGAAGTTCATCGCGCCAGCCTGGAAGGTGCCGGCCTCGACCAATTTGGCGGTTTTGTCATGAGAACCGGAAAAATGGTTTTCTCGACCAAAAAACTCCTGCGGGCTCATGCCTGTATTTTGCACGATGTAATACTCGGGCATTAATCGCCCGGAAGTAGATTTCGGTGAGCCAAATGTAAAACTCATGCCTTTCAGCGCCAATGGGAAATCCTCGGATTTTTCCACCTTCTCGGTTCCATGGACCACAAAGTAGCTGCGAAATTTTGGATCTAACTTGCCCTGGGCAATGGCGCGAGAACCGTCCACTGTGGAACGAGCCTGCACCCCGCTTAAACCGCCAAACCATGCCAATTGCACATCCCCATTGCGAAACATCTCCACTGAAGCGCTGTAATCCGCCGTTGGCAAATAGGCCACTGGAATCCCAAGTTGCTCACTCAGGTATTCGGCAACCGGTTGAAATTTAGCCTCCAGCTCCGTGGAATCATGGTCGGGAATGGCGGTGAAATAGAGTGTGGGACTCTCACCGGACTCCTTCTGGCTACAGGCAAGCATGCACGAGCCAAGCACCAGGCTCAAAGCAACCAGACCGAGGGTTCGCAAACGCAACATGGCCGCAATTTACCATTCCCTGGGCCATGGGAAAGGATGGAGGGTATGCCAACTATCTTGGCACCCAACGTGTCAACATGGTTTCCAAAATTTCCTGGCGCACCGGCTTTGGAATATAGTCATCCATGCCCGCGGACAAGCATTTCTCCTTATCTCCTGCCATGGCATTGGCCGTCATCGCAATAATTGGAGTCCGCTTGCCAGCTGCCTCCACCCGCCGAATTTGCGAAGTAGCTTGATAGCCATCAAGAACCGGCATTTGGCAATCCATCAATACAATGTCGTACTCCTTTTGGCTGATAGCCTTGCACGCAGCCTCACCATCTGGAGCCACATCAACCTCGCAGCCTAAACCTTCCAACATTTTTGTGGCGACCTTTTGGTTCACCAAGTTATCCTCGGCGAGCAGTATTTGGATGCCACTTAAAGGCAGATAGGACGTTGGGAATGAACCAGATGGCTTGGCTTCTGGCTGGCCTTTCTCCTCCTCACGCCGGTGAGCCTCCTCTTCTAGAGCTGACTCCACTTGCGTCAGCAATTCTTCAACCGACCCAGCGTCTTTGTTCTCTACGGAAATGCTCGACTTCTCCGTTGCCTGCTTGGGATGGTCTGTATGCAAGCCAAGGGCATCTACAAGACGCTTGTGGCGAGCAGGCTTCACCACGATTTCGTCCACAACAGAATCCACATCCTCTGGAAACTGGCTGCGATCACAAACAGAAGAAAGCAGGACGATTCTTAATGCTGGATAATACCCTTCCTCCCGAATGCTCCGAGCAAGACTGACGCCATCTTCATCCGGCATCTGGTAGTCGACAACCATGCGATGAATAGCTCTACCTGCTTCATAGGCCTGCTCAAGCTCCTCCCTGGCTTGTCGGGGGGAACTCGCCGACAACACCACAGCCCCGGCAGTTTCCAGCTGCTTGCGCAGGACTTTTAAGTTTGTTGTGTTGTCATCCACAATCAGAATATGAAGCCCCTTCAATCCTTTGATTCGATTACGATTGCCACGGGGCATGGCTGGGGTGCCATTGAGGCGGACAGTAAACCAGAATGTTGAGCCCTCCCCGTAAACGCTTTCTACCCCCATTTCACCGCCCATCAATTCCGCCAATTGACGAGAAATCGTCAAGCCTAGGCCGGTACCGCCAAACTGGCGAGTCGTGGAGGCATCTGCCTGGGTAAAAGCGCAAAACAGCTTATCCATAGCGTCTTCTTGAATACCAATGCCGGTATCTTGCACGGCAAAACGAATCATGTTCGCCTCTCCACAGGAAACATGAACTATGATTTCCCCCTCGTGCGTAAACTTCAGGGCATTGCCGATGAGATTCGAAAGGACTTGGCGCAATCGCCCTGGATCGCCAACCACTTGAGAGGGCACATCTTCCGCGATATCAATTAACAATTCCAAGCCTTTGCGCGAAGCATTGCCACCGAAAGTCGATGCCGTATCCTCCAAGAGTTCGGAGAGGGAAAAGGAAACCGATTCCAAAACCACCTTGCCTGCTTCGATTTTGGAAAAATCTAGAATGTCGTTGATGATAACGAGCAGAGCTTGACCAGAACGCAAAATCGTTGTCGCAAAATCTTCCTGCTCCTCGTTCAAATCAGTTTGGCAGAGCAATTCCGCCATACCAATCACACCATTCATCGGTGTGCGAATCTCATGGCTCATGTTGGCTAAAAATTCACTTTTGGCACGGTTGGCAGCACTCGCTTTACGGCTGGCGTTCTTCAGCTCCGACATCTGGCGCTTCATTTGCGCCGACATTCTGGAAAAGGCGGTGGCCAGCTGCCCAATTTCGTCGTTGCCAGGAACACGAAAGTCCTCATCAAAATGGTCGCTCTCCACAGTCCCCTCCATCACTTCAGCTAGTCGGCGGATATGAGATAGACGCCCGCCAATGACAATCAGTCCCAGCGCAAGCACTAAAGAACCTAGGATTCCCAAGGTTACCAAATAATTCTGAGTTGCAGCACGCATGGCAAGGGCTTCATCCGTTCTGTCCTCCAGAATCTGCAACTGCAATCCTTCTTTGGTATGAATCGGAAAAATTCTGGAATAGCCTCCGGTAATCGAATCCGGTTGAAAATCATTATTGTTGGCTTGCAAAGATTCGAAGCGACTTAACTCCTCGGCGGTCGGTGCAATCTCCTCCCCAATAGGAGTGGTCAGAACTACACCGGTACCTAGGTGGTGTGCAAATTGATTGACCAATTGAGATAAGTTGGCTTCTGCAACAATCCAACCCAAAAGCTGTCCGTCAGCGTTTCGCACGACCTGCGCTACCCGTGGATGTCCGTCCTGCGGGGGTTGCCAACTCTGATCCATCCATCGGATGGCAGACACCACAGGCGGAACGTCCTGCTCTTGCAGATTTTTTTGAATCCACTCCTGAGGCAACTTCGGTTGAGGGTTGGAAAGAAACGCCTGGCTCAGGCCTCCTACCAAGCTCGATGCTTCTTCCTCCCACTCCTTGATCTGCCAGTTCCAGACCGTGGAATAAACTTGAGCAATTTCTTGACGGTACACCGGTTCCATCCGTTCCTGGATTTTGGTCCACTGGTGCCAGGAGACGAAGGCGGTTCCCACCACGAGAAGGCATGCCCAAACGGCTGTCTTCAGCAGAAGGCTGATGTTGAGGAGATGGCGCATTGGAGGTCCCCCCCCTATCGGCCGACCAGATTCTTTTACTTTAGGAACCGATTCAACCCCGAAATGGCGATAATAGGTCCATGCGCTTTTTGCTGAAATTCGCCCTTTTCGCCGCGCTTTTGGCCGTGGGTTACTGTCTTTTGTTCTCTTGCACCAGCTTGCAAGGAGAACATGCCCCTCCCCTTACGGGCGGCAGCTTGATTCTCCAAGGTCAAAGCGTGGCTAACGAACAATTGCCCAATACCGACTGGCGATTGCTAGCCTTTTTCAGCCCTGGCTGAAGTGCTTGTGTGGCCGAAGTGCCGCATCTCGTGCAGATGCAAAAGGAGTTTGCCAACCAAAACTTCACCGTTGTCGGCCTGATGAAAGGCCCACCCGAAAAAGCCAGCCGCTTCGCCTTAGAACACAACATCAACTACCCCATCCTGGCAAGCAATCGGGATTTTGCCGCCTACAAAATCCTGTTCCTTCCCGTCACCTACCTGGTGGCCCCAAACGGCGAAATTGTTGCCGACAATTTAGACGATGCTGCCGACATTCTGCGTCAGCGTCAAAATCCCTAAGCTAGTAACTATCGTCGATCTCACCACGCAGAGGGTGATTGCCAAAACGATCAATAGAGACAAACTCTTCCAAGTCGAGTAGGCCCATGCGCGGGCGGGCGGGCTCCAACGCCTTGCCAATAGTCAACATCATCAATGGCAAATGATCGGGCGGCAAGCAAACGATGTCGGCGACTTGTTGAGGGTCAAAGCCAATTAAGGGGCAGGAATCATAGCCCATATCCTTCACCAAAAGCATGAGGGTCATGCCGCTGAGGCCAACGCTGCGCACAGCCTCATCGCGCTGCATCACTTCCGACTGATAAAAACCAGGAACCATGTCGGCAAACATCTCGCGCACTTCCGGCGGGGCTTTGCGCAGGGTGCGCTCCATGTTTTGATAGCCATGGAGATGGCCGGCCAAAACAATGGTTGCGGAGGCGTCTTTGACCTAGCTTTGGTTCCATGAGGCGGCGCAAAGCCGATCTTGGATACTTTGATCGGTCACCACCACAAAGTGCCAGTTTTGCATATTGAAAGAGCTCGGGGTAAGTGCCGCATACGACATCAAATGCCGAATTTCGTCCTCGGTAAGACGATGGTTCGGGTCGTAGCGCTTGACGGATCGTCGTTGGCGCAAGGCATCGAGCAATTCCATTGGCGCATCCTAAACGCGCAGCAACTTTCTCGCCACTTTGAGAATCAGTTGCAACGAGGAGAGTAGAGCAAACGGCCTTGGGCACCACTTCTCCAAGCGCCGACAACTGCGTGAAAGCCCGTTTGTTGTTCGATGCTGGGCTGCCAAACTCGCCCATCCTGCGACCAATCGGTGCCATTCGGCCCCACCGCCACCCAACATTGGGATTGCACGTTCCAACAAACACCAGAGCGGTAGCCGCCCGGCATGACGTCGGCCGCATGCCAATGCAAGCCTCCATCCTCCGTCCAGGCCGCCACACACCCCGCTTGGGATGGGTTTTCATAGTCTCCACCAACAACCACACCATGCATGGAGTCGCGAAATGCCACGGAAAAGCAGCCACGACTAGGACTTCCAGCGGCCAACGGCACAGCAACAGGCTGCCAACTTTGTCCGCCATCGACGCTGCGCCATATCCTTGCCACCGACCCACCGGTGGCAATCCATGCCCGGTTTTTTCCCGCCACCGCTAGCGAAGTCCCGCTAGCAGCAAAGGCATATTCCCCCTCGGCTGTTTGCGGCAAGTTCGCGCTATCCGGAAGCTGCCAGCTTTGCCCCCCATCTTCAGTAAGCATCACCAACAAACGCCCGTCGACCGGGTCGCCCACCAATAGGCCGCGGTCCTCATCCCAAAACGCAAAACCATCCCAAAACCCGGCCTCCACGTTGTTACGCAAGCATAGCCACCAATGCTGGCCGCCGTCCTCGCTGCGCCAAACCGCCGATTGGCTCCCTGGCCCGGCAGCCAACAACAGGACCCGTTGCCGGGAAAAGGCCTCAACATCGCGAAAATCGAGGTTGGAAGCCTCCGTCGGTATAGCCACGGACTGCCAGCTGCGCCCGCGATTGGTTGAGAAAGCGACAAAACCACCACTGCCAGCGACCCAGGCATGAGCCGCGTCCACGGCGGAAAGCCCTCGCAGGGAAGCAGCGCCAGGATGCTGATAGAAATGCGCAGGGGCCGTGCATGCGCCGAGGGAACAGGCCAAGGCTGCCATCAGGCGAGGAGGGATCGGCATCATGACGGATAAAAACGCCGACTTCGGACGACCCACAAAGGTCGCCCGAAGAAATGCAAACTACAATTACTCGCCGGAACCGAAATCGCGGTCCATGACGGTTTTGCGCTTCGCCGCAGCAGCAGACTCAATCGCGTTATCGCACATCGCCCGAATCAACTCGGAAAGGCGGCCGGCAACGGCGCCAGAGGTGGACATACCGGACTTGGCCTTGATGTAGGCCTTGATTTTCGACTGGACGACGAGGATCTCTTGATCAGACATTTTGAACTCCTGGGAGGAAGAATGATGGGGCCCCTTCCATGCTCCTGGAAAAGGTAGCGCCTCTCCGAAAGCGGGGCGGGGTCCAGTGTAGCAACCGAATTCGGCCCTGTGGGGACTGGGATGGCCCTACAGCTTCTCCAGGCCCACCACCTTGCCCCCGGCAAAGAAGCCCAACCACCGTCGTCCAAGCCAAGGTGTGGCCGGCACAGGCTGCAATGCCCCCCCCTTGAACTCCCCCGCCAGACAAGTGCCAGTCATCCGTTGCCACAGGCTCCCAGTTTCCATATCCCGCATCAACAAGGTGGGCTCTGGATGGCCTTTTCCGGCAAAACAAGCTCAAAATGGAGGGTTTTCCCCTGATAAAGCCTAGAAAAAGCGAGGGCGTAGACCCCTTCCGGATCGAAACAAAGAAGGACGGCACCGGACCCCACCTCGGTGTTAAGGACCGGGACACGCTGCAACAAGGAATAGCGAAAGAGAGTGACCTCCCGCCCTTGGCCCACTGACAGGCCGTAGCGGTTGATGCGGTTTTTGATGCCGAAATTCCCCATAAAGGAATTCGCTCGCTCCCCCAGAAGGGCCTTGCTGGCGGGGTGTTTTTGCAGCCACAAGCGCCAAGGGACGACCTCCGAGGGCAAGAAGGCCAGGCGCTTTCCCTTCAGCGGCCCCTTCAAGGCTTCCCCAGTAACATGCAACCATTTGGAATCCGTGCCTTTGTCGTACATCACGAAGGAATTGCGGTAGAGCACACCTTCGTGGCCAAAACTAAGCTCCTGTCCGTCAACTTCCCGCCCATACACGATGGCGGTTTGACAAAGGGGTCACCAGCTTATGGCGATGGGGATTTCTCCGCAGTGGTCGTTCACTAACTCCACCCCACCCATGACGGAGATGGGGTAGGCGCGTGCTTCTCCGCCGATAAAAATGCCAATGACTGGTTCTTCTGGCTGCAACTGCAAATTAGCTTCGGCCGCCGCGACCAAGGTGGGGTGGTCAAGCACTGGGAAGGCATCTCGCGGAGCAGCGCGAAAGGCTTCTTTGTCATAACTGGATTCTGAAAAAACTTCCGGTGTGGCGTAAGCACCTGGTTGGGAGTCGGCGGTTGAAGCCTCTTGAGCAAAAAGGGCACCAGAGCATGGCAAACAAAGAAAAACGGCGGCGAACATCGAATTCATGTCCTGTTGTGGTAACAGAAAGTCGCCTGTTTGACCAGCTTTTTTCTACTTGACCAATTTATCCGGATACAAGGCTCGGTACAGAGTGCGCACCTGCTTTGGCTCCAAGACATTACGCACCTCAATTAATGTAGCGATGTTGTTATCAATTTCCTGATTGCGCAAGCGTCCCAGCTCCGCGGCCAATTCGCGCACATGCTCTTCATCAAGATTGTCCTCCGAAAGCGCTTGCCGCAATTCCTCGGTAATCCTTGCCGTTTGTTGCTGCAACTCTTCAGCAGCTTCACGGCAATCCATGCCGCAACGATTCAAGACTCCAATTTGAGCCGACGTTAGCTGTAACTCTTCGAAGGGTGACGGAGGTCTTTGCTTAGGCGCGGGTGGATGCAAGCGTTTGTAAAAAACCACATTGAGCATGACGCTTGCCATTAGTGCGCCAACCAAGAACATACCAAGCAACTTCGGGTTCATCAGTGCGCTTCTGGATTATGGAAGTATGTGGCGAGCTCCACCTCTGGCCAAAGCGGACCCTGGTTGTTGTCGGTAGTGATGATGTTCCCATCAATGACTAGCGGAACATTGTCGCTCAGTGGATCCACCAGATGGAGATTGGAGGCCCGAACTTGCGCACGAGTGGAAGGCAAATCTCCTTGGGTGAGGAGTTGCTCCATGCCAAAGAAGGAGAGAAAGCCCAACAGGCCCGCAGCCAAAAAGCGCAACACTTCACGCCCACGTAAGCGACGCGGGCCTAGCGGGCGACTACTGATGGGGATGGCGGCTGGAGTCTTTTGACTCCGAAGTTTGGCCTCTGCCTCAATACGCTCCCACAGCCCGGCTGGCGCCACGACCTCTCTCAAGGCCGCAAGCTGCTCAGGGTTGAACATGGGTTGGTTGGGGTTCATTTCCGGTTTACTCCCAAATCGATGGCCGCACCAGCGGCAAGTTGACGAAATTTATCGCGCGCACGAGACAGGCGAGACATCACCGTGCCCTGCGGCAAATCGAGAATTTCGGCGATATCGCGATAACTAAGTTCCTCGACCTCGCGTAGAAGAAAGATGGTGCGCGCTTCTTCCGGCATCTGCGCCAAAATCTGCCGCACTTTATCTGCGGTTTCGCGTCGTTCCACAGCCTGACTACCATCGACATGCTCCAGCGGCCCCAATCCCGGCATCGCATCCAGTGATGGCATGGCGCGGCGTTTGCGGCTTTTCAGGAGATTGAGGCAAAAATTCACGGTGAGACGATGAATCCAGGTGGAGACGCGACTGCGCCCAACAAAAGTTCCGGCCTTGGCGAAGACGCGAAGGAACACCTCCTGAGTAGCATCTTCGGCATCCGCGGGAACGCCGAGCACATTTAGGCACTGACGGTAGACCTGGTCACCGAAGAGCTCGAACAACACACCCAAAGCCTCGACGTCGCCCTGTTGGCAGCGCTGGAGAGTTTCGAATGCTTGTTGGTCGTCGGTCACAAAGGCCCTTGGCCAGCTTAGCAGGCCGAGGTTGTCGCAAACCCCGTCCACAATTTGGACAATTTCTAGGGAAAATTATTCCTCGAAATCGAGGTCAAAGAGGGTTTTAGGTCTTCGGGCACCAGGGCAAGCCTCTTAGCCCAAGGTTTTTTTCGTCCAATCGGCAGGCAAGTTGCCCGTAATTCATAAAAACCGATGGAATTCTCCAACATGAAAACCTCCTCCTCCTCCCCCGTTTCTCTTCTTTTTCTCGTCATGGGGACTCTGATTAGTTGCTCTTCAACCCCTTCCGCCCCCACCCTTGATTTGGCTGGAGAGATTCCCCGCCATTATGCTGCGCCCTTCGCCCATCAGGCACCTCTGGTGGATGGACAGATCAATGATGCGGCTTGGCGAAAAGCGCCATGGACAGCCAATTTTGTCTCGCGCACAGGTGGCTCCACGCCGCGTTTTCAAACGCGCGCCAAAATGCTGTGGGATCGGCAAAACCTGTATTTGGGCGTGTGGATGGTAGCGCCCAATCTGCAAAGTATGGATTTGGAGGCTGGAGATTATGCCGCCTGCAAAATTCTTGTCTCCGCAAATCTTGAGTCCGAGCAAACACTGACACTGAGGGTGGAACCAGGTGGGGATTTTCTCGCTACGGGAAAATGCCAAGTGGCAGTCGCTTTGTCTGGAACATTAGACCATCCCGGCGACGCCGACCGCGGCTGGTGGGTGGAAGCTGCCATCCCTTGGTCTACTTTGTCTCCGCAAACGGATTCCATCCAAACTGGCACTCAACTCAGAATCAACTTGTTGCGTCAGGCTTGGTCATGGAGTCCTCACTTCGACCGCGGCAACCGCGATCGGTCGATGTGGGGTGTGGTAACCCTTTCGCCCTAAGATTTAAGTGTCTTGAAAAAAAGGCAATGTTGATTTGCGCCAGCGAAAATCGTAGAAACCTTCCACATAGCCACGCAAGGTGGTGGTGTCAGCTAGTTCATAGTTTTCACCTTGGGGTTGGAATTGCAAAAACCTGGTCAAACAGAGAGCGACTTCCACGCCCTTCCAAGACCAAATCTCCAGCACTTCGCCACGGCTTGATTGGAACCTTACCAGGCGGTCGGGCGGCCCCATCCTGCGTTTCACCACTTGGGCGCTATCTCCACTTGTTAAGTCGTCGAAGATTCGCAAAGTGTCTGCCTCGCGCTCGCGACCATCTGCGCGCAATGGATGCACCCAGCCCAAAAGATGATCCTTCTCAAAAGCCAAAGGAGAGATACTCGCATAGCCACGATAGATTTCTAAATCTCGGCCGACCGGCCCAAAAAAAGTTTCCCGAGCCCAATCTCCTTTTCTCCAGAAACCTTGAAAAACCTGGGGGACGGAAGCGCCTAGATGGAGGTGCTCAGTACAACTTGGGTGAGTGCATAGAGGTTGACTCTCCAAGATGCTACAAGCACCGGGTGCCAGGCACAAAACCCACAACCAAAACATGGTGGGGAGCGGAGATAGCCGCAGCTGCACTCCGTGATACTACAAAGTTTTTCCTACTCAGGTTGGCCGAATAAAAACCCTTGAGCAAAGGGTACTTGGAAGTCTTGTAAAACTCGCAGATCTTCGCGGGATTCCACCCCCTCAGCAACAACCTCGCCGTTCCAAGTTTGCACCACCCGCAGCAGGTTTTGGAAGGCGCGCCGACGATCCACCTCGTGGTGAATACCTTGCACTAAAGCGCGATCCACTTTGATGACTTCGGGTTCAAGAATGAGCAAAGCCTCCAAACTGGAATGCCCATAGCCGATGTCGTCAAGGGCAATGCGCAGGCCCGCCTCGCGCAGAGCTTCAACACTGCGTAGTAGACCTCGGAAATCGGCCACTGATTCTTTTTCGCTAACTTCAATGCAATACTTACCGAAATCCCGCTCGGCCCAAAGTTGCGCCAACAAACGATCCAGGTCCAGAGTTTCCAAAGTGGATGGAAGCAAATTGAGGTGGCAATCTAGCGAAGGATGAACTCGGAACGACGCTGCACTACAGGTTGCAAAAGCATGCAAGTCAACCGTACGGGCGACGCCAGCATCAAGGGCAAAACGCAAAAAGTCTTCGGGGCTGCTAAGGGCAGCGCAGTGGCTGCGGGTTAAAAATTCATAGCCAACGATTGACTCGTCTTTGATGCGCACCAATTTTTGTTTTACCGCAAAGTAAGTGTCGGGGTTGTGGAGATCCTCTAGGATTTCGGTGAAGCTGCTGGCCCGTGACTCCTCTCCCCGAAACAAATTGTTTTCATGGAACACTTGGCCTTTGCCGAAACGCTTGGCACTGTGCAAGGCTCGTTCCGTGCGCACAAGCAAATCTTGCACCATTTCATCTTCCCGTGCTGCGGAGACCATGCCCAAACTAACGCCCATGCGCAAATGCGGGAAGCGATCGGTGACGACGGCAGAGGAAACCGCTTGATGGATTTTTTCGGCGACAGGACGAGCTTCTTCCCGATTCGTTGATGGCAGGATGATGAGGAATTCATCACCCCCGATTCTCGCTACATGATCAGAAGCGCGCACGGTTTCTTGGATGATGGAAGAAACTTTACGCAAGACTTCGTCGCCAATGGAATGACCATAAACGTCATTGATTTTTTTGAAATCGTCCAGATCGAGAAACAAAGCTTGCATTTCGCTACCCGAGCGACGACGCCGGTCAACTTCGACTTCTAAAAAGGAAGTCAGGCCCCGTCGGTTGAGCATCCCAGTGAGAGGATCGCGCCGAGATAGCTCTTCCAGTTCACGCTGAGCACGATGGCTTTCAGTGATATCCATACACACCCCGAACATGCGCAGCGGCAAGCCGTCCTCATCGCGGGCGAGCGAGGCTTGGGAGCGGACATAACGGTGCTCGTGATTGTCGAGCATGACTCGGTAGCAAACATCAAGGGGCTGCTGGTCTACGAACAAGGCAAAGGTGGCTTTGACTACGTTTTCCACATCACCTGGATGAATGCGGCGCAAATAATCTTCGCGATCCAAAACTTCTCCACGGAATTCTCCGCCGTGCATTTCATGGAAACGATTATCAGCAACCCATTTGCGAGTACGCAGGTTCCAACTCCAGGTGCCGAGAGAGGCCGTCTCCAACATTAAGTCAAGGCGGGCTTGGGAGTCTTCACCAAGTACGGTTTTCCACTCCCTTCGCATCTGTTCAACCATCGCCAATAGGGTGAGAGCGAGGATAGAGGATGCTTTTTGTCGCCAACTGCCCACGACTCCAGGCGGGGGGCACGCAGCCAAAGCAGCCACAGCAGATTCATGCATTTCATAGAGCCGCTTTGCATCTGCTCCTTGGGCAATCAAGCTGGTGGCAAACCCCGCACATGCTGGTTCCACGGAATCATCACTGTTTAAGGTAGCGGAAAGAAAATCCAGGTATTCCTGGTGACTCAGAGTGGCGGACATAAAGGGGCGGCAATCGGGTTTCCCTCTTATCGGCCTACCTTGGGAGGTGCTTTAGGGTGGGGGCGGCATTTCCATGCCCGCAAAAAGTGAACCAAGGTTAGAATCCCCGCGCCATGAAACTTCGTCTCCTACCTTGGATTCCTCTTGCGCTTGCAATCACTGCCTGTGCCGGGCCCGCCCATCACGCCGAACAACCCAGCTTTAATCCCGGAGAAGATTTTTATCTTTATGTGAACCACGATTGGCTAGACGCCAACCCTGTCCCTCCCGCATATGGTTCTTGGGGAGTTTTTCACGAGATCAACGAACGCAGCAAGGCCATTTTGCACGAAATTTTGGTTGATGCGGCTGCCAACCCAAACTCACAAGATGCTCTCACTCAGCAACTGGGGAGGATTTGGGCAGCCGGTATGGATACTGATGCCATCGAAGCGGCGGGCGTTAACAGCATTCGCCCTTATTTGGACCAAATTGGACAAGTCGATTCGCACCAAGCTCTAGCACAGGTTGTTGCGCAACTGCATCTAGTTAACGTTGATGTATTATTTGGCCTCGGCGCCGAAGCGGATTTCGAAGATAGTTCTCAAAACATCACTTTCATTGCCCCGGGAGGTTTGGGCTTGCCGGAGAAGGATTACTATTTCCGGGAAGATGAGGAGTCGGAAACCTTGCGCAAGCAATATGTACAGCACATCGCCAACATGTTGGAGCTTGCTGGCGATTCTGCAGAGCAAGCGCAGGCCGCGGCACAACGCATATTCGAGATGGAAACAGCCATGGCCACCGAAACACTGGGAGCTGTGGAGTATCGCGACCCTCAAGTTTTAGCAAACAAAATTCCAAGCAACGAACTTTCGAAGGAAATCATGCCAGGATTTGCCTGGGAATTGTATTTCGAGGCCTTGGGGCTTGATCCACAACCAGTGGTCAATTTGGTTGGTCCAAAATATTTCCGACACCTAAATGGCCTGCTTGCGCAATTTAGTTTGGCTGATTGGCGCGACTATTTCCGTTGGCATTTGATTACACGAAGTGCACCCTTCCTGAGCAGCAACTTCGCTGAAGAGGATTTTGATTTCTTCCAACGCAAACTTTCGGGAACGCAAACAAACAAGGAGCGCTGGGAACGTGTTTTGCGCTCGGTGAATCGTTCCATGGGCGATGCACTTGGAAAGGCTTTTGTCGCTCGCACATTTAGTCCAGAAGCGAAGGTGACTGCGCAGCAAATGGTGGCCGACCTTTTGGCTGCATTCCGTGGTCGTATTCAGGAATTAGCGTGGATGACAGAAGAAACCAAGGCCAAGGCTTTGGAAAAACTGGATGCTTTCACTGTAAAAATTGGCTATCCCGACAAGTGGCGGGATTATTCCCAGTTGCAGTTGACAGGCGACTCTTGGGTGGAGATGTTGTTTCAAGCGGCCATTTTCAACAATCGATTTGACTTAGCCAAGATTGGCAAACCGGTAGACAAAACGGAGTGGGACATGTCGCCACAAACTGTAAATGCCTACTACAACCCTTTGGCCAATGCAATTGTTTTCCCAGCGGCCATTTTGCAACCTCCCTTTTTCGGATTGGAGCAAAGTTTGGCGGAAAACTATGGCTCGATGGGAGCCATTATTGGGCATGAAATTACCCATGGTTTTGATGATATGGGCAGCCAGTTTGACGCAGATGGGAACTTGACCAATTGGTGGACTGATGCGGATCGAGAGGAGTTTGAGCGCCGCGCACAGGTATTGGTAGAACAATTCAATGCGTATGTGGCGATTGACGATCTGCATGTTAATGGCAAGCTCACTTTGGGAGAAAACATTGCCGATCTTGGTGGGCTGCAAATGGCCTACCGCGCGTTCCAAATCCGAGCCGCGGAAACTCCGCAGCCTGTGGTGGATGGTCTAACTCCGGAACAGCAATTTTTTATTGCTTGGGCCCGCTCTTGGCGCGCGAATTTCCGTCCCGAGAAGTTGAAGTTGCAGGTGAATACAGATCCGCATTCTCCTGATCATTTCCGGGCGAATGGACCGTTGGGTAATCTTCCGGTGTTTGCGGAGGCTTTTCATTTGGGGGAGAATGCGCCGATGGTGAGACCAGCTTCACAAAGAGCAGACATCTGGTGAATCTGGCCTACTTCGCTGGGCACTAAGGCATCTTCTTGGGCCACCTCCAAGCCAAGATTTCCGGCCCCGAAATCCTCTCCCGCATCACTCCCAGCACCATCGCTGGGGTGACCGTCGGCGTCTTCACCGTAATCCCCC
>JAJRZS010000055.1 GCA_024275135.1 Planctomycetota bacterium | reverse complement strand
GGCCTGCTTCCGTGAGTGCGTGGGCTCCTGCCGGGGTCAGTGCGACGCGGGCTTCTAGAACCTTGATTTCCTTGGGGATGCCGAGAATCATGGGGTCTCCTTGAACGGGGAAGCCCAGGATTCTAGTGTGGCGGCGCCCTTTCTACAGGGAGAACCTTGCTGTCATGTCCACCACCGCCGAGCGCTTTACGGTTTTGCACCAAAAAATTGCCTACGCTGCGGCTCGTAGCGGGCGCCCAACCGCCTCAATTCGGCTTGTTGCGGTTGCCAAAACCGCAAGTGAGGAGCAGTTGCAGGCAGCCTGGGCTTGGGGGCAGCGGGTCTTTGGCCACAATCGGGTGCAAGCTCTTGAGGCCCATCGTCAAGTTTTGCCGCAGGCCGAGTGGCATTTGCTTGGCCCTCTGCAAGGGCGCAAAGTGCGCCGCGCCATGGCAGCCGCCCAGCTTTTGCAAGCCCTAGGCGATGAAAAGACGCTGCAGCGCTGTGTTTCCGTTTTGGCGGAAACCCCCAACCTCGTCTTCCCAGTCCTGCTCCAGGTGAACTTGCATCCCGAAGATGGTCGTTATGGCTGCGCCTTGCCCCAACTGCCAGCCCTGGTCGACTCCGTACTGGCGGCACCAAGTCTGCATCTCGCTGGATTGATGTTTCTCGCTCAAGCCGAGGCCGAGGAAGCTCGCCTGCGCCGGGATTTTGCGCAGATGCGCCAGCAGTTTGAACAGTTGCAACAATCCCAATCCTTGGCCGCAGACGCCATCCTTTCGATGGGAATGAGCCAGGACTTCGAGATAGCCATCGAGGAAGGAGCTAACCTAGTGAGGGTGGGCCGAGCACTCTTCCCACCGTCGGAGTTTTAAGGTGAACCCGCGTCTCCTCTGGAAACATATCGATCGGAATCGGCAAGGAGCCTTCCCCCTGCGCGGAGGCTCCCTCTACTTAGTGGTAGGCAAAGAGGGGGATTTGGATCGCCTCCACCAAGAGCCGGAATCGCGTGATGGCTTGGTGGTGGAAGAATTGGCACCAGGACAATTCCAAATTCGATGCTGTGGCCAAGTGCAAATGAAAGAAGCCGACACCGCCAAGCTCACCGCCGAGCAACCCGTGGTGGTCGTCTGCGCTGAAGAGCAATGGCAACTGCAGCTGTCAGGGGTGGAGGTCCATGACCCTTTGCTTGGTACCAAGCTCGGTGGTCATCGCCTGCTCAGCCGTTTGGGCAATGGTTCGATGGGCGTGGTGTACCGCGCTCTTCAAATCAACTTGGAACGCGAAGTCGCGCTCAAAGTCCTCGACCCTAAAGCCGTGCGCATATCACCCTTGGCCTTAGCTTCTTTCAAGCGTGAGGCGGTGGCGGCTGGGCGCTTGTCTCACCCCAACTTGGTTCAAGTCTATGACGTGGGCCAAGACCGTGGCTTGTACTTCTATTCCATGGAGTTGGTGGCGGGCGGTGATTTAGAACAACGCCTGCAAGAGTTTGGCCCTTTTCCTTGGCGGGAAGCCTTGGGTTATTTGCTCGACGCCACCGAAGCTTTGCAATTTGCCCGCGAACATCAGCTGGTGCACCGCGATGTTAAGCCCGAAAATTTGATGCTTACCGTCGATGGGCGCGCCAAGTTGGCCGACCTCGGCATGGCCACCACGCGCGGCATGATGGAGCAAGAAAGCGCAGGCGGCACCCCGCATTTCATGGCACCAGAATGCATTCAGGATGGCGGCGGGGATTACCGCAGCGATTTTTATAGTTTGGGTTGCACCCTCTTTCGCTTGCTCACCGCGCAAACACCTTTTTCTGGAGAATCGGTGCGCGACATTTTGCGCGCCCACCGCGATCAAGCGGTGCCTCGGCTGAAAGAATTCGATGTCGATGCGCCTTCTGGTGTGCAAGAACTCGTCGATTGGTTGATGGCCAAGGATCCCGAGGAGCGCCCGCAAGAGGCCCAGGAAATCCTCGACGAAATTCACGATCTACTCGACGGCAAACATGCGCGTGGTCTGATTTTTGGATTATCGGTGCTGGCGGTGGTGGGCATTGGTTTTTCACTTTTTCTCGCCTTGCGTCCTAACCCCGAAGCGCAAACGGAACGGGTAATTGTGGAGGTGGAAAACCCGGAGGCGGTCAAACAGCGGCTACGCGCGGCCCAACTGGAAAGAGAACTGGCCTTCACCACGGCCATGGCTTTAGCCGCCGGGCCAGAACGCCAAGCAGCGCTGGAGGAGTTTTTGTTGGAATATCCCAATTCAAACTTCGAGGACAAGGCACAGGCAGAATTGCAACGCTTACGCAATCTGCCAAAACCCGAGGCGGAGGATGCCAGCAGCGATCCCTTTGCCGCAGAACGAGAGGCCCTTGCCCAGCTGGAAGAACAAATTCAACCTTTGTTCGGTGAAAGGCGCTATGGGGTGGCGCGCCAACTGCTGGCGAATTCTTCCATTCCCAAAGAAGCCTTGGCTCCTTATTGGAGTCGCCTAGGCAGTTTGCTTGCGGAAGATTTTTCAACTTGGCAACAAAACCATCAACAAGCTTTGGCTGCCGAGGATTGGGAACTTGCCAGGCAAATCCAAAATGAGGTAACGACGGCCTTGTCTGGTTGCCTTGAGCCTCCATCCGAGTGGCAACAAATGGAAAGTGGTTTGCGTCAGGATTTGCAACTGGCCATGCATGTTGCTGCGGTGCGGGATTATCAGTTGGTGCGTCAACAATTGCTTTCCAACATGCAGCAAAGGGTGTTTCCTGCGCTCGAACAATGGCAATTTCGAGATGCAGCCAAGGCTTTTGCCGCAGCGACCAGCGCTTGTTCCCATGCGCAACTTGCCGACGCACTGGAAAAACGCCAGCCTTTGTTTTTGCAAGCGGCATTCCTGCAAGAAGCCTTGTTCGGACGCTTAGACGGCAAGGCCCATATCCCCTTCACCGAGCCAATAGATGGAAAGCGAGCCTTTGCCACCCAGGCCGATAAGGAGGGTTTGCATCTGATAGTGCAAGTGCGCGGAGAACGAGTGGAACGGGTGGATTCTTGGAACTTGTATGCCCAACCCCGCGCCTTGGATGATTTGTTGCAAGCCGTCTTGGAAGAACCAGCGTCTGCCGATTCTTACCATGCTTTCCAAGTTCTTTTGGCGGCCAAGAGTTTGTCGTCCATTTTGGCCTCTTGGACTAGCCCGCCTTCAGTTTTGGAAGCCGAAACGGCCTTGGAAAAAATCCAAGCTTGGCAGCAAGTGTTGCCAGCTCCCTTAGCTTGTGAGGGAGCGTTGAGCGAAGAGCTTTTAGCGATTGATGACTTCGCACGCTTAGCCCAGGCATTCGCCGAGCAAAAAGAGTTCGAAGCCTTTACTTTGCTGCATAGCCTGGGCCAACATTTTTCCTTGCTTGGGCTGTGGAGTTCCAACGGCAAAGCAACATGGGGATTTCTGCCATGAATCCAGCTCGCTTGGTGGTGTTGGCTTCTGGCGGCGGGCGCACCTTAGAGAATTTGGAAAAAAAAATTCAAGAAGGTTATCTGCATGCCCGCATCGAACTGGTGATTGTGTCTTCGGCCAGCATTGGCGCCAAACAGCGGGCGGAGAAACTCGAGCTTCCTTGTCTGGTCATTAGCAAACAAAGTTATCCGGATCGCGAAGGCCGCGAGCACCGTTTGCTTAATGCTATCTTCGAAGCCCGCCCGGATTATGTTTTGTTGGCAGGTTGGTTGCAGTTGTTGCCTATCCCCGAACAATTGGAGGGCAAAGTGCTCAATATCCATCCAGCCTTATTGCCGGCCTTCGGCGGTCAAGGATTTTATGGACATCATGTGCATGAAGCTGTGGCCGCATCCGGATTGCGCTACAGCGGTTGTACCGTGCATTTCGCCACCAGCCAATACGATGTGGGGCCAATCATCCTGCAGAGCGCGGTCCTTCTACCGGAAAAGGTTACGTCTGACCAAATTGCCGATTTGGTTTTTGCCCAGGAATGCCAAGCTTACCCCGAGGCGCTGCGCTTTTTGCTTGAAGGTGTTGCTGTTTGGCAGGACGGCCAGGTTTTGTGGGCTTAGGGTTGTTCTGCAAACAAGCTTTGCACACCCAGCTCGAAATTAATGGAACTGCGATAAGCCTCGCTGCCAGGTTCGGAAGCCACCCAGTTGGTACCATCCTCATCCACCCACCAACGCAAGATTTGCGCACCTTGCTCTTGCGGGAGCCGAGAAATGCAATAGAGAATGCGCCCTGCAGGTGGCTCTTGTGGCAGGGGCTTTTGCTCTCCCCTTTCCATGGTTTGCCCGTATTTCAACAAAGCAGCAACAAAGGCGGATTCCTTCGCATCCACCTCGGAGCCAGAATTGCGCATCCACTGGTCCTTCGTACGCCGATAGTCCACGGCTTCCTGGCGGTATTCCAGGCGCATGGACACAATCTGATTGGAGTCTAAGTCTAAAATGCGGCGACTAATCATCTCCTCCAAGGATAATTGCAAAAACTGAAAGTTGTGTTTGTCATAACTCAATAGGTATTTTCGGCGATTGGACAAAATACCGCCTGGGAAGATTTGCAACTCGACTTTTTCCTGTCCTCGATAGAGGTCGAGAGAACCAATTTGCAAATCCGCAGTAAAGCCCATGGGGATTTCGCTGCCAACTCCATCCACCCGTGCGCCGATTAAGGTAAGCAAAAAGGGCTTGGCCTGCTCTGAAAGAGGCGCTTCCACTGGCTGGCGTAAATACCAGCGATTATGTTGACGTTCCAGCCTCAGCATTTCTCCTTGATGAGGATGCCAAACCACGGCGGTCACACCCGTACCCAAAGGATGCAGGCGGTGGTCGCGCCATTGGTCGGTGGGACGGGCCAAAAGTCGAAACCCAGGAATGGGAAAACGCAGCAACTGGTCATTGTGCCGGGCTACCCGCCAATTCCCGCTTTCTTCCTCAGCGCCGAGAACCAATTCCTCCCGCTCTCCATCGGCATAAACCACTTCAATGATGGCGGCAGCCGGCAGCAAGCCCAAATCTTCTGCCGACTGGTCTAGCCATTCTTCGGGGGCCTTGCGCCAATCTCGCCCATACAAAGCTTGCAAAGCACCTTGCAAAACGAAAGGTTCGGGTACATCGAGCAAGGGGTCGGTTAGTTGCCATTGCCCTGCATTCTGTTCCAGCTGGACCAAACGCCCATAACGCGGTTGTTCGATGGTGAGTTTTTGAATTTTGCTGGGATTGCCCTGGAACAAAGAATGCGGACTTGGTTCCGGCAAATCCAACAAGGATGGGGCTTGCCCCTGGTCTTGGGCCCATTGCCAAAGTCCCCAAGCCAAGGCTAGGAGCAAAAGGCAAAACAAAAACAGGCGTTTCGGGGTCATCGTCTTCTCCTCCAAAAAATCCAAAAGGCCACCAGAAAGGTCACCCCAGGGATGCCGAAAATGCTGATGTTGTGCAAGCGCGCCATGACTGCGCGCTCTGGGCGAAATGGCATTTCCCCCAAACCAAGAAGCCCACGATCTTCACTGGCTTCGCCATGCAGCCATAACAGGCATCGGGCGAGGAATTCGCGGTTGTACACCAAACCGGAACGCATGGACTCGGCACAACCCAAAACCACCACTCGTCCCCATTGACCCTCGGCATTGGGCGACCAACGTTCGGCCGCTACGGCCAGGGGGACAATACCAAGGGCTTCGCCGTCGTCTTGGAAAAAGAGTTGACCACCTGGCTGATCCACCCAAGCAAGAGGTTTGCTGCGAATGAGACGGTCTTGGGTGTAGTCGTTGGTGCCCGCGGCAAAGAGAACCGGGCGCACGCCGGCAAACAACAAATAGCGCTGCGCTTCGATCAAAGGCAAAGTGATGGGGTGCTGCGGGCTAAGTTGTTCGGATGCAATTTCCAATTGGGCGTTGTCACTCCGCCCCGTGAGCAATTCCCCCATCACTTTGATGGGTTCACAAACCAAACCGGAAGCAAAGCCGGTGCCGCGCTCCTCCAATTCTTGGTTCCAAAAGTCCACCACCGAAGGTGGGGCATTGGGATCCAAACTCAGCAACAAAGGTTTGCCAGCTTGCAGCCATTGGTGCATGGCCTCGGCGTCATGGGGCAAAAAAGGACGCGGCTGACCTGGGATAATCAGCAAATCCGCATTGGCAGCCTGCCCGGGCCCGTCAACCGCTTGCAGATTCCAGTTCTCTCGTTGTAAAAACTCGGCGAATGGCGCCAGCCCCTTGCTGTCGTCCAAGCGACCTTGGCCATAGCCAACAATAACGGCCGCGGTGGGTGCTTTGCCCGCAGCCAAAGCAATTGCTGCATCCCCTAAGGCGGCTTCGATTCTTTGTTTACGCAAGCGCGCCGGCGTGCCATCGCGGCTTGGGCGGGCTATTTGAAATAAATCGTCAAAGGCCAATACCTTTTTTTGCTCTCCCACTTCCAGGATGATGGTCTCACCGGGTTGGCGGTCGAGCCGATGGATTTCGCGCTCCCGGGCCACCAGAGCACTTTGTTGGTCAAGGATGAGGGTTTGTAAACGACCACCACTGCGAATGCCGGCATCGTCCACCAAGCTGCGCAGGATTTGAAAGGCTTGATCGTAAACCGTGGATCCAAACCACTGCAGGGAGGGATCTTCACGGAACAAAAACGCCGTGAGCCGACTTCCTTCCGGCAACTGCAAAAGAGCTTCTTTGGTGCGCGTGCTCAAGCCATGGTTTTTCGCTGTAGACAAATCCCAACGCTGCCGCAAACCCGGGCGGGAAAAGGTGTACAACACCAAGATAGTGAAGGCCACGGCGCAAGCGGCCGCAAAAACCGTCAGCATGCCCAAGCGTAAACGGCGGCTCATGGAACCCACCTCCGCGAAACCAAGCGCACCCAGGTAAGAAACAAAAACAGCGCCGACATGCTCAATAAATACACCACCGCATAACTATCCAATAGCCCAGCGGCAAAGCCGCGGTCGAGGAAATTGGGTAAATGCGTCATCCGCGCCAAGCGGCCGAGCCAGCCTTCATCCAGTTCAAAAAGGGCGGGGACGAACAAAAGCAAGTAATTCAAAGCCGCGCCGCCACCGGCAGCCAACACTAAGTTGCCACCCCAGGAACTTGCCCATAAGCCAGTGGCCAGGAAGAGAAAGCTAACCAGCATCGCTCCCAGCATGCCGCCCCAAATCCGCGCCCAATCCATGGGAGCATGATGCAGTTGTAGCAGCAGAAACAACAAAAGCACCCCGCCCCAAAACAAAAGAAAGAACACACAGGCGGCAAAATATTTAGCCAGCACCACGGCCACATCGCGAATGGGTGCGGTTAACAGAGGTTCTAAGGTGCCCATGCGATGTTCTTCCGCAAACAAACGAATGGACAGCAACGGGGGAAACGCTGGCAGGAGAAGCCAAACCAACAGACCACTGCCGAACAAATAAGGAGGCAACAGAGATAAGTCGTTTTGCACGGCTTGGGTGTCGAGAATGACGCTGAACATCAAACCGTTGAGCAAGAACCAAAAGCCAAGCAAAACGAAGACGAAGGGTGAAGTGAAGAAGGCGAACACCTCTTTGCGCCATAATGCGGCGAAGGCCCTCATGCCGATTCCTCCCCCACCAAAGAGCGGAAAAGTTGGTCCAAATCCGGGCGGACTTCGCGGAATTCTAGGATCTCCACCTCTTTTTGCACCAGCCAACGCACCAAGGCCGGGCGCTGCTTGGCATCCTCCAGGCAAAGCAAATATTCCTGGGGTCGCCGCTCTTCCCAAGTGAAGACGAAGTGTTTCATGCCTTGTTGCAACAATTCCTCATACTTGCAGGCGCCGGCAACCACCCGCAGCAAAACCGGTGACTGTCGTTGCAAATGATGCTGGAGTTCTTGCAGAGTGCCCACCGCCTTCGACCGCCCTCGACTTAAGATTTGCACGCGGGTGGCCAATTCCTCCACTTCCGGCAAGACATGACTACTGAATAAAATCGCCTTGCCATCGGCAGCCAGTTGTCGCAAAATCGCCCGAAACTCCTGCCGCTGCATGGGATCCAGGCCAGAAAAAGGCTCATCCAGCAACAAAGCCGGCGGGTTGATGAGTAGGGAATCGGCCAAGCCTACCCGTTGGCGAAACCCTTTGGACAGGGCACCGAAGGATTGGCGGAGGCGATCTTGGAAACCAAGTTCCACACTGAGCTCCTGCACACGCCGATGCGCATCCTTTTTGCCCATGCCCTTTAAGCGCGCCCGAAAACGCAGATACTCCTCCACCCGCATCTCAAAGGGGGCCACGAAATTTTCGGGCAGATAGCCGCTGCGGCGGCGCGCAGCCAAAGACTGTTGGCTGAGATCCAAGCCGTCCACACTGGCACGTCCAGAGGTGGGTGGTAAAAAACCGCTCAATATGCGCAAGGTGGTGCTTTTGCCTGCACCATTGGGCCCCAAAAAACCCAAAATCTCGCCTTTGGCCACCTCTAAATCTAGGCCTTCCAAGGCCAGATGGCTGCCGTATTTTTTGCGGAGTTGGTGGGTGCGAATCATGAACGGCGTGGGGCTGCAAAAAGAGTGCCGTGGGAATAGGTTAAGCCAAGCGGCATCCTATTCCCAGACGCTCCTTTTTGTGCGAAATCGCGCAGCCGCCTAGTTCTTCACCTCAAAGTCGGCGTCCACGACTTCTTCCTGCCCATCCTCATTGCTGTTGGAGGGTTGGCTGGAGGCACCACCGCTTGGATCTTCGCCTTGGGCGTAGAGTTTTTGCGCCACAGCTTGCAGCGACTGATTGAGATCTTCCATCTTTTGTTCGATGGCGCTCATGTCGTCTCCTTTTAGCGCAAGTTCCAAAGCTTCTATCTTGGCTTCGACGTCCTTTTTGCCGTCGGCTTCGACTTTTTCACCTTGCTCTTTCATCAGCTTCTGCGCCTGCCACACGGTTTGGTCGGCAAGGTTGCGCTTCTCCACTTCCGACTTCACAGCTTCATCCTGCTCGCGGAATTTTTCGGCCTCATCCTGCATGCGCTGAATGTCTTCATCCGACAACCCCGAGGATTGTTCAATCCGCACTTTGTGTTCTTTGCCGGTGGCTTTGTCCAGGGCATGCACATGCAAAATGCCGTTACTGTCGATGTCGAATTCAACCTCAATTTGCGGCACTCCCCGTGGAGCCGGTGGAATCCCATCCAAGGTAAAGCGATCTAAGGTGCGGTTGTCGGCTGCCATCGGCCGCTCGCCTTGCAACACATGCACTTCCACTTTGGGTTGGTTGTCGGCTGCTGTAGAGAAAATCTCCTTCTTGGTGGTGGGGATGGTGGTGTTGCGAGGAATCAGAGTGGTCATGACCCCGCCCATGGTTTCGATGCCCAAGCTCAAAGGAGTAACATCGAGCAGCACCAAATCTTCCACATCTCCGGAGAGCACGCCGCCTTGGATGCTGGCGCCCATGGCCACCACCTCATCCGGATTCATGCTGCGGTTTGGCTCTTGGCCAAACACTTCGGCGACCACTGTTTGCACGCGCGGAATGCGGGTGGAACCGCCAACCAGCAACACTTCGGAAATATCGCTGGGCTTCAAGCCCGCGTCGGTCAAGGCCCGCTCACAGGGGGTTTTGCACCGTGCGAACAAATCGGCGCATAGGCTTTCAAATTTGGCCCGAGTCAGGTTCAGCATCAAGTGCTTGGGCCCCGAGGCATCGGCGGTGATAAAGGGCAGGTTGATTTGGGTTTCGGTGCCTGCGCTCAACTCGCACTTGGCTTTTTCGCAAGCTTCCTTCAGCCTTTGCAAAGCCATTTTGTCTTCACGCAAATCGATGCCGTGATCTTTTTGGAACTCCTCAGCAACCCAGTTGATGAGAATTTCGTCGAAATCATCACCACCGAGGTGGGTGTCGCCGGAGGTGGACAACACTTCAAACACGCCATCGCCGATGTCCAAAATGGACACATCGAAAGTACCGCCACCCAGGTCGAAGACGGCAATCTTGCCCGACCTCTTCTTGTCCATGCCAAAGGCAATGGCCGCCGCTGTGGGCTCGTTGATGATGCGCTCCACTTCCAAACCGGCGATGCGGCCTGCATCCTTGGTGGCTTGGCGTTGGGAGTCGTTGAAATAAGCGGGCACGGTAATCACCGCTTTGCTGACCTTGTCGCCCAGATAATCCTCCGCGCATTCCTTCAAATAACCAAGAATGTAGGAGCTAATTTCGGGAGCGGAGTATTCCTTATCCCCCACTTTCACGCGGACGATTTCTTTGTCTTTTCCAATTACCTCATAAGGCACCATGGTTTCTTCGCTGCCCACTTCTTCGTGGCGGCGCCCCATGAAGCGCTTGATGGAAAAGATGGTGCGGGTGGGGTTGGTCACCGCCTGACGTTTGGCAGGCCCGCCCACTAGGCGCTGGCCGTTGTCCTGAAACGCCACCACAGAAGGGGTGGTGCGCCCCCCCTCCTTGTTGGGGATGACTTTGGTTTCGCCACCTTCGAGAACGGACACGACCGAGTTGGTCGTTCCCAAGTCAATTCCGATGATTTTTGCCATTTCTTCATGTCGGGCACTTGCCCGCGGCCATGGTGGCAACTGCTGTGCCAGACTCAAACTGCCAATGTGGCAGAGCGCCTAGAGAATTGGCAAAACCCTACCCCTCGGCCTGGTAAGTCTTCAACTTGCGATAGAGGGTGCGCTCGCCAATGCCCAGTTGTTTGGCCGCTTTCTGGCGGTTGCCTTGGACCGATTCCAAAGTGGCCAAAATCATATCGCGCTCGACTTCCTCCAAGGTTTTGCCCAAAGGGGGGTAGCTGGTGTTGCCTTCCCTGGGTGCGGATCCTGTGCCTTCGGGAACGGAAGGCTCAGCAACCAGCGAATATTCCTCGTTTTCCGCCAGGGCGGGAACCACCTCCACCGGCTCCAAATCGCGCAAAGCCAAGGGCAAATCATCCGCCCCCAACCAGCCATCTCGGTCCAGTACCACCATGGTTTCGACCGCGTTGCGCAATTCGCGCACATTGCCGGGCCAGGAATGCGCACGGAAAATCCTCAGCACTTCTTCCTGCGTGCCCTCAACCGTTTTTTGATGCCGCTCTGTGAACTCCTGTAAGAAATGGTCCACCAACAGCGGCAAATCCTCAAAACGCTCGCGCAAAGGCGGCATCGCACATTCCATCACCGCCAGACGGTAATACAAATCTTCGCGAAACTCACCCGCGTCCACGCGCGCTTTCAAATCGCGGTTGGTGGCGGCCACGATGCGCACATCCACCGGTCGCGCATCATTGGCTCCCACTCGGACCACTTCCCGATTTTCCAACACGCGCAACAATTTGGCCTGGGTGCTCATGGGCATATCGCCAATTTCATCCAAGAATAAAGTGCCGCCATTGGCATATTCAAACTTGCCTTCTTTGGCTTCATGCGCGCCGGTGAAAGCCCCTTTGGCATGGCCAAACAATTCGCTTTCAATCAAGCTCTCGGTGAGCGCGGCGCAGTTGACAGCAACAAAACGACGCTTGGCCCGTTTGGATAGCCGATGCAAAGCATGGGCAATCAATTCCTTGCCGGTGCCGGATTCTCCCAACACCAAAACCGTGGCGTCGGTGGGGCCCGCTTGCCGCACCAAATCAAACACCCGCTCCATGGCCGGGGAGTTGCCCACCATGCCCCCCAAGCCAAACCGTCGATTCAAGGCTTGGCGCAACTCGCGGTTGTCCGCAGCCAAGCGTTGCTTTTCCAGTTCGCGTTGCACCCGCGTGCGCAGCTCCGCCAGGTTGACGGGTTTGGTGAGATAGTCGGCAGCACCTTCCTGCATCGCCTGCACGGCGGTTTCCACCGTGCCATGTCCAGTAATCAAAAATACCGCCACTTCCGGCCGTCGCTCACGCACCGCACGCAACAAATCCAAGCCGTTGCCATCCCCCAGCATCAAATCACTGAGAATGACATCGAAATCGCGCACCGGAATTCGATCCATCGCCGCTTGGAAGTGATTGGCGATTTCCACCACATGCCCATCCCGCTCCAAAGCCATCTGCAAGGCTTCGGCGTGATTGCGGTCGTCTTCGACCACCAACAAACGGGCCTTAGCCATCCGCCAACTCCGTGGTTTTCAGCGGAAAGAACAAACGCATGCGAGTGCCGTTGCCAGGAGAGCTTTCCACCTCCAGATGTCCCTCATGCGCTTCGACAATCCGGCGCACGGTCGCCAGCCCCAAACCGGAACCTTCCTTCTTCGTGGTGTAATAAACTTGCAGGCATTGCTGCAGGGTGTCCGCAGTCATTCCGGGGCCGTCATCCAACACTTCCACCAAAGCTTGGTCTCCTTGTCGCTGGGTCATGATGGTGATGGTGCCATGGCCGCGACCTTCCATGGCTTGTCGCGCATTGATGATGAGGTTGAGCAAAGCTTGGCGAAACCTGCCCACATCCAGCTGCAATGGGGGCATTTCCAAATCCAAATAAGTTTGGATGCGAATGCCCAGGCGCTCAGCTTCGGGGGCCGCGAACAACACCACTTGCTCCACCTGCTCCTGCAAGGTGGTGGCCTGCAATTCCAAGCGATCGGTGCGGGCAAAGCGCAGGAAATCTTCCAAGATTCCATTCAGTCTTTGCACTTCCTCCTTCAAAATCCGCACCGTTTTCACCGTTCGTCGTGGCTTCACCCCGTCTTCTTCTTGCCAATCCTCTTCGAGCAGGGCCAAATGCAAATTGATGGTACTCAGCGGGTTTTTTAGCTCATGAGCCAAGCCCCCAGCCAAGCGGGCGAGGGTTTGGGGGTCGACAGCGGGGGCACGCAAAGGGGAGTCGGTCATGGGGTGCGCATGGCCCTGAGGCGACCCTAGGATAACCGCGCTGCTCCTCGGCTTCCCCCTTTCCCGACGTGCTCCCCTCCTGCTTCGACCTCACCACCATCGACGGCCTTGCTGACGCGGTTCGCTGCCTGGCCCATGGCGGCATCGTGGCTCTACCCACAGATACGGTTCCTGGCTTGGCGATTCGTGCCGATTTGCCAAACGCGGCCGAGCAATTGGCCGCGGTCAAGGGCGCCAAGACCAATCGCCCCTTCAGCTTGCACCTGGGTTCTCTAGCCCCCTTGCAAGCCTGGGCTCCCAGTCTCCCCCCTCGTCTTCCCGCCTGGCTACAACATTATTTGCCGCAAGGCATAACCGCCGTTTTGCCCCAGGACTGGCTGCAATTGCCTGCCGAATTGCATTGGTCTTGGCCGCAGGTTGGGTTTCGCTTGCCCCAACACCCCGACTTTTTGGCGGTGGCGGCAAAATTGGAGCTCCCTCTGCTGCTTAGTAGCATCAATCCCGCTGGCCAACCGCCCCTCCAGGGCGCGAAGTGCCATGCTTGGCTGCAAGAAAAAGGCATCCCCACGGCCAAAGATTTGTTTTACCATGGCCAAAACAACGCCTCTACCGTGGTCGCCATCGGGCCACACTGGAAACGCTTGCGCGGTGAACAACCGCTCTCTCCACCAGGCTTGCGCATCCTCATTTTGTGCACGGGAAATATTTGTCGCTCGCCCCTGGCCGAAGTCCTGTTGCGAGACGCCCTCGTCCGCGCTTGGGGGGTGAATACCCAGACTCTCCAAACCCTGGGCTGGGAAATTGCCTCTGCCGGCACCTTCGCCATGGCTGGCGGCCCGGCCAGTGAGCATTCCTGTACCGTGGCCCAGCAGCTAGGGCTGGATTTAAGCCAACATCGCTCCTCCAACCTCGACTCCATGTTGGCCCAACCCTGGGATTTGGTGCTCGGCATGGGGCCTCAACATTTGCAAAACTTGCCATCGCATCTACAAGCCGAGCTTTACGACCCGAGCGGCCACAGCATCGCCGATCCCTTTGGCGGGGATTTATCGGCCTACCAAAGCATGGCTGAGGATTTGCAACGGGCCACGGCCCAACGCATCCACCATTGGTCGAGCTGGAACGCCAGCGCCTAATTCCAAAGCCTAAGCACCTCTTCGGCGCTGGCAGCGGCGAGCAAAGCCTGACGAAATTCCTGGTTGCCGAGGCGTCGCGCGACTTCGGTGAGGGTTTGCAGATGCATGAGTTTTTCCTGTTTGGGCACCAAAATCATCACCACCACTTGCGCTGGTTTGCCATCCAGAGAGCCGAATTCGAGGCCCTCTGGAATCAGTGCCATACTCATCACCATGGTTGGCAAGCCATCCACGGCGGCGTGGGGTACGGCAATCCCGGCTTCCATCCCCGTGGAAACGCTTTTTTCCCGCTCCAGCACACAGCGCAAACAAACTTCATACAACTCTTCGGAAAAATCCCAACTTGCTTGCAAAGCGCGCACCATGTCTGCCAACAAAGCCCATTTGTCGGCGACCTGAGGTGCCAACAAGATGGAGGACGGGCGGAGATGGGCGGGAAAATCCATCGCTAGAATGCGCACAGCATATCGGCGAGGGCTGGGAAACACAGCCAACTAGGGATAAATTTCTGGAAAGATTTGCCACAATGCCAGCGTCGGAAATCCAGACCCATTCGGTCTTTGAGTCGAGCCTGCTCGGCGTTTAGACTCTGCTCAACCTCGGCGCCATCCGCGCCCCACCTCATTCCTTAGAGCGCATGCTCCTCAACCTCTTCCTTGGCCTCGCGCCGCTCCTGCTGTGCCCCGCATTCCAAGAGCCTGGAGACGACCTCCAGGTTCCGGAAAATGTCCTGCAATCCGACGGGGAGTATTTCACCCTCGATTTGAGCGAACTTGATGAAGGCGGTCTCACCCTGCGCCAGTTCATCAAGATTTGCCAAATCAACACCGGCCTTAACTTCACACTCGACGAATCCAATTCGGCCAACGTGCGGCAAAAGTTGGATAGCAAGCGTTTGCTCCTTTATGGACAAAAGCGCATCAAGCGGGAAGATTTTTATTCCTTCTTCCAAATCATGATGAAAATCCACGGCTTTGTTTGCGTACAACAAGGCTCTGGTGATTTAGCGGTCATTGTGATTACCGAACAGTTGTCTTCCAACAACACCTTGATCAAATCAAACGCCCTCTTTATCAACGCCGAAGACGTACCCCAATTCGCCGACCATCCCGGCACTTTTCTATATACCGTGGTGCCGTTGAAATATGCCGAGGCGCAAGATTTGGGCACCAACTTGCGTACGGCCATTGGCGGCAATGTCGGCGACAATTCCTCCTTCATGCCGTTGAATCAAGAGCAAGCTTTGTTCATTCAAGGTTATGGGCCCTTTGTTGCTGCCGCCGTGCGCATGGTGAAAATCCTCGACAAAAAGCCCGATTTGGTGCAGCCCGAGTTTCGCAAGATTCGGTTGCGGGAAGCCAGCGCAGAAGAACTGGCCGACATCCTGGTGGAACTGGTAGAAAACTTGCAAGGCCCCGACACCCGCGCACCCAGTTCCAATCGCCGCACTGGTGCCAGCCCAACCACCCGCATCGAAACCAATATCGCCGCCTATCCACAAGACAACTCTCTGTTGGTCACCGCCGATCCCGAAATCATGAATCGGATTTTAGATTTGGTGGCGCAATTGGATACCAAAGTAGAAGAACCGCAATCCAACTATCACGTCTATGTGCTGCAATATTTGAGTGCCGCCGAATTAAAGGATGCAATCTCCGATTTTGTCCAGCGCTCCGAGGAAGAAGCCGATCGTGCCAGCCGCAGTGCTTCGGGCAATAGTGGGCGCACCCGCACCCCCGAGCAAAAAATTGTGGTGCAAATCCACGAAGAAACCAACTCTTTGCTGGTTACGGCCACCCGCTCCAAGTGGGCAGAACTGCGCACCTTGCTCGACCGCCTCGACCGCCGCCAACCACAGGTGTTGATTGAGACGGCGCTGATTGAAGTCAGCAACGATTTCTCCAAAGACATCGGTATTGAATATGCCAATGTGGAAACCCCAACCGGCAACACGCAGAAAGGCTTTGTCTTCACCTCCGTAGGCATCACCTCGGCCGACACCATCGGCGATCAACGCCTGCCCTCGCCCACCGCCGCTGGCCTCACCTTCGGCATCTTCGATGGCGCTGATTTGGGTATCCCCTTCATCATTCAAGCGGCTCAATCCCGCAGCGACACCAACATTTTGTCGGTGCCTTCCATTTTGGTGTCGAACAACAAACAAGGCACCGTCACCTCGGAAGACGAAATCCCCTTCCAAACTTCCAACGCCGTGCAAGGCGCTGTCGGCACCAATGTGGAATACACCACGGCTGGCATCACCCTCAACATCACCCCCTCCATTTCTGCCCAGAAATACCTGCGCTTGGAGATTGCTTTGGAAGTTTCTTCTTTCCGCGGCGAAGCCACCGGTGCCTTGCCGCCAGCCAAAGCAACGCGCACCATCCACACCAAAGTGGATTTGCCGGATGGTGCCACCATGTGGTTGGGGGGTATTATTCGCGACGACAAAACCGATAGCGAAAGTGGCATTCCCTATCTTTCCGACATTCCCCTTATCGGCGGTTTGTTTGGGCGCAACACCAAGAGCAATGTCAAGACCACGCTCTTCTTCTTCTGCACCCCCACCATCTTGGAAGATTTTGAAGAACTGGCAGATATTTCCAAGGGCGGCAAATCCCGCGCCGCGGCCACCATCGGCCTCGATCGCGTGCGCATGATCGACCGCGATTTCGACTTGGAAAGTCCGGTTGATGTCATTCTGGAATCCTCCCAGGCAGAGGATGGAGCCCCCACCACCGGGGTTTTGAATTTGTCGGGCTTTGCCGTGCCTCGTTATCCCAGCAGCGGTGGTGATGATGTGGATCCGGAAGCCGTCGACGCCAACCGTATGTTGCCCCAACAGGATCAGCAGTGAATTCCCAACCGATTTCCTCGCCTCCGGATTTGTTTGGCCTTTTGGTCAAGGAAACAGGGATGGGAGAGGTCGAGCTGCGCAAGCTCCGCGACCAGGCTGCAGCCAGTGGCCAGAGTTTTGATCGCGTCTTGCTCACCCGCGGCGTCGACGAGGCCGGAGTTTTGCGTGCCTTCGCCGCCGATTTGGACATGGAGTTCTTCACCGAATTCCAAGGGGTGCAAGTGCCAAAAACCTTTGTCGAGCATGTGCCTTTGTCCTTTGCTCGTGCGCATGACATGGTGGGTGTGGCCATGGACGGTCAAGATTTGGTGGTTGCCTGCGCCCACCCCCTTGATATCCACCCCCAAGACGACCTCATCGCCATGGTGCCTTGCGGGGTGCGCTTCGCCCTCGCCCGCCGCGCCGACATCACCGAGTTAGTCAATCGCGCCTTTCGCCACCGCGCCGATGGCGT
This sequence comes from Planctomycetota bacterium, assembly GCA_024275135.1. GTDB lineage: Bacteria > Planctomycetota > UBA1135 > UBA1135 > UBA1135. Next base: position 6,732 of record JAJRZS010000055.1, on the reverse strand, counting down.
CGATGATGCACTTGATGATTTAGAAGACACCGACATCGCTGGCCTCGCCGCCGAAATTGAAGAAAGCGAAGATTTGTTGGATGTGGCCAATAAGGCCCCCATCATCAAGCTGGTCAACTCGGTGCTTTTTCAAGCCCTCAAGTTGCGGGCTTCGGATGTGCATTTCCAACCCTACACTGACCGCATGCAAGTGCGGTTTCGCATCGACGGCATCCTCTACGACATGGAGGCTATCCCCAAGAATGCGCAAGAGGCCATTACCTCCCGCATCAAGGTGATGGGCCGGATGGATATCGCGGAGCGGCGGCTGCCGCAAGATGGACGGGCATCCATCCGCATCGGTGATGGCGAGGTGGATGTGCGTATCTCGGTGGTCCCCACCGCCGAGGGCGAGCGCTGCGTGTTGCGTTTGTTAGATAAAACCGCCCGCTCCTACGATCTCGAACATATCGGCCTGGATTCCGAAAACCTCAAAACGCTGCGCCATTACATCAATTTTCCGCATGGCATCGTACTGGTGACTGGGCCCACGGGAAGCGGAAAAACCACCACCCTCTATGGCGGGCTCACCGAAATCAGCACTGGCGAAAAGAACATCCTCACCATCGAGGATCCGGTGGAATATCAACTCGACGGAATCTCCCAGGTTCAAGTCAACGCTAAGAAAGGCCTGAGTTTCGCCGCCGGTTTGCGTTCCTTTTTGCGGCAGGATCCCGATGTGATGATGGTCGGAGAAATCCGCGACTTGGAGACTGCCGAAATCGCCATTCGCGCCGCCATCACCGGCCACTTGGTATTTAGCACGGTACACACCAACGACGCTCCCTCGACGGTCACCCGTTTGATTGACCTCGGCCTGGAACCTTATTTGGTGTCCTCGTCCTTGGTTTTGGTCATCGCCCAGCGTCTGGTCCGCACCTTGTGCCCCACCTGTCGCACTTGGAAGGAACCCAATGAGCAAGAAACGGCAACCTTGCGTGCCGTTGGCATCGAGCGAGAGATGCTGAAGGAGGGGCAGTTTGCCCATTCCCCAGGCTGCGAAGATTGTTTTCATTCTGGCTATCAGGGCCGTACTGCCATTTACGAGCTGTTGCCCATGACCGAAACGCTGCGCGAATTGGTCATGAACAATGTGTCGGCTGCCGAGTTGAAGCGTGCCGCCATCCAAAGTGGAATGCGCACTTTGCGCCAGGACGGCATGCAAAAAGTGATTCGCGGTGAAACCTCTCCCGAAGAAGTGATGCGGGTAACTCAACTCGACCTCATCTAGACAAACTGATGCCGGTCTACGAGTGGAAAGGCTTTGACAGTAAGGGCAAAAAAGCCTCGGGGGTCATCGATGCCGATTCTCCACGGGATGCGCGCAGCAAATGCAAACTGCAGCATATGCTGGTCACCGAGATTTCCGAGATTCGAAGCGGTGGGCGCAAAAAAGCCAAACGGAGTTTGCGCGGCAAAGCTCGGCCAGAAAACAAAAGCCTGGCGAAATTTCGCAAGCGTTTGGATGCGGCACGGGGCCGCAAAGAAGGTGGCAACCGCAGCAAAGGCCGTACCGACGAAGTCGCCACCTTTACCCGCCAATTGGCCACCCTTACCCGAGCTGGCATTCCAATTACCGAGGCTCTGCGTGCAATTATCGAGCAAACAGAGAATAAGCGGCTAAACATTCTCTACCGGGACATCCGCGAACGCATCGCCCAAGGCACCCCCACCGCCGACGCCCTGGCCGCCCATCCGGATTATTTTGATCCGCTCAACGTTTCCATGGTGCGTGCTGGCGAGGCCTCCGGCCATTTGGATCAAGTGCTTTTGCGCATGTCCAACTTCATGCAAGAGCAGGCCAAGGTGCGCAACAAAGTGCAAGCGGCCATGATGTATCCGGTGGTGATGCTCTGCGTGGGGCTTTTGGTTGTGGGCTTATTGATTGGCATTGTGGTACCCAAAATTACGGTGATGCTGGAGCAACAAGGCAGCGAACTACCACTGCCAACCCAAATCCTGCAAAGCACGTCCGATTTCTTGGTTGGTTATTGGTGGGTTTTGGTGGTGGTGATGGTTTTTTCCTTGCTCATCTTCAATCTCTATTACTCCTCGGATAAAGGCCGGCTCAAGGTCGATACTATGCTGTTGAACATGCCGGTGTTTGGTGATTTGTTGAAAAAGCAGGCCATTGCGCGGTTTGCTCAAACCTTTGCCACCTTATTGTCTTCGGGAGTGCCGGTGGTGCGGTGTCTGGAAGTCAACCGCACCGTCCTTGGCAACCGGCTCATGGAAAAAACCATCGATGAAGTCCGGCAAAAAATTATCGAGGGCGCCGATATTGCTGGCCCCATCAAAGCTTCCGGTGTGTTCCCTCCTCTTTTAGGCTATATGATTGCGGTTGGCGAGCAATCCGGGGAGCTCGACACCATGATGCAGCAAATTGGTGATAGCTACCAGGAAGAGGTCAGCATTGCCACCCAGAAAATGACTTCCCTCATCGAACCCATCCTGATTTTGGTCCTTGCGGTCATGGTCGGGTTCATCATTCTGGCCATCTTGTGGCCGGTCCTTCAAATGACGCAAAACTTTTAATCATGCAGCACAAACGAAAAAACAAGCGTGGCGGTTTCACCCTCATCGAAATCATGGTGGTGGTGCTCATCATCGGTATGTTGGTCAGCGTGGTTGGTCCCAGTATCTGGGGAGCTCTGTTTTCTAGCCAATCCAAAATTGCGGCCAACCAAATCCACCAATTTCACAATGCCTTGGATCAATACCGTTTAAACAACCACAAATACCCCGACAGTCTGGAAGCCCTGACCGAGCCCGATGCCTTCACCGGGGAACCTTACATGAAAACCATTCCGCTCGATCCTTGGCAGAATGAATTTCAGTATGAACTCGACGCCAATGACAACCCCATCATCACCAGCTTTGGTGCCGACGGTGCTCCAGGCGGCGAGGGCAAAGATCAAGACATCAGTAGTGAAACCCTAGGCATTTAACATGCCACTGCAGCCAGGCCAATCTAGGCGTGGTGGTTTCACCCTGATTGAAATCACCGTGGTAGTGATTGTGATTGCCCTGGTTTCCAGCTTGGCTATCGTGCGCTTGGATGGAGTGCTGCCCTCCACGCGCACGGAATCTGCTGCCCGCGAAATTCTCGCCACCTTGGATTTTGCTCGTCTGCAAGCGATTGCCAAGGCCCAACCTTATGAAGTCGTTCTTGATTTTCGTGAACAACAATACGGCATTCGCCTTCCCTTTGATCGCGAAGGCGTGGTCATTCCCAATGTTGAGGATCGCCCGATGCTTTCCTGGAACAAAATGCAGGATGGCGTGGTGTTGAAGTCGGTCTTGGATGCCCGTGGCGATTTATTGGAGGAAGGTCAATACTCCATCGTTTTTGATCCTCAAGGAGCCGCACGGCAGGTTTATTTATATCTCGGCAATGAAAACAACGAAAATTTCGAACTCACTATCCGCGTGTTGGCCCTAACCGGTATTGCCAGCGTCATTCAAGGCCATGTAGAGCCGGAGCTCCTGTTGGAAAATGATTTCTAAGTTGGCAACTGCCCCCTCCCATTCTGCAGGACGCCGCGGCTTCACTTTGATGGAGATTATGGCTGCCGTCACCCTGCTTGCCATTATCTTCACTACGGTGATGCAAATTCGTTCTGGTGCCATGGCCAAAGCAGCCCATGCTCGCTCTTTGTCGGTAGCTTCGCGGTTGGGTTTAGCCTTGCAGCACCGAATCGAAGCTGGTTTCGTCCCCGATTTGTATGACGGCTACGAAGGAGATTTTTCTGAGGATGGTTTTGGCGATTTCCATTATGTCATCGGCATTGGCGATGGTAGCCAGTATGCCAGTGGTGGCGAAAGCGAAGAAGAATCCGTACTGCGCAGGTTCCGTCAAAATGAAGAAGAAGAACGGGATGAAGACGCCATGCAGCCAGAATTCACGCGGCTGTTTATTACCGTCCGTTTTCCCTCTCTGCGCAATTCTGGCGAAGAAGAGAGCTACACCTTGGAGAGTTTGGTTGACACTTGGGCTGTCTACCAAGATTTTGAACTCTACCGCGCTTTGTGGCCCGATTTGGTGGGAGACCGCTTGCAATGAAACGCGGCTTCACCCTCATGGAAGTGCTGATTTCCTTGGCCATTATGGGCATGGTGATGGCAACGGTTATGCAAACCGTCGACCAAACGCGTAAAGCGGTGGATGCCATTCACAACGTAATGGAAACCGAAACCACCGGACCTCGCATTCTCGACACCATGCGCCGCGATTTGGACAGCCTATTGGTTTATGATGCCGCGGAATATCAGATTTTGAAGGGAGTCAATCAAAACATCATGGGGGCAGAAGCCGACAAATTGGATTTAATTGTGCAACGGCGCGGAACCCTACCTGTCACTATTCCCAATAGCAAAGAACCGGCCTATGCCCCCATCAATGAAGTTGGCTACCGGCTCCGGCAAAATCCTTTTCGCCCCGATTTTATGGAATTCTACCGACGGGAAGATGCGCTTGTCGACGATGAACCCTTTCGCGATGGCAGCTACACCTTGTTGTACGACCGCGTCATCAGCTTGGACATTCGTTATGCAGACGAACCCGAGCTCAATCCAGTGTGGAAGGATTCTTGGGATTCCATGGAGCGCCAAGCCTTGCCTTATGCCATGGATATTTTTCTAGAAATAGAAATCCAACCGCGGCGCTCCTTAGAAAGCCTGCATATCCTGGGTGCCAACCGCGCTCGGTTGGAATTTGAAGATGTGTTTCATTTTCCGGAAGCGCGGCGTTGGCGTTTCCGCAATCGTTTGCACCCAAAACTTCCTGGCGAGCTAACAGAAGAACAAGCCGATGGCCTCCCTGAGCAGGAAGTTTCAGGCATGGAATCCGAAGAAGCAGAAAGCGACTTAGGAAAATTTCAGGGTAATGGCTAAGCAATCTGGCTTTGGCCGCCTAAATAGGGTTGCAACGCAGCGGGAATGCGAATGCTGCCATCCTTTTGTTGATGGTTTTCCATCAGTGCAATCAAAACTCGGGGCGAAGCAATCACGGTATTGTTGAGGGAGTGGCAGAATTTGGGTTTGCCGCCACCCTCGGGCTTGTAGCGAAGATTCAAACGCCGGGTTTGAAAGTCGTGAAAGCGGGAAGCCGAGTGGGTTTCGCCATAGGACTTGCGACTTGGCATCCAAGTTTCGATGTCGAATTTTTGCACCTGGCCCTGGCCTAAATCCCCGGTGCAAACATTCACCACGCGGTACGGTAACTCCAACAAATCCATCAAATCCTTGGCATGGCCCAACATGCGTTGGTGCTCCTGCAAGGACCAGTCTTCGTCGGCCGGTCCCAGCACCACTTGCTCCACTTTCCAAAACTGATGCACCCGATATAAACCTTTAGTGTCTTTGCCGTAGGTGCCGGCTTCGCGGCGATAACAAGGGGATAAAGCTACCCGCCGCAATGGCAGGGCGGAGGCTTCCAAAGTTTCTCCCGAATGGATGGAAGTTAGTGGCACTTCGGCTGTTCCAACCAAAGCCAAATCATCACGTTCAGCGATATAAGCTTGCTCTTCTCCCCCAGGAAAATAGCCGGTACCTTCCATACAAGCTCGGTTCACCAAAGTGGGTACTGACACCATTTGAAAGCCACGGGCAAACATATGATCCAGAGCCAAGTTGAGCACGGCACGTTCCAAACGGGCCACATCCCCCAACAACAAATAATTGCGGGAGCCAGCAATTTTGACCCCACGTTTGATGTCAATCATGCCCAAGGCTTCGCCAAGATCATCATGGCTTTGCAAAGGGAAGTCGGGCTCGGGGATTTGGCCATGGCGGGAAATCTCGACATTGCCGCCGTCGTCATCCCCATCCGGCACATCCTCGGCCGGTGGCATTGGCAACAACATGGCCAGGGCATGCACTTCGGCGCGCAGGCTTTGCTCTTGCTTTTCTAGGGATTTCAACTGGGCCTTGCGCTCTCGTTGGGTTTGCAAGGCCTGCTCGCGCTCCGCAGCTTCCATTTTGCCAAGGGCAGAAGAAGAAGCTTTCAGTTGGGCTCGGAGGCCCTCCACCTCTTGCAATAGACTGCGATAGGCCGCATCTTTTTCCATGAAGCCGTCAACCACCTCTGGGTTGAGGCGCTTGCGAATGGCAGCGTCGCGAACGATGTCCGCATGCTCCCGTACCCATTTGGCGTCAAGCACAATTCGTTTAGTGGAATGGGGCCGAAGCCCGGAAAGGACCGGCGGTCAATCGCCAACCCGGTTGCTTATCTTCCCGAACCAGGGATGCTTCTTCAAGGTTAGAGTGACTTGCGGTTTAGATTCCTCCTTTTTCAACACCACGCTGGCATCCATGGGGTAGAACAAACGCTCCCATTGGGTGGCCGCTTCCTCATTATCGGGTGCCCGCAACACGGTGCTTTTGGCCCCTTTAACCGCGACTTCCACCCCATAAAGAGGCTCGCCAATGACTCGAAACCAACTCTCCTGGCTAACGCCCTGCAAATGCAGGCTAAGCCCATCTACCATCACTTCGCGGCCGTCCACCGCCACATTTGCCTTGAGTTGGAAAGGCGCTCCCAAAGTGAGGGTAGCGATGTCTTCCGGATCTTCGGTAACATCAATGAAGAAGGGTTTGGAGGCTTCTGGCTGCACCAGAACTTCGGCGTTGTCCTTGCCGACAAATCGCGCCTGCAAGAATTGGTAGCGGCCAATCGGGATTTCCAAAACCTTG
>JAJRZS010000054.1 GCA_024275135.1 Planctomycetota bacterium | reverse complement strand
CTGCTGCGCACAAACGGAGGGCAAGCCAAGCAGGAGCGTGAAGATGAAAAGTGTCATGGGCGGGGCGCTGCTGAAACTCAGCTATTTGGATGCTACTGAGTTTGCAGATTTTCTGCGACCTCATCAGCAACTTTTTGCGCGCGCTTCAATACCGCATTTACACCCACTCCATGCAAGGAGTCGCCAACAAAATATAGGCCCAGGTTTGCGTTCTGCACCGCATCGAAAACACCCACTCTCTCTAAATGCCCCATGTTGTATTGAGGAATGCCTCCTTCTACTCGTCGCAACCAAACATGCTCCGGCTCCCCATGAATACCCAACATGGTGCGAATGGGTTGTAGGCATTCTTCCTGCAAACCCTGATCGGTTAGAACATCTGCCTCGGCATCGAAAGCCCCACCCATTAGAACCCGCAGCTGCACTTTTCCTTTTGGTGTTTGCTGTGGAAAAATACTACTGGCATATTGCACCCCCAAGGGGCGGAATCCTTGGTGGCGCAGGGCGATAAAACCAAATCCATCCAGCGGATGATCAACTTGCTCGCGGGAAAATGCGGCAGTCACCACAAACAAGGAAGCGCCACCAATACCTTCGGCAGCGTCCTCTAGCTGCGGAAATTCTTCGCCTAGAATTTGCGCAGTCACCTTGGCTGGTGTTGCCAAAATCACTTTGAAGAATTCCTCCTTGCCGCCAGAGGCAAAAACAAGTTCCCATCCAGATCCTTTGCGGCGGATTCTCTCGACAGGCCGCTTTGCTTGGTATTGGCCCCCCAAAGATTGCGCCGCGGCTTCAACCAAACCCGCCATTCCTTCAGGAAGACTGCACAGGGCGCCCGAGGTTTTTGGAATTTCTCCAGCACGCAGCATTTTTTTCTTTTTCCGCATATGACGCAGGGCACCGCGCACACACGAACCAGCCTCAAATTCCCAGCCTGCCATCAAGGGAAAGGCTGCCTGCACGCAAAGGGCATTTGCATCACCGCCAAAAATTCCCGACACCATGGCGCCAAAAAAAGTTTCCGCCACTCCGCGACCGAAACGACGCTGTGCAAAATCAAATACGCTTTCCTCTCCTTCTCGACGCGGTGGAATAAAAGGCTCTGCAAAAAGGCGCAATTTTTCCGAAAGGCTTAATACGCTGCTGGCCAAAAAACTTACGGCGCCAGAGGGAAGCAGGAAAAGCTTGCCATCTTTTAGCAACCACCGGCGATTCTGAATGTCGGCGGCGGGCAAAGGCGTTAAAGAAAGTCCGGACACAAATTTATACACAGCAGGTTCTTTGTCCAGCCAACCCAAGGGGCCCATCTCCACCACATAACCATCCTCCCGAATGGTTTGCACCTTGCCGCCAGGATGTTCTTCCGCCTCAAAAACACCCACCCCAATTCCCTTAGAGCGTAAAAATTGCGCGCAGCCAAGCCCAGCCAGGCCGCCACCAACAATTGCAACTTCGGAGGTCATTTTATTGCTCCAGGATGATGGATTTCAGAACTTGGATGAACTCTTCGTCGGTGTTAAACATCGGAACCCTTTGATAATGCACGACCCCAGCCTCTTCAGCAATTTCTTTCAACTGCTGGTCGATTTCATAAAGGGTTTCAATGTGATCGTTAACAAAGGAAATCGGGAGAACCACGATGTTTCTTTCACCCTTGGCACCCAATCTCTCTAACATTTCGATGGTGGACGGGCCTACCCATTTCACTGGAGTTGCCCTAGATTGATACGCCAGGCTCACTTTTTGGTTCAGCGGCAGCAAGGTCTTTAACTGGAAAACGCAAGCTTCGATTTCTTGTACATAAGGGTCTCCAGCACGTTGGTAGGAAACCGGGATTCCATGCGCGGAAATCAACAAATGGGAAGGGCATCCTCCTTTTTTTTCCGCCTGCTTCAAAGTTTTTAGGGTGCGGTCGGCAAGAAGCTGAAGATAACTTTGATGCTGCCACCAACGCTCAATAACGCGAAAGTCTTTAGTTAACTTTTCCATCGTGCAACAGCGATCCAGCTCAGCCAAAACCGCCCCGGTACTCGCCACGCAATAATGCGGAAACAAAGGAAGCACAATCCAAGCCGAGCAACCATCATTCAATGATTGCCGCCATGCCTGCTGAATGCCTGGTGGGGTGTAAGTTAAGCCTGCATAGCACCGAAAATCTCCATACTGCGCCAGTGCTTCCTCCAAGGCTATTGCTTGTTCTTGAGTGATTCTATTGTTTGGGGAACCGCCACCAATTTTCACATATTGTTGTTTTACCTTTGGGCTTCTCCGTTTGGCAACCCACCAAGAGAGCGGCGTACGCACGAGGGAGAGAGGCCACGGCAATCGCACCAGATTTTTGTCCTGAAACAAAGACCGAATGTAAGACTCCACTTCCTCGAGATTCCGAGGACCACCCATCTGCAGCAGGAGTACCGCGGTACGCTGCATGTTAAACCGTACGCGAGTAGCGCCCCTCTTTCAGTTGTTCATCTAAGTACCGGTCAAATAGCATGCAAATGTTGCGCAGGAAATGCCTGCCAAGGTTGGTCACGACAAGCTCTCTTTCTCCTCGCACGACTAATTTATCTTTCTCAAAATCCTGTAGGGCATTCCATGCCTGCGGAAACAGCTCCGGAAATGGCTTCTCCGCCATGGCCTCGACCTCTGAGTAAGTGAGTCGTTGATTGCACATCAAGCGTTCGATAACAATCTTGCGCATCTGATCTTCATAATCCAAGGCGTGGCCTTTGGCAACAGCACAGTGACCGCCATCAATGGCTTGGTTCCATCGGTTCAACTTGCCGTGGTTTTGAGCGAAAGCATTTCCCACTTCACTAATCGCGGTCATGCCAAAACCAACATAATCGGAAGCTGGTTTAACCGTGTATCCCATAAAGTTTCGATAAAGTCGGTGTTGATCAACCGCAAGCGCCATTTCGTCGTCGGGCAAAGCAAAGTGGTCGAAACCAATTTCAACATAACCCGCCTCTTCGCTAAGCCGCTTCGCCGCCAAACGCAACAACTCGATTTTCAACTCGGGCGCAGGAAGTTTTTCCGCAGGCATTCTTCCTTGGTGAGGGTGAAGCCAGGGCACATGAGCATACGAATAAATAGCAAGCCGATTTGGTTTTAAGCGAATAACCTCATCAAGAGTGTAACTCCAAGTTGCCATGGTTTGGCCAGGCAAACCATAAATCAAATCGAAGTTAACACTCTCAAAGCCCAGCCGACGCGCCTGCAAAAGGACATGCTCGGTTTGTTCCAAACTTTGGTGCCGGTTGATTAATTCTTGCACGCCCGGATCTAAATCCTGTACGCCCAAACTCAATCGCCGGAAGCCGAGGTTGGCCAAAGTTTCCAGCTGCTCATCCGTGGTTACCGGAGGATGGACTTCGATGGAGATCTCTGCATCTTCCAAAACCTCAAAATGACTACAAATGTGGCTCCATAGCTTCCGGATGTCTTGGCAAGACAGGTGCGTGGGCGTGCCACCACCCCAATGAATGCCGCTGACCTTGCGACGGTTGGGAAGTCGAGTGGAAACATAATCGATCTCCTTGCGCAAACGCTGAAGATAATTTTGCAGCACATCGTCGCGCTGGGAAATCACCACATTGCAAGCGCAGAACAGGCAGCGCTTGTTGCAAAATGGAAGATGCACATAGATGGCGATAGGCTCGTCTTCTTTTTCATTGGCCACTGCCAATGCATGGTGCCAAGCGTTCTCGTCAAAATCCTCACTCCACACCGGTGCTGTTGGGTAGGATGTGTAGCGCGGCCCCGAACAATCATATTTGGCAACAAGTTCGGGCGACAATTCAACTTGGCTGGAGGACATATTGGTGCACCGTTTGTTTGAGGATTTTCAGATTTTCAAGGGGAGTTTGAGGCAACAAACCATGCCCAAGGTTAAACACATGTCCTGGCTGACCGGCATTGGCCTGCAAAATTGCGCGCACGGATTTTTCCACCTGCTCTGCATCACCCAACAACACTCCTGGATCTAAATTTCCCTGCACCGGCATCGATCCAAGTTGTTGTCGGGATTGCGCAAATGGCATCCGCCAATCCAGACTCAAGGCATCCGCGCCGGAGTCTGCCATGGCAGTTAGCAAATGAGCACCATCCTTGACCAGATAAATAGTAGGCACTTGCGCTTGCAATTGTTGAAAAATTCTCTGCACTGCAGGTAGGGCAAACTCGCGGTAAGTGGTTTCGTCAAGCAATCCGGCCCAGGTGTCGAAAAGTTGCACCGCTTCAACACCGGCCTCAATCTGAAGATTTAAGTAACCCACCGTGAGGTCGGCCAAGCGTTGAAGTAAATCGGTAAAAAAATTGTCCGACCGATACATCGCCGCCCG